>NZ_JBIBBM010000001.1:0-573569 GCF_042900645.1 Streptomyces sp. NPDC012888 | reverse complement strand
GTTGAGTTCTCAAGGTGCGGACGCTTCCTTCGTTCCCGTCTCCGGGCCCTCCGGGCGCTTCCTTCGTTCTTCGTTTCCGACTCTATCAGATCTTTCCGATCCGATTTCCTCGGCGCTTTCCGGTTCCCGCTTTCGCGTTTCCCTTCCGGCGTGGTCACTACGTTAACCGATTTCCCTTGCGGCTCATAATCGGGCCGCCGGATCCGAATTCGGGCACGCCGAATTCATCCCCGCCAGGGTGAGTCGTTGGTAGTGGTTTGGCCGCTCCGGACCTGCTGAAAGCAGTGCTCCGTCTCAAGCGGCTCGGGCTACGTTAGGCGTCCGCCAGGGCCGAGTCAAGTCGAGCGACGGCGCGGCGCGTGGGCCCTGTAGGGGCTGACGGTGGGGTCGTCGGTGACCCAGAAGCGGTACGGGTGGTGGGCACCGTGGCCGCCCACTCCGGTGCGCGGACCGTTGCTCACCTGGTCGGGCCGGGTGGGGGTGCCGGCGAGTACGGACAGGGGTGAGCCGGGGCCGGCGCAGAGGTCGGTGCCGTCGAGGGTGCGGTCGACGTCCAGGGCGGTCGCCAGCCGCGCCGGACCCTTGGCCAGTTCTCGGGGGTATCTGGCTGAGAGTCGACGTTTGGCGGCGAGGTCGGCGCCCACGGTGATCTCGCCGGCGCGGACCAGGACCCCGCTCGCGGTGCCCTCCGGGCCGCACACCAGGTTGAGGCTGAACCACATGCCGTAGATGAAGTAGACGTACGCGTGTCCGGGGGGACCGAACATGGACGCGTTGCGGGCCGTGCGTCCGCGGTAGGCGTGGGAGCCGGGATCGGCCTCCCCCTCGTACGCCTCCACCTCGGTGATGCGGAGCTCGATCGGGCCGTCGGGGGTGGTGCGGACCAGGGTGCGGCCGAGGAGGTCCGGGGCCACGGTGAGGACAGGGCGGTCGTAGAAGTCGCGGGGCAGGGGCGTACGGTCGGGGCGCGCGCTCATCCGGTCGAGCGTAGTGGACTCGATGCGGCTGGAACCGGGGCCTAGGGTTCCGCGTGAGAAGTCGTAGACGCACGGACAGCAGGTAGAGGAGTCAGTAATGGGGTTCAGGAAGCTGCTCGCGAGCCTCGGGGCCGGCGGGGCCTCGGTGGACACGATCATCACCGAGCCGAACGTCGTTCCCGGCGGGATCGTCCAGGGCGAGGTGCGGATCCAGGGCGGGAGTGTGGAGCAGCAGATCGAGGGGCTGTCCGTCGGTCTGCAGGCCCGGGTCGAGGTCGAGGGCGGTGACCAGGAGGTCAAGCAGGACATCGTCTTCACCAAGCAGCGGCTGGGTGGCGCCTTCACCGTGCAGGCGGGGGCGCAGCACGTGGTGCCGTTCGTGCTGGAGATCCCGTGGGAGACGCCGATCACCCACTTCGCGGGTCAGCACCTGCACGGGATGAACATCGGAGTGAGCACGGAGCTGGAGATCGCGCGGGCGGTGGACGCCGGTGACCTGGACCCGATCAACGTGCACCCGGTTCCGGCGCAGCAGGCGATCCTGGACGCGTTCGGGCAGCTGGGCTTCCGGTTCCGCAGCGCGGACATGGAGCGGGGCCACATCCGGGGTACCCGGCAGTCGCTGCCGTTCTACCAGGAGATCGAGTTCCTGCCGCCGGCGCAGTACCGGGGGCTGAACCAGGTGGAGCTGACCTTCGTCTCGGACGGGCGCGAGATGGACGTCGTCCTGGAGATGGACAAGAAGCCCGGGCTGTTCTCCGAGGGCAGCGACACGTTCCGGTGCTTCCAGGTGGGGCTGCAGTCGTACCAGGGGACGGACTGGGCGGCGTACCTGAACCAGTGGATCGCTTCGGTGGGGTCGCAGCGGAACTGGTTCTGAGGCGGCGGGCAACGGGTGAGGGCCCGGATCGCGGTGGCGGTCCGGGCCCTCGGCGTTCTCCGCTACATGCGGGCGTAGCCGGTGCTGGTGATCTTCTCGAAGGACAGTCGGGCGACGGTGGCCCGGTCCGCCGGCAGCTCGTTGCCGACCCTGAGTGCGGTCAGCTCGTCGGGGGTGAGGGCCCGGCGGACGAGGGTGAACTCGTCGAGGGAGCCTTCGAACGGGTGGCCGCCGTCGAGGCGGCTGCCGAGCTTGATGCCGTCGGCCTGGAAGTCGTCCGTGGAGTGGACGGAGCCGCCCGCGGGTGCGTCCGCCTCGCCCTTGGCCACGACGGGGCTGCCGCCGGAGCCGGTCTCGGTGATGGTGAGCGTGAGCTTGCCGTCGGCCCGCTGCAGGACGACGTGGTGGTAGGCGTCCTTGTCGGTGCGGAAGGAGGCGTCGGAGGCCTTGACGTAGGAGGTCGCGAGGTCCGTCTGGATCAGGGCCGAGATACGGTTGTGTTCCGGCTCGGCGCGGATCCAGAGCTGGCGGTCGGCGTCTCCCTGGCCGTACGCCCAGGCGATCACGGGGGTCTTCTTCGCGAGGCCGGCCTTGGCCGCGTCGAAGCGGACCCACACGGCGAGGGTGAAGTCCTCGGAGCCGATGGCTTCGGTGTCGGTGAAGGGGAGCTCGACGTGGCCGTCGGTGCCGTCGAGGGTGACGCCACCGCCTCCGAAGGTGCCGCCGGTGCCGTCGATGACGGCGTCGCCGCGTACGAAGGCGTTGTTGCAGTGGCCGGAGGCGTCCGGGGTGGCGGGGCCGCCGACGACGGGGCGGGTGTACATGTCGTGGACCTGGGTGGTGCTGTGCTCCAGTGACCACCAGACCTTCTGGTCCACCGGGTAGTCGGCCGTGCCGGAACCCGTCTTGGTGATCTTGTCCAGCTCCTGGTCGGGTCCTGTCTGGCCGAGGGGACGCCGGGTCAGGGCCCGGTGGTAGAAGCGGTAGTCGTCGAGGGCTCCGGTGAAGACCTCGGTGCCGCCCGGGCGTGAGCCCAGCCGCAGTCCGAGGGCGTCCGGGCGGCCGGCGGTGAAGGAGCCGGTGCCGTCGGCTCCCAGGCCGGTGCCTCCGGCGGTGCGGTCCGCGTGCGGGGCGTCGACCTGGAGCGTGAGGGAGTCTCCCTCGCGGGTGAGGGTGAGCAGGTGCCAGCCGCCGTCGCCGAAGGCGGTCCGGGTCGTGTCCTTGTCCTTCAGCTCCAGCCAGACCTTGCCGTGGTCGGTCTCGGCCAGGGCGTGGAGGCGGTCGTTCTTCGGGTCGGTGCGGACCCAAAGCGAGGGCTTCGGGGCCTGTTCGGTTCCCACGCCGTAGGCCCACACGAGGGTGGATCCGGGGGTCGTCGTGGTGGCCGTGTAGCGGAACCAGAGGGTGTGGGTGAAGTCGCCGGTGCCGGGGTCGAGCGCGGGCGTGTACGGGACTTCGAGGCCCTGGCGGGTGGAGTCGGTGGTCAGGCCGTACTTGCCCATCCTGGCGTCGCCGGACGCGGTGTTGACGGGCTTCTTTCCGGGGTCGAGCAGGATGGTGGCGTCGGCGCAGTTGCCGGAGACGTCGTCGGCGATGGCGAACTCGGTGACCGGGCCGGCCGGGGTGGCGTCGTCGACGACCTGGAAGGCCAGGCGTGCGGCGATGTGGTCCTTGTCCTTCGCGGTGGTCCGGCCGGTTCCGAGGAGTTCGAGGTCGCTCTCGGTCAGGGCGGTGCGGTACATGCGGAAGTCGTCGACGGTGCCCTTGAAGGGGTTGGTGCCGTCAGGCTTGGCGCCGATCCGGATCCCGTCGTTGCCGGCGTGGCGGGGGGAGGTGACGGGGCCTTCGAGGGCGGTGCCGAGGCGCTGGTCCCGTACCACCGCGGTGCGGTCCGGGTCCGCGGCCGAGGCGACGGCCAGCGTGACGTCCTTGCCGGACCGGACCAGGGTCAGGTGGTACCAGCCGGCGTCGGCGGCGAATGCCTCGGGGACGGAGACCACGGTGGTGACGGCCTTGCCGCCGGGGCCCTCGACGCGGGCCCGGACCACCCCCTCGGCCGGGTAGGCGCGTACCCACACCTGGGGCTCGGCGTTGACGCCGTAGGCCCACATCAGGACCTGGGCGGTCGTGGGAGCGGCGGGGTCCCGCCTGAAGTGGAGCGAGTACGTGAACCCGTCCTGGCCTGGGTCGATGGAGGCGGCGTACGGGACGTCGGCCCAGTCGGCCGCGTTCGGGTTCTCGGCGGTGGACGGCAGGGCGCCGTCGAGGGCGAGGCCCTGGCCGAACCTGCCCTCCTTGACGACCTTCGCGTCATCGGCGAGGTAGGCGTCGTTGGCGTGCGGTCCGCTGTCCGGGGTGGTGGGACCGGGCAGCTGCCGCGGCTGGGGGTTCCTGGTGCCGGCGAAGGTGCCGGGGATCTTCAGGTCCGACGGGTAGAAGCGCTTGAAGTAGACGTGCTGGGCGGAGAAGGTGCTGCCGCCCTCGTACACCATGCCGATCTCGCCGCCGGTCATGACCGGTTCGCCGGACGGGCCGGGGACCTCGACGCCCATTTCGACGAGGTCCGAGTAGCCGGCCCGGTCCGGGTAGCCGACGCGGTCCTTGTTGATGCGGCCCGCGTCGTCGGCGGGGCGCTGCCAGGTCTCGCCGTGGTCGAGGGAGTAGCGGATCTCGAACTTCCCGCGGTCCATCGGGTCGGCGGGGGCCGCCGCGATGAGCGTGTCGCCGGGCGTGTTCTGGTACGTGAGGCGCGGGGCCAGGAGGGAGGCCTGGATCTGGGGGGTGACGAGGCTGGGGACGGTCTGGAAGTTCCTGACCGTGGCGCCGCCGTCGGTGCTTCTGGCGCGTACCCGGTGGTGCGGGGGGACGGGCTTTCCGTCCGGCCCGGTCTTCGGCGACACCTCGTTGCGGGCGCCCACGTAGACGGTTCCGTCGAGGAGTTCGACCACCGAGGGTTCGGTGGGCTTGATCTCGGCGGCGGGCGGCACGGTCTCGCCGGCGGCGTACGTGGCGCTCGTCTTCCAGGTCGCACCGTGGTCGTCGCTGTAGTAGACGCCGGTGTGCTGGGGCTTGCCGCTCGGGCTTTCGTAGGCGCCCACGACGAGGCGTCCGTCGTGGGCGGTGCCGTTGCGCAGCTGGATGCCGTGCGAGGGGCCGGTGCCGAACCAGCCGTCGGTCCTGCCGCTGAGGCGGTGGAGATCTGCGGGCAGGCCGAAGGAGACGCCGTCGTCGGTGCTCTTCTGGACGTAGGCGAGGCGCTTGCCTCCGGGGACGGTCGGCTCGCCGGTGGAGAGCAGGAAGACGTCGCCGGTCTCGAGGTCGGCGACCGGGGAGGCGTTGCCGTGGGTCCAGGGGGCCTTGGGGTCGCCCGGCTGGTCGGGTTTGCCCTCCTCCCTGATCACGGGGCGGCCGGTCAGGACCGTGCGGACGGGTCCCCAGGTGCGGCCGTCGTTGGTGGAGCGGCGGACCACGATGTCCATCGGGCCACGGTCGGCGCAGGAGGGGGAGGTGCGGGCTTCGGCGAAGGCGAGGAGCGCGCCCGTCTTCGTTCGGGTGAGGGTGGGGATGCGGTAACAGCCGTAGCCTCCGGTGCCCGAGCGGAACAGGACCTGTTCGTTGCGCTTGTCCTCGGGGTCGGGTGTGGACTGCTGGGTGCCGGACGCCTGCGCCGGGGATATCGCGACGAGGGTGGCGGCGACCGCTGCCGCGCTGGACAGCAGGGCCGCGGCGACGGTGCCGCGGAAAGCTGACGGCGCGTTTCTTGATCTTCGCATTGGGTGAAGATACGGCCTGGCCGGAAGGGCTTAGGCTCGCGTTGCAGGCTTTTCGATCACGCGAGGAGGTTTCCGTCGTGTCCGAGCGCAAGCGACCGCCGCTGCCGCACGATTTCCACCCCGAGGTGCACGAGTTCACCGTGACCAGTGATGACCTGGTGCACGGCGGGGAGCTGGGCGAGGGGCAGGTGAAGGCCGGTGGGGACGTGTCGCCGCACCTGCGGTGGGAGGGGTTCCCGGAGAGGACCGAGAGTTTCGCCGTGACCTGCTTCGACCCGGACGCTCCGACGGGCAGCGGGTTCTGGCACTGGGTGTTGTTCGACATCCCGGCGTCGGTGACCGAACTGCCGGCCGGTGCGGGCAGCGGGAAGTTCGAGGGGCTGCCGGCCGGGGCGGTGCACGTGCGCAACGACTACGGGTCGAAGGACTTCGGTGGGGCCGCGCCGCCGGCCGGCGAGCGGCACCGGTACGTGTTCACCGTGTACGCGGTGGACCGGGCGGAACTGGGGCCGGACGCAGACGCGTCGCCGGCGGTGGTCGGGTTCCACCTGCGGTTCCACGCGCTGGGACGGGCCCAGCTGATCGGCGAGTACGAGGCGCCGGCCGCGGGTTGAGCGTTCTCCTGGAATTTGCCCGGTCCTGGTCTGAGGGTGGCCGGGGCCGGGCATTTTTATTGCGTTGTCCCGCGTGGCCGGCCCGTCCAGAGTGGGGGCGGGCCCTGTAGCCAGGGTGGTCGCGGGCCTGCGCACGGGAGGTGGGCGAGATGCGGGACACGCTGGTGCTGAACGCGAGCTTCGAGCCGCTGTCGACGGTGACGTCGAACCGGGCCGTGGTCCTGGTGCTCCAGGACAAGGCCGTGGTGGAAGCCTCGCATCCCGGGCTCCGTATGCGCGCCGCGGCGGTGGATCTGCCGGTGCCCCGGGTGATCAGGCTGTGCAGGTACGTACGGGTGCCGTTCCGAAGACACGCTCCGTGGTCGCGGCGGGGGGTGCTGGTGCGGGACAGGTACCGGTGCGCGTACTGCGGGAAGCGAGCGACCACCGTGGACCACGTGCTGCCGAAGGCGCAGGGTGGTGGGGACACCTGGCTGAACACGGTGGCCTCCTGCGCGGAGGACAACCACCGCAAGGCGGCCCGGACTCCGGAGGAGGCGGGGATGCCGCTCCTCCGGAAGCCGTTCGTGCCCTCCCCGGCGGACGCCATGCTGCTCGCCCTGGGGGCGGCGGAGGGTGAGGCGCTGCCGGAGTGGCTGGAGCGGACGGCCTGAGCGGGCCGTCCGTTCAGCGGAGGGAGAGTTGGACGATCGCCGCGACGCCGACCGCCACGATGACCGCGCGCAGCGCGGTCGGCGGGAGGCGGCGGCCGACCTTCGCGCCGAGCTGGCCGCCGAGGGTGGATCCGGCGGCGATGAGCAGGACGGCCGTCCAGTCGAACTCGGCGACGAAGAGGAAGAAGACGGCGGCGATGCCGTTGACGAGGCCGGCGAGGACGTTCTTGACGGCGTTGACGCGTTGCAGGTCCTCGTGCAGGAAGAGGCCCATCAGGCCCACGTAGAGGACTCCTTGGGCGGCGCCGAAGTAGCCGCCGTAGGTGCTGGCGAGCAGCATGCCGGCGTGGAGGGCCGGGCCGCCGTCGGGGTGGGGGCCACTGCCGCCGGCGCGTTGCCGTCGTTCTTTGAGGGCCTTGGCGAGGCGGGGCTGGAGGACGACGAGGACGAGGGCCAGTCCGATGAGGACGGGCACGATCGTGTCGAAGGACTCCGAGGGCAGGGTGAGCAGGAGGACCGCGCCGGCGAGCCCGCCGACGAGGCTGGTGGCGGCCAGGCGCAGGACCCGTCGCCCTTGTCCGCGGAGTTCCTTGCGGTAGCCGATGGCGCCGCTGACGGAGCCGGGGACGAGGCCCAGGGTGTTGGACACGTTGGCGGTGACCGGTGGCAGGCCGGTGGCCAGCAGCACCGGGAAGGTGATGAGGGTGCCGGAGCCGACGATGGTGTTGATGGTGCCGGCTCCGACACCGGCGGCGAAGACCGCGAGGGATTCCCCGAGGGAGTCGTGGATGGACAAGGCCATCTCCTTCGATCAGTGAGTCGCCTCCCCGCCCTGAAGGTCGAGGGGCCTCACCGATCATGCCGGATCCGGCCGGTGGGTGGTGGGTGGGGTCAGTCGATGGGGGGCTGTTCCCGGCGGGTGGGGGTGTCACCGGGCGCGGCCTGCTTCGGGACGGAACCGCCGCCGAGGGGGCCGAAGTTGCCCATGGCGCCGGACAGGCCCTTGAGGGCGTCGCCGATCTCGCTGGGCACGATCCAGAGCTTGTTGGCGTCGCCTTCGGCGATCTTCGGGAGCATCTGGAGGTACTGGTAGGCGAGCAGCTTCTGGTCGGCGTCGCCTGCGTGGATGGACTCGAAGACGGTGCGGATGGCCTGGGCCTCGCCCTCGGCCTTCAGCGCCGCGGCCTTGGCCTCACCCTCGGCGCGGAGGATGGAGGACTGCTTCTCGCCCTCGGCGCGGAGGATCTCGGACTGGCGGACGCCCTCGGCCTGGAGGATGGCGGCGCGCTTGTCGCGGTCGGCGCGCATCTGCTTCTCCATCGAGTCCTGGATGGAGGTGGGCGGCTCGATGGCCTTGAGCTCGACGCGGTTGACGCGGATGCCCCACTTGCCGGTGGCCTCGTCGAGGACTCCGCGCAGCGCCGCGTTGATCTCCTCGCGGGAGGTGAGGGTCCGTTCCAGGTCCATGCCGCCGATGATGTTGCGGAGGGTGGTGACGGTCAGCTGCTCGATGGCCTGGATGTAGCTGGCGACCTCGTAGGTCGCGGCGCGGGCGTCGGTCACCTGGTAGTAGATGACGGTGTCGATGTTGACGACCAGGTTGTCCTGGGTGATCACCGGCTGCGGCGGGAACGGGACGACCTGTTCGCGCAGGTCGATCCGGTTGCGGATCGAGTCGATGAACGGGACGACGATGTTGAGGCCCGCGTTGAGGGTGCGGGTGTAGCGGCCGAAGCGTTCGACGATCGCGGCGCTGGCCTGAGGGATCACCTGGATCGTCTTGACCAGCGCGATGAAGACCAGCACCACCAGAATGATCAAGACGATGATGATCGGTTGCATGCGGTTCCCCCGCCCCTTCTGGCTTTCTGTTACATGACGACGGCGGTGGCGCCGTCGATGTCGACCACGTCGACCTGCTGGCCGGGTTCGAAGCTGAGGTCCGCGTCGAGGCTGCGGGCCGACCAGATCTCACCGGCCAGTTTGATGCGTCCGCCTCTGCTGTCGACGCGTTCCAGGACGACGGCGGTTCTTCCCTTCAAGGCGTCTATTCCGCTGCGGTGTTGGGGGCGCTGGTCGCGGTGCCGGTTGGCGATCGGGCGGACCACGGCGAGCAGCGCGACCGAGACGGCCACGAAGACGAGGACCTGGGCGACGACGCCGCCGCCCAGTGCCGCCGTGATCGCGGCCGCGACCGCTCCCGCGGCGAACATGCCGAACTCCGGCATCGCGGTGAGGACCAGGGGTATGCCCAGTCCGACCGCTCCGATGAGCCACCACACCCATGCGTCGATGTCCACGTGGTCATGGTAGGTGGGGCGGGCGCGGTCGGGACAGGGTACGCGTCAACGCAGGGGCAGGCCCTGGGCGCTCCAGCGGTCGTGGCCGTTGCGCTCGACGACGAGCGGGAGGCCGAAGCAGAGGGAGAGGTTGCGGGAGGTGAGTTCGAGGTCGATGGGTCCGGCGGTGACCACCTTGCCCTGACGGATCATCAGGACGTGGGTGAAGCCGGGGGCGATCTCCTCGACGTGGTGGGTGACCATGACCATGGAGGGGGCCAGGGGGTCGCGGGCGAGCCGGCCGAGGCGGCGGACGAGGTCCTCGCGGCCGCCCAGGTCGAGGCCGGCGGCGGGCTCGTCGAGGAGCAGCAGCTCGGGGTCGGTCATCAGGGCGCGGGCGATGAGGGTGCGCTTGCGCTCGCCCTCGGAGAGGGTGCCGAACCTGCGGTCCAGGTAGTCGTTCATGCCGAGGCGGTCGAGGAAGGCGCGGGCGCGCTGCTCGTCGACGGCCTCGTACTCCTCCTGCCAGGTGGCGGTCATGCCGTAGGCGGCGGTGAGGACGGTCTGGAGGACGGTCTGGCCCTTGGGGAGCTTGTCGGCCATGGCGATGCCGGCCATGCCGATGCGGGGGCGGAGCTCGAAGACGTCGCTGCCGGGCTTGCCGAGGGTGGAGCCGAGGACGGTGGCGGTGCCCGTGGTGGGGAACTGGTAGCTGGAGGCGACGTTGAGCAGGGTGGTCTTCCCGGCGCCGTTGGGGCCGAGGATCACCCAGCGCTCCCCCTCCTTGACCGACCAGGAGATCTGGTCCACGAGAGCCCGGCCCTCGCGGACCACGGATACGTCCACCAGCTCCAGTACGTCGCTCATGAGGTTGTTGTCTCCCCTTGCAGTCATGGTCTGTCTGTGCCCGCCTGTGGGCGCGGCCCCAGGGAAAACCTACGCCACTCGGGGCGGGACGCGGGGCCGGGCCCCGGGGACGGGGCCGGTCCGTAAGGTGGGGGGATGCTTGTCGAACCACGTTCAGGGCGGCTGGCCGCCTGGGGGAACGCACTGCTGGCCGGTCTCGTCTCGCCCGACGAGGCCGCGCTGTCGATCGTGGGCGGGGACGCGGTGCACCGGGTGGCCGGTCTGCCGAATGAATCAGGTCAGGTGGGCCTGACGGTGGCCCTGGGGCGGCTGCGCGCGCTGGGGGTTTCCGGGCTGCGGGTGGCGCTGCCCGCGCCGGGGCACCCGCTGGGGCTGAGCGGGCCGCCGGAGTTCAACGCGCGGGCCCTGGAGGCGGAGGAGGCCGTGGTGTGCGTCTCGGCTCCACTGGGGCTGGTGCCGCGGGTGGAGGCGGTGGGGCCGGAGGGTGACGCGCACGTCACGGTGGTCTGGCACTGCCTGCCGGTACGGGAGGCCCCGCCGGCGGACGTGCCGTCGCTGGGCGAGGCGGAGCGGGAGCTGGCGGAGGCGCTGCGCGAGGCGACGGTGGTGCTGACGCGGCTGGACGTGGCGGCGTCGGGCGTGGCGGGGCGGGCGGCGCACTCGGCGTACCGGGCGCGGGCCGAGGCGGGCCGGGAGGTCCTGGCGCCGGGGTACCCGCCGCGGGCGGTGCGGGTGCTGGAGCTGGCGCAGCGGGTCGGGCTGCTGGTGGGGCTGGCGTACGAGCGGGGGCACGGGGGCGCGGTGTCGGCCGCGGAGATGGAGGCGAGGGCGTTGGCGCTGCGGCCGGTGGAGCGGGTGGCCCGGCGGGCGCAGGTGGCGGCGTACAACGCGGCGGTGGAGGAACGCGAGCGGGGCCGGGGCTAGCCCGGCGGTTCCTGGCGGGGTGGTGCTCAAGCGCCGCACGGGCTGGACGCCGGCGCGGCTCCGTCCCGGTGCCCCGGGGCCAGCGCCCCGGCCCGCCGGGACCCCGCCATGTACCCGGGGCTGCCGCCGGGCCCGCTCAGACGCCGCTCGGGCTCGGAACGCCGCCCGGGGGAAATCCAGCCGCGCCGGCGATTGAGGCGCGGGGTGCGGGGCGGAGCCCCGCGTGCCCCGGCGAAGCCCGGCCGCACGGTCAGGCCGCTCGGGCTGGAGGGGCGCGGCCCGGTGCCGGCGGGGACCTCAGTCCGTGGCGTTACCCGTGCGTACGGCCCAGAGCGCGGCCTGGGTGCGGTCGGCCACGTCCAGCTTCATCAGGATGTTGGAGACGTGGGTCTTGACGGTCTTCTCGGAGAGCACCAGGGCGCGGGCGATCTCCCGGTTGGAGCGGCCGTCGGCGATCAGGGCGAGCACCTCGCGCTCCCGCTCGGTGAGGGTGGAACCACGGGTGGGGGCGGGCGGCTGCTCGTCCTGGGCGAGGAGGGCGGCGGCGATGCCGGGGTGCAGCAGGACGTGACCGGCGTGCACCGAGCGGATGGCGGCGGCCAGGGCGTCGGGGTCGATGTCCTTGTGGACGTAGCCGGCCGCGCCCGCCCGCAGCGCCGGGATGACCGTCCGCTGTTCCGTGAAGCTGGTGACGACCAGTACCCGGGCGGGGCTGTCCAGCTCTCGGAGCCGCTTGAGGGCCTCGATGCCGTCGGTCCCGGGCATCTTGATGTCCATCAGGATCACGTCGGGGAGGAGTTCCACTGCCAGGGCCGCTCCCCCGGCGCCGTCCGCGGCCTCGCCGACGACCTCTATGTCCTCCTGGACCTCCAGGAAGGTCCGCAGGCCGCGGCGCACGACCTGGTGGTCGTCCACCAGCAGGACCCGGATCCGCTTGTCAGGCACCGGGGACCTCCATGTCGATCGTGGTTCCGGCGCCGGGGGCCGACCGGACGGTGAGGGTGCCGCCGGCGCCGGCCGCGCGGTCCCGCATGGAGACGAGGCCCAGGTGGCGGCCGGCCCGGCGGACCGCGCCGGGGTCGAACCCGCTGCCGTCGTCGGCGACCCGGAGGGAGACGCGGCCGCCGTCGCGGCGGAGGCTCACGTCGACGTGGGCGGCGCCGGAGTGGCGCAGGGCGTTGTGGAGGGCTTCCTGGGCGACCCGGAGGAGGGCCTCCTCCTGGCCGCTGGGCAGGGCCCGCACCCCGTCGCTGGCGAAGGTGACCCGGGCGGCGTGGGCGCGGTCCAGTACGCGGACCTGGTTGCGGAGGGTGGCGACCAGGCCGTCCTCGTCGAGGGCGGCGGGGCGGAGCTCGACCACCGCCGCGCGCAGCTCGTCGGCGGCCTCGGCGGCGAGCTCGGCGACCTCCTCGAGTTCGCGCCTGGCGCGGGCCGGGTCGCGGTCGACGAGTGCGGCGGCGGCCTGGGCGGTGAGGCGGAGGGAGAACAGCTTCTGGGAGACGGCGTCGTGCAGCTCGTGGGCCAGCCTGGAGCGTTCCTCGGCGATGGTGAGTTCACGGCTGCGTTCGTAGAGCCGGGCGTTGGTGAGGGCCATGGCCGCGTGCTGGGCGAGGATGCGGAGCACCGTCTCGTCTTCCTCGGTGAATCCGCAGCCGGCCGCGCCGGGGCGGGGGCAGCGTTTGTTGGCGAGGAAGAGGGCGCCGAGGATCTCGTCGCCGTCGCGGATCGGCAGGCCGAGGAAGTCGGACATCTCGGGGTGGGCGGCGGGCCAGCCCTCGAAGCGGGGGTCCTGGCGTACGTCGGCGAGCCGCTCGACGCCGGGCGAGTGGAGCATCGAGGCGAGGACGCCGTGCTGGCGGGGCAGCGGGCCGATGCGGCGCCACTGCTCGTCGGTGACGCCGTCCACGACGAACTGGGCGAAGCCGCCGTGGTCGTCGGGGACGCCGAGGGCCGCGTACTCGGCGTCGAGGAGCTCGCGGGCCGAGACGACGATCGTCTTGAGGACGTCGCGGACCTCCAGGTGCCGGCTCATGGCCAGGAGTGCGGTGCTGACCGCGGCCAGGCCGGTGCGTTCCGGTCCGTTGTGCATGGCCTCACCGTAACCGAGGCGTTGACCTGCCGTATCGGGCCGGAGGCGTAGGCCCATGGGCGGGTGCGGGGTCGGGCGGGCGGCCGAGGTGCGCGGGGTGTTCGGTTCCTACGTTGGGGGGTCGGACCACAGGTCGTGGGACGGGAAGGGGAGCGGTCGTGTCGGTGGCGGTGGTGACGGGGGCGTCCCGGGGGCTGGGCCTGGCGCTGGCGGTGGAGCTGGCCGGCCGGGGCTTCGATCTGGTGCTGGGCGCGCGGGGGGCCGGGGAGCTGGAGCGGGCGGCGGCCCGGGTGGAGCGGCTGGGTGTGCGGGCGGTGCCTGTGTCCGGGGACGTGGCCTCGGCGGAGCACCGTTCGGCGCTGGTGGAGGCGGCACGGGAGCTGGGCGGGCTGGACCTGCTGGTGAACAACGCGGGGGTGCTGGGGGCGGAGCCGCTGGTGCCGTTGGCGGAGCAGCCGTTGGCGGGGTTCAGGGCGGCGCTGGAGGTGAACCTGGTGGGGCCGCTGGGGCTGTACCAGGCGGCTGCGCCGCTGCTGCGGGGGTCGCCGGCGGGGGCGGTGCTCAACGTGAGTTCGGCCGCGGCGGTGGTGCCGTACGCGACGTGGGGGGCGTACGGGGCGACGAAGGCGGGGCTGGACCTGCTGTCGGGGGTGCTGGCGGTGGAGGAGCCGGGGTTGCGGGTGTGGTGGGTGGACCCGGGGTCGATGCGGACGCGCATGATGGCGGCGGCGGAGCCGGGCGAGGACCTGTCGGGGCTTCCGGCGCCCGAGGAGGTGGCCGCGGTGCTGGGGCGGCTGGTGGCGGAGCGGCCGCCGAGCGGGCGGTACACGGCGGCGGGCCTGGTGGGGCCGGCGGCGGGGGACGTGCCGCCGGTGGGCGGCTCCGGTGCCGCGGTGCGGGCGGGGCGGTGAACGGCCGGACCGTACAGAGCACCACCTCTCCCCATATAAGGGACATACCTCCCGGACTTTCGGCCCGGACACCGGCGGAACAGCGCGGCCGTACGCCGCGGGTAGCAGGTGGCGGTGGGCCGCCTCTGCCTCTGGAACGAGTTCGGCGGCGTCCGCCTCCGCCTTCCGGCCGAGGGGCCTCACTGATTGCATTGCGGGGGCAACAGAAGGTGAAGCCGTTACGTGACCGATGTGAGCCCGCGCATAGGACGCACATCACTTACGAAGGCGCCTAGTGGAGGTGTAAAGGTGCCGTGAATGCCGTAGGGGCCGGGTCAGGCGCCGGAATCAAGGGCCGTTCGGGGGTCCCTGATCCACTATCCGGCTTCGTACGTCACACCTTTGCCACAGGATTTTGCCGCCGCTAAGAATGGCTGCCGTCGCACGGCGCTGCGAGGTCGGAAGATCTACGCAGCGCTTTCCTGCGGCCCCCGCTATTCGAAGAGGTTGCTCTGCATGTCTGCGTCCAGCTCTGCCGGTCATAGCCGTCTGACCAAGGCCCACAAGATGTCGATCGCCGGTGTCGCGACCCTCGGTACCGCCGCCCTCGCCTTCTCCCTGGTGCCGGCCGGCGCCGCCGAGTCCGCCGAGACCGTCACCGCCGCCCCCGTCGCCTGGACGCAGGTCGTGGCCTCCACGCAGCACAAGACCGTCGACAGCGTCGTCGCCCAGCAGGCCTTCGCCGACAAGCAGGCCAAGGCCGCCAAGGCCAAGGCGGACGCCGAGGCCAAGGCCAAGGCCGAGGCCGCCGCGAAGAAGGCCCGCGAGCAGAAGGCGGCCGCGAGCCGCGCCGCCGCCCGCAAGCCGGTCTTCGCCAACAACCTCGACGGCTGGATCAAGGAAGCCCTCTTCATCATGAAGAAGGAAGGCATCCCCGGCACCTACCAGGGCATCCACAAGAACATCATGCGGGAGTCCTCCGGCAACCCGCGCGCGATCAACAACTGGGACATCAACGCCCAGAACGGCGTCCCGAGCAAGGGCCTGCTCCAGGTCATCTACCCGACCTTCAAGGCGTACCACGTCAAGGGCACCAAGTTCGACCAGTACGACCCGGTCGCCAACATCGTCGCCGCCTGCAACTACGCGGCCGACCGCTACGGCTCGATGGACAACGTCAACAGCGCCTACTGAGCCGCGCCACTGCCTCCGGCAGCCTCTTCACCCCCATGCGCCGCGGGGCGGCACCCGGTTCCGGGTGCCGCCCCGCGGCGTTCGGCGCTCCTGGAGTCCCGGGGGACTACTTGCGCATGACCTCGGGCTCGTGGCGGCGCAGCAGGCGCGCCACCGCGAAGCCGCAGGCGATGCCCAGCAGCAGCAGGACGGTGATGTCCAGCGTCCACTGCCCGACGGTGGCCTCCCACAGCGGGTCCACGTTGTCGGGGTTCTTGTGGTCCCACGGCGGCATGAGGCGGCCGAGGTCCAGGGTGGTGCCGGCGGCCGCGACGGCCCAGCGGGACGGCATCAGCCAGGCGAACTGCTCCAGGCCGGGGCTGTCGTAGACCTGGAACAGGATGCCGGTGAACACGACCTGGACGATCGCGAACATGACGAGCAGCGGCATGGTCTTCTCGGCGGTCTTGACCAGCGAGGAGATCACCAGGCCGAACATCATCGAGGTGAAGCCGAGGGCGATGACCGAGAGGCAGAGCTCGACGGCCGGGTTCATGAACAGGCCGTCTTCGGGCAGCTCGCGGGCGGCGAAGCCGATCCCGCAGATGATCACGCCCTGGACTGCGGTGATGAAGCCGAGGACGATCACCTTCGACATCAGGTACGCCGAGCGGGACAGGCCGGTGGCCCGTTCGCGCTCGTAGATGACCCGTTCCTTGATCAGCTCGCGGACCGAGTTGGCGGCGCCGGAGAAGCACATGCCGACCGCGAGGATCAGCATGATCGTGCCCGCGTCGCCGTTGAAGCGGGACGGCGGCGTCGGCGGGGCCAGGCCGAAGTCGGCCGGGATCACCGTGGAGACCACGCCGAGGACGGCCGGCAGGATCAGCATCAGGCCCAGGAAGCCCTTGTCGGACGCGATCACCGCGACGTAGCGCCGGATCAGGGTCAGCAGCTGGTCGCCCCAGCCCTGCGCCTTCTTCGGGTTGAGCTGCTGCGGCGAGGGCATGGTGACCGACTGCGGGGCCTGCGCGTCCAGGTCGGCGGCGTACAGCTGGTAGTGCTGCGAGCCCTTCCAGCGGCCGGCCCAGTCGTAGTCGCGGTAGTTCTCGAACGCCGAGAACACGTCGGCCCAGGTCTGGTAGCCGAAGAAGTTGAGCGCCTCCTCCGGCGGGCCGAAGTAGGCGACCGAGCCGCCCGGGGCCATGACCAGCAGCTTGTCGCAGAGCGACAGCTCGGCCACGGAGTGGGTGACGACCAGGACGGTGCGGCCGTCGTCGGCGAGGCCGCGGAGCAGCTGCATGACGTCGCGGTCCATGCCCGGGTCCAGGCCCGAGGTCGGCTCGTCGAGGAAGATCAGCGACGGCTTGGTGAGCAGCTCCAGGGCCACGGACACGCGCTTGCGCTGGCCGCCGGAGAGCGCGGTGATCTTCTTGTCCTTGTGGATGTCGAGCTTGAGCTCGCGCAGGACCTCGTCGATGCGGGCGGCGCGCTCGGATTCGGCGGTGTCGCCGGGGAAGCGCAGCTTGGCCGCGTACTTCAGGGCCGTGGAGACCTTCAGCTCCTTGTGCAGGATGTCGTCCTGCGGGACCAGGCCGATGCGCTGGCGGAGCTCCGCGAACTGCTTGTACAGGTTGCGGTTGTCGTAGAGGACGTCGCCCTGGTCGGCGGGCCGGTAACCGGTCAGCGCCTTGAGCAGGGTCGACTTGCCGGAGCCGGACGGGCCGATGACGCCGATCAGCGACTTCTCCGGGACGCCGAAGGTGACGTCCTTGAGGATCTGCTTGCCGCCGTCGACGGTGACGGTCAGGTGGCGGGCCGAGAAGGAGACCTCGCCGGTGTCGACGAACTCCTCCAGCCGGTCGCCGACGATGCGGAAGGTGGAGTGGCCGACGCCGACGATGTCGTTGGGGCCGAGCATCGCGGAGCCGGACTTGGGCAGCGCCTGGCCGTTGACATAGGTGCCGTTGTGGCTGCCGAGGTCGTGGATCTCGAAGCGGCCGCCGGTGGCCCGGAACTCGGCGTGGTGCCGGGACACTTGGAGGTCGGATACGACCAGCTCGTTGTCCAGGGCACGACCGATGCGCATGACGCGGCCGACCGCGATCTGGTGGAAGGTGGTCGGGCTGCGGTCGCCGTACCCCTGCCCGCCGCCGGCAGGACCCTGGACGGGCTGCTGCGGGGCGCCCTGCTGGTGCGGGAACTGCTGCTGCGGGGCGTGCTGCTGATGGGCCTGCTGCTGGTACTGCGGCTGCTGCGGGACCTGCTGGTGCTGCTGCTGCGGCTGCTGGTGCTGCGGCTGGGCATAGCCCTGCGGCTGCGGCTGCTGGTGCTGTGGTGCGGCGTGCCAGCCGGCCGCGGCCGGGTGCGCGGCCTGCTGGGGCGCGGCGGCAGCGGCGGCCGGTGCGGCCGCGGTGAAGTCGAGCCGCGGCCCGTCGTTGGCGTTGCCGAGGTGCACCGGGGTGCCCGGCGTCAGTTCGGTCTGCTGGACCCGGGCGCCCCGCACGTACGTGCCGTTGGTGCTCCCGTGGTCCTCGATGGCCCAACCCCGGCCGTTCCAGGTGATGGTGGCGTGCCGCCACGAGACGCGGGCGTCGTCGATCACCACGTCCCCCTGGGGGTCGCGGCCCAGCGAGTACGACCTGGACGGATCGAGGGTCCAGGTCCTTCCGTTCAATTCCAGTACGAGTTCCGGCACTCCAGCCCCACTTGTTGTCCCCCGAGAATCCCCCTGCAGTCAGGGAGTCTAGGGATGGCGAACATCCGGGGGAACTATTCCAGGCTCGCGGCCACAAGTGGAATCCGGGCCTTGTCGAAGAGGGCCGGAACGGGAGGTAGCGGGCGACTCGCCCGCGGGTGCGTGCCGCCGCGGGGGTGACCGGCGGGTGCCCGGTGGGTGGGACGGGGGGACGTTCGTGCGGGGCGGGGGGATACGGTGAGAGCACCATGAGCGCTTCGCAGACCTCCGACGTCCCCACCCTCCTCGTCAAGATCTTCGGCAAGGACCGTCCCGGGATCACCGCCGGGCTGTTCGACACCCTCGCCGCCTACTCCGTCGACGTGGTCGACATCGAGCAGGTGGTCACCCGCGGCCGCATCGTGCTGTGCGCCCTGATCACCCAGCCCACCGCCGGCACCGAGGGCGAGCTCCGGGCCACCGTGCACAGCTGGGCCGAGTCCCTGAAGCTCCAGGCCGAGATCCTGTCCGGTACCGGCGACAACCGGCCGCGCGGCAGTGGCCGGTCCCATGTGACGGTGCTGGGCCACCCGCTCACCGCCGAGTCCACGGCGGCCATCGCCGCCCGGATCACCGACGTCGGCGGCAACATCGACCGTATCTTCCGGCTCGCGAAGTATCCGGTGACCGCCGTGGAGTTCGCCGTCTCCGGCACCGAGACCGAGCCGCTGCGGACCGCCCTGGCCACCGAGGCCGCGCAGATCGGCGTGGACGTGGCCGTGGTCTCGGCCGGCCTGCACCGGCGGGCGCAGCGGCTGGTGGTCATGGACGTGGACTCCACGCTGATCCAGGACGAGGTCATCGAGCTGTTCGCGGCGCACGCCGGCTGCGAGGAGCAGGTGGCTGAGGTCACGGCCCGGGCGATGCGCGGGGAGCTGGATTTCGAGCAGTCCCTGCACGCCCGGGTGGCGCTGCTGGAGGGGCTGGACGTCTCGGTGGTGGACAAGGTGCGGGCCGAGGTCCGGCTGACTCCGGGCGCGCGGACGCTCATCCGGACCCTGAAGCGGCTCGGCTACCAGGTGGGTGTGGTGTCCGGCGGGTTCACGCAGGTCACGGACGACCTTCAGGAGCGGCTGGGGCTGGACTTCGCCTCGGCGAACACCCTGGAGATCGTGGACGGCAAGCTCACCGGGCGGGTGACCGGCGAGATCGTGGACCGCGCGGGGAAGGCGCGGCTGCTGCGCCGGTTCGCCTCGGAGGCCGGTGTGCCGCTGGCCCAGACGGTGGCCATCGGTGACGGAGCGAACGACCTGGACATGCTGAACGCGGCCGGGCTCGGGGTGGCGTTCAACGCGAAGCCGGTGGTCCGGGAGGCCGCGCACACCGCGGTGAACGTGCCGTTCCTGGACGCGGTGCTGTACCTGCTCGGGATCACCCGCGAAGAGGTCGAGGCCGCCGACCTGGCGTAGCGGAGGCCGGCGTACGCGGGGGCGGGCCCCGGCGGTCCTGGTGACCGCCGGGGCCCGCCCGCGTACGGCGGGTCAGCGGTCCTTGGGCGTCCAGAAGTCGACCAGGGTGCCGACGCCGTGCTCCACGGACTTCCAGGAGCCGGTGAAGGTGAGCACTGCCAGGGCGGAGGTCGGGAAGCCGGTGCGCGACATCCGGGCCAGGGTGTCGCCCTCGCTACGGCCGGCGAGGGCGTCGGCGAGGGCGTGCATGCCGGGGTTGTGGCCGATGACCAGGAGGTCGGCGACTTCGTCGGGGACTTCGTTGAGGAGGGCGATCAGCTCGCCGAGGGAGGCCTCGTAGAGCCGCTCCTCGTACGCGGTGCGGGGGCGGTGCTCCAGCTTCGGGGCGGCGAGCTTCCAGGTCTCGCGGGTGCGGACCGCGGTGGAACAGAGGGCCAGGTCGAAGCGGATGCCGGTCTCTGCCAGCTTCAGTCCGACGGCCGGGGCGTCCTGGCGGCCGCGTTCGGCCAGCGGCCGGTCGTGGTCGGCCACGTCCGGCCAGTCGGCCTTGGCGTGCCGGAGGAGGACGATCCTGCGGGGTGTATCGGCGCTCATGCACCCCAGCTTCGCACGAAACGAGCCATGTGGCGCAGGGTGTTGGGGGGCCTCACCCCTGGGGGTGCCGAGTGGTGCGGTGCGCGGCCGGTGGGGGCCGGAGGGCGCCGTACGGGGGTCGCCGCCGTCAGCCGGCGAGGGCGTGCAGGGCGGTCTCGACGAGCTGGGTGAGGGCGGTGCCGTGGGGGGCGGCCCCGGCCCCGCCGGTCCCGCCGAGCAGCGCGAAGAGCAGACCGAAGGCGAGGGTGGGCAGGGCCAGGGCCCACCAGGGCAGGGTGGCCTGTACGGGGCCGCGCGGACGGGCCCCCGTCCGGTTCCGGATCGGTGCCGTCATCGCCGCCCCCTGTCGCTCCGCCTGGTCGGAGCGCGTCCGTGCGCTGCTCCACCGGCGAATCTACGGAGGGGCGGGCCCGGTTCCCATCGGGGAGGCACCCGACTCGACCCTGACCCGGGCCCCCTAGGGGAGGTGGGGTTGTCCCCACCCCCGGTGCGGGGGACGGCCGTCCCGGCCCGGGGCGGGGTGCGGTCAGGGGGAGACGGCGGTGGCGATGACGGCGATGAGGACGGTCACGCCGAGCATCGCGCCGAGCACGATGCCGAGCATCTTGTGACCGTTCTTGGGGTTCGGTTCGAGGACGGGCATGCGGTCAGTCTCCCATGCCGCATTCGTCCTCGACGGTGCGGTCCCGGCCGGCCAGGACGCCGAGGGCGATCTGGGGCACGAGCAGGGCCGCCATCAGGACCAGCGGCAGGTCCCAGCCGCCGCTGTGCTGGTAGAGGGTGCCGATGAGCAGTGGGCCGGGGATGGAGATGAGGTAGCCGGTGGACTGGGCGAAGGCGGAGAGCCTGACCACCCCGGCCGGGGACTTGGCGCGCAGTCCGATCATCGTGATGGCGAGCGGGAAGGCGCAGTTGGAGATGCCGAGCAGCAGGGCCCAGGCCCAGGCTCCGGCGGCGGGGGCGAAGTACAGGCCGAGGTAGCCGACGAGGCCGAACAGGCCGAGGCCGGCGGCGATGGGGCTCTGGTGCTTCATCCGGCCGGCGAGGCCGGGGATGACGAAGGCGAGCGGGACGCCCATGGCCATGGTGACGGCGAGCAGTACGCCGGCGGTGCCGGCGGAGACCCCGGCGTCGCGGAAGATCTGCGGGAGCCAGCCCATGGTGGTGTAGGCGCCGGTGGCCTGGAGGCCGAAGTAGCAGGCCAGGGCCCAGGCGGTACGGCTGCGTGCGACCCGGGGGCCGCCGGCGGCGCTGCCGGCCGCCCCGGTGGCCGGGGCGTTCCCGGCGCGGTCGCGGCGGTCGGCGCGGATCACGGGCAGCCACGGCAGTACGGCGACCAGCGCGAGGGCGGCCCAGACCAGCAGGCCCGTGCGCCAGTCGCCGTCGAACAGGCCCTCGGTCATGGGGACGGTGGCGGCGGCGGCCAGGGAGGTGCCGACGGCCAGGGCCATCGAGTAGAGGCCGGTCATGGTGCCGACCCGGTCCGGGAACCAGCGCTTGACGATCACCGGGAGCAGCACGTTGGTGAGGGCGATGCCGGCGAGGGTGAGGGCGCTGAAGGCGAGGAAGGAGGCCGCGTCGTCCATGAAGGGGCGGACCAGCAGGCCGGCCGCGACGAGACCCATGCCGGCGCAGACCACGGCGGCCGGGCCGAAGCGGCGGGAGAGCCGGGGGGCGGTGATGCCGAAGACAGCGAAGCAGAGGGCCGGGACGGAGGTGATCAGGCCGGCGACGGGGCCGCTCATGTGGAGGCCGGTGCGGGCCTCCTCGAAGAGGGCGCCGAGGCTGGTGATGGCGGGCCGCAGGTTGAGGGCGGCGAGCACGATTCCGACGACGAGGACGGTGCCGAGCCAGCGGGGCCGGGTGGGCTCGGCGGCTCTGGCGGGGGTGCGGGCGGGGGTGGTGCCGGTGCGGTCGGCGGGGGTGGCCCGCCGGTCGAGGGTCCGGATGTCTTCGTCGTGCATCGGTCCATCATAGAATCATGGGATGATTGGTTGTCCAGTCGTGACCGACGAGAGGGTCCCATGCCACTGACCTCGCCCCGGCGCTCCGCCCTGGTCGACCAGGTGATCGCCCAGCTGCGCAACCAGATCACCTCGGGCGAATGGCCGGTGGGCAGCCGCATCCCCACCGAGCCCGAGCTCGTGGAACTGCTCGGCGTGGCCCGCAACACGGTGCGCGAGGCCGTGCGGGCGCTGGCCCACAACGGCCTGCTGGACATCCGGCAGGGCTCCGGTACGTACGTGCTCGCCACCAGCGAGCTGGCCGGGGTGATGCACCGCCGGTTCGCGGGCGCGGACCCGCGGCACGTCGCCGAGCTGCGGTCCACCCTGGAGTCCTCGGCGGCCAGGCTGGCGGCCGAGCGGCGCACCGGGCGCGACCTGGCGCAGCTGGACGCGCTGCTCGCGCGGCGCGAGGAGGCGTGGGCGTCGGGGGACGCGGAGCGGTTCGTCGCCGCGGACGTGGCCCTGCACATGGCGGTGGTGGCCGCCTCGCACAACGAGGTGCTGGTCGGGCTCTACGCCGACCTCGGCGACCTGGTGCGGGACTGGCTGCGCGGGGACGTGGGCACCGAGCTGACCCCGGAGTCGCACATGGACCACGGGCGGCTGATCGAGGCGATCCGGCGCGGCGACGGCGACACGGCGGCCTCGGAGGCGGCCGGCTACCCCTTCGCCTGCCTGGGGCGCGAAGGGGCTTGAGCGGGCGGTCGGGCTCAGCCGCGCCCGTGCCCGACCCAGGCCGAGCGGACCTCCTTCCAGCAGCGGGCGGCCAGCTCGACCCGGCCCGCGGGGTGCAGGGCCACCGGGGCGCGGTCCCCGTCCACGTCCCACCAGCGGTCGCACTCGACGTGCAGGCTGACCCGGTCGGTCTCGGGGTACGGGTTGTGGCAGTACGCGGTGACGTAGGAGCCCTGGATGTCGATGTCGCAGTCGGCGCCGAAGAGCTCGCCGGCCGGGGACCGGCGCGGCTGGGCGGGCGGCTCGGCCGGGAGGTCGGCGAGCCCGGCCCCGGCTCCCGCACCCGTGCCGTCGGGGACGCCGGCGGCGGCCGGGGGGTCGCCGGCCCGGCCGGTACGGGAGGCCTGCGCCGCCGCCCCCGGGATCAGGAGGCCGGTCAGGACGGCTGAGGTGACCAGCAGCGACACCGCTCGGTTCGGCCTCGCACGCACTCCCGCACCTCCTCCCCGCAGCGCGCCGGGAAGATCCCGACCCGGCCAGTTTGCAGGCATCCGACCGGTTTCACGAGTCGGAAGTCCGGTCGGCCCAGCCGTGGCGTGCGAACGCGGAGGCCGCGCCCCCCTGCGGGGAGCGCGGCCTCCGCGGTGCTCGCGGGTCGTGGCGGAGCTCAGGCGCCGATCGCGTGCAGGCCGCCGTCCACGTGGACGATCTCGCCGGTGGTCTTCGGGAACCAGTCGGAGAGCAGCGCCACGATGGCGCGGCCCGCCGGCTCCGGGTCGGACAGGTCCCACTCCAGCGGGGAGCGGCTGTCCCAGACGCTCGCCAGCTCGCCGAAGCCCGGGATGGACTTGGCGGCCATCGAACCGAGCGGACCGGCCGAGACCAGGTTGCAACGGATGTTCTGCTTGCCCAGGTCACGGGCCATGTAACGGCTGGTGGCCTCCAGCGCCGCCTTGGCCGGGCCCATCCAGTCGTACTGCGGCCAGGCGAACTTCGCGTCGAAGGTGAGGCCGACGACGGAGCCGCCCTCGCTCATCAGCGGCAGCAGCGCCATCGTCAGGGACTTCAGCGAGAAGGCCGAGACGTGCATGGCCGTCGCGACCGACTCGAACGGCGTGTTGAGGAAGTTGCCGCCGAGCGCGTCCTGGGGGGCGAAGCCGATGGAGTGGACGACGCCGTCGAGGCGGTCGCCCAGCTGCTCGCGGACCTGGCCCTCCAGGCGGGCGAGGTGCTCGTCGTTGGAGACGTCGAGCTCCAGGACCTTGACGTTCTCGGGCCGGGGGAGCTTCTTGGCGATGCGCTCGGTCAGCGTCGGCCGCGGCCAGGCGGTGAGGATGATCTCCGCGCCCTGCTCCTGGGCCAGCTTCGCGGCGTGGAAGGCGATGGAGGACTCCATGAGCACGCCCGTGATGAGAATGCGCTTGCCGTCGAGAATTCCGCTCATGGTGATCAGTGACCCATGCCCAATCCGCCGTCAACGGGAATGACGGCTCCGGTGATGTAAGACGCGTCGTCCGACGCGAGGAAGCGCACCGCGGCGGCGATCTCCTCCGGCTGCGCGTAACGGCCCAGCGGGACCTGCGACACGATGCCGGCGCGCTGCTCGTCGGTGAGGACCTTCGTCATGTCGGTGTCCACGAAACCGGGGGCGACCACGTTGAAGGTGATGTTGCGGGAGCCCAGCTCGCGGGAGAGGGAGCGGGCGAAGCCGACCAGGGCGGCCTTGGAGGCGGCGTAGTTCGCCTGGCCCGCCGAGCCGAGCAGCCCGACGACCGAGGAGATCAGGACGACGCGGCCCTTCTTGGCGCGGAGCATGCCGCGGTTGGCGCGCTTGACCACGCGGAAGGTGCCGGTGAGGTTGGTGTCCAGGACCGAGGTGAAGTCCTCCTCGGACATGCGCATCAGCAGCGTGTCCTTGGTGATCCCGGCGTTCGCGACGAGCACCTCGACGGCGCCGTGCTTCTCCTCGATCTCCTTGTAGGCCTGCTCCACCTGCTCGGAGTCGGTGATGTCGCAGCGGACCGCCAGTACGCCCAGCCCGGTGAGTTCGGCCGGGGGCTCGCCCGAGCGGTACGTGATCGCGACCTTGTCGCCGGCGTCGACGAAGGCGCGGGCGATGGCGAGGCCGATGCCCCGGTTTCCTCCGGTGACGAGAACCGAGCGGCTCAACGGATCACCCTTTCGCTAGCGGTCTGGATACCGAAAACCTAGCGGGCGGACGCTCCGGACAAAGAATCGGGCTCCGACAGGGCCTCAGGACGGGCTCTGTCGGATCCCTACAGAAAGAGTTAGGCACATCCGCCCCAACCGCGACATGATCGTGGCGACCGGCCCCGACCAGGGAGGAATTCCGTGCCCCATTCCATCGACGCGGCCTTCACCGCGCTGCCCCTGCGGGCGCTCGCCGACGCGGCACTCGCCCGGGCCCGCGCGCTGGGCGCCGACCATGCCGACTTCCGGCTGGAGCGCATCCGCAGCGCCTCCTGGCGGCTGCGGGACGCCAAGCCCTCCGGCGGGTCCGACACCACCGACCTCGGCTACGCGGTCCGGGTCGTGCACGGGGGCAGCTGGGGCTTCGCCTCGGGCGTGGACCTGACGATGGACGGCGCCGCCCGGGTCGCCTCCCAGGCCGTGGCCATGGCGCAGCTGTCCGCCAAGGTGATCAAGGCGGCGGGGTCCGACGAGCGCGTGGAGCTGGCGGACGAGCCGGTGCACGCGGACCGCACCTGGGTCTCCGCGTACGACGTCGACCCCTTCGGCGTTCCGGACGCCGACAAGGCGGCGCTGCTGGCCGAGTGGAGCAACCGGCTGCTGCGCGCCGAGGGCGTGGCCCATGTGGACGCCTCGCTGCTGGCCGTACACGAGAACAAGTTCTACGCGGACACGGCGGGCACGGTGACCACCCAGCAGCGCGTGCGGATCCACCCGCAGCTCACCGCGGTGTCGGTGGACGAGCGGACCGGCGAGTTCGACTCGATGCGCACGATCGCCCCGCCGGCCGGGCGCGGCTGGGAGTACCTGACCGGCACGGGCTGGGACTGGGACGGGGAGCTGGAGCGGATCCCGGAGCTGCTCGCCGAGAAGATGCGGGCGCCGAGCGTGGAGGCGGGCCGGTACGACCTGGTCGTGGACCCGTCGAACCTCTGGCTCACCATCCACGAGTCGATCGGCCACGCCACCGAGCTGGACCGGGCGCTGGGCTACGAGGCGGCGTACGCGGGGACCTCGTTCGCCACGTTCGACCAGCTGGGCACGCTGAAGTACGGCTCGCCGGTCATGAACGTGACGGGCGACCGGACGGCCGAGCACGGTCTGGCGACCATCGGCTACGACGACGAGGGCGTCGAGGCGCAGAGCTGGGACCTGGTCCGGGGCGGCACCCTGGTCGGCTACCAGACCGACCGGCGGATCGCCAGGCTGACCGGCCTGGGGCGGTCCAACGGCTGCGCGTTCGCCGACTCCCCCGGGCACGTGCCGGTCCAGCGGATGGCGAACGTCTCACTCCAGCCGGATCCGGGCGGGCTGTCCACCGAGGACCTGATCGGCGGGGTGGAGCGCGGGATCTACGTGGTCGGCGACCGCTCCTGGTCGATCGACATGCAGCGGTACAACTTCCAGTTCACCGGTCAGCGCTTCTTCCGGATCGAGAACGGCCGGCTGGCCGGCCAGCTCCGCGACGTCGCCTACCAGGCCACGACCACCGACTTCTGGGGGTCGATGGAGGCCGTGGGCGGGCCGCAGACGTACGTGCTGGGCGGCGCGTTCAACTGCGGCAAGGCCCAGCCGGGCCAGGTCGCGGCCGTGTCGCACGGCTGCCCGTCCGCGCTGTTCCGCGGCGTGAACATCCTCAACACGACCCAGGAGGCCGGTCGATGACCCCTCGCGGACACCACCACCCTCGCCGGGGGTCCGGGGGTTGCCCCCCGGGTGAGCACAGTCTCAACACGACCCAGGAGGCCGGTCGATGACCCCTCGCGGACACCACCACCCTCGCCGGGGGTCCGGGGGTTGCCCCCCGGGTGAGCACAGTCTCAACACGACTCAGGAGGCCGGTCGCTGATGCCGACTACGCGTACGAAGCCGCACGAGATCGTCGAGCGGGCGCTGGAGCTGTCCACCGCCGACGGCTGCGTCGTGATCGCCGACGAGCAGTCGACCGCCAACCTGCGGTGGGCCGGGAACGCGCTGACCACCAACGGGGTGACCCGGGGCCGGACGCTGACCGTGATCGCCATGGTGGACGGCCGGGAGGGCACGGCCTCCGGGGTGGTGTCCCGGTCCGCGGTCACCGCGGAGGACCTGGAGCCGCTGGTACGGGCCGCCGAGGCGGCCGCCCGGGCAGCCGGGCCCGCCGAGGACGCCCGTCCGCTGATCGGCGGGGTGCCGGAGTCGGCCGGGTTCCGCGAGGCCCCGGCCGAGACCTCCTCGGCAGTGTTCACGCGGTTCGCCCCCGCCCTCGGCGAGGCCTTCGCCCGGGCCCGGGAGGGCGGCCGGGAGCTGTACGGCTTCGCCAACCACGAGATGGTCTCCACCTACGTCGGCAGCTCCACCGGGCTGCGGCTGCGGCACGACCAGCCCAACGGCACCCTCGAGCTCAACGCCAAGGCGCCCGCGGCGGACGGCCGGCTGCGCTCCGCCTGGGCGGGCCGTTCGACGCGGGACTTCACCGACGTGGACCCGACCGTGCTGGACGCCGAGCTGGCGGTCCGGCTGGGCTGGGCCGAGCGGCGCGTCGAGCTGTCTGCCGGCCGGTACGAGACCCTGCTGCCGCCGTCGGCCGTGGCGGACCTGCTGATCTACCAGATGTGGTCGGCGTCGGCCCGTGACGCGGCGGAGGGCCGGACGGTCTTCTCCAAGCCGGGCGGCGGCACCCGGGTCGGGGAGAAGCTGTCCGGGCTCCCGCTGACCCTCCGCAGCGACCCCGCGGAACCCGGGCTGGAGTCCGCGCCGTACGTGATCGCGCACAGCTCCGGCGACGACGTGTCGGTGTTCGACAACGGGCTGGCGGTGCCGCCCACGGAGTGGGTGCGCGAGGGGCAGCTGAACCGGCTGCTCACCACCCGGCACACCGCGGACATGACCGGGCTGCCGCAGGCCCCGGGCTTCGGGAACCTGATCCTGGACGCCGGCGGGGAGAAGTCGCTGGACGAGATGGTCGCCGCGACCGGGCGGGGCCTGCTGCTGACCTGCCTCTGGTACATCCGGGAGGTCGACCCGGCCACCCTGCTGCTGACCGGCCTGACCCGTGACGGGGTGTACCTGGTGGAGGACGGCGAGGTCGTCGGGGAGGTGAACAACTTCCGCTTCAACGAGTCCCCGGTGGACCTGCTGTCCCGGGCCTGTGAGGCCGGCCGGACCGAGAAGACCCTGCCGAGGGAGTGGAGCGACTGGTTCACCAGGGCCGCCATGCCGGCCCTGCGTATCCCCGATTTCAACATGAGTTCGGTGAGCCAGGGCGTCTGACCACCTAGAATGTGGTCCGAACCCCTCATCCGTACCCCTACTCACTCCATCCTCCAAGGAGAGTCACGACCGTGACGGACATCGTCGACGAACTCAAGTGGCGCGGGCTGTTCTCGCAGTCCACCGACGAAGAGGCCCTGCGCAAGGCGTTCGCGGACGGTCCGGTCACGTTCTATTGCGGCTTCGACCCGACCGCGGCCTCGCTGCACGTGGGGCACCTGGTGCAGGTGCTCACCATGCGCCGGCTCCAGCTGGCCGGTAACCGGCCGCTGGCGCTGGTCGGCGGGGCCACCGGTCAGATCGGCGACCCGCGGCCGACCGCCGAGCGCACCCTGAACGACCCGGAGACGGTCGCGAACTGGGTGACCCGGCTGCGGGCGCAGATCGAGCCGTTCCTCTCCTTCGAGGGCGAGAACGCGGCCACCCTGGTCAACAACCTGGACTGGACGGGCGGCATGTCCGCCATCGAGTTCCTTCGCGACATCGGCAAGCACTTCCGCGTCAACAAGATGCTGACGAAGGACTCGGTGGCCCGCCGGCTGGAGTCCGACCAGGGGATCAGCTACACGGAGTTCAGCTACCAGCTGCTCCAGGGCATGGACTTCCTGGAGCTGTACCGGCGGCACGGCTGCACCCTCCAGCAGGGCGGGTCCGACCAGTGGGGCAACCTGGTGGCCGGCCTCGACCTCATCCACAAGGTGGAGCCGCACGCGAACGTGCACGCGATGGCGACCCCGCTGATGGTGAAGGCGGACGGCACGAAGTTCGGCAAGACCGAGAGCGGCGCCGTCTGGCTCGACCCCGAGATGACCACGCCGTACGCGTTCTACCAGTTCTGGCTGAACGTGGACGACCGGGACATCTCGACGTACATGCGGATCCTGTCCTTCAAGTCCATGGCGGAGCTGGAGGAGCTGGAGGCGCAGACCGCCGAGCGGCCGCAGGCGCGCGCCGCGCAGCGGGCGCTCGCGGAGGAGCTGACCACGCTGGTGCACGGCGCCGAGCAGTGCGCCGCCGTGATCGCCGCGTCGAAGGCGCTGTTCGGCCAGGGCGAGCTGGCGGAGCTGGACGAGGCCACGCTGGCCGCCGCCCTGTCCGAGCTGCCGCACGCCAAGGTCGACGCCCTGGTTCCGGTGGTGGACCTGTTCGCCGAGACCGGGCTGGTGGCCAGCAAGTCGGCCGGGCGCCGCACGGTGAAGGAGGGCGGCGCCTACGTGAACAACGCGAAGATCACCGCCGAGGACGCCGTTCCGGCCCGTGAGGACCTGCTCCACGGGCGCTGGCTGGTGCTGCGCCGCGGCAAGAAGAACCTGGCCGCGGTGGAGGTCGTCGGCGCGTAACCGTCGCCTTCGCGCGCGAGGGGCCGGTGCGGACGGTGCGTCCGTACCGGCCCCTTCGTCGTGGTGCGGCCGGGGCGGCTCAGGCCGTCCGGCGGCGCCCCCGGAGCGACATGTAGATCATGTCGCCGACCCCCACGATCAGGACCGCCCCTGCGAGCTGGAGCAGGTGCCGGATCCAGTCGATGCCCGCGGTCTCCCGGACGCCGATCCAGCCGGCGACGGCGTTGCCGAGGATCGCGCCGACGATGCCGAAGAGGGTGGTCAGCCACAGGGGCTGGTGCTGTTTGCCCGGCAGGATGGCCCGGGCTATGAGCCCCAGCACGAACCCGACGATGATCGCCCACAACCAACTCATGTCGCCTCCTTAGGCGCAGTGTGCGCACGTGGGCCCAGTTTCGATCCCGGGGACGAACGCCGCATGTCGGGCGGGCCCGTCCGGGGGTACCCGCTCTCCCCAGCAGGCGGGGCCAGGCGTACGGTGGTGGTGTGAAGAAGCGGAACGGAGCCGAGGTCTTCAGGATCACCGGGGCCCGGATGGGGCTCGCGGAAGACGTGCGGGGGCGGCAGCGCCGTTATGTGATCTCGATGTCCATCAGGACCCTGTCGGTCATCCTGACGGTGATCCTGTGGAACGTGGAACGGCACGTGGCCGTGGTGACGCTCATCGCGGGCGCCCTGCTGCCCTACGTGGCCGTGGTCATCGCCAACGCGGGCCGGGAGAGCACCCCCTCGCTGCCGTCGAACTTCATCGCCCCTCCCGCACGCCCCGCACTGGGTCCGGGAAACCTCAATAAAAGCTCAGATCAATCATGAAGTTCCGGTGCACCGCACCGGGTCCCCCGTGACATACTGCCTACGCGCTCCGCATCCCCCGTCGGAGCGACGGACCGACGCCGGGCAGCTCCCCCCGTGGCTGCTCGGCGTCGTCATTCCGTCTTCTAGGGTGGGGGCGTGAACCTCTTCGCCGCTCCCGCCGATGAACCCGCCACCCCCGTCTGCTCCGCCAAGGGCTGCCGCGCCGCGGCCGAGTGGGTGCTGGCCTGGAACAACCCGAAGCTGCACACGCCGGAGCGCCGCAAGACCTGGCTGGCGTGCGGGGAGCACCGCGAGCACCTGTCCCGGTTCCTGGACGTGCGCGGGTTCCTCAAGGACGTCGTACCGCTCGCCGACTGGCAGGAGGCTGAGGAGCGGCAGGCGGACGCGTAGCCGCGTACGGCCGGCCCGCCGCCCGGAACGGGCGGCGGGGGCGGGGCCTCAGCCGCCGATCGCGGACATCGGGCGGTCGGGCTGGAGGAAGGACGGGTCGTCGAGCCCGGAGCCGGCCTTCTTGCCCCACATCGCCACCTTCCACAGGCGGGCGATCTCCTCGTCCGGGGCGCCCGAGCGCAGGGCCGCGCGCAGGTCGGACTCCTCGGTGGCGAACAGGCAGGTGCGGACCTGGCCGTCGGCGGTGAGCCGGGTGCGGTCGCAGGCGCGGCAGAACGGGCGGGTGACCGAGGCGATCACGCCGACGGTGGCCGGGCCGCCGTCGACCAGCCAGCGCTCGGCCGGGGCGGCACCGCGGGCCTCCTGGCCCTCGGGGGTCAGCTCGAACCGGGTGCGCAGCGACTCGAGGATGTCACCGGCCGTGATCATCCCGTCGCGCTTCCAGCCGTGCTGGGCGTCGAGGGGCATCTGCTCGATGAAGCGGAGCTCGTACTGCTGGGCCACGGCCCAGGCCAGCAGGTCGGGGGCCTCGTCGTCGTTCAGGCCGGGCATGAGGACGGCGTTGACCTTGACCGGGGTGAGCCCGGCCTCCTGGGCGGCGGCCATGCCCTCGATGACGTCCTTGTGCCGGTCACGGCGGGTGAGGGCCTTGAAGACCTCGGGGCGCAGGGTGTCCAGGGAGACGTTGACCCGGTCCAGGCCGGCGGCCTTGAGGGCCCCCGCGGTGCGCTTGAGGCCGATGCCGTTGGTGGTGAGGGACATCTGGGGGCGGGGCTCCAGGGCCGCGCACCGCTCGACGATGCCCACCAGGCCGGGGCGGAGCAGCGGCTCGCCGCCGGTGAAGCGGACCTCGGTGACCCCGAGGTCGGTGACGGCTATCCGGATGAGGCGGACGATCTCGTCGTCGGTGAGGAGGTCGGGCTTGGCCAGCCACTGCAGGCCCTCCTCGGGCATGCAGTACGTGCAGCGCAGGTTGCACCGGTCGGTGAGCGAGACGCGCAGGTCAGTGGCCACGCGGCCGTAGGTGTCGAGAAGCACTGTGGGCCCCCTCCCCTGTCCGGTTCTGGTGACGGCGGATCCGGTGGTGTGTCCGGTGTCATCCCTTGTCATCGAGCCTACGGGACCCCCGTGGCTTGTTGACGTCGCCAAAGGAACGATACGTCAGGTGGCCACCTCGTACGGACGTACGAGGTGGCCACGCTGCGTGTTCACAGGGTCTCAGTGGGCCCCGGTCCCGGTCAGCGACCGGACCTCCAGTTCCGCGTACTTCTGCGGGTCGGCCTTCTCCTTGGACAGGACGGTGCCGAGCCAGCCGAGCAGGAAGCCGAGGGGGATGGAGATGATCCCGGGGTTCTCCAGCGGGAACCAGTGGAAGTCCACTCCCTTGAACATGGAGGACTTCGGGTTGCCGGACACGACGGGTGAGAACAGCACGAGGACCACCGCCGAGATCAGGCCACCGTAGATCGACCACAGGGCGCCCCGGGTGGTGAAGCGCTTCCAGAAGAGGCTGTAGAGGATCGTCGGGAGGTTGGCGGAGGCGGCGACCGCGAAGGCCAGGGCCACCAGGCCGGCCACGTTGAGGTCGCGGGCCAGTGCGCCGAGGCCGATGGCGACGGCGCCGATGACCACGGTGGACAGGCGGGCGGCCCGGACCTCCTCCTGCTCGGTGGCCCGGCCCTTGCGGATCACGTTGACGTAGATGTCGTGGGCGAAGGACGAGGACGAGGCGAGGGTGAGGCCGGCGACCACGGCGAGGATGGTGGCGAAGGCCACCGCGGAGATCACCGCGAGCAGGATCGCGCCGCCGGTGGAGTCGGCGCCGCCGCCGAGCTCCTGTGCGAGCAGCGGGGCCGCGGTGTTGCCCGCCGGGTTGGAGGCGATGATGTCGCTCCGCTCCAGCAGGGCGGCGGCGCCGAAGCCGAGCGCGATGGTCATCAGGTAGAAGCCGCCGATGATGCCGATGGCCCAGTTCACGGACTTGCGGGCGGCCTTGGCGGTGGGGACGGTGTAGAAGCGGATCAGGATGTGCGGCAGACCGGCGGTGCCCAGGACCAGGGCGAGGCCGAGGGAGATGAAGTCGAGCTTGGAGGTCCCGGTGGCGCCGTACTTCAGGCCGGGCTCCAGGAAGGCGGCGCCCTTGCCGCTCTCCTCGGCGGCCTTGCCGAGCAGCGCGGAGACGTTGAAGTCGAACTTCCACATCACCAGGAAGGTCAGCAGGAGGGCGCCGGCGATCAGCAGGACGGCCTTGACCATCTGGACCCAGGTGGTGCCCTTCATGCCGCCGACGGAGACGTAGACGATCATGAGGACGCCGACGAGGGCGACGATCGCGACCTTTCCGCCGTCGCTGGTGATGCCGAGCAGCAGGGAGACCAGGACGCCCGCGCCGGCCATCTGGGCGAGCAGGTAGAAGATCGACACCACGATGGTGGAGGTGCCCGCGGCGGTGCGGACCGGGCGCTGGCGCATCCGGTAGGCGAGGACGTCGCCCATGGTGTAGCGGCCGGAGTTGCGCAGCGGCTCGGCCACCAGCAGCAGGGCGACCAGCCAGGCGACGAGGAAGCCGATGGAGTAGAGGAAGCCGTCGTAGCCGAAGAGGGCGATGGCGCCGGCGATGCCGAGGAAGGACGCGGCGGACATGTAGTCGCCGGAGATGGCCAGGCCGTTCTGGAAGCCGGTGAACTGGCGGCCGCCGGCGTAGAAGTCCGCGGCGCCCTTGGTCTGCCGGCCGGCCCAGACGGTGATGACGAGCGTGGCGACGACGAACAGGCCGAACAGGGTGATGATGAGCGGGCGGTGCTCGCTCGCTCCTCCGGCCGCCAGGTGGTGCGTGAGCGTCATTCTCCGGCCTCCATGCGGGACTTGATGGCCTCGGCCTTGGGGTCGAGGCGTTCGGCGGCGTGGCGGGAGTACCACCAGGCGATCAGGAACGTGGTGGCGAACTGGCCGAGGCCGAGCACGAAGGCGACGTTGACGTTGCCGAAGAGCCTGGTCCCCATGAAGCCGCCGGCGTAGTTCGACAGCAGGACGTACAGCAGGTACCAGCTGATGAAGGCGATGGTGAGGGGGAAGGCGAAGGACCGGTAGGACCGGCGCAGTTCCCCGAACTCCTCGCTCTGCTGGACGGCGGTGAACTGTTCCGCCGTCGGCGTGGTCGCCGTACCGGCTTCCGGGCCGCTCGGCGGCGGCGCTGCTTCGGTGGTCACGGGGAGCTCTCCTTGCGACGCGGGTGCGGGGTGGGGGCTGCGGACACGGTGACTGCCCGGGCGGGGGCCGGACGATGCCGTCTCCCTGTCAACGGCACGTACGCCGGGCCGCGACGGTTCAGCGGCCGACTTTTCTTATGGAACTGATTCCTCGAACTCATAGCGCGGAAGGGAACACGCGAGCTAGGTTCACCTGTCATGAACCCGTCCGACGCGACCCGCGTCCGGACGGCTTTTTACGGATGATGTGGAGAACCCATGGCTCATCTGGGATCCGGACGCCGGCGCGCCCTCGCGGTGCCGGTCGGTCTGGCGCTCACGGCCTCGCTCGCGTTCGTGCCCTCGGTGGCGGCCTCGGCGGCCCCGCTCGGCAACAGCGGTGTGACCCAGCCTTCCACCAGCGGCCCCAAGCTCAGCTACGTGGCGAACCTGACCGCGTACGGCTCGGTGAAGCAGGCGAAGAAGGCCGTCGAGCGGGCCGGTGGCACGGTGGTGACGGCCTATGAGCAGATCGGGGTCGTCGTCGCGCACTCCCAGAACCCGGAGTTCGCCAAGCAGCTGCGGACCCAGAAGCACCTGTTCACCTCGGTGGGCGCCACCCGCACGGCCCCGCTCCAGTCGGTGCAGACCACCGAGGAGGGCAGCACCCAGAAGCTCGGCGCCGCCGAGGCCGCGCGCGCGGCGGCGGCCGCCGCCCCGGGCGAGGAGCCGCTGGAGCCCAACCAGTGGGACGTGCGTGCGATCAAGGCCGACCAGGCTCACAAGATCAACGATGGCAGCCAGGACGTCACGGTGGGCGTCATCGACACGGGTGTCGACGACACCCACCCCGATCTGGCCCCGAACTTCTCGCGCGAGCAGTCGGCCAACTGCGTCGGCGGCGTCGCGGACACCTCCGAGGGCGCCTGGCGTCCGTACGCGGACGGCAGCGACCACGGCACGCACGTGGCCGGCACCATCGCCGCCCCGCGCAACGGCCAGGGCATCACCGGCATCGCGCCGGGGGTCAAGGTCGCCGGCATCAAGGTGAGCGAGCCCGCGACCAGCCTGTTCTTCACCGAGGCGGTCGTCTGCGGCTTCATGTTCGCCGCCGAGAAGGGGATCGAGGTGACCAACAACAGCTACTACGTCGACCCGTGGATGTTCAACTGCAAGACGGACGACGACCAGAAGGCGCTGGTGGAGTCCCTCACCCGGGCGACGAAGTACGCCGAGCGCAAGGGCGTCCTCAACGTCGCCGCGGCCGGCAACTCCAACTTCGACCTGGCCGCCGACTCGATCCTCGACGACAGCAGCCCGAACGACACCGTCCCGGGCCCGCGGACCATCGACCCGAAGGTCTGCCTGGACCTGCCGACCCAGCTGCCGGGCGTGGTCACGGTCACCTCCACCGGTGACAAGGGCTTCAAGTCCTACTACTCCAGCTACGGCCTGGGCGTCGCCGACGTCTCCGCCCCCGGCGGCGACCGGTACCAGATCCCGGAGACCCCGGACAAGAACGGCCGCGTGCTGTCCACCGTCCTCGACGGCGGCTACGGCTACAAGCAGGGCACCTCGATGGCCACCCCGCACGTCGCGGGCGTCGCGGCCCTGCTCAAGAGCGCCAACCCGTGGGCCACGCCGGCCCAGCTGCAGCGCATGCTGAAGGCGCAGGCGGACAAGATGGTCTGCCCGGAGAAGGTCTACGACAACACGGGCAACCTGATCGACGCCACCACCTGCCAGAGCAAGTGGGGCCAGACCGGCTACTACGGCTACGGCCAGGTCAACGCGCTCAACGCGGTGAAGTAGCAGACATCGGCAACACCCGGCCGGGGGCCGGGCGGGGGCGGCGCGCCCCCCCCCCGCCCCCGGCGCGTACCGCCGGGACCCTCACGGCTTGATGAGCACCTTCAGCGCGCTGCGGTCGTCCATCGCCCGGTAGCCGTCCGGCACCTCGTCCAGGCCGACCGCGCGGTCGAAGACCGGGGCCGGGTCGATGGTGCCGTCGAGGACGTCCGCCAGCAGCTCGGGGATGTAGGCCCGGACCGGGGCCACGCCGCCGCGCAGGCTGATGTTGCGGTCGAACATGACGCCCAGGTCGAGGCCGGTGCCGCTGCCGTGCGGCACGCCGACGTAGCCGATGGACCCGCCGTCGCGGGTGATGCCGACGGCGGTGCGCATGGACTGCTCGGTGCCGACCGCCTCGATGACCGAGTGGGCGCCCTGGCCGCCGGTGAGCTCCCGTACGGCGGCCTCGGCGGCCTCGCCGCGCTCGGCGACCACGTCGGTGGCGCCGAAGAGCTTGGCGATGTCGGTGCGGGCGGAGTGGCGGCCCAGGGCGATGATCCGCTCGGCGCCGAGCCGCTTGGCCGCCAGTACGCCGCACAGCCCGACCGCGCCGTCGCCGACCACGGCGACCGTGGATCCCCGGCGCACGCCGGCGCCGAGGGCGGCGTGGTGGCCGGTGCCCATGACGTCGGAGAGGGCGAGCAGGGCGGTCAGCAGGTGGTCGTCGGAGGCGGCGTCGGCGGGCAGCTTCACCAGGGTGCCGTCGGCGTGCGGGACCCGGACCGCCTCGCCCTGGCCGCCGTCGTGGCCCACCGAGCCCCAGAAGCCGCCGTGCACGCAGGAGGTGAAGAGGCCCTCGGCGCAGTAGTCGCAGGTCCCGTCGGACCACATGAACGGGGCGACGACCAGGTCTCCGGGGCGGAGGGAGGAGACGGCGGAGCCGGTCTCCTCGACCACGCCCAGGAACTCGTGCCCGATGCGCTGGCCGGGCTGCCGCTGGGCCTCGCCGCGGTAGGCCCAGAGGTCGCTGCCGCAGATGCAGGCCCGCAGCACCCGGACGACCGCGTCCCGCGGCTCCTGGACCGCCGCGTCTGGCACCTCCTCCACGCGGATGTCGTGCGGGGCGTGGATGACGGTGGCGCGCATGGTGGTGCAGTCCTCCGGCTAGGTGGTTCAGTCTTGTATGACTTCCCTACCGTACGCCTGCTCGCGGACCGGGTTCGCCGGGCGGGCCGCGAGTACGCCCGTGGCCAGCAGGTACTGCGCGGCCAGATAGGTCAGCATGATCCAGAAATCGGGCCGGGGCAGCTGTGGCCACTCCGCCACCCCGGTGGCGATCAGCGTGTCCGACAGCAGGAACAGCGCCCCGCCGAGGCCGGCCCGGGCCGCCGGTGCGGCCGACCGCCAGGCCATGGCGGTCAGCAGCAGGCTGTACCCGGCGACGGGGATCCGCAGCTCGGCGGGCAGGTCGCCCCAGAGCAGCCCTACCGTGCCGACGAGGGCCGTCACGTAGACGGCGCCGAGCCACGGGGACACCGGGCGGGTGCCGAACAGCACCAGGTAGCAGACGTGCCCGAGGGCGAAGGAGCCCATGCCGGCGAGGAAGGCGGCCTCGGCGTCGAAGAGCAGGGCCAGGTCCCCGCCCCAGCCGAAGGCCAGGGCGGCGACCAGCAGGCGGGGGGCGCCGCGGGTCAGTACGTACGCGATGAGCAGGGGCATCAGCAGCGGCTTGAACAGGACGTGCCCCGGGTCCCAGCCGGCGAGCAGCGAACCGAGGTCCGCGGCGGTGGCGGCGGCGAAGCCGCCGAGGGCTGCCCGGCCGAGGGTCTCCCGGCGGGCCGCGGCGGCGGCCGCGGCGGGCGCGGCCACCCACGACGGGCCGCCGCCGCGCCCGGCGTCGGCGCTCACGCGGCGCTCTCCCGCGCGGCGGCAGCCGGTGCCCCGGCGGGGGCGGGGGGTGCGGCGGGTGCGGCGGCGGGGGCGGCGGGTGCGGCGGGGGCGGCCGGCTGCCAGCCGGGCCCGCGGAAGACCCGTCCGGCGCGCTCGCCCCAGCTGCGGGCGGCGCGTACGTCGCGGGCGATGGCGGCGTACTCGTGCGTGGCCACGCGCAGCGGGTTGTAGGTGCCGATGTTCTTGGTCAGGCCGTAGACGGGCTGCTCGGTCTCGCCCACCCAGGACCCGAACATCCGGTCCCAGACGATCAGGATCCCGCCGAAGTTGCGGTCGAGGTAGCCGCCCTGCGAGGCGTGGTGGACGCGGTGGTGCGAGGGCGTGTTGAAGACGTACTCGTAGGCGCGGGGCAGCTTCCCGATGCGCTCGGTGTGCACCCAGAACTGGTACAGCAGGTTGATCCCGTAGCAGAACGGGATCACGGCCGGGTGCACGCCGAGCGCCACCATCGGCAGGTAGAACCACCAGGTGGTGGCGCTGGTCCAGGGCTGGCGCAGGGCGGTGGTGAGGTTGAACTTCCGGCTGCTGTGGTGGACCACGTGGCAGGCCCACAGGATGCGGATCACGTGGTGGCCGCGGTGCTGCCAGTAGTAGAGGAAGTCCTGGGCGAGCAACATCAGCGGGACGGTCCACCACAGGAACGGCACGCGCAGCGGCGTGAGTTCGTAGACCGCCGTGAAGACGGCGACGACCGGGAGCTTCCAGAGCAGGTCGAATCCGATGCTGCCGAGCCCCATGGTGACGCTCGTGACCGCGTCCTTGGCGTCGTAGCCGGCGGCGTCCTCGTCGGGATGGAGCCGGTAACTCACCATCTCGATGACGGTGAGCAGGACGAACGCGGGTATGGACCAGAGCACGACATCGGGCAGGTTCGGCATGGGCGCACCTTAGGGGCGGGATCCGGGGTGTCGCTAGGGGTTGTTACCGATCAGTATCCGTCGGGGTTACCGACGGTACAAGGGGAGGGCGCATGACGGGTTGGGAGACGGCCGCCTTACGGGCGGCGGGGGCGGCCGCGGGCGCGCTGGTGCGGGCCAGGCTGGGGCGGGTCCCGGGCGCGGGTCTGACGTCCGCACCGGGCCGGCCGGCACCGCCGTGGCGGCGCCCGGCGGCGCTGGGCGACCGGGAGGTGCGCCACCTGACGGAGCTGCTCGCGGACCGGCTGGGCGAGGCCGCCGCGCGGCTGCCCGGGCACGAGCGGGAGGCGGTGCTGGCTGCGGTGGGTGACGCGTTCGCGGCCGTGGGGCCGCTCGACGCGGACGCCGTGTTCGCGGCGGACCTGGACCCGGCGGCCCTGGCGGCCCGGCTGCCGGTCCCGCCGGGGGCCGGGCTGAGCGGCGCCGCCGAGGCGGTCTGCCGCGACCTGATCCGGCTCACCTGCGTCCACGCGGTGGAGTACGTGACGACGCTGCCCGGGTTCGGGGCCCGGGCGGACGTGGAACTCGTTCGCCGCACCGGCGAGTTGGCGCGGGCCGTGGGCCGGCTGTCGGAGCGGCCGGGCGACGTGGCGGAGGGCGCGGCGCTGGCGTTCGAGGAGCGGTACGCGGCGTACGTGGCCGCCACCCACGGGCGCCTCCAGCTGTTCGGGCTGACGACCGCCCGGGCCCGGGAGGAGTGGCCGCTGGACCTCGCGTACATCAGCCTCAGCGTGAGCGGCGGGCAGCAGCCGCTGCCCGGGGAGCCGGGGCCGCACCGTGCCACCGCCAGGGCGGAGCAGGCGCTCGGGACCGCGGACCGGATCCTGCTGCGCGGTCCGGCCGGCTCGGGCAAGAGCACCCTGTTGCAGTGGCTGGCGCTCAACGCGGCCCGGCGAACGGCAGGGCCGTGGAGCAGCTGCGTGCCGTTCGTGCTGCGGCTGCGGTCCTTCACCACCCTGGAGGCCCTGCCGGCGCCGGAGGCCTTCCTCCGGGCCTCGGGCGTACCACTGTCGGCCCCGGCCGACTGGGTCGAGGACCTCATGCTGAGCGGCCGGGCCCTGGTCCTGGTGGACGGCGTGGACGAGGTCCCGCAACGGCTGCGCACCCGGACGGAGCACTGGCTGCGGTCACTCGTCTCGGCCTTCCCCAGGGCCCGTTACGTGGTGACGACCCGGCCCTCGGCGGTACCGGAGGACTGGCTGGCCGGAGCGGGCTTCACACCGCACTCGCTGCTGCCGATGGAGCGGGAGGACGTCCGGGCGTTCGTCACGCACTGGCACGCGGCCGCACGGACGGAATGCGGCGGCGAGGACCTGGCCGCGTACGAGGCCTCGCTGCTGGAGGCGGTCGGCGCCCGCCGGGACCTGGGCCGGCTCGCCACCAACCCCCTGATGTGCGCGCTGCTGTGCGCCCTGAACCGGGACCGGCGGATGCAGCTCCCCCGCGCCCGCAAGGAGCTGTACGACGCGGCGCTGGACATGCTGCTGGTCCGGCGGGACACGGAGCGGGAGATCAGTGGGGTCGAGGGCGTGTACCTCACCCGGGACGAGCAGATCCTGCTGCTCCAGCGGTTCGCGTACTGGCTGATCCGCAACGGGCAGGTGGAGGCGGGGCGCGAGGAGGCGGTCGAGCTGCTGGACGAGTGGCTCGCGGCGATGCCGCAGGTCCGGGAGCAGGGCGACGCCGAGCGGGTCTTCTCCCACCTGCTGATCCGCAGCGGGCTGCTGCGGGAGCCGGTGAAGGGCTCGGTGGACTTCGTCCACCGGACCTTCCAGGACTACCTGGGCGCGAAGGCGGCGGTGGAGTCGCGCGACTTCGGCGTGCTCGTGCGCAACGCCCACGACGACACCTGGGACGACGTCGTCCGCATGGCCGTCGGCCACGCCCGCCCCGACGAGCGGACCCGCATCCTGCGCGGCCTGCTCCGCCGCGCGGACAAGGTCAGGGGCGCCCGCAGCCGCCTGGTGCTCCTGGCCGCGGCCTGCCTGGAGCACGCCCCCGAACTCGACGCCGCCGTACGGGACGAGATCCGCTCCCGCACGGCGGGGTTATTGCCGCCCCGCTCGCGGGACCAGGCCGGAGAGCTCGCCAAAGTGGGCGAGCTGGTGCTGGACCTGCTGCCCGGCCCGGAGGAGCTGAGCGAGGTGGAGGCGGCGGCCACGGTGCGAACGGCTTCGCTCGTCGGCGGCCAGCGCGCCCTTGACCTGGTCACCAGGTTCCGCGACGACGACCGCTTCGAGGTGTGCCACGAACTGGCCGGAAGCTGGCGCCGATTCGACGCCGAGGCGTACACGGACGCGGTGCTCAGCCGCAGCGCGCTCGGGCCGGTGGTCTTCCTGCAGGTGTACACGGCGGCACAACTGGCGCAACTGCGGCGGCTGCGGCACCTCAAGCGCGTCCGTCTGGACGGTGACCACGGCATCCCGGCCGAGTTGCTGGACCACGGAGCCGAGGAGGTCTACTTCGGGTCCAACCGCATGCTGGACGACCTGTCCGCGCTGTCGGCCTTGCCTCACCTCAAGCTGCTGGGCTTCGACGACTGCTCGGCGGTCGACCTGCGGGGCGTCCGGCGGCTACCGCTGGAGACCCTCTACCTGTACCGCATGCCCAACGGGCTCGACCTGTCACCCATGGTCGAGCTGACCCGGCTGTCCCATCTGGGGCTGGACCTCACACCGGAGGCCACCTGCGTGGCGGACCTTCCGCTCCCCGGCCCCTTGACCGGTCTCGGCCTCTACGCGAGCGCCGAACACATGAGCCTGCGGGGAATCGAGGGCTGGCGCGACTTGGTATGGCTGACCGTGACCGGCCCTCGGCAGGCTTCAGAACTCGCGGACATCCGACCTCCCCGGCTCCGCACCCTGCGACTCCTCAACCACCCCGCGCTCGATCCGGCAACGCTGGTACGCCACCGGAACCTCACCGAGCTCTACCTGAGCACATGCGTGCTCACCAACGGTCTCGAACCCCTCCGGAAGCTGCCGCACCTCAACCGCCTCAGCATCCACCAATGCGGCCCGTCCATCGACCTCGGCCCGCTTGCGGACCTCGACCGGCTGCGCGTGGATCTCACGGCGACCACGCCCGCGCTGGGCAGCGGCCTCTTCCCGCCGGGGCGGCTCCGGCTCTTGTGAACCGCCCGGCGGGACCCCGCGGCTACCAGACCCGGACCGAGCCCCCCGGGGCGAACGCCGGGCTGGTGGCCGCGGCCGGGACCTCCGTCAGCGGGGCGGAGATCTCGGCCACGGTCGGGCCGACCTTCGCGGCGACCGCGTCCAGCAGCGCCAGGTCGAACCCGTACACCCGGGCCGCGTTGCCGCCGGCCATCGCGGCGACCTCGTCCCGCGGGAGGCCCGCGTACGCGATGCGCAGGCCCTCGCGCGAGTACGGGGTGGTGCCCTCGTCGTGGGGGTAGTCGCTGCCCCACATGATCTTGTCGAGGCCGATCCGGTCGCGGAGCGGGACCTCGTGCGGGCGCATGAAGCTCGCGCCGACGAAGCAGTTGTCGCGCCACACCTCCGACGGCCCGCGCCCCATCGCCTCCGCCAGGCCCGCGCCGAACTTGGACTCCGCCGTGGCCGAGGCGGCGACCAGGCGGCCGTGGTAGTAGTCCAGCATCTCCAGGACGCCCGGGATCCAGCCGGAGCCCTGCTCGGTGAGGACCAGCATGAGGTCCGGGTGCCGGCGGAAGGCGCCGCCGAAGATCAGGTGCCACAGCGCGCGGTGCGAGAACCAGGTGGTCTCCACCATGAAGACCGCCCGTGCGGCCGGCTCGTCGCCCAGCGGCGGTGACGCCGAGCCTCCGTGGTGGTTGACGGGGACCCCGAGCTCCGCGCAGACCGCCCAGATGGGGTCGTAGACGGCGGAGTAGAGCTCGGGGACGGGCGAGCCGGGCGGGACGCCGGGGAGCAGGACGCCTCCGGTCAGGCCGGCCTCCCGGGTGCGGCGGATCTCGGCGACCGCGGCGTCCACGTCGTTGAGGAGGATCTGGACCACGCCCGCGCGCCGGCCCGGCGCGTCCGCGCAGAAGTCCGCCAGCCAGCGGTTGTGTGCCTGGAGGCCGGCCCAGCGCCGTTCGTACTCCTCGCGGGTCGGCGGCTGGGCCATCAGCGAGGCGTTCGGGAAGAACGGCGGGATGGTGTTGGGGAAGACGACCTCGGCGACGATGCCGTCGGCCTCCAGTTCGGCCAGGCGGCGGGCGGAGTTCCAGTTGCGGTCGGCGGTGTCGGCGAGCAGGTCCTCGTACGGGTTGACGTAGGTGGCGGCCCAGGCGTCGAAGTCCTCGTGGAAGCGCTTCTCCAGGTAGGGCCTGTAGTCGAGGAGGTCGGCTCCGGCGTGGCAGTCCGCCGAGATCACCGTGTAGCGGTCGTCGTTCACCGGTCCACCCCCAGGACCGGGAAGTCGTGGCCGGTCAGCCAGTGCCGGCCGACCTCCCGGGAGCGGGCCCAGGAGGCTTCGACGGCGGCCTGGTCGGCGGGCTGGCCGAGTTCCGCCGGGGTGGGCCCGATGCGGCGGGCGAGGGGGGCGAGTGCCTCCGTGTCGAAGCCGAAGACCTCGGCCGCGGCCAGGCCCAGCATGCGGCGGCTCTCCGCGACGGGGACGTCGTGGAAGGTGTTGCGCAGCCAGGCGCGCGTGTTGGGCCAGGTGCCCTCGGGGTGCGGGAAGTCGGAGCCCCACAGGATGTTGTCGACGCCGATCTCGTAGCGCTGGGCCAGTTCGCGCCGCTTGGTGTTGGTGGCGCAGACGAAGAACTGCCGGTCGAGGTACTCGCTGGGCGGGCGCTTCAGTTCGGCGAAGGGGGAAAGCTTCTTGCCGCCGTGGGCACCGAGGTAGAGGCGGTCCATGAACCACAGCAGGTTGGGCAGCCACCAGCACCCGGACTCGGCGACGCCGAACCGGAGGCCCGGGTGCCGTTCGAAGACGCCGGACCAGAGCAGGAACCACAGCGGGCGGGCCGGCCACCAGGTGACCTCGGAGACGTAGATGCCGAGGTGGTCGCCGTACTCGTGGCGGGGCGCGGCCCCGGAGTGGGTGACGACGGGCATCCCGGACTCGGCCGCGGCCGCCCACACCGGGTCGTACCGGCGGTCGTGGTAGGGGGCCTTGTCGACCCACATGGAGGGGATCATCAGGGCTCCGAGGCCGGACTCCCTGGCCCGGTGGATCTCGGCGACGACCCGGTCCGTCTCGCCGGTGACCGGGAGCAGGGCGACCCCGCAGTGGCGCCCGGGGTTCTCGGAGACGAACTCGGCGAGCCACCGGTTGTGGGCCCGGGCGCCCGCCATGCCGAGTTCGGGGTCCTGGTCGCCGGAGAGGCCGAGGCCGACTCCGAAGGGGGCGGCGGTCTGGCTGTCGACGGCGTCGGCGTCCGGGAAGACGACCTCGGCGGCCACCCCGTCGCCGTCGAGTTCCTTCAGCCGCTGCGCGGTGTCCCAGCCGCCCCGCAGGCCTTCCTCGTTGTCGTGGAACCACTTCTCGGCGAAGGCCTCGTTGCGGATGCCGAGCCGGGTGGCCTCCTCGCGGCGGGCGTCGCGCTGGCCGAGGAACTCGTCGAACGCGCGGTGGAAGCGGGATTCGAGGTAGGGGCGGTACCGCTCGGTGGGCAGGCCCGCGTGGCAGTCGGAGGAGATGATCAGGTACGGGTCTTCGTACGCGTACTCGCTCACACGACGCTCCTCAGTCGAGGATGAAGCTTTCCAGGTAGGCGGGGTTGGCGCGGTCGAGCATGGACTGCGACCTGGCGCGGATCTGCCGGTCGCTGTGTTCGCCGGCGGGGAGCATCCAGAAGCGGTCGGCGCGGATGCCGTCGACCACCTGCTCGGCGACCTCCTCGACCGGGGTGAACCGCACCTCGTGGCCGGCCTGCTTCATCGCGGCCTCGTACTGGTCGAGGGTGCGGTACGGGCTCCGGCGCGGCCGCTGCTTGGCGTAGCGCTCGGGCCGGTTGCGGTGGGACTCCCACAGTCCGGTGCGGAGCATGTGCGGCCCGGGGAAGAGGACGGAGGCCCCGACCTGGGCGCGCTCCGCCCTGAGGTGGGCGTAGAGGGACTCGGTCATGGTGACCACGGCCGCCTTGGTGACGGCGTACACGGAGGCGGTGGGCAGCGGGGCGATGCCGCCGTCGCCGGAGGAGGTGTTGACGACGTGGCCGGGTTCGCCGCCCGCGAGCATGCGGGGGACGAAGGCCTGGATGCCGTGGAAGACGCCCCAGACGTTGACGGAGAAGGCCCACTTCCAGTCGTTGGGTTCGTGTTCCCACATCCTGCCCTCGGCGCCGGAGCCGACGCCCGCGTTGTTGCAGAGGACGTGGACCGCGCCGAAGGCGTCGTACGCGGCGTCGGCGAGGGCGTTCACCGCGTCGCGGTCGGCGACGTCGACGGTGCGGGCGAGGACCTCGGCCCCGTCGGCGGCCAGCTGTTCCGCGGCGTCGGCGAGGGCGCCCTCCTCGACGTCGGCGAGTACGACGCGCAGGCCCTCGTCGGCGAAGCGGCGGGCCAGGGCGAGGCCGATGCCGCTCGCGGCGCCGGTGACGACGGCCGTCTGTCCGGGTTCCAGCCTCATGTCACACGCTCCCCTCGGGCGGGCCGTCCAGGACCTGCTGGGGGTCGTCGTAGCGTTGGTGGACGTACGGCAGCAGGGCGCGGGCGCTGACCCGCTCCACCACGCGGCCCTTCTGGTCGGTGGTCTTCTCCCCGATGGTGATCTCCACCAGGCGGCGGACGGGGAGGTCGGCCACGGGGTCGTACATGGACTCGCGGAGGATGACGTCCCCGGTGACGTGCTCCAGCCTGCGGACCTTCTCGTTGCGGGTGCAGTGGACGAGGACCGGGTCGTCCTCGAAGCCGGAACCGTCCACGGCGGGGAGGAACTTGAAGTAGAAGTCGGTCTTCGGGGCGGGGGCGGGCGGGGGGAGCTCGCGGTCGACGGCGCCGCGCACCTCGACGAAGGCGATGCCGTGCCGGGCGAGGGCGGCGGAGACCACCAGTCCGTCGCGCTCGACGGTGACCTCGCCGAGCTTCTTGGGCTCTCCGAAGACCTCGCGGCCGCCGGTGAGGGCGCGCTCGTGGGTCATCGGCATGACCAGCGGGTACCAGCCGTCGACTCCGTCGTGGTGGGCGGCGACGGCCACCGATCCGGCGCCGAGCGGGTAGCCGGGCAGGTCGACCTTGCTGATGTTGGCGCGGACCAGGGGGCGGGCGGTGGGTTCGAGGGGCGGCGGGAGGACCGCCGCGACGACGTCCGGGTCGGTCTCCCAGACGGCGACCACGCCGGTGGACCAAATGTCGGGCAGGTCGGTGCTCTTCTCGCGGGAGGCGGCGATCTCGGCCTCGGTACGCGCGCCGTACCGTATGCGTGCCATGGGTGTACCACCCTTCATGGGTTCGTTCCCGGGGGCTCTGTAACACAGTTACACCGACGCCGATGAAGGGTAAAGAGGGCTGCACCGAGCAGAACTGACGGTACGTCGGACAAGGAGGGGGCAACGATGACGCGAACCCCGCTGACCCGCGACGACGTGCTGGACGCGGCCGCGGCGCTGGTCAAGCGGCACGGCCCGGCCGCCCTGACCATGCGCAAGCTCGCCGCCGAACTGGGCACGGCGGTCACCTCCATCTACTGGCACGTCGGCAACCGCGAGTCGCTGCTCGACGCGCTGGTCGAGCGGACGGTGACGGACATGGGCGCCATCCGGCCCGCCGGCCGCACTCCCGCCGACCGGATCGTCTCGGTGGCCCGGGCGCTGCGCCGCGAGCTGCGCGAGCGCCCCCACCTGATCGCGATGGTCCACGAACGCGGGCTCACCGAGCGGATGTTCCTGCCCGCGCAGCAGGCCCTGGTGCACGAGGTGCACGCGGCCGGGCTGCGTGGCGCCCGAGCCGCCGACGTCGTGCGGGCCGTGCAGTTCCAGGTCGTCGGGCACGTCCTGGTGGAACGCAACCGGGAACGCGCCCCCGCCCAGTCCCCCGCCGAGGGCGAGCTGTGGAACCCCCCGCGCGGCCCGGCGGCGGCCAGGACCCCCGGGACCTCCCCCGACGACGCCGCCCTGGCCCGCGCCCTGGCCCGGCCCGCCGAACCGGAGCGGATCTTCCTGCTCTCCGTGCGGGCCCTGGTGGAGTCCCTGCTGTCGCCCGGCACCGGAGCCCGGGACCGGTCGAAGCCGGGGACCCCGACCCCGGGGACCCCGAGCCCGGGGCATTAATCGTTTGGCGCCCGGCCACCGCCGTGATGGGATCGGCTCGTACGGGGGCGGCTCCCCGGCGCGCTTCCTTCTCACCCTTCCGACACCTCTCGCGCGCCTACTCTCCGCCCCCGTCCGTGTCGTCCCAGACCCGTGGAGGGGAAGCCCTGTTGCTCGCTGCCGAGTCCGTCCTGCTGCGCCGGATCCAGACCGTGTACGTGGACGCCGGCCCCGGGGCCGGGACCGGCACCGGACGCGGCGGGGATCCCGGGTCCGGGACCGGCCCCGGCGGCGCGCACCGCGCCGGACCGGCGCTGCGCAGGCTCGAAGCGGAGCTCCTCGGCCGCGGCTGCACCCTCTCGCCCGCCCTGCACGCGGCCCTGTCCGCGCTGCCCGGCGGGGAACTGGCCGCCACCCACACCCGCGTCGTCGCGCTGGCCGACCGCCTCATGGGCTCCGACCGGACCCACAACCCGCTGTTCCGCGAGTTCCCCCGGACCGTCCCCCGGGACACCGAGGCCCTGTACGTGGACCGGGTCTTCGCCCACCTGCTCCAACAGCCGGACCAGCCCTGCGTGCTGTGCGGCGAGGGCCGGACCGTCCACGCCGTCTCCCCCTGCGCCCACCTGGTGTGCCGGCTGTGCTGGGACGGCGCCGACTACTCCGGCTGCCCGCTGTGCCACCGCCGGCTCGACGGCGACGACCCGTTCCTGCGGCCCGTGCGCGCGGTCGGCGCGGCGAAGCCCCCCACCACCGGCCCGCTGCGCCTGCTCCGCCTGGGCACCGACCGGGCCGCCGACGCCACCGCGATCGTCGGCGCCCTGCTGGCCCGCCGCACCCCGCTCTCCCCCCAGGACCGGCACGACCTGCTGACCCTGCTGCCGCTCAGCCCCGCCGGACGCGGCCTGCTCCCCGAGGACATCCCGGTCCGGGAGACGAAGGCGCTGGTGATCGGCACCCTGCTGGGCCGTCCCCCGGCTGGCGCCGAGGAGGCCGTACGGGCCCTGCCGGCCGAGCGGCTGACCACCGCAACCGACGTGCTTCGGGTCCTCTCCGTGCTGTCGGGCGGGTCCGCGGGGCTGCTGCCGCTACCGCAGTTCATCGGCCCGCACCGGGCGCTGCGCCGGCTGCTGCTGGCCGTCCTCGACGGACTGCCCACCCCGTTCCTGGTCGAGGACCTGCTGCGGCACCCGACCGCGTGGAAGCGGGCCGCGGAGCCCCTGCACCCCTTCGAGCAGCACGCCCGGCACCCCCGCGCGGCCCTCGCCTTCGCCGTGCTGCGCGAGACCCGCGTCGACGCCGGTACCTCCTTCGGCGCGGCCCTGCTGGAGACCGCGGCCGACCACCCCGACGCGGTCCGGGTGGTCGGCGACCGGATCCGGCCCGCCACCTGGGCCGGCCGGATGGAACGGGCCCTGGCCGCGGGCGATCCGGGCCCGGCCGCCGCGCTCGCCGGCGAGCGTCCCGGCGAACTGGTCCGCCGCCTCGACCACCTGCTGCGCCTGCACCCCGCCGACGCGGACGCCCCGGTGCCGGAGCTGGCCGAGGCCCTGGCGCGCGGGCTGCCCCGGGTGGGGCCCGGGCCGTTGCTGTCGGCGCTGGGGGCGCTCCGGGTGCGTGCCGAGGACCGGACGGGACGCCGCCGGGTGTTCTTCCCCCGCGCGGAGGTCACCCGGGCCCTCGCCCTGCGCGAGGTGCGGCCCCCGCTGCCCGCCGCCCTGACCGGGGCGGTCGTGCGGGTGCTGGAGGCCGAGGTGCTCCGCCGGTTCGCGGGCGGGGCCGGGGAGCCGTACGAGCTGGCCGTGCTCGACCCCGAACTCGGCGACCTGGCCGTCCCCTTCGCCGAGCACGGTGCGGCGGCGTCCCTGGTGGCGGTGCCGCGCGGCAGCATGCAGTCCCTGCCATCCGGCGAGGTGGTCCGGCTGTTCCTGCACTGGCGGGAGCCGGAGGGAAGGCGGACCGACCTCGACCTGTCGGTGGCGTTCTTCGACGCGGACTGGCGTTTCACCGGCCTGTGCGACTACACCTCGCTCACCCACGGCCGGGGCGCCGTGCACTCCGGGGACCTCACCTCGGCCCCGGCACCCGACGGCGCCACCGAGTACGTGGACCTCGACCCGGCCGTGCTCGCCCGCGACGGCGACGCGTACGCCGTGCCGATGGTCTTCAGCTTCAACAACGTGGCCTTCGAGGAGCTGCCGGACGCCTTCGCCGGGTTCATGGCCCTGCCGGCCGGCGTCCCGCGCGACGCCGGCTACCACCCGCGCGCGGTCCGCCGCCGCTTCGACCTCGTGGGCGACTCCAGCGTGACCCTGCCGATGGTCGTGGACCTGGCCGCCGGGCGCGCCCTGTGGGCGGACGTCCACCTGCCGCCCGCCGAGGGTTTCCAGAGCGTCCGCTCGCAGGGGCCGCGGCTGGGCCGGGTCGCCCGCGACCTGTGGGAGCAGTACGGCTCCGGCACCCGAGCCACGCTCTGGGACCTGACGGTGTGGCGGGCGGCCGTCCGGGCCCGCGAGGTGGCCGTCGTACGCCGGGCCGGCCCCGACGACGGCTCGGGTCCGACCGGGGGCTCCGACGAACTGTGGCTCTACCGGCGCGGGCCCGGCGAGGAGCCCGGCGCCTTCGCGGCCAGGATCGCCGGCCCGGTGGCGGCCGGGGGGACCGGGGGGACCGGGGCGGCGGACGAGGCCGGCGCGGACGGGGCGGCCGGTGGCCCCGACGAGCGGCTCGCGGTTCCCGACGCCCGCGCGGCGGCCGCCGAACTCGCCTCCGGCAGGCGGGTGTTCCTGGCCACGGTGGACGCCGGCGTGGCGCCCGCCCGCGCCACCGGCACCTCCTACCGGCTCTTCCCGGGCCCCGGCGACGCCGCCGAAGCGCTCGTCCGGGTCACCGCCGCGGACCTGGTCGCGGAACTCGGGTGAGCGGCCCCGGTCACCGCCTCGGGCAGCGGGGTGTCAGTCGGGGCCCGTATCCTCTGTGACCATGCTCGACGACCGTACGACCGCAGAGACGACGTGGCCGGCCGCGTACCCCCAGGGGTACGCGGTCGTCGACGTGGAGACCACCGGGCTCGCTCGCGACGACCGGATAGTGTCCGCCGCCGTCTACCGGCTCGACGCGCAGGGCAACGTGGAGGACCACTGGTACACGCTGGTCAACCCGCAGCGGGACCCCGGCCCGGTCTGGATCCACGGCCTCACCACCGAGGTGCTGTCCGGCGCGCCGCTCTTCGCGGACATCGCCGGGGAGTTCGCGGACCGGCTGGCGGACCGGGTGCTGGTCGCCCACAACGCCATGTTCGACTGGCAGATGATCGCCCGGGAGTACGCCCGGGCCGAGGGCGCGGCGCCGGTCCGCCAGCGGCTGTGCACCATCGCCCTGTCCAAGGAGCTGAACCTCCCGCTGCCCAACCACAAGCTGGAGTCCCTCGCCGCCCACTTCGGCGTCGTCCAGCAGCGCGCCCACCACGCCCTGGACGACGCCCGGGTGCTGGCCGAGGCCTTCCGCCCGTCGCTGCACGCGGCCGCGCGGGACGGCGTACGGCTGCCGCTGCTGGAGTGCCGGCCGCTGACGGAGTGGTCGGACACCCCGGCCGCGCCCCGGTTGGGCCACCAGCGCGCGTACGGATCGGCCAACAGCTGGCGTCCCTCGCGCAGGCGGCCGCCCTGCCCGTACCCGAACCCGGGGCGGTACACCGACGGCAGCCCGCTCAAGCAGGGCATGCGGGTCGCCTTCTCCGGGGACACCTCGGTCGACCGGGAGCTGCTCGAGGACCGTGCCGTGGAGGCCGGGCTGCACGTGGCGAGCAGTGTGTCCCGGCTCACCAGCCTGCTGGTGACCAACGACCCCGACTCGGCCACCTCCAAGACCGTCAAGGCGAAGGCGTACGGAACGCCGGTCGTCGACGAGGCGGCCTTCACCCAACTCCTGCGGGACGTGGCTCCGGCAGACGGGTGAGCCTGGGGCGACTCGCCAGGGCGCCGCTCGCCCGCCCGGCCCGTCCGGTCCCACGCTGTGGCGCATGGCACGTTGCGAGGTCTGCGGAAACGACTACGGCATGTCCTTCGAGGTGCACGCGCAGGGCGCGGTGCACGTCTTCGACTGCTTCTCCTGCGCCATCCACCGCATGGCGCCCATCTGCGAGCACTGCCGCGTCCAGATCATCGGGCAGGGCGTCGAGGTCGAGGGCCAGTGGTTCTGCGGCGGGCACTGCGCCCGCGCGGAGGGGAAGGTGGGCATCGTCGACCGTGTCTGAGCCCGGCCGGCCGGCCCTCCTCGAGGGGCCCCTCCGGCCGCGGGGGGTGACCCCACCGCGAGGGCCGGCCGCGCCCGGGGGTACCGTCGAGGGCGTGTACCGCTTCGTCCTGACCCGGCAGTGGGTGTGCCTCACCCTCGTCGCCCTCGTCCTCATCCCCGTGATGGTCAAGCTGGGGTTCTGGCAGTTCCACCGCCACGAGCACCGGGTCGCGCAGAACGAGCTGATAGCGGCGAACCTGGACGCCGCGCCGGTCCCCGTCACCGAGCTCACCTCCCCCGGCCACACCGTGCCGCGCTCCGACCGCTGGCGATCGGTCACCGCCACCGGCACGTTCGACGCGGAGCACGAGGTCGTCGTCCGGATGCGGACCAACGGGAACGACTCGGTCGGCTTCCACGTCCTGACCCCGCTGGTGCTGACCGACGGCCGGGTGGTCCTGGTCAACCGCGGCTGGGTGGAGGGGGGCGACGACCCGCGGGCCTACCCCCCGGTGCCGGCGCCCCCGGCCGGCGAGGTCACCGTCACCGGACGGCTGAAGCCGGACGAGACCAGCGGCGGCAGCGGCATCAAGGACCGCAAGGGCCTGCCGGACCGCCAGGTGATGCTGATCAACAGCGAGCAGCAGGCCCGGGCCCTGGGCAAGCCGGTGCTCGGCGGCTACCTGGAACTCACCGCGCCGGAGCCGGCAGGCGGCAGGCCGGAACCGATCGGCGCGCCCGACCACGACTCGATCGGCGCGCACATGGCCTATGCCGTGCAGTGGTGGCTGTTCGCGGCCGGGGTGCCGGTGGGCTGGGTGGTGCTGGTGCGCCGGGAGCGGCGCGACCGCGAGGCGGAGGCCGCACGGACCGGCGCCGGGGACAGGGAAGCGGTCAGCGCCTGACGTGGCCTAACGTGGGCGCATGGATCTTGGACTGAAGGACCGCGTCTACGTCGTCACCGGAGCCACCCGCGGGCTGGGCCTGGCCACCGCCCGTGAACTGACCACCGACGGGGCGAAGGTGCTCCTCACCGGCCGGGACGCGGACCGGGCCGCTGCCGCCGCCGCGGAGCTGGGGCCCAACGCCGTGGGCGTGGCCGCGGACAACGCCGACCCGGGGTCGGCCGCCCGGCTCGTCGCGGCCGCCCGGGAGCACTTCGGGCGGTTCGACGGCGTACTGGTCAGCGTGGGCGGCCCGGCGCCGGGCTTCGCGGCGGACAACACGGACGAGCAGTGGACGGCCGCGTTCGAGTCGGTGTTCCTGGGGGCCGTGCGGCTGGCCCGGGCCGCCGCCGCCGAGCTCGGCGAGGGCGGGGTCATCGGATTCGTGCTGTCCGGGTCGGTGTACGAGCCGATCCCCGGGCTGACCATCTCGAACGGTCTTCGCCCGGGCCTGGCCGGCTTCGCCAAGTCCCTCGCGGACGAACTGGGGCCGCGCGGGATCCGGGTGGTCGGGCTGCTCCCCGCGCGGATCGACACGGACCGGGTGCGGGAGCTGGACGCGCTCTCCGGGGACGCCGAGGCGGCCCGCGCGCAGAACGAGTCGCGCATCCCGCTGCGCCGCTACGGCACTCCGGAGGAGTTCGGCCGTACGGCGGCGTTCCTGCTGTCCCCGGCGGCGTCCTACCTGACCGGCGTCATGCTGCCGGTCGACGGCGGCGCGCGCCACGGCTTCTGAGACCCCCGACGGCCGTACCGGGTACGGGACCAGAGATCATGATCATGACCTCGGCCCGCACCCGGCGGCGCCGGGTCCCTGCGACGGGAGAACCATGCGCACCTTCACCCCCGGCAGGGCCGCGGCCCTGGCCGCGACCTTCCTGGCCGGCACGCTCGGCACCGCGACCCCGGCCTCGGCCGCCACCGTGCACGCGCGTACCGTGCACTTCGGCGCGTTCCAGTGGGACTCCCCCGGCCGGGACACCACCACCGTGGCGTCCCGGAACGGCGAGTGGCTGGACATCCACAACAACACCGGCCGCACGGTGAACCTCAGGGGCTGGAAGGTGCGGGGCAGCGACTCCCGCTGGGACTACACCTTCGGCACCTACCTGGTGCGCCCCGGAAAGACCGTCCGCCTGCACTCCGGCCCGGGCCGGAACTCCGGCTCCAACGGGACGGGGCTCGGGCACGTCTACTGGAACTCGCGCACGCACGTCTGGTCGAACGTGTCGGCGCAGCCGGCGCTGCACCGGCCGGAGGATCCCTTCTTCCTGAAGACCTGCCGGGCCGGCACCTTCTGGAAGACCCGCAGCCCGCACAGCTGCCACGAGTACCGGTCGTCCTGACGGCTCGCCCGACGGCTCAGTCGGACAGGCCGGCGAGGTCGCGGAGGCGGCGGGCCTGGGCGGCGCGCTCGGCGGTGCGCTGCTCGTCGTAGGTGCGGCCGGCGGCGCCGCGGAGCAGGGCCTTGGTCTCGATCACGGCGTCGCGGGGCGCGGCCACCAGGGCCGCGGTCAGGTCCCGTACGGCGTGGTCGAGCTCGGCGGCGGGCACGACGAGGTTGGCCAGGCCGGTCCGCTCGGCCTCCTCGGCGTGGACGAAGCGGCCGGTGGCGCAGATCTCCAGGGCGCGGGCGTAACCGACCAGGGAGACGAGGGGCTGGGTGCCGCCGAGGTCCGGGACCAGGCCCAGGCTGGTCTCGCGCATGGCGAACTGCACGTCGTCGGCGACGACCCGCAGGTCGCAGGCGAGGGCGAGCTGGAATCCGGCTCCGATCGCATGGCCCTGTACGGCGGCGATGGTGACGATGTCGTTCCGCCGCCACCAGGTGAACGCCTCCTGGTACTCGGCGATGGTGGCGTCGAGCAGCTCGTCCGAGCCGCGCGCCAGGTCGAGGAAGGACGGTTCGCCCTCGAAGCCCTCGGGGGTGAACGCCTGCCGGTCGAGTCCGGCGGAGAAGGACTTGCCCTCGCCGCTGAGGACGACGACCCGGACCGATCCGGGGAGCGACCGACCGGCCTCCGCCAACGCCCGCCAGAGCGCGGGAGACTGGGCGTTTCGCTTGGCCGGGTTGGTCAGTGTCACCGTGGCGATCGCGTCGTCGACCGAGAGCCGTACGCCGTCCTTGTCGAGCAGGTCCATCCGTGCCTCCGGGTGGTTACTTGTGCAGCTCCACTTAAGTGACTGCACAGTAACCACCCGGACGACCCAGTGGCCGACCGGGGGTCACCGTACGTTGTGTGGTCCTCGGCTTCGGGCCCTCGATCAGGCCGTGGCCGCCTTCTTGCCGCGCGTCGCGCCACCGCGGCCACGCAGCGTGACTCCGGACTCGCTGAGCATCCGGTGGACGAATCCGTAGGACCGGCCCGTCTCCTCGGCCAGCGCCCGGATGCTCGCACCGGAGTCGTACTTCTTCTTCAGGTCTGCCGCGAGCTTGTCGCGCGCGGCGCCGGTCACCCGGCTGCCCTTCTTCAGAGTCTCGGCCACCCGTGCCTCCTCATGGGAAGTGCGCTCTGGACTCTCATGATCACCCCTCCCGGGCTTCCTGGCCACCCATTCAGCAAGGTCCGTGCGGCGGCATTTCCGCGCAGGTGGACGCCCGAGCAGAACGGAATCTGCCCTTCCGTCGCATGACCTCCATCACATTTCCCGGAATCGGGAATGAATCGGCAGGTCAGGAGGGCGGAAAGAACAGGGACGGCCCCGGTCGCGCCCTCGTGCGGGCACGGCCGGGGCCGTTGTACAGCGCGCGACGGTACGAGACCGTCTCACTCAGATGACGGATCACCCCTGAGCCGAATGATCCATAAGGAACTGGATCAACGGGTCAGGCGAGGGCGACCAGGTCCCGGTAGTCGGGACCCCACAGGTCCTCGACCCCGTCCGGGAGCAGGATGATCCGCTCCGGCTCCAGGGCCTCCACCGCGCCCTCGTCGTGGGTGACCAGGATGACCGCGCCCTTGTAGGTGCGCAGCGCCCCGAGGATCTCCTCGCGGCTGGCGGGGTCCAGGTTGTTCGTGGGCTCGTCGAGGAGCAGCACGTTCGCCGAGGACACCACGAGCGTGGCCAGGGCCAGGCGGGTCTTCTCACCGCCGGAGAGTACTCCGGCCGGCTTGTCCACGTCGTCGCCGGAGAACAGGAAGGAACCCAGCACCTTGCGGACCTGCACCAGGTCGAGGTCGGGCGCCGAGGAGCGCATGTTCTCCAGGACCGTGCGCTCGGGGTCCAGGGTCTCGTGCTCCTGGGCGTAGTAGCCGAGCTTGAGGCCGTGGCCGGGGGTGACCTCGCCGGTGTCGGGCTTCTCGGCGCCCGCCAGCAGGCGCAGCAGCGTGGTCTTGCCGGCGCCGTTGAGGCCGAGGATGACGACCCGGGAGCCCTTGTCGATGGCGAGGTCGACGTCGGTGAAGATCTCCAGCGAGCCGTAGGACTTCGACAGGCCCTCGGCCGTCAGCGGGGTCTTGCCGCAGGGTGCCGGGTCCGGGAAGCGGAGCTTCGCGACCTTGTCGGAGACGCGGACGGCCTCCAGGCCGGACAGGAGCCGGTCGGCGCGCTTGGCCATGTTCTGGGCGGCGACCGTCTTGGTGGCCTTGGCGCGCATCTTGTCGGCCTGCGCGTTGAGGGCGGCGGCCTTCTTCTCGGCGTTCTGGCGCTCGCGCTTGCGGCGCTTCTCGTCGGCCTCGCGCTGCTGCTGGTACAGCTTCCAGCCCATGTTGTAGACGTCGATGACCGACCGGTTGGCGTCCAGGTAGAAGACCTTGTTGACCACGGTCTCGACCAGGTCGACGTCGTGGGAGATGACGATGAAGCCGCCGCGGTAGGTCTTGAGGTAGTCGCGCAGCCAGACGATGGAGTCGGCGTCGAGGTGGTTGGTCGGCTCGTCGAGGAGCAGGGTGTCGGCGTCCGAGAACAGGATCCGGGACAGCTCGACCCGGCGGCGCTGGCCGCCGGAGAGGGTGTGCAGCGGCTGGCCGAGGACGCGGTCGGGCAGGCCGAGGGCGGCCGCGATGGTGGCGGCCTCGGCTTCCGCGGCGTACCCGCCCTTGGTGAGGAACTCGGTCTCCTGGCGCTCGTACTGCTTGAGGGCCTTGTCGCGGGTGGCGCCGGTGCCGTTGGCGATGCGGTCCTCGTTGGCCCGCATCTTCTTGATCAGCGTGTCGAGGCCGCGGGCGGAGAGGATCCGGTCGCGGGCGAGGACGTCGAGGTCACCGGTGCGCGGGTCCTGCGGGAGGTAGCCGACCTCGCCGGAGCGGGTGATGGCGCCGGCGGCGGGCTGGCCCTCGCCGGCGAGGCACTTGGTGAGGGTGGTCTTGCCCGCTCCGTTGCGGCCGACCAGGCCGATCCGGTCGCCCTTGGCGACACGGAAGGAGGCGTTCTCGATGAGGATGCGGGCGCCGGCGCGCAGCTCGATGCCGGTGGCGGTGATCACGGAAATACTCCAGTGCGGTATGGACGGCGGAAGGGGGCGGTACGCGAGGCTTCTACGCCGCTAGTCCGCGAGGAGATTTGCCATGGGATTCATTCTACAAGTGGTGCGCAACCGGTTTTGAGGACCGCGGGTCGCCCGTTCGGCCCTCGGTGCGGGCCGCGTGATCAGGGACGTATCAGGATGAAGGGGTGGACACCCCCCGCCGGGGCCGGCCGCCCGGCCTCCTGGTCCGCCGATCCGAGGGCGAGGCGCGATGCAGTTCGACGACAACGCCGATCTGGACACCTCCCAGGTCAAGGACGTGCGCGGGAGCCGCATCCCGGGCGGCCGGGCAACGGTCGGCGGGGGCCTCGTCGGCATCATCGCCCTGGTCATGGGCCTGCTCTTCGGGGTGGGTCCCGAGCAGCTGGGGCTCTCCTCCGGCGATCCGGAGCCCTCGGCCACCTCGTCCTCGATGGCCCAGGTGCAGCAGGCCTGCCGCACCGGGCGGGACGCCAACACGCGCGAGGACTGCCGGCTGGTCGGGGTGGTGAACAGCGCGCAGGGCTTCTGGCGGCAGGAATTCGCCCGGCGGGGCGGGCGGTACGCCCCGGCCTCCACCGTGTTCTTCACCGGGCGGGTGAACACCGCCTGCGGCGCCGCCACCAAGGAGGTCGGGCCGTTCTACTGCCCCGCCGACCGGCAGGTCTACCTGGACCTCGGCTTCTTCGAGGAGCTGCGGACGACGTTCGGGGCGGCCGGCGGGCCCTTCGCCCAGGCGTACGTGGTGGCCCACGAGTACGGGCACCACGTCCAGAACCTGATCGGCACCCTCCAGCGGGCCCAGGACGGCCGGGCCGGCGCCACCAGCAACGCGGTCAGGGTGGAGCTGCAGGCCGACTGCTACGCGGGGGTGTGGGCGAGGAACGCCACCACCAGCCCCGCCGCGTCCACCGGCCGGCCGCTGATCACCTCGCTGACCGACGACGACATCCGGGACGGACTGGACGCGGCGGCCGCGGTGGGCGACGACCGGATCCAGGAGAAGCTCCAGGGCCGGGTCACCCCGGAGACCTGGACGCACGGCTCGGCCGAGCAGCGCCAGCAGTGGTTCTTCCAGGGCTACCGCACGGGTGACATGGCGCAGTGCAACACCTTCCGCTGAAGCCCGGCCGGGACCGCTGCCGCCTGCCAGACTGTGGCGTGAGTCACACGAACCGGAGCGAGAGGGGTCGTGACCTTCATGGCAGGCACACCGTCGATCAGTCCGACGCTGACGTACCAGGACGCCCACGCGGCGATCAGACTGCTCACCGAGGCCTTCGGGTTCACCCGGGTCGCCGTCTACGAGGGAGACGACGGCTCGGTGCGGCACGCGGAGCTGTCCTACGGCAACGGCATGGTGATGCTCGGCAGCCGCGGCACGGGCAGCACCTTCGACCGGCTGATGGGTGCGGAGCCGGGTCCGGCCGGGGTGTACGTGGTCGTCGAGGACGTCGACGCGCACCACCGGCGGGCGGTGGAGCACGGGGTGGAGATCCTCATGGAGCCGACCGACCAGGACTACGGGTCCCGGGACTACATGGCCCGGGACCCGGAGGGCAACATCTGGAGCTTCGGGACGTACGCCCCGACCGTGTGAACCGGCGTCGCCGAGCCCGTCGTCACCCTCCGCCGGTGTGGACCTGGAAGGCGGCCCGGCGGACCGCCTTGGCCAGGGCCGGGTCGGGGTGGGCGGCCGCCAGCGCGACCAGCACCTGCACGGTGCGGGGGTGCCCCACCGCACGGACCTCGTCGAGCAGCCGCGGGACGGTGGTGCGCACGGCCGAGTCCAGGTGGCGGGCGAGCAGGTCGGACTCCCCGTGGTCGGCGATGGCGGCGGCGGTGTCCACCCAGAGCCAGGTCTGCTCCTCGGCGGTGAGCACCTCCTGGGCGTCCTCCGGGTCCACGCCCTCGTGCTCGGCGAGCCAGAGCAGGGCGTAGGGGCGCAGCGCGGGCTCGCGGGCGGCGGCCCGCACCTCCGGTTCGGCGGGGGCCCCGACGACCCGCAGCGCCTCGAAGGCGAGGCCGCGGAGCAGGGCGTCCTCGCCGCGGGCGGCGTGCAGCAGCTCGCTGACGGCGTGGCCGACGGGGCGCGCGGCCAGCCACGCCCGGTACTCGGCGCGGGCCGGGCCGGGGGTGAGCCGGGCGCAGCCGTGCAGCATGGCGGCGGCGGACTGCTCGATGTTTCCGGCGGGGCTCTGCGCGGCCACGCAGATCTGCTCCAGCTTGACCCAGACGGCCCAGCTGCCGAGGGGGGTGAGCCCCGCCTGGTTGGGGCCGAGGGTGACGGCGTCGACGGCGGCGAGCCCGCCCAGCGCCCACCTGAGCAGGCGGGCCAGCGGTGCGGTCCGCCGGGCCTCGGCCCCGGCGGGGACGGCGTCGGCGGGGGCGCCGGAGTCCGCTCCGGGGGCGGGTTCGGGCCCGTACGGGACCTCGCAGCGCTCCTCGCGGAGCTCGGCCACGCGCTGGCCGAGGAGGTCCAGCAGGGCGGGCACGGTGACCGGGCCGGCCGAGAGCTGGAGCAGGGAGAGCACCTGCGGCATGGCCTCGACCACCTCGGCCACCAGGGCGGGGGCGATGTCGGCCGGGGCGGGGTGGACGAGCGACCAGGCGTCGAACAGGGCCACCCAGCCGCGCAGCACGGCCGCGTCGTCGCGGTCCCAGGCGCGCAGCCGCCAGCCGGGGCGGGCGCTCCCGCCGTGCATCTCGACGAGGCCGGCGAGCCGGGCGCGGTCCCAGCCGGCGCGTACCTGGCCGTGCGTCAGGCCGAGTTCGCCGGAGGCGCGTTCGATGTCGCGGGCGGGAAGGGCGCCGGCCGGCGCGGGGCGGCCGGCGTCGGGGGCGCCGAGGTTGCGTTCGGCCCAACGGGCCAGGCGTACCGCGTCGGAGAGTGATGTCCGGGCCCGGTTGGCGAGTTCCGGCGCGGCCGGAGTCCCCTCGGGCGGCCGGGAGGCCGGCCGGGTGCGCCGGTCGCTCACCGCCTTGCGGGCGCTGGCGACCGAACGGGCGGGGACGAGTCGGAGTCTGGAAGCGCGAGCCAACTGCTCATCAGGCTTTCGGGACGTCACGGAATCAGTCTCGCCCGTCACTGGCCGAAAGCCCAAACGGAATCAGCCGTTACTGCACGGGGGCTCCGGGATCTGTCACATCAGCGGCGTGAGGAAGCGGCGGAGGGCCTCTTCGTAGTGGGGCTGGTCGGCGTTCCACATGGCCGCGTGGGGCGCGTGGTGGACGGTGCGCAGGGTGACCCGGTCGGGGCGGGCCCGGGCGAGCCGGACGGCCGGGCCCCAGGGGGCGATGGTGTCGTCCGGGCCGGCGAACAGCAGCACCGGGACGTCGAGGGCCTCGGGGTCGACGACCTCGGCGCGGTGGTCGGTGGCCGGCCCGGTGAGGGTCTCGGCGGCGAGGGCGGCGAGCGGGAGCAGCGCGGCCGGGGTTCCGTTGGCCGCGGCGAGGGCGCGCAGGGTGGCCCGCCGGTCGAGGACCGGCGAGTCGAGCACCAGTCCGGCGATGCGGCCGGCGAGCGACGAACGGGTGGCGGCGTGCAGGGCCATGGTGGCGCCGGTGGACCAGCCGTGGAGGACGACGCGGCGGGCGCCGTACCGGAGGGCGTAGCGGATGGCGGCGTCGAGGTCGCGCCATTCGGAGGCGCCGAGGTGGCCGCGGCGGTCGGGGGAGGCGGGGGCGCCGAGGTCGCCGCGGTAGGCGAGGTCCAGCACCGGGAGCCGGTACCGGTGCAGGAAGGGCATGACCACCATCGGGTGCTCGCGGCCGGTGCCGAGTCCGTGGACGGTGATCACCCAGGTCTCGCGGGCGCCGGGCACGAACCAGGCCGGGAGGGGGCCGAGCTCGCCCGGGACGTCGACGTCGGCGTGGTCGAGGCCGAGTGCGGTGCGCGGGTTCCCGAGGTGGACCTGGGGGGTGAGCCGGACCCGGGTGCCGGGGGCCAGCTCGCCGTGGGTGACGCGCAGGAGTTCGCGGACGACGGTGTCGGGGGCGTGCGGGGCCCCGGTGAGGACCCGGCCGACCACGGCGTGCACGCCGGGTGCGTCGAGGCCGTACGTTCCGGGGCGCAGGGAGGACAGGGAGCGGGTCAGGGCGACGCGGCCGGGGGCGGTGCCGTGGACGACGAGGCCGGGGCCGGGCAGCGGCCGGCCGGGCCGGTGGCGCAGGGCGGCGTCGGCGGCGTACCGGCCGGCCAGGACGGCGGCTGTTCCGGCGCCGAGGAGGGTGGTGGTGACGGCAGCAGCCGTCGCTGTCACGGTACGCACCGTTCCAGTTTCGGCCGGGGCATCGGGCGCGGCCAGCGGGAAGGGTGACATACCTCTCTTCCGGTTGGGTCCCGGCGAGGTTTGGCGGGGCCCCCGGGCCGCCGGGCGGGGTCCGGCGCCCCCCTCCTGACGTGCACGAATCGGCGCATCCAGGTCACAATCGGGACGAGGGTCCCGAACGTCCGCCGGACGGGGACACCATGCGGACCAGGTCAGTTCACTTCTCGTTCACCTAGGTTGCCTACGGTCGCCGAGCCACTGACGCCAAACAGAAGCCTGGGTAAATGGAGCACATAACGCTTCTCCTCGGGATCGTGATCATCACCGCTCTCGTGTTCGACTTCACGAACGGTTTTCACGACACAGCCAACGCGATGGCGACCACCATCTCGACCGGCGCCCTCAAGCCCAAGACGGCGGTGGCCATGTCCGCCGTGCTCAACCTCGTCGGCGCCTTCATGTCCGTGGAGGTCGCCAAGACGATCTCCAAGGGACTCGTCAACGAAGAGGGCATCCAGCCTGAGGTGATCTTCGCGGCGCTCGTCGGCGCCATCCTCTGGAACCTCCTGACCTGGCTGGTCGGACTGCCTTCCAGCTCCTCCCACGCCCTGATGGGCGGCCTGATCGGTGCCGCGGTCGCCTCCGCCGGCATGGGCGCCGTCAACGGCGGCACGCTGGTCACCAAGGTGCTGATCCCCGCGATCGCCGCGCCGATCGTCGCCGGCGTCGCCGCGATGCTCGCCACGAAGGTCACGTACAAGCTGGGCAGGAACGTCGGCGAGAAGACCTCGGCCAAGGGCTACCGGGCCGGTCAGATCGCCTCCGCGGGTCTGGTCTCCCTGGCGCACGGCACCAACGACGCGCAGAAGACGATGGGCATCATCACCCTGGCCCTGGTGGCCGGCGGCGCCCTCCCGGCCAGCGCCAACCCGCCGGTGTGGGTCATCGTCTCGGCCGGTCTGGCCATCGCGCTCGGCACCTACCTCGGCGGCTGGCGCATCATCCGCACGATGGGCAAGGGCCTGACCGACCTGCAGCCGCAGCAGGGCTTCGCCGCCCAGACCTCGGCCGCGGCCGTCATCCTGGCCTCCTCCAACCTCGGCTTCTCCCTCTCCACCACCCACTCGTGCTCCGGCGCGGTCATGGGTGCGGGCCTGGGCCGCAAGGGCGGTGTGGTCCGCTGGTCCACCGCCACCCGCATGTTCGTCGCGTGGGGCCTGACCCTGCCGGCCGCCGCGCTGGTCTCGGCCCTGGCCGAGCTGGTCATGCGCACGGGTGACATCGGCATCGCCGCCGTCACCGTCTTCCTGGTCGGCTCCTGCCTCGCCATCTGGCTGGTCTCCCGCCGCCAGGTCGTCGACCACAACAACGTCAACGACGTCGAGGCCGCCGAGGAGCCCGGCGTGGTGACCACCGCGATCGCGGCCGTCGCCGTCCCGCCGGCCGGCACCACCGCCGCCGTCACCGACGAGGACCTCAAGGCCACGATCCCGGCGAGCACCGCGCACGCCCCCGAGACCCCGGCGGCCCCGGCCGCAGCGGTCTGACGATCAGAGAAGGTTTCCGCAGCATGAAGATCGACTGGGCAGCTCTGGGCTCCGTCTTCGGGGTCAGCCTCTCCGCCACCGTCGCGCTGGTGGCCCTGTTCACCCTCGGCATGGTCGGCCTCTCCAAGCACGAGGCCGCCACCGACGCGGGCGGCGCGGCCAACCTGGCCCGCACCGGCGCCTACGCCTGCTTCGCCCTGTGCGCCGCGGCCGTCGCCTACGGGATCTACCTGATCGTCGTCTGAGGCACCGCGTACCGACGAAGGCTCCCCCCGGTCCTCCGGGGGGAGTTTTCGCATGCCCGGCCCCCGTTCGCCGCAGGTCAACGGGAAGTTGACGGGCCCTCGCGGTGCGTGGTGGACTGCCCGAGCCATCACGGCGGCAGGAGAGGAAGTCCGGTGCGAATCCGGCGCGGTCCCGCCACTGTCACCGTCAGGGCACGGACGACGCGTACGTGCCCGACGGGAGCCAGGAACTCTCACCGCCGGAACACGTCGAACCAGGGCGCGGACCCTGAGTGAGGACATACCTGCCACATGCGTGCCGACCGCGTTTTCGCGTACGGCGCCACGGTGGGCCTGATCGGCGACCGGATCCTCGGGGATCCTCGCCGCGGGCACCCCGTCGCCGCCTTCGGAAGAGCCGCTGCCGCCGTGGAACGCGCCCTCTGGCGCGACCGGCGCTCACGGGGTGTGGTGCACACCCTGGTCTGCGCCGGGGGCGCCGCCGCGGTGGGCGTGCTGGGCGCGCGCGCCGTGCGTTCCCGGCCCGCGGCCGCCCGTGTCGCGCTGACCGCGGCGGCCACCTGGGCCGTGGTCGGCGGCACCTCCCTGGCCCGCGAGGCCCGTGCCATCGGCGGGGCCCTGGCCGTCGGGGACACCGACGTGGCCCGGGAGCGCCTCCCCCACCTGTGCGGACGCGATCCGCACTCCCTCGACGGGCAGCAGATGGCCCGCGCCGTGGTGGAGTCCGTCGCCGAGAACACCTCCGACGCGGTCGTGGGCGCCCTGGTGTGGGGGGCCGTCGCGGGCGTGCCCGGGCTGCTCGCCTTCCGCGCCGTGAACACCCTGGACGCGATGGTCGGCCACAAGTCGCCCCGCTACCTGCGCTACGGCTGGGCCTCCGCCCGGCTGGACGACGTGGCGGGCTGGCCGGGCGCCCGGCTGACCGCACTGGCCGCGGTGGTCGCCGGCCCGGACCGCCGGGGGGCGGTCCGGGCCTGGCGGGCCGACGCGGCCGCGCACCCGAGCCCCAACGCCGGCCCGGTCGAGGCGTCCTTCGCCGGCGCCCTCGGGGTCCGGCTCGGCGGGACCCTCTCGTACGGGGGCCGGACCGAGCACCGGGCGGTGCTGAACGGCGGGACGGGGCGGCCGGTGGAGGTCGCGGACATCGAGCGGGCGGTCCGGCTGTCCCGGCAGGTGACCTGGCTGGCGCTGGGTGCGTGCGCGGCGGCGCGGCTGCTGGCCGGGCGGGCGGTGCGGAGCCGAGGGGTACGGAGCCGAGGGGTACGGAGGGGACGCGGATGAGCGGGACCGGCAGGCGCGGCGGGGGGCTGCTCGTCGCGGGCACCACCTCCGACGCGGGCAAGAGCGTGGTCACGGCGGGCATCTGCCGGTGGCTGGTGCGCCGGGGCGTGAAGGTGGCCCCGTTCAAGGCGCAGAACATGTCGCTGAACTCGTTCGTGACCCGCGAGGGCGCGGAGATCGGCCGGGCGCAGGCCATGCAGGCGCAGGCGGCCCGGGTCGAGCCGACCGCCCTGATGAACCCGGTACTGCTCAAGCCGGGCAGTGACCGCTCCAGCCAGGTGGTGCTGCTGGGCAAGCCGGTCGGCGAGATGAGCGCGCGCGGCTACCACGGGGGCCGGCAGGAGCAGCTGCTCGGCGTGGTCACCGACTGCCTGGAGCAGCTGCGGGCAACCTACGACGCGGTGATCTGCGAGGGCGCGGGCAGTCCCGCCGAGATCAACCTGCGGCGCACCGACATCGTGAACATGGGGATCGCGCGTGCCGCGCGGTTCCCGGTGGTGGTGGTCGGGGACATCGACCGGGGCGGGGTCTTCGCCTCCTTCTTCGGCACCACGGCCCTGCTGTCCCGCGAGGACCAGTCGCTGATCGCCGGCTACCTGGTCAACAAGTTCCGCGGGGACGTGTCCCTGCTGGAGCCCGGCATGGAGATGCTCCGGTCGATGACCGGGCGGGCCACGTACGGGGTGCTGCCGTTCCGGCACGGGCTGGGCATCGACGAGGAGGACGGGCTGCGGGTCTCCCTGCGCGGCGCCGTGCGCGAGTCGGTCGTCGCCCCGCCGGTCGGCGAGGACGTGCTGCGGGTCGCCGTCTGCGCGGTGCCGCTGATGTCCAACTTCACGGACGTGGACGCGCTGGCGGCCGAGCCCGGCGTGGTCGTGCGGTTCGTGGACCGGCCGGAGGAGCTGTCCGACGCGGACCTCGTCGTGGTCCCCGGCACCCGGGGCACGGTGAAGGCCCTGGAGTGGCTGCGGGAGCGGGGGCTGGCCGCGGCTCTGGCCCGGCGGGCCGCCGAGGGCCGGCCGGTGCTGGGCATCTGCGGCGGCTTCCAGGCGCTGGGCGAGCGGATCGAGGACGAGGTGGAGTCCCGGGCGGGCGTGGTGGCCGGCCTCGGCCTGCTGCCGGTCCGGGTCCGCTTCGCCCGGGAGAAGACCCTGGCCCGGCCGGCGGGCACGGCGCTCGGTGAGCCCGTCGACGGCTACGAGATCCACCACGGCGTGGCCGAGGTCCTGGGCGGGGAGCCGTTCCTGGACGGCTGCCGGGTGGGCTCGGTGTGGGGCACGCACTGGCACGGCTCCCTGGAGTCGGACGGCTTCCGCCGGGCCTTCCTGCGCGAGGTCGCGGCGGCGGCGGGCCGCCGCTTCGTGCCGGCGCCGGACACGTCGTTCTCCTCCCTCCGGGAGGAACAGCTGGAGCTGCTGGCCGACCTCGTCGAGGAACACGCGGACACGGACGCCCTGCTCCGCCTGATCGAGTCCGGCGCCCCGGCGGACCTCCCGTTCCTCCCGCCGGGCGCGCCGTGACCGGCACCATCCCCGCACGTGCGGGGAGCACGGAAGCACATCCACCAGGTGGTCGTGCAGGAGCGGATCAGCCCTGCCGGGGCAGGGAGCATGCAGTCAGTCCGGGTGCCCCCGGACGGCTGAGCGTGCGCATCGACATCAAGCCACTCGAAGGAGTGATCGGTTCATGAGTAGCGCCTTCTTCCCTTTCTCGGCCGTGGTCGGCCAGGACGACCTCCGGCTGGCGCTGCTCCTCAACGCCGTCAGCCCGGCGGTCGGCGGGGTGCTGGTGCGTGGCGAGAAGGGTACGGCCAAATCGACGGCGGTGCGTGCACTTTCCGCCGTGCTGCCGGAGGTCGACGTCGTACCCGGCTGCCGCTTCAGCTGCGTGCCCGCCGTCCCGGACCCGGCTTGCCCTGACGGCCCCCACGAGCCGGGCCCCGGTACGGCACGGCTCACCCGGATGGTGGAGCTTCCGGTCGGCGCCTCCGAGGACCGCCTGGTCGGCGCGCTCGACATCGAACGGGCTCTCGCCGAGGGGGTGAAGGCCTTCGAGCCGGGCCTGCTCGCGGCCGCGCACCGCGGCATCCTCTACGTCGACGAGGTCAATCTGCTCCATGATCACTTGGTGGACTCGTTGCTGGACGCCGCCGCCATGGGCAGTTGCCACATCGAGCGCGAGGGCGTCTCCGTCCGGCACGCCGCCCGGTTCATGCTCGTCGGCACGATGAACCCCGAAGAGGGCGAGCTGCGCCCGCAGTTGCTGGACCGGTTCGGCCTGACCGTCGAGGTCGCCGCCTCCCGGGAGCCCGAGCAGCGGGTCGAGGTGGTCCGGCGCAGGCTCGCGTACGAGGACGACCCCGCCGCGTTCGCCGAGCGCTGGGCCGGGAGCGAGGCCGAGGTCCGGGCCCGGGTGGTGGCGGCGCGGGCGCTGCTGCCGCAGGTCCGGCTCGGGGACGGCGCGCTGCTCCGGATCGCCGCGGTCTGCGCCGGCTTCGAGGTGGACGGCATGCGCGCGGACCTGGTCATGGCCCGCACCGCGACCGCGCTGGCGGCGTGGGCCGGCCGGACCTCCGTACGGAAGGAGGACGTCCGGCAGGCGGCCCTGCTGGCGCTCCCCCACCGGCGGCGGCGCAGCCCGTTCGACGCGCCCGGCCTGGACGAGGACCTGCTGGACCGGATCCTGGACGGCTTCCCCGACGAGGACCCCGACCAGGACCCCGCCCCGGAGCCGGACCCGGACCCGGAGCCCGAGCCCGACCAGGGCCCGGACGGCGACGGCGGCCCGGAGGGCGGCGGCCCCGACGGCGGCCCCGACGGCGGCGGGGTGCCGCCCCAGACCGGGCCCGCCGACGGGCCGGACCGCACCCAGGAGCCCCCGGAGGGCCCCGCGCCGGAGCCCGGCGACGGGCCGGAGCAGGAGCCGGAGCCGGCCCCCGCCCGCGGCGGGGCCGCCGCCGAGCAGCCCGCCGTACGCGCGGGCGACCCGTTCCGGACCCGCGTGCTCAGCGTGCCGGGCCTCGGCGAGGGCGCGTCCGGGCGCCGCTCCCGCGCCCGTACGGCACACGGGCGCACCACCGGCGCGCAGCGGCCGCGCGGGCAGCTGACGAAGCTGCACCTGGCGGCGACCGTGTGGGCGGCCGCGCCGCACCAGCGGGCCCGCGGCCGGTCCGGGCGCGGCCTGGTCGTCCGCAAGGACGACCTGCGGCAGGCGACCCGGGAGGGCCGGGAGGGCAACCTGGTGCTGTTCGTGGTCGACGCCTCCGGCTCGATGGCGGCCCGGCAGCGCATGGCCGCCGTCAAGGGGGCGGTGCTGTCGCTGCTGCTGGACGCCTACCAGCGCCGGGACAAGGTGGGCCTGGTCACCTTCCGGGGGGCGGAGGCCGAACTGGCGCTGCCGCCGACCTCGTCGGTCGACGCGGCCGCGGCCCGGCTGGACCGGCTGCCGACGGGCGGCCGGACGCCGCTGGTCGCCGGCCTGCTGAAGGCCCGTGAGGTGCTGCGGGTCGAGCGGCTGCGGGACCCCTCCCGCCGGCCGCTGCTGGTCGTGGTCACCGACGGCCGGGCCACCTCGGCCGGGCCGGTGGGCGGGGACCCGCGGGAGGCCGCCCGGCGCGGCGCGGGGCTGCTGGCCGCCGAGGGCATCGCCTCGGTGGTCGTGGACTGCGAGTCCGGCCCGGTGCGGCTGGGGCTGGCCGGGGCGCTGGCCGCGGACCTGGGCGGTCCGGCGGTCACCCTCGACGGGTTGCGGGCCGACTCGCTGGCCGGGCTCGTGAAGGACGTACGTACATCCGTTTCGCACCACTACGACAACAGGAGGGTCGCGTAATGCCCCAGGGACAGCCGACCGTGATTCCCGACGACGGTCTGACCACGCGCCAGCGGCGCAACCGTCCGCTGGTCTTCGTCCACACCGGGCCGGGCAAGGGGAAGTCGACGGCGGCCTTCGGGCTGGCGCTGCGCGCCTGGAACCAGGGCTGGCCGATCGGGGTGTTCCAGTTCGTCAAGTCGGCGAAGTGGAAGGTGGGCGAGGAGAACGCGCTCAAGGTGCTCGGCGCCTCCGGTGAGGGCGGCACGGTCGTCTGGCACAAGATGGGCGAGGGCTGGTCCTGGGTGCAGCGGGACGCCCAGCTGGACAACGAGCAGGCGGCGAAGGAGGGCTGGGAGCAGGTCAAGCGGGACCTCGCGGCCGAGACCCACCGCCTCTACGTGCTCGACGAGTTCGCGTACCCGATGCACTGGGGGTGGATCGACGTGGACGAGGTGATCGAGGTGCTGCGGAACCGGCCCGGCACCCAGCACGTGGTGATCACCGGCCGCAACGCGCCGGGGAAGCTGGTGGAGTTCGCGGACCTGGTCACCGAGATGACCAAGGTCAAGCACCCGATGGACGCCGGCCAGAAGGGCCAGAAGGGCATCGAGTGGTGAACGTTCCGCGTCTGGTCGTCGCCGCTCCTTCGTCGGGCAGCGGCAAGACCACCGTCGCGACGGGGCTGATGGCCGCGTTCGCGGAGCGCGGCCTGGCCGTGTCCCCGCACAAGACCGGCCCGGACTACATCGACCCCGGCTACCACGCGCTGGCCACGGGGCGGGCGGGCCGCAACCTGGACGCGTTCATGTGCGGGACGGAGCTGATCGGCCCGCTGTTCGCGCACGGGGCGGCCGGCTGCGACCTGGCCGTGGTCGAGGGCGTGATGGGCCTGTACGACGGGGCCGCGGGGCGGGGCGAGCTGGCGTCGACGGCGCAGGTGGCGAAGCTGCTGCGGGCGCCGGTGGTGCTGGTGGTGGACGCGTCCTCGCAGTCCCGGTCGGTGGCGGCGCTGGTGCACGGTTTCGCCTCGTTCGACCCGCAGGTGCGGTTGGGCGGGGTGATCCTGAACAAGGTCGGCTCGGACCGGCACGAGGCGATGCTGCGGGAGGCGCTGGAGGAGGCCGGCACGCCGGTGCTCGGCGTGCTGCGGCGGGCTCCGCAGGTGTCGACGCCGTCGCGGCACCTGGGTCTGGTGCCGGTGGCGGAACGGCGGGCGGACGCGCTGGCGGCGGTCGCCGCGCTGGCGGAGCAGGTGCGGGCGGGCTGCGACCTGGAAGCCCTGCTGGCGCTGGCCCGTTCGGCGCCGCCGCTCGCGGTCACGGCGTGGGATCCGGCCACCGCCGTGGCGGGGACGGAGGCCGGCACGGGTGCGGACGCGCCGGACACCGCGGGGCGCCCCCGGGTCGCCGTCGCCGGAGGCCCCGCGTTCACCTTCTCGTACGCCGAGCACGCCGAACTGCTCACCGCGGCCGGGGCGGAGGTCGTCGGCTTCGACCCGCTGCACGACGAGGATCTGCCGGAGGGTACGGCGGGCCTCGTGGTCGGCGGTGGCTTCCCCGAGGTGTACGCCCCGGAGCTCGCCTCGAACGAGCCGCTGCGCAAGGCCGTGGCGGAGCTGGCCGCGGCGGGCGCGCCGGTCGCCGCGGAGTGCGCCGGGCTGCTGTACCTGGCGCGTTCGCTGGACGGCAGGCCGATGTGCGGGGTGCTGGACGCGGACGCGCGGATGTCGGAACGGCTGACCCTGGGCTACCGGGAGGCGGTCGCCGTGTCGGACAGCCCGCTGGCGGCCACCGGGACCCGGATGCGCGGGCACGAGTTCCACCGCACGGTGGTGGAGCCGGGTGCCGGTGCCGCCCCGGCGTGGGGGTTCACCCATCCCGAGCGGCGCGTGGAGGGCTTCGTACGGCAGGGGGTGCACGCCAGCTACCTGCACACGCACTGGGCCGCCCTGCCCTCGGTGGCCTCGCGGTTCGCGCGGGCGGCGCGGGAGTTCGGGGCCGCGCGGGAGTCCCGGGCCGAACGGTGAGTTCATTCCGCGACGCCCACCACCAGCCAGATGCCGGCCACCCCGCCCACCGTGCACAGCAGGGTGGACAGGGCCGGGTGCCGGTGGTGGGCCTCGGGCAGGATCTCGGCGGCGGCCAGGTAGAGCAGTACCCCGCCGAAGAAGCCGAGGTATCCGCCGAGCAGGCCCTCGGGAAACGTGACCAGCAGGGTGGACGCCGCTCCGACGACGGGTGCGAGGGCGTCCGCGAACAGCATCAGCAGGGCCTTGCGGCGGGCGTTCCCGTACACCCGGGTGAGGGTGTAGGTGTTGAAGCCGTCGGCGAAGTCGTGGGTGATGACGGCCAGCGCGACGGCCACGCCCATGCCGCCGCCGACCTGGAAGGCGGCGCCGAGCGCGATGCCGTCGGCCAGGCTGTGGACGACCATGGCCGCCGCGGCGGTCAGGCCGACCTGGGGGACGCGGCCGCCGCCGTTCTCCGCTCCGTGCGCGGCCTGGCGCAGGGCGAGCAGGCGTTCCACGCAGTGCGCGGCGAGGAAGCCGGCGACGAAGAGCAGCAGGGCGAGGGGGACCCCGAAGACCGGCCGGCCCGCCGCGCCCAGTGCCTCGGGGAGGAGGTCCAGGCCGACGACCCCGAGCATCAGCCCGCCGGCGAGGCCGAGGACGAGGTGGCGGCGGTCGGTGACGCGCTGCGCCGTCCACCCGCCCGCGAGGGTCATCAGGAACGCGCCCAGCGCCACGATCACGGCCATGTGCCCAGGAAAACCGACGGCCGGGGCCGGACGCACGTGCGCGCGCGGGGCAACCGCCAACAAGGACCCGAGGACTGGGAAAGGACCCCGGATGGGTGAGTACGAGCAGGTGGTCGTCGGGGTCGGCGGGCGCGCCGGGGTTTCGGCGGAGGAGGTCTGCGGGCTGGTCGAGGAGGCGTTGCGCGGTGCCGGGCTGGGCCGCGGCGCGGTGACGGCGCTCGCGACGGTCGAGTCGAAGACCGGGGAGGCGGGGATCGCCGAGGCGGCGAAACGTTTCGGCGTGCCGCTGATCGGCTACCCGGCGGAGCGGCTGGCCGGGGTCCCCGTGGAGCGGCCGTCGGAGGCCGCCGCGGCGGCCGTGGGCACGCCCTCGGTGGCGGAGGCCGCCGCCCTCGCGGGGGGCGGGCGGCTGCTGGTGCCCAAGCGCCGGTCGGCGGCGGCGACCTGCGCGGTCGCCACGGCGGAGGCGCACGACCTGCGCCACCACGGGGACGCCGAGGTGGTGGACGCCGGGGCCGGTCTGGTCGACCTCGCCGTCAACGTACGGTCCGACACGCCGCCGGCCTGGCTGAAGGAGCGGATCGCGGGCTCGCTGGACGCCCTGGCGGCCTACCCCGACGGGCGGGCCGCCCGGGCGGCGGTCGCGGCACGGCACGGGCTGCCGGCGGAACGGGTGCTGCTGACGGCCGGGGCGGCGGAGGCCTTCGTCCTGCTCGCCCGGGCGCTGCGGCCGGCCCGGCCGGTGGTGGTGCACCCGCAGTTCACCGAGCCGGAGGCGGCCCTGCGGGACGCGGGCCACCGGGTGGACCGGGTGCTGTTGCGGGAGGCGGACGGGTTCCGCCTGGACCCGGCGGCGGTGCCGGACGACGCGGACCTGGTGGTGGTCGGCAACCCGACCAACCCCACCTCGGTGCTGCACCCGGCGGCGACCCTGGCAGCGCTGGCCCGGCCGGGGCGCACCCTGGTGGTGGACGAGGCCTTCATGGACGCGGTGCCGGGCGAGCGGGAGGCGCTGGCCGGGCGCACCGACCTGCCGGGGCTCGTGGTCCTGCGGAGCCTGACGAAGACCTGGGGGCTGGCGGGGCTGCGGATCGGCTACGTGCTGGCGGAGCCCGGGGTGATCGCGGCGCTGGAGCGGGTGCAGCCGCTGTGGCCGGTGTCCACTCCGGCGCTGGTCGCGGCCGAGGCGTGCGTGTCGCCGGCGGCCCTGGCGGAGGCCGACGCGGCGGCCCGGCGGATCGCCGTGGACCGGGCCCATCTGCTGGCCGGGCTGGCGGAGTTCGAGGAGCTGACCGTGGTCGCCGCGGCCGAGGCCCCGTTCGTGCTGGTGCGGGTGGACCGTGCTGCCGAGGTGCGTACGCGGCTGCGGGCGCTGGGGTTCGCGGTGCGGCGCGGGGACACCTTCCCGGGGCTGGGCCCGGACTGGCTGCGGGTGGCGGTGCGGGGGCGGGCGGTCACGGGCCGGTTCCTGCAGGCGCTGGACCGGGCGCTGGCGCTGACCTCGCGGTAGCGGCCGTACGGCGGCGGGCCCGCCGCCGTGGGGGGCGCCGGCGGGCCGCCCCTGCGTACGGTGAACGGACGTGCGACAGTGGGCGGGTAACCGGGTCCAGGGGGGGACGGCATGCGGACGAGGGCGAAGACCGGGGCGGCCGTCACCGCCGCGCTGGGTGTGGTCGGGGCGGCGGTCTGGGCCGGTGCCGGGCTGTTCGACGCGGGTGGGGGCGGGGCCGCGGCACAGCGGTTGGGGCCTTCGGCGCGGCCGCCCGCGCTGCCGGGCAACGGGGCCGGGACCTCCTCGGAGGCGCGGCCGTTCACGCTGGTGGCGACGGGCGACATCATCCCGTACCCGTCGATAGTCCAGCGCGCCGCACAGGACGCGGGCGGTTCGGGGTACGACTTCCGGAAGATACTCGCGGGGGTGAAGCCCCTGGTGTCGGCTGCCGACGTGGCGTTGTGCCACCACGAGATACCGTACGGCCCGCCCGGTGGCCCCTACACCGGCTATCCGACGTTCAAGGCCCCGCACCAGCTGGCCGACGCGCTCAAGGACACCGGCTACGACGCGTGTTCCACGGCGTCGAACCACACGCTGGACGCCGGGTACGAGGGTCTCGTCCGCACACTGGACCACCTCGACCGGGTGGGCGTCGGACACGTCGGCTCGGCCCGCAGCGCCGAGGAGTCCAGGGCTCCCGCGCTGCTCTCGGCGGGCGGTGCCCGGATCGCCCAGCTCTCGTACACGTACGGCACCAACGGGATACCGCTCCCGGCGGGCAAGCCGTGGGCGGTGAACCTGATCGACAAGGACCGGATCGTCGCGGACGCCCGGGCCGCGCGGGCCGCCGGGGCGCAGGTGGTGGTGCTCAGCATCCACTGGGGCACCGAGTGGCAGACCGCGCCGGACGCCCGGCAGCGGGAGCTGGCGCAAGCGCTGACGGCCTCGGTCACCGACGGCCGGCCCGACATCGACCTGATCCTGGGCACCCACAACCACGTGCCGCAGCCGTACGAGCGGATCAACGGCACCTGGGTGGTGTTCGGCATGGGCGACCAGGTGGCGAGCTTCGTGCCGGCCGACAAGAAGCGCGGCAACATGTCCTCGGTACCCCGCTTCACCTTCGCTCCGTCGGCCGCCCACCCGGGCCGCTGGGAGGTGGTGAAGGCGGAGTACTTCACCCAGTACTCGGACATGGGGCCGCCGTTCCGGGTGGTGTGCACCTCCTGTGAGGGGGCGCCGCAGGGCCGCGGTGACTACGCGGCGGTGGACCGGCAGGTCGGCGAGGCGGTGCTGTCCCGGGGGGCGGGTGCGCAGGGGCTGACCCGCGCGACCCGCCCGTAGCGCCCGGCGGAGCTCCGCGGAGCGACGCGGCACCGGTCGACGGGGTTCCGGCGCCCGGCCGGTCAGGCTCCGTTGCGGTGGCGTCCGCGGCCGAGGACCAGGGCGCCGGCGCCCACGCCCAGCAGGACCACCGCGCCGCCCGCCACGTACGGGGTGAGCGAACTGCCGCCGGTCTCGGCGAGGTTGGCCTGGGTGCCGGAGGTCTGGGGTTTCACATCGGGCAGGGCGGAGGCCGACGAGGAGGGCTTGGCGGACGGCTGGGGTGCGGGCGGGGCCGGGGACGCGGGCACCGGGGACTCGCAGCGGGCCTCGGCGAGGACGAGTTCGCCCTCCACCTCGGCCACGTTCAGCTTGAGCGGGTTGACCGAGACCTTGAGCCGCAGCGCGGACGCGGCGGCCGTGCGGGTGGTGGTCTCGGTGCCGGAGAGCACCAGGCTGACCTCGCCGACGCCCGGCACCTCGACCCGGGTGGGGCCGCCGGTGGTCAGGGTGGTCCGCTTGCCGAGCACGGTCACCGAGCCGAGCAGGTTGGCGCTGGCCACCGGCTGCCGTCCGGCCTCGCACACGGCCTTGGAGCTGACCTTCTCCACCTGGACCAGGGAGAGCAGGGGCAGGCCCGGCACGTGCACCTTGGCGTTGACCAGGTTGGTCTCGGCCGCCGCCCGCGTCCGGTCGGCGCTCGCCCTGGCCGTGGCCACGTCCGCGCGCAGCACGCTGACGGGCTTGCCCTGGTCGACTCCGTCGAGGGTGACGGTCAGGGCGGTCTTCCCGGCGGTGGCCGGGGCGCTGACCTCGTTCAGGGAGGCCTTCAGCGGCACGTGGACGGTCTTGTTGAGCAGGCCGACGTCGAGCCCGGTGCGGAGGACCGCCGCACTGGCCTTCCCCTCGGCACCGGATCCGGCACCGGGACCGCCGGTCGCGTGCGCGGGGGCGGCGGCGAACAGGACGACGGGGACGGCGGCGGCGAGCAGGGCCGCGGGTGTGCGGAGGGTGTTGCTGTTCAAGGTGGTGGAACCCCCATGGAGTTATGGAGCCGTCGCGCCGCCAATGGGGGACATTGCGCGCGCCGACGGCCTCGACCCGGGAATCTTTACGCACTGTGGGTGAACAGGCAGGCACCTGGCGTGAGTTCACCCCAAGGGGTGGTTTCCACGCATGTATTCGATTTTTCTCGCCTCTGGTGGAACGTGAAGGCCTTCCCGTCACACCCGCGCCGGGGCGCCGGCCGCCCGCGAGCCGCGGGCCGGCCCTTCCAACGAGTGCCGGCGCCCTCGCGTCACGCGGCCGTCAAGCCCACACCCGGCCGCGGAGCACCACCCTCAGCGGGTCCGCCAGCACCCCGACGTCCTCGCGCGGATCCGCCCCGTACACGACCAGGTCGGCCGGGGCTCCCTCGGCGAGCCCGGGGCGGCCCAGCCACTTCCGGGCGCCCCAGGTGGTCGCGGACAGCGCGTCCAGGACCGGCAGGCCCGCCTTGACCAGCTCCGCGACCTCCGCCGCGACCAGGCCGTGCGGCAGCGAACCGCCGGCGTCGGTGCCGACGTAGACCGGGACGCCGGCGTCGTAGGCCGACCGGACCGTGTCGTAGCGGCGCTCGTGGAGCCGCCGCATGTGCGCCGACCAGCGGGGGAACTTGGCCTCGCCGCCGTCCGCGAGGTGCGGGAAGGTCGCGATGTTCACCAGGGTCGGCACGATCGCCACCCCGCGTTCGGCGAACAGCGGGATGGTGTCCTCGGTGAGGCCGGTGGCGTGCTCGATGCAGTCGATGCCCGCCTCGACCAGGTCGCGCAGCGAGTCCTCGGCGAAGCAGTGGGCGGTGACGCGGGCACCTAGGCGGTGCGCCTCGGCGATCGCCGCCTCGACCTCGGCCCGCGGCCAGCAGGCCGTCAGGTCGCCCGCCTCGCGGTCGATCCAGTCGCCCACGAGCTTCACCCAGCCGTCGCCGCGGACGGCCTCGCGGGCCACGTACGCGACCAGGTCCGCGGGCTCGATCTCGTGGGCGTAGTTGCGGATGTAGCGGCGGGTCCGGGCGATGTGCCGGCCCGCCCTGACGATCTTCGGGAGGTCGTCGCGGTCGTCGATCCAGCGGGTGTCGGACGGCGATCCGGCGTCCCGGATCAGCAGGGTGCCGGCGTCCCGGTCGGTCAGCGCCTGCTTCTCGCTGGTGCCCTCGTCGACCGGGCCGTGCCGGTCGAGTCCGACGTGGCAGTGGGCGTCCACCAGGCCCGGCAGCACCCAGCCGGACACCGTGGTCACCTCGGCCGCGCGGGCGGCGCGCGGCCGCTCGTACGTGATCCGGCCGCCGACGACCCAGAGCTCGTCGCGGACCTCCTCGGGCCCGACCAGCACGCGCCCCTTCACATGCAGCACTTCGCTCATGAGCGCACTGTACGCAAGCGGTCGGTAGGCTCTCCGGGGTATCCGGGACAACCCCGGAAGTAACGGACGAAGAGAGAGCACGGCCTTGAGCACCCACCCCCTGCTGGACCTGCCGCCGCTGACGGCGGAGCGTTTCGCGTCGATCGAGAGGGGGGTCGCCGGGCTCCTCGGCACCGGCCAGGACGTGGTGATCACTCAGGGCGAGGCGCTGCTCCCGCTGGAGGGGTGTGTCCGTTCCGGGGCGCGGCCCGGTTCCACGGCGCTGAACGTGGTGACGGGTCCGTACGGGACGACCTTCGGGAACTGGCTGCGGGACTGCGGCGCGCGGGTCGTGGACCTGGAGGTGCCGTTCCACACGGCCGTGACCGCCGATCTGGTCGCCGAGGCCCTGGAGCGGAACCCGGAGATCGACTTCGTCTCGCTGGTGCACGCGGAGGCGGCGACGGGCAACACCAATCCGGTGGCCGGCGTCGGTGAGGTGGTCCGGGCGCACGGCGCCCTGTTCATGCTGGACGCGGTGGCCTCCGTGGGGGCGGAGCCGCTGCTGCCGGACGCGTGGGGCGTCGACCTGTGCGTGATCGGCGCGCAGAAGGCGATGGGCGGGCCGGCGGGGGTGTCCGCGGTGTCGGTCTCCGAGCGTGCCTGGGCCCGTTTCGCGGCGAACCCGGCGGCGCCGCGGCGCTCGTACCTGTCCCTGCTGGACTGGAAGGAACGCTGGATCGACGCCGGCCGCGGCGCCCTGCCGCACGCGCCGGCGCAGCTGGAGATGCTGGCGCTGGAGGCCTGCCTGGACCGGATCGCGGCGGAGGGCCTGCCGGCCGTGGAAGCGCGGCACGGGGCGGCCGCGGCGGCGACCCGGGCGGGGGCGTCGGCCCTGGGCCTGGAGCCGTACGTTCCGCTCGTTTCGGAGGCCGCGCCGGTGGCGACGACGCTGCGGGTGGAGCGGGCCGCGGAGGTGGTGGCGAAGGCCCTGGCGGCGGAGCCGTCGGCGGTGCTGGCCGCCGGCGGGGGCGCACTGGCTTCCTCGATGGTGCGGGTCAACCATTACGGGGCGGCGGCCGGGCTCGGCCCGGTGCAGACCGCGCTGACGGCCCTGGCGGGGGCCCTGGCGGTGTCCGCGGCGCCGGCGCTCGCCGCGGCGGGCGCGGCCTGGTCGGCGACCTCGACGGCCTGAACGCACCGGCCGGGCCGGCGGGGCGGGGCGCCCGGGCCGGACGGCCGGCCACCCCGGCCGGGTCGCCGGGGGCCGGCGCGCCCGGCGCCCGTCAGCCGGACAGGACGTCGAGGAGGCGGTCCACGTCGGCCTCGGTGTTGTGCAGGTGGAACGAGGCCCGCAGCGACCCGGCCCGGGCCGCCGTGACGACCCCGGCCCGCGCCAGCCTGGGCTGCTCCCCGGCCAGCCCCGGCACGGACACGATCGCACCGTCACCGGGTACCGGCTCGTGCCCGAGGGCGGCGAGCCCCTCCCGGTAGCGCGCGGCCAGCGCGGTGTCGTGCGCGTGCACGCGGTCGATGCCGATCCGCTCCAGTACGGCGAGGCCGGCGGCTGCCGCGTGGTAGGCCAGGAACGCCGGGGACTCGTCGAAGCGGCGGGCGTCGTGCGCGAGTTCCGGCATGGGTCCGTACGTCGCCTCCCACGGGGACTCGGCCGCCACCCAGCCGGCGTGCAGCGGGACCAGCCCGGGCTGCGCCTGCTCGGACACGGTGAGGAACGAGGCCCCGCGGGCCCCCAGCAGCCACTTGTAGGCGGCGGTGACCGTGTAGTCGTAGGGCCGGGCGTCGAACGGCAGCCATCCCGCCGCCTGCGTGGCGTCCACCAGCGTGCGCGCGCCGTGTTCCGCCGCGGCCGCGCGGACCGCGGCGAGGTCGGCGGCCCGGCCGTCGGCCGACTGCACGGCGCTCACCGCCACCAGGGCGGTGCCCGGACCGACCGCGCCCGCGAGTTCCTCAAGCGGCACGAACCGCGCCTTGAGGTCCCCGCGCACCACGAACGGGTTGATCACGGACGCGAAGTCGCCCTCGGCGAGGAGGACTTCCGCGCCAGGAGGCAGCGAGGCGGCGATCAGGCCGACGTGGGCGGCCACGGAGGACCCGGCCGCGACCCGGTCGGGGCCGACCCCGACGAGCCGGGCGAAGGCCTCCCGCGCCCGCGAGACCGTCTCGAAGTCGCCGAACCCCGCCGGGTCCCCGGCGCCCGCGGCTTCCGCGAGGGCGCGTACCGCGTCGGCGGCGCTGCGCGGCAGGACCCCGCAGGTGGCGGTGTTGACGTAGGTGGTGGTGGGAGCGAACTCGGCTTTCAGGAAGGCAAGGTCCATGGGCTCCACTCTGCGCCAGGACCATCCCAAAGTCCATTGCCGAGTTCGCTGTTGGACCTCAAAGAGATTCTTATGCCTGGGCCTGCCGCGGGACCGCGCACGCCTCCTCGGGCCCGCAGGCCTCGGCCGCGGATTCCGGCTCCTGCACCGCGCGACCGGCCCACGCCTGCTCCAGGGCCCGGGTGAACACCTCGGCGGGCTGACCACCGGAGATCCCGTAACGGCGGTCGAGGACGAAGAACGGCACGGCGGTGGCGCCGAGTTCGGCCGCCTCCCGCTCGTCCGCGCGGACGGCGCCGGCGTACGCCGTGGGGTCGGCGAGGACGGTGCGGGCCTCGGCCTCGTCCAGGCCGGCCTCGACGGCGAGGGCGAGCAGAACCTCCGGGTCGAACACGGACCGGTCCTCGGCGAAGTTGGCGCGGAAGGCCAGGTCGAGAAGGGCGTTCTGGCGGCCCCGGGCCGCGGCCAGGTGCAGCAGCCGGTGGACGTCGAAGGTGTTGCCGTGGTCGCGGCCCTCGACCTGGTAGTCCAGGCCCTCGGCGTGCGCCGTGCGCGCCACGTGCTCCTCCATGCCGCGCGCCTCGTCCAGGGTGCGGCCGTACTTCGCGGCGAGCATCTCGGTGACGGGCGCGGTCCGGCCCCTGGGGCTGTCCGGGTCGAGCTCGAAGGAGCGGAAGACCACCTCCACCCCGTCGCGGTGCGCGAACGCGGCCAGCCCCTTCTCGAACCGGGCCTTGCCGATGTAGCACCACGGGCAGGCGATGTCGCTCCAGATCTCGACGCGCATGTTCCTTCTTCTCTCCGATGCGGCGGGGGTCAGGTGCTGGAACACCGGTACGGAACGTCTCATTCCTCGAGGGCCGCGGCCATCATCTTCTGGGCGACCGGTGCGGCCAGCCTGCCGCCGCCGATCTCGGAGCGGTCGGTGTCCGAGTTGACGATCATGACGGCCACCGCCACCTGCTTGCCGCCGGCCTTGGCGTAGGAGGCGAACCAGGCGAGCGGCGGGATGCTGTTGTTGACGCCGCGCTGGGCGGTACCGGTCTTGCCGCCGACCTCGGCCCCGGCGATCCTGGCCGGCTTGCCGCCGCCCTCGTCGACCACGGTGCGCATGGCGTCACGGATCATGGAGGCGGTCCGCTCGCTCATCACCTGCTTGGTGCGGGGCTCCTTGAAACTCTCCAGCACGTTGCCGTCGGCGTCGGTGACCTCGGAGACCACGTGCGGGGCGACCAGCTTGCCGTCGTTCTCGATCGCGGCGGCGACCATGGCCATCTGGAGCGGGGTGGCCTGCACGTCGAACTGGCCGATGCCGGTCTGGGCGACCTGGTCCTTGGAGATCTTGCCCGAGGGGTACTTGCTCGCGGTCGCCCGGTAGGGGATGTCCTGCTTCTTGTCGTTGAAGCCGAGCTTCTCACTCGTCTCCAGCATCTTCTGCTGGCCCAGCCGGTGGGCGAGCTCGGCGAACACGTTGTTGCAGGACAGCCGTAGGGCGGTGCGCAGCGAGACGTTGTCGCAGGCGGGGGTCGCCGCCTCGCTCTTCAGCGGGGTGACGGTGCCGGGGATGACGTACGGGTCCTTGATGCCGGTCGGGGTGTCGATGGAGGTGAAGAGTCCGTTCTCCAGCGCGGCGGCGAGGGTGACCAGCTTGAAGGTGGAGCCCGGGGCCATCGGCTTGCGGACGGCGAGGTTCTCCATCTTCCTGCCGTTGTCCGCCGAGAGCTCCTTCCAGGCGGCGCCGTCGGTGGCGGCGGTGATCCGGTTGGGGTCGAAGGACGGGTTGGAGACCATGGCGAGGATCTCGCCCGTGGCGGGGTCGATGGCCACGGCGGCGCCCTCCTTGCCCTGGAGGGCCCGGTAGCCGGCCTTCTGGACCTCGGGGTCGATGGTGGTCAGCACGTTGCCCGGGTCGGCGCGCTTGTTGGTGAACACGTCCAGCGGGCTCTTCAGGCGGCTGTCGGAGCCGTCGAGGACGTCCTTGAAGACGCCTTCGAGCTGGGTCTTGCCGAAGGCCTGCGAGCTGTACCCGGTGACCGGCGCGTAGAGCTCGCCGTCGGTGTACGTCCGCTTGTACCCGAAGTCGCCCTGGTCCACCTTCTTCGACCCGGTGACGGCCTCGCCGGCCACGATGATGTTGCCGAGCGGGTTGGCGTACCGGGCGATGGTGTTCCGCTTGTTGTTGTCGTCGTCTGCGAGGGCCTGGCCTTGGTACGCCTGCACCCAGGTGACCCGGACCAGCAGGGCCAGGACCAGCAGCAGACAGAAGACCGACGCGCGCCTGATTGTCTTGTTCATCCTTCTGGATGACGCGGCAGCCGTCCCGGGCGTTCCGCTCTGCCCCGATTGTGGCGGGGTTCTCAGCCTTTCTTCATGTTGAAGCCCCCTTCGTACGCGGCGATCACCGCCTGGGTCCGGTCGCGGGAGCCGGTCTTGGCCAGGACCGCCGCCACGTGGGTCTTGACGGTCTGCGGTCCGACGCCGAGCCGCTCGCTCATCTCGTGGTTCGACAGGCCGGTGGCCATCAGCCGCAGGACGTCGGCCTCGCGGTCGGTCAGCCTGGCCACCCACGGGGCTGCCGGGGCGGCGGCCCGGACGTGGGCGGCGGCCAGGGAGCGGACGGCGGTGGGGAAGAGCAGGGAGTCGCCCCGGGCGATCAGCCGGACGGCGCCCAGCAGCTCCTCGGGCGAGGCTCGCTTCAGCAGGAACCCGGCGGCTCCGGCCCGCAACGCGTCGTAGACGTAGGCGTCGTTCTCGAAGGTGGTGACGACGAGGATCCTGGGCGGCTCGGCCATCCCGCCGAGGATCTGCTCGGTGGCGCGTATGCCGTCGATGCCGGGCATCCGGACGTCCATGAGGACGACGTCGGGTGTGGTGGCCCGGACCACGGAGACCGCTTCGGCGCCGTCGGCCGCCTCTCCGACCACGGTCAGGTCCGGTTCGGCCTCCAGAATGGCCCGCAGGGCGGTGCGGACCATCCGCTCGTCGTCGGCGAGGACGACGCGCAGCGGCGGCGGGCTCATCGGCCACCGCCGTACGCGGCTGTGTGGTCCGCGCCCGCCAGTGGCAGGACGGCGTGCAGCCGCCACAGCCCCCGGTCGGGTCCGGCCTGTACGGTGCCGCCGAGCAGGGCGGCGCGTTCGGCCGTGCCGCGCAGGCCGCGGCCGCCGGTGGTGCGCTGCGGTGGCCCGGCGGCGGGCGCGCGGCCCGGCCGGTTGGTCATGTCGATCTCCAGTGCGCTCATCCGGTGTTCCCCCTCGGTGCGGTGCCGCACGGCGACGGTCAGGTCCACGGGTCCCGTGCCGTGTTTCATGGCGTTGTTCAGTCCTTCCTGGACGATCCGGTACGCCTCCCTGGAGACGATGGCCGGCAGCTGCTCCCAGTGCCCCGGATCACCGGGTTCGCGGTGGACGGTGACCGGGGTGCCGGCCGCCCTGGTTCGTGCCAGCAACGGTTCGAGGTCCGTGTGCAGGACCGGCGCGGGTGCCGCGTCGGGCCGGGCCGCGTCGCCGTCCCGCAGGAGCCCCAGTACGGCGTCGAGTTCGCCGACCGTGCGCCGGGTGGTGTCCTCGATCGCGGCCAGCGCCTCGCGGGCGAACTCCGGGTCGGTGTCCAGCACCCGCCGGGCCGCCGCGGCCTGGAGGGTGACCGCGCTCAGGGCGTGCCCCACCGCGTCGTGCAGCTCCCGGGCGAGCCGGTTGCGCACGGCCAGGTCCGCGGCCCGCTCCTCGGCGGCGGCCAGCCGGTCCGCCCCGGTCGGCCCCAGCAGCACCGGCGCCACCCGGGCCAGCAGGGCGCCGGCGCCGGCCGCGACCAGGGTCAGGCCGGCCAGCATCCCCAGGCCCAGGAGCGGGGCGGCGTAGCCCCCGCCCTGCGAGAGGGGAAGGCCCGCCCCGAGCTCGCCCCGCCGCAGCGCGGGCGTGAACGGCACCGCCAGCAGCACCACCGCCATCGGCGGCACGGCCAGGGTCATCCCGCTGACCAGCGCCCCGACCCCGAGGTGCAGGGTCCACCAGACGCCGGTCCGGCCCCGCGCCGCCCAGGACCGGGCCGGCCCCTCGGCCAGGCGCTCCCCGGGCACCCGGCACATCGCCCGCACCGCGGCCACCGACAGCGGCCGGACCAACGGGAGGGCCGCGGTGGCGGCGACCATCGGCAGGGCCGCCGCGTAGGAGAGGAGCACCAGCGGCAGGGAGGAGTAGACGTCGCCGTTCCCGCTCGCCGTCCCGATGGCCACCGAGGCCAGCAGGAAGTAGGGCATCAGCAGGGCGCCGCCGAGTATCTGGTGGATCCAGCGGAGCCCCAGCCCGGCCGGGAGCAGCCGCCTCATCCGCCGCGGCGGGCCGTGAGGAACCGCGTCAGCACGGTCGCCACGAGCAGTCCAGTGATCATTTGGCCAGCGTAGGCGAGATGCAGCAGGGCGGCGGGCGCCTTCGCCGGATCGTCCACCGGGGCGAGCCCGGCGATGCTCAGCCAGGCCCCCCAGGCGGCCGCGGCGGAACCGCCCACCCAGGCCAGGGCGAGGGGTCCTCGAACGGCCCGCCGACCGCCGAAGGCCAGCAGCAGCCCGCCCGCCGCCGCGGCCAGGGCCAGCAGCGAGTGCAGGACGGCCGTCATCGTCTGGTCCGCGGACCACGTCGCCGCCTGATGGGGGCTGAGGCCCGCGTCGCCGCCGAAAGCCCAGTACAGCTCGACACCGGTGAAGGCCAGCGCCCCGGCCGCCCCCGCCACCGCGACCGCCCGTACCGGGCCGGACGCGGGAGCCCCGAGCCGGCCCTGCCAGAGCCGTCCCCAGCGCTGCCGGGCGTAGGGCACGAACAGTCCGGCGAGCGCCAGGGCCTGGACCGAGAAGCCCAGGTAGACGACGTTGAACACCCAGGGGTCGAGGAAGGGCTCGGCGGTGGCGTCCCGGCCGCCGTGCTCCGGCCCGCCTCCCAGTGCCCGTATCAGCAGCTGGCCGGGGAAGCCCCCGAGGATCGGGGTGAGGAGCCCGGTGGCGGTGAACACCGGCACCGCCATCAGCCAGGCCGGTATGCGCCGCCCCCAGGGCCGGGTGAGGGCGAGGACGACCACCACCAGGGCCGCGTCCATCAGCAGGGTCACGGCGTTGGCGACGGTGAAGAACGGGCCGGGCTCGCGCAGCACGCTGCCCTCGGGTATCCCGACGAGGCTCCCGGCCAGCCAGGCCGTCTTCAGCGTCAGGTAGGGCAGCGTCGCCGCGATCGCGACGCCCGTGAGGGTCCGGGGCACCGCTCCGAGCGGAGCGTGCGCGGCCCCCGGGGTGGATTCCGGTTCGGATGCGGTCCGGTTCGCGTATCCCGTGGTCATGTCTCCACGATCGGGCCCGCCGCGCCGCCCCGGATCCCCCGCGAAGGGGAACCGCCTCCCCCGCACGGGGGAGGAAGGCCTCCTCCTCGGCTCACATGCGGCGGGTCACCAGCGCCAGCCGGTCCCGGCCGTCGAACAGGGCCGCCCGGATGGCCTGTTCGTGCTCCGTCGTCAGGCGCGCCACCGGCACCGAGCAGCTGACCGCGTCCCGGGCCGGAGTCCGGTACGGGACGGCGACCCCGAAGCAGCACAGCCCCAGGGTGTTCTCCTCGCGGTCCACCGCGTACCCCTGCTCGCGCACCATCGCGAGCTCCTCCACCAGCTGCTCCCGGTCGGTGATGGTGTGCTGGGTGACCGCCTCCAGCCGCTCCGGCAGCAGCGCCCGCACCTCGTCGTCGGTGTGCGTGGCGAGCAGCGCCTTGCCCAGCGCGGTCGAGTGCACGGGGAGCCGCCGGCCCACCCGGGTGAAGGGCCTCAGGTGGTGCTGGGACTGTCGGGTGGCCAGGTAGACCACGCTGGTGCCGTCCATCCGGGCCAGGTGGATGGTCTCGGTGGTCTCCTCCGAGAGCCGGTCCAGGGTGGGCCGGGCGGCCGCGACCACCTCGTCGCCGTCGATGTACGAGCTGCCGACGAGCAGCGCCCGTACGCCGATCCCGTAGCGGGTGCCGCTCGTGTCGGTCTCCACCCAGCCGAGGTCGACCAGCGTGCGCAGCAGCATGTACAGGCTGGACTTGGGAAGCCCGAGGTCGTTCTGGATGTCGGCCAGGCTGTGCAGGCCGGGCCGGGCCGCGAAGTGTTCGAGCAACAGGACCGTCCGCACCGCCGACTTGACCGGTGCCGCCGCCGGCTGCTCCGCCGTCCGTTCAGCTGTCGCCATCGACCGCCCATCCCCTCTTGTCGCCTCTTGTCACCCGGAGGACGCGGAAATAGAGTCCGCAGCAGGTTTGATCATTCATCCACCGGAACGCCGTTCAGAATACTGAACAGCCGAGGAGGCAGTGGGCATGTCAGCAGCACCAGTCTGGAGTGTGGACCCCCGCACCGGGAAGCAGCTGGAACAGGTTGCGGTGGAGGCCACACCCCAGGACGTGGACGCGGCCGTACGGGCGGCCCACGCGGCCCGCGCCGCGCTCGCCGACCGCACCACCCGGATCGCCTTCCTCCGCACGGCCGCCGACCTGCTCGACGCGGCGGTGGCCGAGGTCGTGGAGACCGCCGACGCCGAGACCGCGCTCGGCGCGGCACGCCTCACCGGCGAACTCGCCCGCACCACCTACCAGCTGCGCGCCTTCGCCGACGCCGTCGAGGACGGCGGGTACCTCGACATCCGCATCGACCGCCCCGACCCCTCCCTCGTCCCGCCCCGCCCCGAACTGCGCCGCTACAAGGTGCCGCTCGGCGTGACGGCCGTGTACGCCGCCTCCAACTTCCCCCTGGCGTTCTCGGTCCCCGGCGGGGACACCGCCAGCGCGCTGGCGGCAGGCTGCCCGGTCGTGGTCAAGGCCCACCCCGACCACCCCGCCACCTCCGAACTCTGCGCGTCCCTGCTGCGCCGGGCCGCCGCGGAGCACGGACTTCCCGCCGGAGTCCTGTCCGTGGTCCACGGCTTCGACGCCGGCCTGGAACTCGTCCGCCACCCGCTGGTGGCCGCGGCCGGGTTCACCGGTTCCGTCCGGGGCGGCCGCGCCCTGTTCGACGCGGCCGCCGCCCGTCCCGTCCCCATCCCCTTCCACGGCGAACTGGGTTCCCTCAACCCGGTCGTGGTCACCCCTGCCGCCGCGGCCGAGCGGGCCGAGGAGATCGGCACCGGTCTGGCCGGCTCGGTGACCCTGGGCGTCGGCCAGTTCTGCGTCAAGCCGGGCCTGGTGCTGCTGCCCCAGGGCACCGACGGCGACCGGGTCGCCGACCACCTGGCGCAGGCGATCGGGGCGGCCGCCCCCGGCGTTCTGCTCGACCAGCGGATGCGCGCGGCCTTCCTCACCGGGGTACGCGAGCGGGCCGCCCTCCCCGGCGTCGAGGCCACCCGGGCCCCCGGCCCGGACGGCGAGCACGCCGTCGCACCCGGCTTCCTGTCGGTACCGGCGGACCGGCTCACCGACCCGGCGTACGAGGTGCTGCTGGAGGAGTGCTTCGGCCCCGTCACCGTCCTGGCCCGGTACGCCGGCCAGGACGAGGCCGGCGCGGTGCTCGCCCGGCTCGCCGGGAACCTGAGCGCCACCCTCCAGCTGTCGGCGGCCGAGACCGAGGGCGCCTCCGGCCCGGCGGCCGACCTGATCGGCCGGGTCACCGCGCTCGCCGGGCGGGTGGTGGTGAACGGCTGGCCGACCGGCGTGGCCGTCGCCCCCGCCCAGCACCACGGCGGGCCCTACCCGGCGGCGACCTCCCACTCCACCTCCGTCGGCGGCACCGCCATCGAGCGCTGGCTGCGCCCGGTGGCCTTCCAGTCCGTTCCGGAACCGCTGCTGCCGCCCGAGCTGCGGGAGGCGAACCCGCTGGGCCTGCCCCGCCGGGTCACCCCGTGAAAAACGCGTTGCCCGCCCCGCCACGGGCGGGCAGGCTTCGCCCATGCCAAGACCGAGCGGATTCAGTTACGAACAGCGCAACGACGGCACCGTCCTGATCGTCCACCGGGGCCGGGCCGCGACCACCCTGCGCGGGGGCCGGGCGGAGAAGTTCCTCGCCGACGTCGGGAGCGGGGACGCGCAGCTGGTGATGGCCCGCTGGACGGGGGCGTACAAGTTCGGCAACGAGCGCACCGCGAAGAACCACCCGCGCAACGCCGGACACCGCTGAGCCGGACCGCCGAATCCACCCGAAGGTAAGGGAACGGCAAAAGCACCTCGGTCGTTGAGCGGGCATGACCGCTATGACTCCTGGTTCGAACCTGCCGCTGGGCACCGCCCGGGTGACGGTGGAGGTCGCCGCCCCGGTGCGGCTCGACGTGTCGGGGCTGCTGCTCACAGCCGACGGCAAGGTGCGCTCCGACGCCGACTTCATCTTCTACAACCAGCCGTCCGGGCCCGGTGTGACCTACCGGTCCGGCGGCGGAGCGGCACCGGACTCGATCACCGTGGACACCGCCGCGCTGCCCCCGGGCATCGAGCGGATCGTGGTCACCGCCAGCCCGGACGCCGCCGGGCAGACCTTCCAGGGCATCGAGCCCACCGCCACCGTGCGTGACGCGGACGGCGGCGCGGTCATCTCCACCTTCACCCCGCCCCGCCTGGCCACCGAGACCGCGCTGATCGTCGTCGAGCTCTACCTGCGCGGAGGCGCGTGGAAGGTCCGTGCGGTGGGCCAGGGCTATGCCAACGGGCTGGCCGGCATCGCCACCGACTTCGGGGTGTCCGTGGACGAGGAGCCCGCCGCCCCGGCGGCCCCGGCGTCCGCGGCCCCCGCACCGCCCGTCACCTCTCCGGCCACGCCGGCCCCGCCCGCCCCGGCCGCCCCGGCCACCTACGGGGCGCCGGTCGCCCACCCGGCGCCCGCCGCCCCGCCGGCTCCCCCGGCGCCGCCCGCGCCCGCGCCGGGCGCCGGGAAGATCAACCTGGACAAGGGCCGGGTCAACCTCCAGAAGAACCAGACGGTGTCGCTGGTCAAGGGCGGCAGACCGCTGCTGTCCCAGGTCAAGATGGGCCTGGGCTGGGAGCCGGCCTACCGTGGCCGGGACATCGACCTCGACGCCTCCGTCATCGCCTACGGCCCGCAGCGCAACCACCTCGACAGCTGCTACTTCGGCCGGCTCTCCATCCTGAACGGCTCGGTCAAGCATTCGGGTGACAACCTGACCGGCGAGGGCGCGGGCGACGACGAGGTCATCGTGGTGGACCTCGGCCGGCTGCCCGCCGAGGCCACCGGCCTGGTCTTCACCGTGAACTCCTTCTCCGGGCAGAAGTTCACCGAGGTGGCGAAGGCGTACTGCCGCCTGATCGACGCGGCCACCGGCGAGGAGCTCGTCCGCTTCGACCTCACCACCGCCGAGCCGCAGACGGGCGTGATGATGGCGAAGCTGATCCGCCAGTTCTCCGGGGAATGGGAGATGACAGCCATGGGCGAGTTTGTGAAGTCCCGCACAGTGCGGGGCATGGTCAAGCCGGGGGCCCAGGCCCTCTGAGCAGGTGGGCGGGCCTGCGGCACCCCGGTGTTCCCGGCCGGGTGACCCAGCACACGCAGAAATCGGAGGTGACTGTCAGTGCCCGCCCGTAGCCTTGTAAGCATGTACGAGACACTCCGCCCGGGTCCGGCCCGCCCGTCCGCCGCCGAGGCGAACGACGCGATACGCCATCTGGTCGAGAGCCGTACCGAGGGCGAGGAGTGGCCCGCGGAGGCGTACGAGTTCCTGCTCTCCGAGTGGGCCGCCGCCGACCACGCGGACGTGGCCGGCAGCCTGGTGCGCTGAACTCCCGCCGGGCTCAGCGCCGCCAGGGCCCGGTGATGGCCACCAGGATCCCCGGATCCTGGATCCCGGCGAACAGCGTCCGCCCGTCCGGGGAGAAGCACACCCCGGCGAACTCCGAGTACTCCGGCTCCTCCGGCGTCCCGATGTTGAGGTCGTTCCGGGCCAGCGGGTAGGTCCGGCCGGAATCCGTCGCCCCGAACAGGTACTGGAGCCCGTCGCCGTCCTCCGCCAGGACCAGTCCGCCGTGCGGGGAGACGGTGATGTTGTCGGGCCCGTCGTACCCGCCGGGCGCGGACGGGTCGGCGTTCACCCCGAGCAGCACGGTCAGCCGGATCGTCCGCCGCTTCGGGTCGTAGAACCACACCTGGCCGTCATGCGCGGCGCCCGGGCTCTCCTCCCGCGCGTAGGAGGAGACGAAGTACGCACCGCCGTCCGCCCACCACATGCCCTCCAGCTTCCGGCCACGGGTGACCGCCCCGTCGGCGAACTGCTTGCGCACCGGCACGGTCCGCGCGTCGCGGTCCGGCACCACCGCCCAGTCCACCCCGTAGACGGTGCCGATCCTGGTGGCGCGCGACAGGTCGTCCACGAGCCGGCCCGTGCTGTCGAAGCACTTGGCGGCGGCGAGCACACCGGCGTCGTCCGCGAGGGTGCGCAGCCGGCCGCGGCCGTGCCGGAAGCCCTCGGGCGGGGTCCAGCGGTAGAGCAGCCCGTTGGGCCCGGAGGCGTCCTCGGTCAGGTAGGCGTGGCCGCGCCGGGGGTCGATGACCACGGCCTCGTGGTCGTACCGGCCGAAGGCCTTGACGGGCCTGGGGTCGAGGTTGGCACGGCGGTCCTGAGGGTCGACCTCGAAGACGTAGCCGTGGTCCTTGGTCATGCCGTTCTTGCCGGCCAGGTCCGAGTTCTCCTCGCAGGTCAGCCAGGTCCCCCAGGGCGTGGTGCCGCCCGCGCAGTTGGTCGACGTACCGGCGATGCCGACCCATTCGGCGACGGCGCCGTCCCGCCGGACCTCGACGACCGTGCAGCCACCGGCCGCCGCCGGGTCGTAGACGAGGCCCTCGGCCGCCGGCACCGGGTACCTCCAGTCCGACCGCCGGCCCTTCAGCTCGTGGTTGTTGACCAGCAGGGTGACCCCGCGGCGGCCTTCGAAGGCCGCCGTCCCGTCGTGGCGCTCGGGGGTGGATTCGCCGGACTCCAGCCGGGTGACCCCGCTGTGCGTCAGGACGCGGTAGCGGAACCCGGCGGGGAGGGCCAGGATCCCCGCGGGGTCGGGCAGCAGCGGGCCGTACCCGGGTTCGCAGGGCCGGCCGTCCGCGTCGCGCAGCGTGCTCTCGTCGGCCGCCAGGGCGCCGGGCGCGGTGGCGAGCGCCCCGACCGATCCGGTGAGGGCGACGCCCGCACCGGCCAGGACGGAGCGGGCGGCGAAGTCTCTGCGGCTGAGCGGCATCGGCATCGGTCCTCCAGGGGTGGGAGTGGTACGCCTGACGTGCGGTCGGCGCACAGGTTCCCGCCCGCACGTGAACGGCGGCTGAATTCCCTACGGCCGGCGAACGACCCCTCACCCCCGGGCGGAATGGCCAACTCCTGCCTCAGAAAGGCCAGTTACCGGTGCACACTGCCGTGCCGGGGGCCACCTCAGGAGTGCCGGGAGCGAGCCTTGAAGGCGGCCTTGCGGGCTTCCTTGGCGGCCTTCCGGTCGGGGTGCAGCCGCCCCATGGCCTCCAGCACCTCCGCCGTCGCGGGGTGTTCCACCCGCCACGCCGCGTCGAAGAACCCGGCGTAGCGCTCGGTCAGGCCGGCCATCAGCTCGGGCAGTTCATCGGTCTCGCCGTCGGCCGCGAGCTGCGCGGCGATGGTGTCGACCGTCAGCCAGAACACCATCGCGTCGTCGGGTGCGGGTACGTCGGCGGCACCGCGCGCGGCCAGCCAGACCCTGGCGAGGCCGCCGAGCTCCGGATCGCCCAGGACGCCCCGGACGACCGGCTCCGCCCCGGCCCCGGCCAGGGCGAGGGCCTGCTGGCAGCGCAGCCGGCGCAGCGGGGCGCCCTCGTCGGCGCCGCGGGCGGCGGCGAGCAGCTCGGCCACGGCCGCCGACAGTTCACGGCCGGCATCCAGCCAGTGCTCGAACTCGGCCTGGGCCGTCGCCTCCGGCCAGCCCGAGGTGACGTCCAGCAGCAGGTCCGCGCCCTTGTCGGCGAGGTCCCCGACGGCCGGCGCCTCCACCCCGGCGTCGAGCATGCGGGCGCGGACCCCGTAGAGGCCGAGCGGGGTCAGGCGGACCATCCCGTAGCGGGAGACGTCCTCCTCGTCGAGGTCGCGGCCGGCGAACTCCTCGTCGTCGGCCTCGGCCATCAGCGCCTCGTCCACCGGGTGGAACTCGACCAGTCCGACGGGCTCCAGCTGACGGAACTGGTCGTCCAGCCGCATCATCGCGTCGGAGATGCGCTCCAGTACCTCCTCGGTGGGCTCGCCCATGTCCTCGGGCATCACCAGCGACGCGGCCAGCACGGGCAGGGGCACCGGGCCGTCGCCGGCGCCGCCCTCGGAGACGGTGAGCAGGTAGAGGTTGGCGAGGACGTCGTCGAGGAAGTCGGCCTCGCGCTGGGGGTCCCAGTCCAGGTGCCCGAAGTCGACGCCGCCGCCGGCATCCAGGGCGTCGACCAGGTCGTCCAGGTCGGGCACGGCCGCCTCGGCGAGCACCGAGTCCAGCGCGGCGAGCCAGAGGCCCAGGACGTCGGCGGGGCCGCCCGCCGTGACCAGGGCCAGGTCCTCGCCCGGGCCGGCCGTGGCGAACCCGTCCGTACCGGCTCCGGCCGCGGTGGCGTCCCCAGGTCCGCCTTCCGGGCCGTCACCGGCGGCGTCCCCCGGCTCGTCTACGTCGACCAGTCCGGTCTCCACCGCGATCCGCCAGGTCTGGGCGGCCAGGGCGGGTCCGTCCGGGTCGGCGGCGAGCCCGAGGAGTGCGGCGGCCTCCGGAAGCCGGGCGTCGAGCAGTTCGCCGCCCGCGCCGACCCGCAGGCCGGGCCGGGCCCAGCGGGCCAGTCGTACGGCTCCGGAGAACAGCGGTGCGGCCAGGGCCTGGCGGGCCAGCTCGGTGTCGGAGGGCAGCCGTACCGGCGGCAGGGTGGCGTACGACCGGTGCGGGTCCGCGGTCATGGAACGTGCTCTCCTCGGCGGTGGGGCTGCGACGGCTGGTGCCCGGGCGGCCGGAGGGGCGGCTGGAGGGCGGTTGCAGGGCGACTGCGCGGTCCAGCGTAGACGCATTTCCGGCCGCCCCTGGCGGGGGGATGACGTTGGTTCATCCGACAGTAATCCGACGTATGCCCTGGAGGCCTTGACAACTGTCCTGGTCGCACAGAAATTTGACGCGCGTAGATGCGACTCATCGCACCGCCGCCCCATTCACCCTCCTCCACACACCGGAGTCACTGACCATGCGCTCCTCGCATCCCCGTTCCGCCGCGGTAGCGGCCCTGGTGGCGACCGCCATCGCCTCCGGCCTGCTCGCCGGCTCCGCCGGTGCCGCCGACACCGACACCTCCGCCGCCCCCGTGCGCATCCACGACATCCAGGGCACCACGCGCATATCCCCCCTGGTGGGCAAGCAGGTTGCCGACGTCGAGGGCATCGTCACCGGTGTGCGGACGTACGGTTCGCGCGGATTCTGGATCCAGGACCCGCAGGCCGACGACGACGACGCGACCAGCGAGGGCATCTTCGTCTTCACCAGCTCGGTCCCGACCGTGGCCGTCGGCGACGCCGTCAAGGTCTCGGGCCTGGTGGGCGAGTACGTCCCCGGCGGCCTCAACTCGGGCAACCAGTCGGTGACGCAGATCTCCAAGCCCACCGTCACCGTGGTCTCCTCCGGCAACCCGCTGCCCGAGGCCGTCCACATCAACGAGTACTCGGTGCCCGCCGAGTACGCCCCGGCCGGCGACCCGGCCGCCGGCGGCAGCATCAACGGCCTGACCCTGGACCCGTCCCGGTTCGCCCTGGACTACTACGAGTCCCTGGAGGGCACGAACGTCCGCATCGGGACCTCCCGGGTGGTCGGCGCGACCTCCCCGTACGCCGACCTCTGGGTCACCGTGAAGGGCTGGGAGAACAGCACCCGCCGCGGCGGCACCCTCTACGGCTCCTACGAGTCCCAGAACACCGGCCGCCTCATGGTCCAGCAGCTGGCCCCGCTCGCCCAGCAGCCGTTCCCGGTGGCGAACGTCGGCGACCGGCTGACCGGCACCACCGAGGGCCCGCTCGACTTCAACCAGTTCGGCGGCTACACGCTGACCGCCCGCACCATGGGCACCGTGGTCTCCAAGGACCTGCAGCGCGAGAAGACCAAGCCGCAGGCCCAGGGCGAACTCGCGATCGCGACGTACAACGTCGAGAACCTCGACCCGAGCGACCCGCAGGAGAAGTTCGACGCGCTGGCGAAGGCCGTCGTCGAGAACCTGGCCGCGCCCGACATCCTGGCTCTGGAGGAGATCCAGGACAACACGGGCGCCAAGAACGACGGAATCGTTTCCGCGGACCAGACCCTCACCAAGTTCACCGACGCGATCAAGGCCGCGGGCGGCCCGGCGTACGAGTGGCGCACCGTCGACCCGGAGAACAACAAGGACGGCGGCGAGCCCGGCGGCAACATCCGCCAGGTCTTCCTGTTCAACCCGGAGCGGGTCTCCTTCACCGACCGCGCCGCCGGCGGCGCGACCACGCCCACCGGCGTGGTGCAGGAGGAGGGCAAGGCCGCCCTGACCCACTCCCCCGGCCGGATCGACCCGGCGAACACCGCCTGGGAGAGCAGCCGCAAGCCGCTGGCCGGCGAGTTCGTCTTCCGCGGCCGCACGGTCTTCGTGATCGCCAACCACTTCGGCTCCAAGGGCGGCGACGAGTCCCTGACCTCGCACCACCAGCCGCCGGCCCGCCCGTCGGAGGTCAAGCGGCTCCAGCAGGCGCAGGCGGTCAACTCCTTCGTGAAGGAGCTCCTCGCCGCGCAGCACAACGCCAACGTCGTGGTCCTCGGCGACATCAACGACTTCGACTTCTCGGACACCACCAAGGCACTGACCGACGGCGGGGTCCTCTACCCGGCGATCCAGTCGCTGCCGAAGTCGGAGCGCTACTCGTACGTCTTCCAGGGCAACTCGCAGGTACTGGACCAGATCCTGACCAGCCCGGCGATCAAGAAGTTCACGTACGACAGCGTTCACGTCAACGCGGAGTTCGCGGAGCAGGACAGCGACCACGACCCGCAGGTCCTGCGCTTCCGCCCGTAACCACCACGGACGGAAGGAGGGCCCCGGCCGCCGTCCCGGCCGGGGCCCTCTGCCACGTTCCGGGCAGTGGTCGCTGATGCGGCCGGCGGCGGAGCGGGCCCGCGAGCGGGGCTGCGGGCTGCACCTCCAGCACCGACGGCCGGGAATCGGGACCGGTCGCGGGCAGGTTCGGGACCTTCGACCCTGGCGTGATACTGGACACACCCCTACTCAAAGGGCGTTTTGTGGTGTTGAGTGGCCCAAAGCCCGATCTTGCACCGCCCCCGCTCTCCCGTTTGGAGGACCGCGTGTTCCCCTCCATCTCGCTCGCCCAGGAAATCGGCCTGATCGTCCTGTTCGGGGCCGGCCTCGTATGGGTCGTGGGCCTCGGTCACGTGCTGTGGGACAGCCGCTTCCACCAGCCCGAGCCGGCCGCGTTCGAGGGGCTGAAGGTCATCCCGTCCCAACGGAGCTCCTCCTCCCACCCCATGGAGCGCGTCGAGCTCACCGAAGCCGAGCAGCAGGCCTTCGCCCACCTCGTCCGCCGCCTCCCCCGCCCCTGAGGCCCGGGCTCCGGCAGGACGAACGAAGCCGACCAGCGGGCATCACCGGCTCTTACGATGAACCTTCCGATCGCCTACGTGTGAAGAGGGAACAGCATGCTGGAGCCGCTGGGAGATCTCCCGTCGCCGCCCGAGCCCAACTACTTTCACGGTGAGCAGCTTTCGTTCAGCGACGCGGAGCTGGGAGCCACCCGCTCCTCGGGTGACGACGATCTCAACCTCCGCTACGCCACCGGAGAGGTGCGGATCGTCACGGAGCAGGCCCGCTACCCGCTGAACACGATCTCCGGCATGGTGAGCGGCGACGACTACGAGCTCAACCCGGAGTTCCAGCGAAGGCACCGCTGGAACGCGGGAAAGCAGTCGCGGCTGATCGAGTCGTTCATCATGAACGTCCCCGTGCCGCCGATCTTCCTCTACGAGGACGAATTCTCCCACTACGAGGTGATGGACGGCCTTCAGCGGCTGACGGCGATCTCGGCCTTCTACAACGACGAGCTCACGCTGGTCGGCCTGGAGGAATGGCCGGAGCTCAACGGCCGTAAGTACAGCGACCTACCGGAGCAGATCCGGCGCGGCGTCGACCGCCGCTACCTTTCGTCGATCATCCTGCTCCGGGAGACCGCGAAGACCGCGCTGGAGGCCGAGCGGCTCAAGCAGCTGGTGTTCGAGCGCATCAACAGCGGCGGCGTCGCCCTCAAGGAGCAGGAGACGCGAAATGCCATCTACAACGGCCGCCTGAACAAGTTGTGCATCAAGCTCTCCCGGAACGAGCACCTGTGCCGGATGTGGGGCATTCCGCTGCCCACCCCCGAGGAAGAGGCCGGGGACATCCCGGATGAGCTCGAACAGAACACTCACTACCGCACCATGCACGACGTGGAACTGGTGTTGCGGTTCTTCGCCCACCGCCAGCGGCGCCGGATCGGCACCGGGGCCCTCCGCACCTACCTGGACTCGTACCTGAAGAAGGGCAACCTCTACCCGGAGGAGACCCTGGACAACCTGGAGTCCCTGTTCGTCGAGACCATCGCCCTCGTCCACGAGGTGCTGGGCGACCGCGCCTTCTGGCTCTGGCGGTTCCGGCACAACAAGTGGGGGTGGCTCGAGCGCCCGACCACCACCGCCTATGACGCCTTCATGTTCGTCTTCAGCCAGAACCTGCACCGGGCCCCTGCCCTGCGGGCGGCATCCGATGCGTTCCGGAAGGAGATCCCCGCGTTCTACGAACAGTACGTGGAGTACTTCGATGCACGGATGACGAACATGCGCAATCTGCGTGAAAGGGATTCCCTCGTCTCCCTCTTCGTGGACAAGGTGCTGAGCCGAGGGTCGGCGTGAGGGAGCACTTCACCGCGCTGTCAGCCGGGGTGCGTGATCTCCGCCACCAGTTAAGGGTGCTGAGCGGGCTGAGGTCCTTCGTCCGGATGTCCCCTGCCACCTTCGAGGGGCACCCCGAGTCCGCGAAGCTCAACGACCTGCATGCGTCAGCCGGCTCCACCGCCAACTTGCACACCTTCTACTACAACGGCGTCATCGTGGGGCTGTACGGCCTGCTCGAGCACTTCGTCGAAGGCCTGCTCTCCGAGTTCGTCAGGCGGGTGTCGGCCGCATCCCGTACCTACGACGACCTACCGGAGCCGATCAGGGCGCACCACCTTCCCCTCACCCTGGAAGTGCTGGGGAAGCTGGGTACCGGAAAATACCAGGGGAAGCTCGACGAGCGAACCCTCATCGCGAGCCTGCACAGCTGCCTCTCGGGCGCCCACACGTTCACGCTCAACGACGTGGTCTTCGCCCATCACACGGCGAACTTCCGGTCGGACGTCATCCTGTTCTGCTTCAACCGCGTCGGCGTGGACCTGAAGAAGCTCTCTCGCTCAGCGTCCCTCGTCCAGGCAATGGACCGGCACTTCCCCGGTTCGTCCCGCCCCTTCTTCGTCGTGGACGACCTGGCCGAACGCCGGAACGAGGTCGCACACGGGGCGGCCAGCGAGCTGCTCTCCCCCGAGATCCTGGAGTCCTATCTGGACGTAGTGGAGTCCTTCGCCCAGGCCCTGCTGGAAGACGTCACCTCACACCTGGTCAACGCGGTCGTCCCGCACGTCGGACGCCAGCTCGGAAAACCGGACCGGGTGTTCAGGCACTCGATAGCAGGTTTCGAACAGCTGCCGCAGCGTGTCGCCGTAGGCGACATCGTCGCCGTCATCGACGGGGAAGGGCGCGCCCGGTGCGCCCGCGTGACGTCGATCCAGGTTGAGAACGCCCAGGTGGCCCATGCGGAACTGGGCGCCTCGACGGGGGTGTCCATCGGACCGCCGCTGACACAGCGCAGCAGGCTCTTCCTGATGCCGGACGGCAGCGGGTACCTCCTGCCCCGCGACGCGAACTGACGGCGCTCGGGCACGGAACGCGCCCGCCCGCTCCTTCGGTCGCCAGACGGAAGGAGCGGGCGGGTACGTTCACAGCCGGCGACCCACGGAGGTTCGCCGACCCACCGCATCAGTTGTGGCTGTGCAGGACCTCGTTGAGGCCGCCCCAGACCGCGTTGTTGGGGCGGGCCTCGACGGCGCCGGTGACCGAGTTGCGGCGGAAGAGGATGTTGCTGGCGCCGGAGAGCTCCAGGGCCTTGACGACCTGGCCGTCCGGGAGGGTGACCCGGGTGCCGGCGGTGACGTAGAGGCCGGCCTCGACGATGCACTCGTCGCCCAGGGCGATGCCCACGCCTGCCTCGGCGCCGACCAGGCAGCGCTCGCCGATCGAGATGATCTGCTTGCCGCCGCCCGAGAGGGTGCCCATGGTGGAGGCGCCGCCGCCGATGTCGGAGCCGTCGCCGACGACGACGCCCGCGGAGATGCGGCCCTCGACCATGGAGACGCCCAGCGTGCCGGCGTTGAAGTTGACGAAGCCCTCGTGCATGACGGTGGTGCCCTCGGCGAGGTGCGCGCCGAGGCGGACGCGGTCGGCGTCGGCGATGCGGACGCCCTTGGGGGCGACGTAGTCCGTCATCCGCGGGAACTTGTCGATCGAGGTGACCTGGAGGTGCAGGCCCTCGGCGCGGGCGTTCAGGCGGACCGTCTCGACCTGGTCGACGGCGACCGGGCCCAGGGAGGTCCAGGCGACGTTCGCGAGCACGCCGAAGAGACCGTCGAGGCTCTGGCCGTGCGGCTTGACCAGGCGGTGGCTCAGCAGGTGCAGGCGCAGGTACGCGTCGTGCGCGTCGAGCGGCTTGTCGTCCAGGGAGGAGATGACGGTGCGGACGGCTACGACCTCGACACCGCGGACCGCGTCCGAGCGCACCGCCTTCGCGGCGGCGGCCCCGAGGAGCTCGGCGGCGCGCTCGGCGGAGAGGCGCTCGGTGCCGGCCGGGCCGGCCTCTTCGACCAGCTCGGGGGCGGGGAACCAGGTGTCGAGGACGGTGCCGTCGGCGGCGATGGTGGCAAGTCCGGCGGCGACGGCGCCGGTGGTACGCGTAGCAGTCATACGGGAAACCTAACCGGCGACGGCCCGAGGTCGCGAACCGGTCTCATGTGCCGGTCGTGTCGGTCCGGTCCCCGGGGTCCGCCCCGCCAGCAGTACGGCCGCCCCGGCCCCGGCGGCCAGCAGCGCGCACACCGGCCACAGCAGTCCGGGGGCCGCGGCGTACAGCGTGCCGCCCAGGGGTGCGGCGAGCACGGTGCCGCTGACGGAGACCCCGGCGTACAGGCTCTGGAACCGCCCGGCGGCGTGCTCGGGGGCCTGGTCGGCGACGTACGCCGTGGCCGTGGTCTTGTAGAGGATCTCGCCGAGGCTGAGCAGCACCATCATGGCCACCGCCGCGGCCGCGCCCGGGCCGGCCGGCAGGACCGCGTACCCGGCGGCGACCAGCAGCAGCCCGGTGCCGATGACGGGCAGCGGCGGGCGGTCCCGCAGGGCGACGGCGGCCGGGAGTTCGAGCAGCAGGATGACCGCGCCGTTCAGCGCGACGATCAGCCCGAAGGCGGAGACGTCCAGGCCGTGGTCCTGGAGGTAGACGGGGAAGGTGGAGTACTGCTGCCGGTAGACCACGTCGGTCACCAGCACGGCGGCGAGCAGGACCGGCACGGCCGGCCGGGCGCGCAGCTCCCGCCACACCCCGCCGCGGCCCCGACCCCCGTCCGGGGCCTCGGCGGGGCGGGAGGCTCCGCGGGCGGGGACCACCCGGGCGGTCCACAGCGCGAAGAAGAGGGTGCCGAGCCCGTCCGCGACGAACAGCCAGTCGTACGAGAGGCCCACGGCGACCAGCGCGCCGAGCGGCGGGCCGACCGTGAAACCCGCGTTGGAGGCGCAGCGGACGACCGCGAAGGCCTGCCGCCGGGCCCCGTCCGGCACGGTGACCGCGACCAGGGCCGAGTTGGCGGCCCTGATCACCCCGGCGGCGTACTGGGCGGCGGGCAGCGCGAGGTACAGCGCCGCCGTGGGCAGCGTCGGCAGCAGGGCCAGGAGCAGGCCGGTGACCACGGCGGCGGCCAGCAGCACCCGTCGGTGCCCGAACCGGTCGCCGTACCAGCCGCCGGTGAAGTTGCCGGCCACGAGGCCGATCCCGCCGATGCCGGTGACCAGGCCGGCCTCGGGGGCGCCGAGTCCGCGGGGGCCGGTCAGCCAGAGGAACACGAAGACGAAGGTGAAGCTGACGACGGCGTTGACGAACACGCCGGCCGAGAGCAGCCACACCACCCGCGGCACGTCCTTGAATCCCTGGCGCACGCCGGATCTCCCCCCGAGGCCGCGTAAGTTCCTTTTGGGAACTGACTATGTCAGCATGGCAGCCTCGGGTCAACGGACGTTCACGACGGAGGAGCTCCCATGGCCCAGCGCACCCGGCTCGCCGACGCCGACTGCGCCATCGCCCAGGCACTGGACGTGGTGGGCGACTGGTGGACGCTGCTGATCGTGCGCGACGCGGCCCGCGGCCTGCACCGCTTCGAGGAGTTCCAGAGCGAGCTCGGCGTCTCCAGGAAGGTGCTGGCGGAACGGCTGAAGCTGCTCGTCGACGCGGACGTGCTGACCCGGGAGCCGTACCAGGAGCGACCGGTGCGCCACGCGTACCGGCTGACCGCCCGCGGGCGGGCGCTGCTCCCGGTGCTCGTGGCCCTCCAGGACTGGGGGGACACCTGGGTCCTGGGCGAAGGAGAGACGATGGCGACCACCGACGAGGCCTCGCGGGAGGCGGAACGCGTGCACGGGCTGCGCGGCACCCGGATCCCGGAACTGCGGCTGCCGGACCGTTTCGGCGAGCATCGCGACCCGGTCGCCGACACCGCCTTCACCGTCCTGTACTGCTTCCCCGGCGCCTACGCCCGCGCCGAGTCCTACCCTCCCGGCTGGGCCGGGATCCCCGGGGCCCGCGGCTGCACGCTGGAGTCCTGCACCTACCGGGACCGGCTGGCCGAGTTCGCCGCCGCGGGCGCGACCGTGCACGGCGTGTCCACGCAGCGTCCCGACGAGCAGCGGGAGTTCGCCGAGCACGAGGGGCTCCGCTTCCCCCTGCTCTCGGACGCGGGGCTGGAGCTGACCGCGGCCCTGCGGCTGCCCACCTTCCGCGCGGCCGGGGTCAGCCGGCTCAAGCGGCTGACCCTGGTGGTCGACCGCTCCCGCACCGTCCGCGAGGTGTTCTACCCGGTCCCGGACGTCGAGGCGGGCGTCAGCGCGGCCCTGGCCGCGGTGCGGGCGGCGGGCTGACGGGGCCGCGGCCGGCAGCCGCGCCGGCGGCCGGGCCGGCGGCCGGGCCGGCCAGGACCCGGTCCAGCAGATCGCGGGCGTACTCCTCGTCGTACGCACCGCCCGTGAGCAGCACCTGGAGGCAGATCCCGTCCATCACCGCCACCAGCGCGCGGGCGGTGACCGGGTCCGTACGGCCGGCCAGCGCCCCGGCCACCGCCTCGCACCACTCGGCCGCGACCGGGCGCAGCGCGGGCCGGCGCAGCGCGGCCAGGTAGAGCTCGTACTCCAGCTCCACCCGGCCGCGGTCGGCGGCGAGGAACTCGCCGAGCAGCCGGGCCAGGGCCTCCCCGAGAACGGCCCGGGGGTCGGCGACGGCCGGGCTGGCCGCCACCGCGGCCGCGAAGCCCTCGTTGGCCCGGCGGAGGGCCGCCACCAGCAGCTCGTCGAGGGTCTTGAAGTGGTAGGTGGTGGAGCCGAGCGGTACGTCGGCCTCCGCGGCCACGCTGCGGTGGCTGAGCCCGGCGATCCCCCGGGCCCCGACCACGCGGATCGCGGCGTCGATGATCCGGTCCCGGCGGCCGGGGTCGTAGCGGCGCGCGGAGCCGGCCATCAGTGGGCCCCGCCCACGTTCAGGAGCACCACTCCGCCGATCACCAGCGCGATGCCGGCGATCTTCGCGGCCGTGGCGGCCTCCCCCAGGAAGCACATCCCGATGGCGGCGATGGCCGCGGTGCCGACCCCGGACCAGATGGCGTAGGCGGTGCTGACGGACATGCTCTTCAGGGTCTGGGCGAGCAGGGTGAAGGCTATGGCGTAGCCGAGCACGGTCCCGAGCGAGGGCCAGAGCCGGCTGAACCCCTCGCTGTACTTCATGGCGGTGGTCCCGGCGACCTCGGCGGCGATGGCTGCGGCGAGCAGTACGTAAGGCATGCGTACGACTGTACACATCGTTGTGTACGAGCGTACGCAACGGTGGGACGACAAAACCCCCGGCACGGCGGTGCCGGGGGTTTCGGGGGCTTCTCGGCCGGAGGAACCGGATCAGACGTTGAAGCCGAGCGCGCGGAGCTGCTCGCGGCCGTCGTCGGTGATCTTGTCAGGGCCCCACGGCGGCATCCACACCCAGTTGATCCGCAGCTCGCTGACGATGCCCTCGGTCGCGGACTTGGCCTGGTCCTCGATCACGTCCGTCAGCGGGCAGGCCGCCGACGTCAGGGTCATGTCCAGCGTGGCCACGTTCGAGTCGTCGATGTGGATGCCGTAGATCAGGCCCAGGTTGACGACGTCGATGCCCAGCTCGGGGTCGACCACGTCGTAGAGGGCCTCGCGGACCTCCTCCTCGGTGGCCGGCTTGATCGACGCCTCGGGCGTCGCGTTCTCGGTCATGCCGTCTTCCTCTCCGCGGCGTCGCCCAGAGCCTGGGCCGTCGCGTCCTTCCACGCCATCCAGCTCAGCAGAGCACACTTCACACGAGCCGGGTACTTGGAGACGCCGACGAACGCGACCGCGTCCTCCAGCACCTCCTCCATCGCCTCGTCGGGCTCGATCTTGCCCTTGGACTGCATCATCTCCAGGAACGTGTCCTGGATCCGCTGCGCCTCGTCCAGCTTCTTGCCGACCAGCAGCTCGTTCAGGACGGAGGCGCTGGCCTGGCTGATGGAGCAGCCCTGGCCCTCGTACGAGACGTCGGTGAGCGTCTCGCCGTCGTACTTCACGCGCAGCGTGATCTCGTCGCCGCACGTCGGGTTGACGTGATGCACCTCGGCGTCACCGTCGCGCAGGCCACGCCCGTGCGGGTGCTTGTAGTGGTCCAGGATCAGTTCCTGGTACATCGAATCCAGCTTCACAGCGCCTCGTCCTCGTCAGCCGAAGAAGTTCCGTACGTGCTCCAGCCCGTCGACCAGCGCGTCGACCTCGGCGGGAGAGGAGTACAGGTAGAAAGACGCTCGCGTGGTCGCGGGAATTCCGTACCGCAGGCAGACCGGACGGGCGCAGTGGTGACCCACGCGGACCGCGATGCCCTGCTCGTCCAGCACCTGGCCGACGTCGTGCGGGTGGATGTCGCCCAGCGTGAAGGAGATCGCGGCGCCGCGGTCCTCGGCCGTGGTGGGGCCGATGATCCGCAGGTCGGGGACCTCCGCCAGGCGCCGGACGGCGTACTCGGTGATCGCGTGCTCGTGGGCGGCGATCTTGTCCATGCCGATCGCGGACAGGTAGTCCACGGCCGCTCCCAGGCCGACGGCCTGGGCGATCGGGGGCGTGCCGGCCTCGAACTTGTGGGGGGCCGGGGCGTACGTCGACGAGTGCATCGAGACGGTCTCGATCATCTCGCCGCCGCCGAGGAACGGGGGCAGGTCCTCCAGCAGCTCCTGGCGGCCCCAGAGGACGCCGATGCCGGTCGGGCCGCACATCTTGTGGCCGGTGAAGGCCACGAAGTCGGCGCCGAGGGCCTGCACGTCCAGCGGCATGTGCGGAGCGGCCTGCGAGGCGTCGATCAGCACCAGGGCGCCGACCTCCTGCGCCCGCCGGACGATGGTCTCGACCGGGTTGACGGTGCCGAGCAGGTTGGAGACCAGCGTGAAGGAGACGATCTTCGTCTTCTCCGTGATGACCTCTTCGATGTTCGACAGGTCGAGCCGGCCGTCGTCGGTGAGGCCGAACCACTTCAGCTTCGCGCCGGTGCGCTGCGACAGCAGCTGCCACGGGACGATGTTGGAGTGGTGCTCCATCTCCGTGATGGCGATCTCGGTCTCGTGGTCGACCCGGTAGGGCTCGTCGGCCCAGCCGAGCATGTTGGCGACCAGGTTGAGCGACTCCGAGGCGTTCTTCGTGAAGATCACCTCGTCGCGGCTCGGCGCGTTGACGAAGGCGGCGACCTTGTCGCGGGCGCCCTCGTACAGGGCCGTGGCCTCCTCGGCGACCAAGTACACGCCGCGGTGGACGTTGGCGTTGTGCCGCTCGTAGTACTCGTTCAGCGCGTCGAGCACCTGGCGCGGCTTCTGCGAGGTCGCCGCGGAGTCCAGGTAGACGATCTTCTTCCCGTCGTGGACCACACGATCCAGCAGGGGGAAGTCCTTGCGGATCGCCTCGATGTCGAGGAGGCCAGGCAGCTGTGTCACGCGGTCGCGCCACCCTTCACGTACTTGTCGTAGCCCTCGGCCTCCAGCTGGTCGGCGAGCTCGGCGCCGCCGGACTCGGCGATGCGGCCGTTCGCGAACACGTGCACGAAGTCGGGCTTGATGTAGCGCAGGATGCGCGTGTAGTGGGTGATCAGCAGGGTGCCGACCTCACCGCTCTCGCGGACCCGGTTGACGCCCTCGGAGACGATGCGCAGCGCGTCGACGTCCAGGCCGGAGTCGGTCTCGTCGAGGATCGCGATCTTCGGCTTGAGCAGCTCGAGCTGGAGGATCTCGTGGCGCTTCTTCTCACCGCCGGAGAAGCCCTCGTTGACGTTGCGCTCGGCGAAGGCAGGGTCCATCTGGAGACGCTCCATGGCCTCCTTGACCTCCTTCACCCAGGTGCGCAGCTTGGGGGCCTCGCCGCGGATGGCGGTGGCGGAGGTGCGCAGGAAGTTGGAGACCGAGACGCCGGGGACCTCGACCGGGTACTGCATGGCGAGGAAGACGCCGGCACGGGCGCGCTCGTCGACCTCCATGGCCAGCACGTCCTCGCCGTCGAGGGTCACCGTGCCGCCGGTGATGGTGTACTTCGGGTGACCGGCCAGCGAGTACGCCAGGGTGGACTTGCCGGAGCCGTTGGGGCCCATGATGGCGTGCGTCTCACCCTGCTTGACGGTGAGGTCGACGCCCTTGAGGATCTCGCGGGCGCCGTTCTCGGCCTCGACGGAGACGTGCAGGTCGTGGATTTCAAGCGTTGCCATGGGTGCCTCAGGACTCCTGGGTGAGGGAGACGAGAACGTCGTCCCCTTCGATCTTTACGGGGTATACGGGGACGGGGCGCGTCGCGGGGAGCCCGGACGGCTTGCCGGTGCGCAGGTCGAACGCCGAGCCGTGCAGCCAGCACTCGATCATGCAGTCTTCGACCTCGCCCTCCGAGAGGGAGACGTTCGCGTGCGAGCAGATGTCGTGGATGGCGAACACCTCGCCCTCGGTGGAGACGATGGACACCGGCGTGCCGTCGAGCTCCACCCGCTTGGGGGAGTTCTCTTCCAGCTCGCTCAGCGCACAGGCCTTGAGGTACGTCATCAGACGGACGCCTCGAGCTCGGCCTCGATCTTGGCGATCAGACGCTCCTCGATGTCCGCGACGCCGATCTGCTGGACGAGCTCGGCGAAGAAGCCGCGCACGACCAGGCGGCGCGCCTCGTCGGCCGGGATGCCGCGGGCCTGGAGGTAGAACAGCTGCTCGTCGTCGAAGCGGCCGGTCGCCGAGGCGTGGCCGGCGCCGACGATCTCGCCGGTCTCGATCTCGAGGTTCGGCACCGAGTCGACCCGCGCGCCGTCGGTGAGGACGAGGTTGCGGTTCATCTCGTAGGTGTCGGTGCCCTCGGCGGTCTTCTCGATGAGGACGTCGCCGATCCACACCGCGTGGGCGCCCTCGCCCTGCAGGGCACCCTTGTAGACCACGTTGGACTTGCAGTGCGGGGCGTCGTGGGTGACCAGCAGGCGGTGCTCCTGGTGCTGCCCGGCGTCGGTGAAGTACACGCCCAGCATCTCCGCCTCGCCGCCGGGACCGGCGTAGCTGACGCGGGGGTGCAGGCGGACCAGGTCGCCGCCGAAGGTCACGACGACGGACTTGAAGGTGGCGTCACGGCCGACCAGCGCGTTGTGCTGGGAGGTGTGGACGGCGGTGTCGTCCCAGTCCTGCACGGACACGAAGGTGACCTTGGCGCCGTCGCCCACGAGGATGTCGACGTTGGCGGCGCGCACGCCGTCACCGGTGTGGTCGATCACGATGATCGCCTCGGCGAACGGCTTGATGTCGAACACGGTGTGCCCGAAGGTCGTGCCGCCCTCGCCGTGCAGGGCGACCCGGATCGGCTCGGCGAGCACGGTCTCCTTGGGCACGGTGACGACCGTGGCCTTGGCGAACGAGGAGAAGGCCTGGGCGGAGACCCGGTCGACCGGCGTGCCGGCCTTGCCGATGCGCTCGTCGCCGCGCTCCACCGACTCGACGGTGACCCCTTCGGGCGCGTCGATCTGGGCCTTCATGGTGCCGTTCGCGACCGCGGTGCCGTCGTGGAGTCCGCGCAGCCGCTCCAGCGGGGTGAAGCGCCACTCCTCCTCGCGGCCGTGCGGCACGGGGAAGTCGGCCACGTCGAAGGACGGGGGCGCGCTCATCCTGGTGGCGACGGTGGACTCGGCGGCCACCGCGATCGAGCCGGCGGTGGTGGAACCCACCGGAATGTTCTGGGCCTCAGCCATGGCTGTCGTCTTGCTCTCTTCCTGCGTCTTGCGTCAAAGGGGATCTGCGCTGCGGGGGCCTGCGGGCGGCGTCAGCCGACCGAGCCCTCCATCTGCAGCTCGATCAGCCGGTTGAGCTCCAGCGCGTACTCCATGGGCAGCTCCTTGGCGATCGGCTCGACGAAGCCGCGCACGATCATGGCCATGGCCTCGAACTCGGTGAGACCGCGCTGCATCAGGTAGAAGAGCTGGTCGTCGGAGACCTTGGAGACGGTCGCCTCGTGGCCCATCGTCACGTCGTCCTCGCGGACGTCGACGTAGGGGTAGGTGTCCGAGCGGGAGATGGTGTCGACGAGCAGGGCGTCGCAGAGGACGTTGCTCTTCGATCCGGCCGCGCCCTCGCCGATCTCGACCAGGCCGCGGTAGGAGGTGCGGCCGCCGCCGCGGGCCACCGACTTGGACACGATGTTCGAGGAGGTGTTCGGCGCCATGTGGACCATCTTGGAGCCGGCGTCCTGGTGCTGGCCCTCGCCCGCGAAGGCGATGGAGAGGGTCTCGCCCTTGGCGTGCTCGCCCATCAGGTAGACGGCCGGGTACTTCATGGTGACCTTGGAGCCGATGTTGCCGTCGATCCACTCCATGGTCGCGCCCTCGTAGGCCACGGCGCGCTTGGTGACCAGGTTGTAGACGTTGTTCGACCAGTTCTGGATCGTCGTGTAGCGGCAGCGGCCGCCCTTCTTCACGATGATCTCGACGACGGCGCTGTGCAGGGAGTCCGAGGAGTAGATCGGGGCGGTGCAGCCCTCGACGTAGTGGACGTAGGCGTCCTCGTCGACGATGATCAGCGTCCGCTCGAACTGGCCCATGTTCTCGGTGTTGATCCGGAAGTAGGCCTGCAGCGGGATGTCGACGTGGACACCCTTGGGCACGTAGATGAAGGAGCCACCGGACCACACGGCGGTGTTCAGCGACGCGAACTTGTTGTCGCCGACCGGGATGACGGTGCCGAAGTACTCCTGGAAGAGCTCCGGGTGCTCCTTCAGCGCGGTGTCGGTGTCCAGGAAGATGACGCCCTGGGCCTCCAGGTCCTCGCGGATCTGGTGGTAGACGACCTCGGACTCGTACTGGGCGGCGACACCGGCGACGAGGCGCTGCTTCTCCGCCTCCGGGATGCCGAGCTTGTCGTACGTGTTCTTGATGTCCTCGGGCAGTTCCTCCCAGGAAGCGGCCTGCTTCTCGGTGGAACGCACGAAGTACTTGATGTTGTCGAAGTCGATGCCGGACAGGTCGGAGCCCCACGTCGGCATGGGCTTCTTGTCGAAGAGCTTCAGGCCCTTGAGGCGGAGCTTCAGCATCCACTCGGGCTCGTTCTTCTTCGCCGAGATGTCGCGGACGACGTCCTCGCCCAGGCCTCGCTTGGCAGCGGCACCGGCCGCGTCGGAGTCGGCCCAGCCGTACTCGTACTTGCCCAGACCCTCGAGCTCAGGGTGAGCAGTCTCCGTGGTCATGCGGGGTTCCTCCCGGCCGTGCTTGCAGATGCTGATGTGGTTGCGGGTGCCGCGCCTCGCGGGATGAAGGTCGTACACACCCCGTCGCCGTGGGCGATGGTGGCGAGTCGCTGCACGTGCGTCCCGAGCAGGCGGGAGAAGACCTCGGTCTCCGCCTCGCAGAGCTGCGGGTACTGCTCGGCGACATGGGCCACCGGGCAGTGGTGCTGACAGAGCTGTTCACCGCTGTGCGGACCGGGAGCGCTCTTCGCCGTAGCAGCGTACCCGTCCGCCGTCAACGCCTTGGCAAGGGCCTCGGTGCGCTGCGCGGGGGCGACCGCGTCCACGGCCTCCCGGTAGGTCTCGGCCTGCGACTCCAGGCGGGCACGGGCGAACGCGGCCACCGCCGCCTCGCCGCGCTCACCGCCGCCGGCGGACTGCGCGATCCAGCGGAGCGCGTCCACGGCGAGGGAGTCGTAGGACTGGTCGAAGGCGTCGCGGCCGCAGTCGGTGAGCGCGAAGACCTTGGCGGGCCGGCCCCGGGTGCGCGCTCCGTACACACGCTGCTCACGGGGTGCGACGACGTCGTCGGCGACGAGCGCGTCGAGGTGGCGGCGGACGGCGGCCTGGGTGAGGCCGAGACGCTGTGCGAGGTCGGCGACGGTGGACGGACCGTGGTCCAGGATGGACCGCGCGACCCGGTTGCGGGTTGACCGCTCCCCGGTAGCGAGTTCCCCCTGGGGGGTCTCGATCAGCCGTTCGCCGTTTTTCACAACGCCATTGTTGCGTAATTAACCGAGGGGCGACAAGCCGTGATGGACGCCACTACTGGTGGCATCCATCACTAAGGGTTACCTAATTAATGTACGGAGAGTTAAGGGACGAGGCTGCCGCCCCGGCCCGGAGGCACTCTTGTCGCCCTCCGTAGACTCACCCGCATGAGCAACGACCCCGCGGTGGAGATCCGCGGACTGGTGAAGCGGTACGGCACCAAGACCGCGGTGGACGGCCTGGACCTGACCGTACGGCGGTCGGCGGTCACCGCGGTCCTCGGGCCGAACGGCGCGGGCAAGACCACCACCGTGGAGACCGCGGAGGGCTACCGCCGCCCCGACGCCGGCACCGTCCGCGTGCTCGGGCTCGACCCGTTCGCCGACGCCGCCGCCCTGCGCCCCCGCATCGGGGTCATGCTCCAGTCCGGCGGCGTCTACTCCGGCGCCCGGGCCGTCGAGATGCTCCGCCACATGGCCGCCCTGCACGCCGACCCCCTCGACGTCCCCGCCCTGGTCGAACGGCTGGGCCTGGGCGGCTGCGGCCGTACGCCCTACCGCCGGCTCTCCGGCGGCCAGCAGCAGCGACTCTCCCTGGCCATGGCCGTGGTCGGGCGCCCCGAGCTGGTCTTCCTGGACGAACCCACCGCCGGACTGGACCCGCAGGCCCGCCGCGCCACCTGGGACCTCGTCCGGGAGCTGCGCGCCGACGGCGTCTCGGTCGTGCTCACCACCCACCACATGGACGAGGCCGAGCAGCTCGCCGACGAGGTCGCCATCGTCGACGCCGGCCGGGTGATCGCCCACGGCACCCCCGAGCAGCTGTGCCGTGGCGGCGCCGAGAACACCCTGCGCTTCACCGGGCGCCCGGGACTCGACCTGGGTTCCCTCCTCAAGGCCCTGCCCGACGGGGTCCGCGCGGCCGAGATCACCCAGGGCGTCTACCGGGTGGCCGGCGACGTGGACCCGCAGCTGCTGGCCACCGTCGCGTCCTGGTGCGCCCAGCACGGGGTGCTGCCGGACAGCCTCGCCGTCGAGCGGCACACCCTGGAGGACGTCTTCCTCGAACTGACTGGCAAGGAGCTGCGCGGATGACCGCCGGTACGTTCACCCCGAACCCCGGGGCCGCCCCGGTCACCCGGATGATCGCCGCGCAGACCGCGCTGGAGACCCGGATGCTGCTGCGCAACGGCGAGCAGCTGCTGCTGACGGTCGTCATCCCGGCGCTGCTGCTGGTGCTGTTCTCGGCCGTCGACATCGTCGACACGGGGGCGGAGAGGTCCGTGGACTTCCTGGCCCCGGGTGTCCTCGCCCTCGCCGTGATGTCCACCGCCTTCACCGGCCAGGCCATCGCCACCGGCTTCGACCGGCGCTACGGGGTGCTCAAGCGACTGGGCGCCTCGCCGCTGCCGCGCTGGGCGCTGATGGCCGCCAAGACCCTGTCGGTGCTGGTCACCGAGGTGCTCCAGGTGGCGCTGCTGACGGTGATCGCGCTGGCGCTGGGCTGGTCCCCGCAGGGCGACCCGCTGTCGGTGGCCGTGCTGCTCCTGCTGGGGACGGCCGCGTTCTCCGGGCTGGGGCTGCTGATGGCCGGCACCCTGCGGGCCGAGGCGACCCTGGCCGCGGCCAACCTGGTCTTCCTGCTGCTGCTGGTCGGCGGCGGGGTGATCGTGCCGCTGGAGAAGTTCCCGGAGGCCGCCCGGGCGGTGCTGGGCCTGCTGCCGATCACCGCGCTGTCGGACGGGCTGCGCGACGTGCTGCAGCACGGGGCCGTGCTGCCCTGGCGCGCGGCGGCGGTGCTGGCGGGCTGGGCGGTGCTGGGCCTGGGGGCCGCGGCCCGCTTCTTCCGCTGGGAATGAACCCCTCCGCCCCGGCCGTGCCAGGATGTACGCCTGACCACAGGACGTGACGCCGGGGGGCGGGCATGGCGCAGCGAGAGGCCGTTCTACGGCTGGACGAACAGTGGGCGCGGATCAGGGCGCAGGGCGTGGACGCCGAGCCGGCGGAGGCCGACCGGCTGCTGGACGAGCTGATCACGGCGCTGCGCGAGCCCGCCCGGACCGATCCGGAGTGCGCGGCCCGGCTGGGCCTGCGGCTGGCCGATCTGGCGGCCCGGCGGTTCGGCCGCGGCGACCGGCCGGGGGCGCTCTCGGCGGTGGAGGAGGGGCTGCACCACTCCCAGCAGGCCGCCGGCCACTCCCCCGAGTACGCGCGCTGGTACGCCCGCGGCCTGATCAACCAGGGGGTCTGGCTGGCCTGGCCGCTCAGCGACGCCCTGCGGCTGCCCCGGTACCCGCTGGGCGCGGCCGGCGAGGAGTCCCCGAACCCGATGGAGCGGGCAGCCGGCGAGCGGGCCCGTGACCTGACCCGGACCGCGGTGGAGATCTGGGCCGGGCTCGACCAGCACGACCAGGTGAACCGGCGCGGCCTGGCCCAGGCCAAGGTGTTCCTCGGGGACCGGCTCGCCGAGCTGGGGCTGACCGAGGAGGCCGTGGCCTGGGCGGTGGACGCGGAGGGCGACTTCCGCCGGCTGCTGCTGGCCGGCCCCGGCGGTGAGACGGATCCGGCCGTGCTCCAGGAGGCCGAGGAGGCGCTGGACCACGTCGGCCGGCAGCTGGAACTGCGGCTGCGGTACCTGTCCTTCGACTCCCTGGCCGGTCTGCGGTCCGGCGGGCTGCTGCCCGAGCGGCTGCTGCCGCAGGCGGTGGTGGCGGCCAGGATCCAGGGCGTCGAGGAGGACCGGATCGCGGCGGGACTGGGCCTGGACCCGGAGCACGTGGCCACGATGCTGGAGGTCACCCCGTGGCTGGCGGTGTGGCGGTTCGAGGTGCGCGGCCCGGACGGGCTGTGGAACGTACTGTCACATCCCTGGCACAGCACCGCGGAAGTGCGGAACCGGACGGCGGAGGACGTGGGTGCCGAGCTGCTGCACGGCTGGATGAACTGCCCGGACTATCCGGGTCCGTCCGGTTATTGGCGGGTCCACGTCTGGTGGCAGGAGGAGGGCGACCCGGCCGGGGCCCGGTTCCGGCTGCTGGCCGGCCCCGACACCGCCGCCCCGACACCGTCCGGCACCCCCTCGTGAAAGTTTGCACAAGGGTTCGCCTACGATATGGGGCGTGTTGAACCCCCTCGCCTTCATCGCCGCCCGCTGGACCCCGTCACCCCGGATCGTCCAGCGGGCCGCGCTCGCCGCGCTCGTCATGACGGTGGTCATCGTCGTCACCGGCGGCGCGGTGCGGCTGACCGGATCCGGACTCGGCTGCGACACCTGGCCCAAGTGCACCGACGACAGCCTGATCACCACTCCGGAACAGGGCTTCCACGGCATCATCGAGTTCGGCAACCGCATGCTGACCTACGTGGTCAGCGGGGCCGTCGGCTGGTACATCCTCGCCGCCCGGTCCGCCAAGCCCTGGCGCCGCTCGCTGACCCGGCTCGGCTGGACGCAGTTCTGGATCGTCTGCGCGAACGCCGTCCTGGGCGGCATCACCGTCCGGACCGGCCTCAACCCGTACAGCGTCGCCGGGCACTTCCTGCTCGCCACCGCGCTGATCGGCGTGACCACCCTCGCCTGGCAGCGCACCCGCGAGGGGGACGGCCCCGCCAGGCCCCGGGTCCCGGCCCCGGTCCGTCAGCTCTCGCGGGCGCTGCTCGTCACCACCTTCGTACTGATCGCCGCCGGCACCGTGGTGACCGGCTCCGGTCCGCACGCCGGTGACAGCAGCGAGGTGAAGCGGATGGGCTTCGACTGGGAGACCACCGCGCACGTGCACGCCGTGGCCGCCTGGGCGGTGTGCGCGCTGGCCCTGGCGATGTGGCTGGTGCTGCGGGTGGTCGACGCCCCCGACGACACCCGGGCCCGGGCCCGGGACCTGCTCCTCGTGCTGCTCGCCCAGGGCGCCCTCGGTTACGTCCAGTTCTTCAGCGAGCTGCCCGAGGTCCTGGTCGGGGCGCACATGCTGGGCTCCTGCCTGGTGTGGATCGCGGTGCTCCGGCTGGCCCTGTCCCTGCGCGAACGGCCCGTCGAGCGGGCCGGCATCCCGGCGCAGAACGACCCGGCGCTGTCCGCCGTCAACTAGGCCCTTCCGGCTCGGCTCCCGCCGGGACCGGCCGGCGCGGGCACGGCGTCCCGGTCCCGGCCGGCAGCCGGTAGACGCGGTGGGCGTTGCCCGCCGCGAGCATCCCGGCCACCCGCTCGGCGTCCCGCAGCGACCACGCCCCGTCGGCCACCCAGCCGCCGAGCACGCGCCCGAGCGCCTCCCGGAACACCCGGGCGGCCACCACGTGCAGCTCGGGCAGGTTCCGGCCGCCGCTGGAGAACAGCAGCTTGCCGAACGGCGCCAGTTCGAGGAGCTCGGCGAGCACCTCGGCGGCCCGCGGCCCGGTGTGGCCGAGGGCCGCGCCCAGGTCGGCGTACACGTGCGGGAAGGCGGCCGCCAGGTGGGCGGCCTGGCGGTGGTACGGGTAGCCGTGCAGCAGCACCAGGTCGGTGCCGAGTCCGGCGGTGGCCCATACGAAGTCCGTGAGCAGGGCGGGGTCGGTCCGGTCGAGCCGTTCGTACGGCGTGCCGGCACCGGTGCGCAGCTGGAGCGGCAGGCCGGTCTCCACGGCGCTCCACAGCAGGTGCCGCAGCAGTACGGGGTCCCGCAGCGGGCCGCCCCGGGCGCGGTGGGCCAGCCAGCGGCCGGCGGCGGCACGGGTGTCCGCGGAGTCCGGGGCGTCGCCGCCGGGGAGTGCCGAGGTGGCGGAGGCGGCCGAGGCCGCGGAGGCGGCACAGGTGAAGGCGACGGCGGTGGCGGCGGCCGCGTGGACGGCCTCGGCGAGGTTGGTGAGGAACGCCCCGACGGTGCCGGAGGTGTCGGCGGTCTGTTCGGCCAGGGTTTCGAGACGGACCACCTCGTGGGCCCGGGCGGCGCCGGCGGAGGCGAGTTCACCCGGCCGGGTGAGGTCGCCCGCGGCCCCGGTGTCCACGAGGTACGTGCCGGTACCGGAGCCGCGCAGCAGCCTCCGGCCGGTCTCCAGTACGCCGAGCTCGCGCCGCCTGGCCAGGTAGCGGACGGGCGGGCAGTGCGGCTCCAGCCCCAGCAGCGGCGGGCACCAGCGGCGCACGGCGAAGCCGGCCTGGGAGTCGAAGAAGGTGGTCCCCGGGGCGGGCGGGGCCGCGGAGCGGCTCAGCTGGGCCTCGAAGGCGGCCAGTCCGAGCTCGGTGCGGAGCACGCCGTGGCAGTGCTGGTCCACCAGGGGCGGCGTTTCGATCATCCGGGCATCCCGTTTGCGGACGTGGGCTGTGCGCTTCTTCCACACGTCCTAACGGGTGACCCCGCGTCAAGGTGTTGCTCGCGCAGGTGCCCGAGGGGGCGCGCCCGTCAGGCTTCGGGCTTCGGCTCCGCCTCGGCTGCGGGCTCGGGCTCGGGCTCGGGCTGCGCGGAGACAACCGGCGCCGGCGCCGGCGCCGGGTTGGCGGGGCCGCCGAGCTGGATGCCGGCCATGCGGGTCCACTCGTACGGCCCGGTCCGCACCTTCGCCGCGAACTCGCCGTCGAACTCCTCGTGGAGCTTCAGGCCTGCCTTCTCCGCCGCCAGCCGCGCGACCTCGTGCGTGGGGGCCACCAGGTCACCCCAGCCGCCGTCCTCGCCGACCAGGACGATGCGGGTGCCGCCCTGGCCGATGTACGCCAGCTGGCCCTCCGCCCCGCCGTGCTGCTTGCCGAACGCGCCGATCTGCTTGGCGAGCTTCGCCGCGGTGCGCTGCTGCTTGGTGTCGTCCGTAGAACCCATGGCAGCCATGCTACCGGCGAGTAATCAGCGGAGGAAGGGATCCACGGCCACGGCGACGAAGAGAAGCGACACATAGGTGATCGACCAGTGGAACAGGCGCATCTCCTTGAGCTTCGCGCCCGTCACGCCCGCCTTCGCCCGCGCCTGCAGCGCGTGCGCCTCCCACAGCCACCAGCCGCCCGCGACCAGCGCCACCGAGGTGTAGAACCAGCCGGTGTAACCCAGCGGGGTGAGCAGCAGCGACACGCCGACCATCACCCAGCTGTAGAGGACGATCTGCCGCGCCACCACCTTGTTGCCGGCGACGACCGGCAGCATCGGCACGCCGACCCGCGCGTAGTCCTCCTTCACCTTCATGGACAGCGGCCAGTAGTGCGGCGGGGTCCAGAAGAAGATGACGAGGAAGAGGATGACCGCGGCCCAGGACATGGAGTTGGTCACCGCGGACCAGCCGATGAGCACCGGCAGGCAGCCGGCGATACCGCCCCAGACGATGTTCTGCGTGGTCCGGCGCTTGAGCAGCATCGTGTAGACGACCACGTAGAAGAGGAGCGCGCCGAGCGCCAGCGCGGCCGACAGCCAGTTGACCAGCAGGCCGAACCAGAGCGTCGAGACCACGCCGAGGGTGATGCCGAAGACCAGGGCCTCGCGCGGGCTGACCATGCCGGTCACCAGGGGCCGCTGCGAGGTGCGGTCCATCAGCGCGTCGATGTCCCGGTCGATGTACATGTTCAGCGCGTTGGCGCCGCCCGCCGACAGGTAGCCGCCGACGCACGTGGCGAGCACCAGCCACAGCGACGGGACGCCCTGCTCGGCGAGGAACATCACCGGCACTGTGGTGATCAGCAGAAGTTCGATGATCCGCGGCTTGGTCAATGCCACGAAAGCCATGACCCGGGCCCCGAACGGCCGGTGATCGGGGCTCGTCCCGAGCACCCCCGCTGGACGGGATTCGACGGCCGTCACGCACACCCCTGACGAAAGACTCCTGGCAAGCCCCGGACCGCGGAATCAGGCCGTGGACGTCCGGTAAGGACTTGCGCGTACCACGCCACTCTAGACGCTGCCCTCACGTGGCCCCGCGCCGGGGTCGCCTCGTGTTGGGCCGACCGCCGGACAGACGTGACAGGGTAGTGACGGAGCGGAGGCACTCGAATAGCTGCACGCCCCGTCGAGGGTAGGCTCGGAACCGCGCCGGTGCACCGTTCGTCACCGGGACATCAGACATGTGGAGAGGAGCCCTGACGCACGGTGAGCACCAAGCCGACGACCACAGAGCTCGAGTGGACCGAACTGGATCAGCGGGCCGTCGACACCGCCCGCATCCTGGCCGCTGACGCGGTACAGAAGGTCGGAAACGGCCACCCGGGCACGGCCATGAGCCTCGCCCCCGCCGCCTACACGCTCTTCCAGAAGGTGATGCGGCACGACCCGGCCGACCCCGAGTGGGTCGGCCGCGACCGTTTCGTGCTCTCGGCGGGCCACTCGTCCCTCACCCTGTACACCCAGCTCTACCTGGGCGGCTTCGGACTGGAGCTGGACGACCTCAAGGCGTTCCGCACCTGGGGTTCGAAGACCCCCGGCCACCCCGAGTACGGCCACACCGCGGGTGTGGAGACCACCACCGGCCCGCTCGGCCAGGGCGTCGCCAACGCCGTGGGCATGGCGATGGCCGCCCGGTACGAGCGCGGTCTGTTCGACCCGGAGGCGGCGCCCGGCACCTCTCCGTTCGACCACATGGTCTACGCGATCGCCGGTGACGGCTGCCTCCAGGAGGGCATCGCCGCCGAGGCCTCCTCCCTCGCGGGCCACCAGAAGCTCGGCAACCTGGTCCTGCTGTGGGACGACAACCACATCTCCATCGAGGGCGACACGGAGACGGCCGTCTCCGAGGACACCCTCAAGCGCTACGAGGCGTACGGCTGGCACGTCCAGCGCGTCGCGCAGCAGGCCAACGGCGACCTCGACCCGAAGGCGCTGTACGAGGCGCTGCAGGCGGCCAAGGCCGAGACCGAGCGCCCGTCCTTCATCGCCATGCGCTCGATCATCGCCTGGCCGGCCCCGCACGCCCAGGGCACCGAGGCGGCGCACGGCTCGGCGCTCGGCGACGACGAGGTGGCCGCCACCAAGCGCGTCCTCGGCTTCGACCCGGAGCAGACCTTCGAGGTCTCCGACGAGGTCATCGCGCACACCCGATCCCTGCTGGACCGCGGCCGCGAGGCCCGGGCCGCGTGGGAGAAGGAGTTCTCCGCCTGGCGCGGCGCCAACGCCGAGCGCGCCGCCGAGTTCGACCGCATCAACGCCAACGAGCTCCCCGCGGGCTGGGAGGACAAGCTCCCCGTCTTCGAGCCGGGCACCGGTGTCGCCACCCGCGCCGCCTCCGGCAAGGTGCTCGCCGCGCTCGGCTCCGTCATCCCGGAGCTCTGGGGCGGCTCGGCCGACCTGGCCGGCTCCAACAACACCACCATCGACAAGAACTCCTCGTTCCTGCCGAAGGGCAACCCGCTGCCGGAGGCCGACCCGTACGGCCGCACCGTCCACTTCGGCATCCGCGAGCACTCCATGGCCGCGGCCATGAACGGCATCGCCCTGCACGGCCACACCCGCATCTACGGCGGCACCTTCCTGGTGTTCTCCGACTACATGCGCAACGCCGTCCGCCTGTCCGCGCTGATGCACCTTCCGGTGACCTACGTGTGGACGCACGACTCCATCGGCCTCGGCGAGGACGGCCCCACCCACCAGCCGGTCGAGCACCTGGCCTCGCTGCGCGCCATCCCGGGCCTGAACGTCGTCCGCCCGGCCGACGCCAACGAGACCGTCATCGCCTGGCGCGAGATCCTCCGGCGCCACACCAAGGTGTTCGGCAAGGGCGCCCCGCACGGCCTGGCGCTGACCCGCCAGGGCGTGCCGACCTACGCCCCGAACGAGGACGCGGCCAAGGGCGGCTACGTGCTCTTCGAGGCCGAGGGCGGCGACGCCCAGGTCGTGCTGATCGGCACCGGTTCCGAGGTGCAGCTGGCCGTCGCGGCCCGCGAGCAGCTCCAGGCCGAGGGCATCCCGACCCGCGTGGTCTCCATGCCGTCCGTCGAGTGGTTCGAGGAGCAGGACGAGGCCTACAAGGCGAGCGTGCTGCCGGCCTCCGTCAAGGCCCGCGTCGCGGTGGAGGCGGGCATCGGCCTGACCTGGCACCGCTACGTCGGCGACGCCGGCCGGATCGTCTCGCTGGAGCACTTCGGCGCCTCCGCCGACGCCAAGGTGCTGTTCCGCGAGTTCGGCTTCACCGCCGAGGCCGTGACCGCCGCCGCGAAGGCCTCGCTGGCCGACGCCGCGCGCTGACGCCCGTACCGAGTAGCAAGTAGGAGATGCAATTCCCATGACAGACGCACTCAAGCGCCTCTCCGACGAAGGCGTGGCGATCTGGCTGGACGACCTGTCCCGCAAGCGCATCACGTCGGGCAACCTGGCCGAGCTGATCGACCAGCAGCACGTCGTAGGCGTCACCACCAACCCGGCGATCTTCCAGAAGGCCATCAGCGGCGGCGAGGGCTACGAGCAGCAGCTCGCCGACCTGGCGGCCCGCCGGGTCACGGTCGACGAGGCCATCCGCATGATCACCACGGCGGACGTCCGCGACGCGGCCGACATCCTGCGCCCGGTGTTCGACGCGACCGAGGGCCAGGACGGCCGGGTCTCCATCGAGGTCGACCCCCGTCTGGCGCACGACACGGCCGCGACCGTCGCCGAGGCCAAGCAGCTGGCCTGGCTGGTGGACCGCCCGAACACGCTGATCAAGATCCCGGCGACCAAGGCCGGCCTGCCGGCGATCACCGAGGTCATCGGCAAGGGCATCAGCGTCAACGTCACGCTGATCTTCTCGCTGGAGCGCTACCGCGAGGTCATGGACGCGTACCTGGCGGGCCTGGAGAAGGCGAAGGCCGCCGGCCTGGACCTGTCCAAGATCCACTCGGTCGCCTCCTTCTTCGTGTCCCGCGTGGACTCCGAGATCGACAAGCGCCTGGACGGCATCGGCACGGACGAGGCCAAGCAGCTCAAGGGCAAGGCGGCCCTCGCCAACGCCCGCCTGGCCTACGAGGCGTTCGAGGAGGTCTTCTCCTCCGACCGCTGGGCCGCCCTGGACAAGGCCCAGGCCAACAAGCAGCGCCCGCTGTGGGCCTCGACCGGCGTCAAGGACCCGGCGTACAAGGACACCCTGTACGTGGTGGACCTGGTCGCCCCGGGCACCGTCAACACCATGCCGGAGGCCACCCTGGAGGCCACCGCCGACCACGGCGTGGTCGCCGGCGACACCGTCCGCGGGACGTACGAGCAGTCGCGCGCCGAGCTCGAAGCGGTCGCGAAGCTGGGCATTTCGTACGACGATGTGGTCCAGCTGCTCGAGGACGAGGGCGTCGAGAAGTTCGAGGCGTCCTGGAACGACCTGCTGAAGTCGACCGAGGCGGAGCTCCAGCGCCTCGCCCCTGCGGAGGACTGAGCATTTTGTCTGTTAACGGAGCGAACCCGCTTCGTGACGCACAGGACCGGCGGCTCCCGCGGATCGCGGGGCCGTCCGGCCTGGTCATTTTCGGCGTTACGGGTGACCTGTCGCGCAAGAAGCTGATGCCCGCCGTCTACGACCTGGCGAACCGGGGACTGCTTCCGCCGGGCTTCTCGCTGATCGGCTTCGCCCGCCGCGAGTGGGAGCACGAGGACTTCGCGCACGAGGTGTACGAGGCCGTCAAGGAGCACTCCCGCACCCCCTTCCGCGAGGAGGTCTGGCAGCAGCTGGTCCAGGGCTGCCGGTTCGTGCAGGGCGACTTCGACGACGACGCCGCGTTCGAGACGCTGAAGGCGACGATCGAGGAGCTCGACAAGCAGCAGGGAACGGGCGGCAACTTCGCCTTCTACCTGTCCGTGCCGCCGAAGTTCTTCCCCAAGGTGGTCCAGCAGCTCAAGAACCACGGGCTGGCGCAGAAGGAGGGCTCCTGGCGGCGTGCCGTCATCGAGAAGCCCTTCGGCCACGACCTGGCCAGCGCCGAGGAACTCAACAAGATCGTCCACGAGGTCTTCCCCCGTGACGAGGTCTTCCGGATCGACCACTACCTCGGCAAGGAGACCGTCCAGAACATCCTGGCGCTCCGCTTCGCCAACACCATGTTCGAGCCGATCTGGAACCGGTCGTACGTCGACCACGTGCAGATCACCATGGCCGAGGACATCGGGATCGGCGGCCGGGCCGGCTACTACGACGGCATCGGCGCCGCGCGCGACGTCATCCAGAACCACCTGCTCCAGCTGCTCGCGCTGACCGCGATGGAGGAGCCGGGCTCCTTCCACCCCAAGGCGCTGGTCGCGGAGAAGCTGAAGGTGCTCAGCGCCGTGCAGATCCCGGAGGACCTGGGCAAGCACACGGTGCGCGGCCAGTACACCTCCGCCTGGCAGGGCGGCGAGAAGGTCGTCGGTTACCTGGAGGAGGACGGGATCAACCCCGCCTCCAAGACCGACACCTACGCGGCCATCCGCCTGGAGATCAACAACCGCCGCTGGGCGGGCGTGCCGTTCTACCTGCGGACGGGCAAGCGCCTGGGCCGCCGGGTCACGGAGATCGCGGTGGTCTTCAAGCGGGCCCCGTACCTGCCGTTCGAATCCGGCGCGACGGAGGAGCTGGGGCAGAACGCCCTGGTCATCCGGGTCCAGCCGGACGAGGGCGTGACCGTGCGGTTCGGCTCCAAGGTTCCGGGCACCTCTATGGAGGTCCGGGACGTGACGATGGACTTCGCCTACGGCGAGTCCTTCACCGAGTCGAGCCCCGAGGCGTACGAGCGCCTCATCCTCGACGTCCTGCTGGGCGACGCGAACCTGTTCCCGCGCCACCAGGAGGTCGAGCTCTCCTGGAACATCCTCGACCCGATCGAGGAGTACTGGGACAAGCACGGCAAGCCCGCGCAGTACCCGGCGGGTACCTGGGGGCCGGTCGAGGCGGACGAGATGCTCGCACGAGACGGACGGAGCTGGCGCCGGCCATGAAGATCGATCTCACGGAGACCACCTCCAGCAAGATCAACGCCGCGCTGGTGCAGGCGCGCCGGGACATCGGCACGCCTGCCATCGGCATGGTCCTCACCCTGGTGATCGTCACCGACGAGGAGAACGCGTACGACGCGCTCAAGTCGGCGAACGACGCCTCGCACGAGCACCCCTCGCGGATCATCGTGGTGATCAAGCGGGTGAGCCGTTCGCCGCGCTCGCGGCGGGACGCGCGGCTGGACGCCGAGGTCCGGGTCGGCACCGACTCGGGCACCGGAGAAACGGTCATCCTGCGACTGCACGGCGAACTGGTCAACCACGCCCAGTCCGTGGTGCTGCCGCTGTTGCTGCCCGACGCCCCCGTGGTGGTCTGGTGGCCGGAGGGCGCTCCCGAGGACCTGGCGGGCGACCCGCTGGGCTCGCTGGGCCAGCGCCGGATCACCGACACGTACTCCTGCGAGGACCCCATCGGGACGCTGGCCGGCCGGGCCGCGGCGTACGCGCCGGGCGACACCGACCTGTCCTGGACCCGCATCACGCCGTGGCGCTCCATGCTCGCGGCGGCGCTGGACCAGCAGCGGGTCTCGGTGATCTCGGCGACCGTCGAGGGCGAGGACGAGAACCCGAGCTGCGAGCTGCTGGCCATGTGGCTGGCGGACCGCCTCCAGGTCCCCGTCAAGCGCACGGCGTCGGAGGGCCCCGGCCTGACCTCGGTCCGCCTGGAGACCAAGGACGGCGAGATCGTCCTGGACCGGGCGGACGGCTCCCTGGCGACGCTGTGCATGCCGGGGCAGCCGGACCGCGCGGTGGCGCTGAAGCGGCGGGAGACGGCGGAGCTGCTGGCGGAGGAGCTGCGGCGGCTCGACCCGGACAACACGTACGCGGCTTCCCTGAAGTTCGGCGTGTCCAAGCTGGGCGCCGGTCGCGGCGCGAAGGCTCCGGCCCAGGCACCTGCCCCGGCCGAGCCGGAAGCCCCGGCGGCCCAGGAGCCCCCGGCGAAGCCGGCTCCGGCCAAGGCGGCCAAGAAGGCCGCGGCGAAGTGACCGTAGGGCCCGCCGCACCCCGCGGCGGGCCCTACCGGGCTGCTGACCGCGCCCCCTCAGGGGCGCGGGGAACTGCGCGACCAGCCGCGAAGGCGCCGCGGACCCGGATCGGCCGCTCGGCCCTCGACCGGGGTCCGGGGTCCGGTGTCCGGGGGCGGAGCCCCGGTTTCGGGAAGGGGCGGGTAGGGGAACAGCTCCGCGCAGCGGCCCACCCTCACCCAAGACACCCGCACCCGCACCCGCACCCGCACTACAGAACGGCGGCACCACCATGGGCATGACGACACCTCAGGTCGTCGTCCACCGCGACAAGGAGCTGATGGCCCAGGCCACCGCGGCTCGCCTCATCACCCGGATCGTCGACGCGCAGGCCGCCCGCGGCAGCGCCTCCGTCGTGCTGACCGGCGGCCGCAACGGCAACGGGCTGCTCGCGGCCCTCGCGGCGGCGCCCGCACGGGACGCCGTCGACTGGTCCCGGCTCGACCTCTGGTGGGGCGACGAGCGCTACGTGCCGTTCGACGACCCCGAGCGCAACCACGCCCAGGCCCGCGAGGCGCTGCTGGACGCCGTCCCGCTGGACCCGGCCCGCGTCCACGTGATGCCCGCCTCCGACGGCCCGTACGGCCCCGACGTGGACGCCGCGGCCGCCGCCTACGCCGAGGAGCTGCGCCGGGCCGCCACGCCCGAGGACCACGGCCCGGTGCCCCGGTTCGACGTGCTGATGCTCGGGGTCGGCCCCGACACCCACGTGGCGTCGCTGTTCCCCGAGCACCCGGCGACCCGGGAGACCGACCGGACGGTGGTCGGCGTGCACGGCGCGCCCAAGCCGCCGCCGACCCGGATCTCCCTCACCCTGCCCGCCATCAACGCCGCCCGCGAGGTGTGGTTGCTGGCCGCCGGCGAGGACAAGGCCGGGGCCGTCGCCATCGCCCTGGGCGGGGCGGGCGAACTCCAGGCCCCCGCGGCCGCCGTGCACGGCCGGAGCCGCACCCTGTGGCTCCTGGACCGTACGGCCGCGGCCAAGCTGCCCCCGGGCCTGTACCCGCCGGCGCTGTCCTGACGGCGTACCGGAAGCGGAACGACGGAGCGCCCCGCACCCCGGGCCGGGGGTACGGGGCGCTCCGTCGTACGGTCGGTCAGCCGCGGCCGCGCAGCTCGCGGTACTTCGCGACCAGCGCCGCGGTGGACCGGTCCAGCCCGGGCACGTCCGCGCCTTCGGTCAGGGCCGGCTCCACCCGCTTGGCGAGGACCTTGCCGAGCTCCACGCCCCACTGGTCGAAGGAGTCGATGTTCCACACCGCGCCCTGGACGAACACCTTGTGCTCGTAGAGGGCGATCAGCTGGCCCAGCACGGACGGGGTCAGTTCGGTGGCGAGGACCGTGGTGGTGGGGTGGTTGCCGCGGAAGGTCTTGTGCGGCACCAGCTCCTCGGGCACTCCCTCCGCCCGCACCTCCTCCGGGGTCTTGCCGAAGGCCAGCGCCTGGGTCTGCGCGAAGAAGTTGGCCATCAGCAGGTCGTGCTGGGCGGCGAGGCCGGGCGGGAGCTCGGCGACCGGCCGGGCGAAGCCGATGAAGTCCGCCGGGATCAGCTTGGTGCCCTGGTGGATCAGCTGGTAGTAGGCGTGCTGGCCGTTGGTGCCGGGGGTGCCCCAGACCACCGGGCCGGTCTGCCAGTCCACCGGATCGCCGTCCCGGTCCACGGACTTGCCGTTGGACTCCATGTCCAGCTGCTGCAAGTACGCGGTGAAACGGGAGAGGTAGTGGCTGTACGGGAGCACCGCGTGCGACTGGGCGTCGAAGAATGCCCCGTACCAGATGCCCAACAGGCCCAGCAGCAACGGGGCGTTGTCCTCGGGCGCGGCGGTGCGGAAGTGCTCGTCGACCAGGTGGAAGCCGTCCAGCAGCTCGCGGAACGCGTCCGGGCCGATGGCGATCATCAGGGAGAGCCCGATGGCCGAGTCGAAGGAGTAGCGGCCGCCGACCCAGTCCCAGAACTCGAACATGTTGGCCGTGTCGATGCCGAACTCGGAGACCTTCTCCGCGTTGGTGGACAGCGCGACGAAGTGCCGGGCCACCGCCGCCTGGTCGCCGCCGAGTCCGGCCAGCAGCCAGTCCCGGGCGGAGGTGGCGTTGGTGATGGTCTCGATGGTGGTGAAGGTCTTCGAGGCGATGATGAAAAGCGTCTCGGCCGGGTCGAGGTCGCGGACGGCCTCGTGCATGTCGGCGCCGTCCACGTTGGAGACGAAGCGCACGGTCAGGTCGCGGTCGGTGAAGGCGCGCAGCGCCTCGTACGCCATGGCCGGGCCCAGGTCGGAGCCGCCGATGCCGACGTTGACCACGTTGCGGATCCGCTTGCCGGTGTGTCCGGTCCAGTCGCCGGAGCGGACGCGGCCGGCGAAGGCGGCCATCTTGTCCAGGACCGCGTGCACGGCCGGGACCACGTTCTCGCCGTCGACCTCGACGACGGCGCCGGCCGGGGCGCGCAGCGCTGTGTGCAGCACCGCCCGGTCCTCGGTGGTGTTGATCTTCTCCCCGCGGAACATGGCGTCGCGCAGACGGGTGACCCCGGTCGCGGCCGCGAGATCGCGGAGGAGTTCCAGCGTCTCCCCGGTCACGAGGTGCTTGGAGTAGTCGATGTGCAGGTCGCCGACCTGCAGGGTGTAGCCGGTGCCGCGGTCCGGATCGGCCTCGAACAGCTCCCGCAGGTGCGTCTGGCCGAACTCCTCCCGGTGCTTGCCGAGGGCAAGCCACTCGGGGGTCCGGTTGAGCCTCACCCGGCCGTCTGCGTTCATCTCGGACATCAACCCACTTCTTCCGTCCTGTCGTGCCCCGCCAGTGACCAACCTAAAGGATCCAAAGGGCTACAACGCACATGACAACGGACAAGAAAGGGACGAGAAAAGGCCCGGCCCGCCGGAGCGTCTCCAGCGGGCCGGGCCCTGCACCTGTGTCGTTCTAGATCTCGCCGCGCAGCTTGGCGAGCGCCTCGGCGAGGATCGCCTCCCCGTCGGCGTCGGTCCGCCGCTCCCGTACGTACGCGAGGTGCGTCTTGTACGGCTCGGTGCGCGGCGGCGCCGGCGGGTTGTCCCGGTCCTGTCCGGCGGGGAAACCGCACCGGGGGCAGTCCCAGGTGTCGGGTACCTGCGCGTCGCTGGCGAAGCTCGGCTGCGTCTCGTGCCCGTTGGAGCACCAGAAGGAGATGCGCAGACGCGGCGCGGACTCGCCGCGCTCGGCCTCGCCCATCGGCCCCGCCCCGACCCTGCTTCCACGGATCGCGTTGCCACTTGCCACGGTCGTAACTCCCTGCGTGATGGTGCCGCGAAGCGTGAGTGTACCGCGCCGTACCCGAGTTGGGGTCAGCCGTTGGACTTCATCAGAAGCCCGAGGGCGACGATGCTGGCGAACCACAGCAGACCGACGACGACGGTGATGCGGTCGAGGTTGCGCTCGGCTACCGAGGAACCGCCGACGGAGGACTGCATGCCGCCACCGAACATGTCGGAGAGGCCGCCGCCCTTGCCCTTGTGCATCAGCACGAGCAGCATCAGCAGCAGGCTGAAGACGATCAGGGCGATCGAGAACCCCATAACCACGGCTGGACCCTACTTCCTGGATTCGATGATGCGGGGGCCGGCGGCTCGTGATTCAGCCCTCCCGGCCCCCGCAAGGGTACGACGGATCCGCCCTACCGCATACTCTCAGCGATCGTCACTGGTCACGGAAGCGGACGATCTTGACGAACTCGTCCGCGTCCAGCGCCGCGCCGCCGACCAGGGCGCCGTCGACGTCCGGCTGCGCCATGATCGCCGCGATGTTACCGGACTTCACGGAGCCGCCGTACTGGATGCGGACCCTGTCGGCCAGCTCCTGGGAGTACAGCTCGGCCAGGCGGCGGCGGATCGCCCCGCAGACCTCCTGGGCGTCCTCGGGGGTGGCCACCTCGCCGGTGCCGATCGCCCAGACCGGCTCGTAGGCGATGACGATGGACTCGACCTGCTCGGCCGGGACGTCCTTGAGGGCGCCGTCGACCTGGTTCAGCGTGTACTGGACCTGCTGGCCGGCCTTGCGGATCTCCAGGCCCTCGCCGACGCAGAGGATCGGGGTGATCCCGTGCCGGTAGGCGGCCTTGACCTTGGCGTTGCAGGTCTCGTCGTCCTCGCCGTGGTACTGGCGGCGCTCGCTGTGGCCGACGGCCACGTACGCGCACTTCAGCTTGGACAGCATGGCGCCGGAGATCTCGCCGGTGTAGGCACCGGAGTCGTGCGCCGAGATGTCCTGGGCGCCGTACTTGATCTTCAGCTTGTCGCCGTCGACCAGGGTCTGGACGGAGCGCAGGTCGACGAAGGGCGGCAGCACCGCGACCTCGACGGCCTCGTGGTCCTTGTCGGCGAGGGCGAAGGCGAGCTTCTGGACGTGGGCGATGGCCTCCAGGTGGTTGAGGTTCATCTTCCAGTTGCCCGCCATCAGCGGGGTACGGTCAGTCACGGTGTTTCAGTCCTCCAGTGCGGCGAGGCCGGGGAGGGTCTTGCCCTCCAGGTATTCCAGGCTGGCGCCCCCGCCGGTCGAGATGTGGCCGAAGGCGTTCTCGTCGAAGCCCAGGGTGCGCACGGCGGCGGCCGAGTCGCCGCCTCCGACGACGGTGAAGCCGCCACTGGCCACCAGGGCCTGGGCGATGGCACGGGTGCCGTCCGCGTAGTCCGGGTGCTCGAAGACGCCCACCGGTCCGTTCCAGAAGACGGTCTCGGCGTCGGCGATCTTCGAGGCGTACAGCTCGCGGGTCTTGGGGCCGATGTCCAGCCCCTCCTTGGTCGCCGGGATCTTGTCCGCGTCGACCGTCTCGTAGTCGGCCGGGGTCTTCCCCTTGAGGTCGGGGAAGTCGGCGGACACCAGGACGTCGACGGGCAGGACCAGCTCGACGCCGGTCTCCTCGGCGCGGCGCATGTACTCCGTGACCTTCGGCAGCTGGTCCTCCTGCAGGAGGGAGATGCCGACCTCGTGGCCCTTGGCCTTGAGGAAGGTGTAGGCCATGCCGCCGCCGATGAGGAGGCGGTCGGCCTTGCCGAGCAGCTCGTCGATGACGGCGAGCTTGTCCGAGACCTTGGCGCCGCCGAGGACGACCACGTAGGGGCGCTTGACGTCGTCGGTGAGCTTCTTCAGGACGCCGACCTCGGTGGCGATGAGGTCGCCCACCGCGTGCGGGAGTCGCGCGGGGAGGTCGAAGACCGAGGCGTGCTTGCGGTGCACGGCGCCGAAGCCGTCGCCGACGTAGAGGTCGGCGAGCTGGGCGAGCTGGTCCGCGAAGGCGCCGCGCTCGGCGTCGTCCTTGGAGGTCTCGCCGGCGTTGAAGCGCAGGTTCTCGATGACGGCGACCTGTCCGTCGGCGAGGGCGGCGACGGTCTCCTTGGCCGAGGAACCGACGGTGTCGGTGGCGAACGCCACGTCCGCGCCCAGCAGTTCGCCGAGCCGCTTGGCGGCCGGGGCCAGCGAGAAGGCCGGGTCCGGAGCACCCTTGGGGCGGCCGAGGTGCGAGGCGACGACCACGCGGGCGCCGGCGGCGGCGAGCTTCGCGATGGTCGGGTGCACGGCGCGGATGCGACCGTCGTCGGTGATCTCACCGCCGGACAGCGGCACGTTCAGGTCGGCGCGGACGAAGACCCGCTTGCCGGCGACGCCCTCGGAGAGAAGTTCGTCGATCGTCTTCATGTGGTTCTGACTCCTTAGATCTGCGTCGGGACGGAGTGTACGAGGCAAGCGACAGGGCCCGGACAGCGCGGTCTGCGCTGTGCGGGCCCTGTGCTTCACATCGTGTTGCCTACCCCGTGCCTCAGAGCTGGCCGCCGACGTAGACGGTGAGGTCGACGAGGCGGTTGGAGTAGCCCCACTCGTTGTCGTACCAGCCGACGACCTTGACCTGCTTGCCCTGGACCATGGTCAGGGAGGAGTCGAAGGTGCAGGAGGCCGGCCAGTTCACGATGTCGGAGGAGACGATCGGGTCCTCGGTGTAGTCGAGGATGCCCTTCAGCTGACCCTCGGCGGCCTTCTGGAACGCCGCGTTGATCTCGTCCTTGGTGACCTCGCGGTCGAGTTCGAGGACGAGGTCGGTGACCGAGCCGGTCGGGACCGGGACGCGCATCGCGATGCCGTCCAGCTTGCCCTTGAGCTGCGGCAGGACCAGCGCGGTGGCCTTCGCGGCACCGGTGGAGGTCGGGATGATGTTCTCGGCGGCGGCGCGGGCGCGGCGCAGGTCCGAGTGCGGGAAGTCCAGGATCCGCTGGTCGTTGGTGTAGGCGTGGACCGTGGTCATCATGCCCTTGACGATGCCGAAGTTCTCGTCGAGGACCTTGGCCATGGGCGCCACGCAGTTGGTGGTGCAGGAGGCGTTGGAGACGACGTGGTGGTTGGCGGCGTCGTACTTGTCCTGGTTGACACCCATCACGATGGTGATGTCCTCGTCCTTGGCCGGGGCCGAGATGAGGACCTTCTTCGCGCCGGCCGCGATGTGCTTGGCGGCGTCGGCCTTCTTCGTGAAGATGCCGGTCGACTCGATGACGATGTCGGCGCCCAGCTCGCCCCAGGGCAGGTTCGCGGGGTCGCGCTCGGCGAAGGTCTTGAAGGTGTTGCCACCGACGGTGATCGTGTCGTCGGTGTGGCTGACCTCCGCCTTGAGGCGGCCGAGGATGCTGTCGTACTTGAGCAGGTGCACCAGGGTGGCGTTGTCCGTCAGGTCGTTGACACCCACGACCTGGATGTCCGCCCCCTGCTCCAGGAGAGCACGGAAGTAGTTGCGCCCGATACGGCCGAAGCCGTTGATGCCTACGCGGATCGTCACGAACCGATCTCCTCGTATGTGCGCCGGCCTGTCCGCCGGCGATCTGTATGGGATGTCCCCGACCGCTTACGACCCTACCTCTCTGCGGGCCTTGGAGTGACATCGTCTGCGGAGGGACACGCGCCGGTGGCCCATACCAATTCGAGCGGTACGGGCCACCGGGGACCTGGGTCCCGGTCACTGAGAGTCAGCGTGAAAGGGACCGCAACGCCTTACCGATCAGTACCGCTCGGTCTGCCGGGGCAGGCAGGTGTTCCAGCCCGAATCCGAGGAGGACCGTGTCACGCGTTGTGACCGCGGCGAACGACTTGAAGAGCTCGCCGGTACGAGACCAATCCCCCGGAACTTCGGGACTTCCGGCCGGTGCGCCCTGTGCGGTCCAGGCGCCGAGGGAGGTCTCGAAGCCCTCCGCCGGCTGGTCGGTGCCCCCGGTGGACAGCCGCGCCTCGTCCATGAAGACGCCGCGGCCGCCGGATCCGGGGTCGGTGATGTAGGCCAGGGACAGTTCGACCTTCTTGCCGGCGTAGGCGCTCAGGTCGAACGAGACCTGCTTCCATCCGCCGGAGGAGCCGGTGAAGCTGTTCCAGGTCCCGCTGGTGCCGGCCGGAGTGCAGCCGCCGGCCTCCAGGGTCAGGTAGCGGCGCAGGAAGGGGTGGCCGTTGACGAAGAACCCGGCCCCGCACTCCTCCGGCACCGTGGTGGAGCTCTGTCCGCCGGCCTCGGGGAGGGTGGTCCAGTCGTCGCCGCCCGCGGTGCGGGCCTCCAGTACGGCGTGGTCGTAGCCCGGTTCGGTGTTCCAGTGCAGCGCCATCTTCAGGGCGGGCCGGTCGGCGGCGGTGACGCCGGTGAGGTCGACCTCGCGGACGAGCCGCTTCCAGTCGTCGTCGTCATGGGTGGCCGAGGCCATCCACGCGCCCGCGACGGGGGCGTAGGGGTTGACGACCCCGGCGTACTGGCCCGCCTGCGCGCTCTTGAACTGCGGGAAGCGGTCCGCGGGCAGGCTGTCGGAGGTCACCGTGTAGGAACCCGGGGCGTTCAGCGGGTTGTCGGCCGCGTCGCCGAGGCCGCCGCCGGCCCCGGCGAGGGCTCCGGCGCCGGTGAACCCGGTGGCGCCGCGGACGCCGGTACGGCCGTACGCGCCCAGCCAGTACTGGCTGAAGTCGTTGGTGACGGCGGGGCCGACCTGGGCGCTGCCGCCGGCCAGTTCGCCGGCCTCGATCAGCTTGCCGCCCTCGTTGAGGTAGTCGCGGACGGCGAGCTGGGTCGGCCCGCCGGGTGCCTGGGCGCCCGTGTAGTGGACGGCGGTGCGGAAGTGCGAGAGCACTCCGAGCCGGTGCGGGGCGCCCTGTACGGCGACGTCCCAGACGGCGGCGGACCTGCCGTTGGCGCGCAGGGCGTCGACGTACGCCTGGGCGTGCCGGGCCTTGGCGCCCTCCTCGGCGATCACCAGGACGTCGGCGCGGGGGCGCGGTGCGACGGTGTAGGTGAAGTGCTCGCTGGAGACCTTCTTGCCGGTGGCGCGGTCGCGCCCGGTGAACCAGACCTCGACCGTGTCACCGGGACGGGCGCCCTCGACCTCGGCGCGGTACTCGTCGAACCAGAGGTTGTCCTTGCCGCCGTAGCGCTCGCCGCCCTTCCAGGGCTTCAGGTCCTCGTCGTGCGTGCGGCCGCCGTTGATCCGGTAGTTGAGTTCCTTGTCGCGCAGCGACTTGCGTGCGGTGACGGCGATCTCCTGGTCCTGGCCGCGGGCGGCCCAGGAGGTGGCGAACGCGTCGGGGGTGAAGTCGGAGGCGGTCAGGCCCACGGCGGAGCTGGGCCGGTCCGGGTGGCCGGCGGTCTCGGCGACGGAGAGCGCGAAGGGGATGTTCTTGGCGAACTCGTCCTGGATCAGCTTCTCGTCGTCGGGGAAGTTGAAGCCGGAGGCGCAGTCCTCGGGCTTCCAGGCGTCGTTCGGGTCCAGGCCGGAGGCGGTCTGGCAGGTGGTCATCTCCGGCGTGAACATCATCATGCCGTTGACGTTGGCGGCGTGGCCGTCGGCCTCGCCGTTGGTGGTGTACAGCTCGGAGGAGACCTGCGGGTGGTAGCCGGGCACGGCCGGGTTCTCCGGGGTGCCGGCGAGCGCCTTGTAGAGCACGTCGTCGGGGGTCGGGGTGGCGACCTGCCAGCCGACGCCGTAAAGGATCAGTTCGGCGGCGGAGTGGTAGTTGATGCCGTACTCGAAGCCGATCCGCTTCTGGAAGCGGTCCAGGGCGACGGTCTCCGGCTCGGAGTTCGGGCCGCTGCCGCGGTAGGTCTCGCTGGCCTGGTTCGGCGAGGAACCCTCGTTGTCGTAGCCCCACTTGTAGGCGAAGTTCCGGTTGAGGTCGACGCCGTCGACGGCGGTGTGCTTGCCGTCCCCGTCGTTGTCGCGCATGTTCTTGCGCCAGAGCCGCTCGCCGTCGGGGGCGTGGGTGTAGTCGTACCCGTCGGGGTTGGCGGAGATCAGGAACCACAGCTCGGTGGTGTCGACGAGCTTCGTGATCCGCTGGTCCTTGCCGTAGCCGTCCAGGTAGTGGTGGAGCAGCCGGCGGGTCATCTCCGGGGTGATCCACTCGCGGGCGTGCTGGTTGGACATGTACAGCACGGCCGGCCGGGAGCCGTCCTTGGCGCGGCGGGCGTCCTTGGTGACCTTGACGGCGAGGATGTCCTTGCCCTGCACGGTCTTGCCGATGGAGACCACCTTGGCGAGGCCGGGTTTGGCCTGGCCGGTCCGGACGATCTCCTCGGCGATGCCGCCCTTGCCGCTGTACGGGCGGAAGACGCCGTCGCCGGCGGCCTTGCCGCGGGCGGCGGCCCGGTCCGGGACCTTCCGCTCGGCGAGCTTGACGCCCTGGGCGCCGAGGGCCTTGGCCTGGGTCCCGGTGAGGAAGAGCTCGACCCGGGCGGTGCCCTTCTCGGGGGCGCGCTCGGAGAGCTCGTGGCCGTCCTGGCCGGCGGCCAGGACGAGCGGGACTTGCTCCTTGGTGATGTCGGCGTCGTAGACCCGTACCTCGTCGCCGGCGGGGCCGGGGCCGGTGCCGGGGCGGGCCTGTGCGGTCACGGGTACGGCGGCGAGTGTGCCGAGGACGAGTGCGGTGGCGGCGAGGATCGATCTCGCGCGGTGCCTCATGTGCCCCCCTGGGCGTCGTCTGTCGCGAAAAGCAATCGGACGACAGGCTCACGACCGTCCATGCGCATGTCAATGGGGCGTGCCGCCCCACGCCCGTGTTCCCCCCGTCCGGCTGTAGCCCCCCTCAAGCACTCCCCCGCCTCCGCGGCCGCCCGACGCCCCCCGTGTGGGCAGTCGTGCCAACGGCCACCGCCTGGCGGCGGTGGCCGTTGGGGGACGCTTCGCGGCCGCTGCGGGCCGTCGTTCCGGTGTGCCCACCCTCCCCCGGACTCCGTCCGGGAGGACCCCCATCCGCCCCAGCGGAACGACTGCCCACACCGGGGTGGGGCGGCGGCGCGGTCAGCCGGCCAGGTTGTCGGCCAGCTCTTCCGTGAGGTTGGACTCCGTCCCCGGGATCCCGAGGTCCTGCGCCCGCTTGTCCGCCATCGCCAGCAGCCGCCGGATCCGCCCGGCCACCGCGTCCTTGGTCAGCGGCGGGTCCGCCAGCGCCCCCAGCTCCTCCAGGGAGGCCTGCTTGTGCTCCATCCGCAGCCGGCCCGCCGCGGCGAGGTGCTCGGGGACCTCCTCGCCGAGGATCTCCAGGGCGCGCTGGACCCGGGCCCCGGCGGCCACCGCGGCCCGGGCCGAGCGGCGCAGGTTGGCGTCGTCGAAGTTGGCCAGGCGGTTGGCGGTGGCGCGGACCTCGCGCCGCATCCGCCGCTCCTCCCAGGCCAGCACCGACTCGTGCGCGCCGAGCCGGGTCAGCAGCGCGCCGATGGCGTCGCCGTCGCGCACGACCACCCGGTCGACCCCGCGGACCTCCCGCGCCTTCGCCGCGATGGACAGCCTGCGGGCGGCACCCACCAGGGCCAGGGCTGCCTCGGGGCCCGGGCAGGTGACCTCCAGCGAGGAGGACCTGCCGGGCTCCGTGAGCGAGCCGTGGGCCAGGAAGGCACCGCGCCAGGCCGCCTCGGCGTCACAGGTGGCCCCTGAGACGACCTGCGGGGGAAGGCCCCGGATCGGACGGCCGCGGCCGTCCACGAGGCCGGTCTGGCGGGCCAGCTGGTCACCGCCGGCGACGACCCGCACGACGTAGCGGCTGCCGCGCCGCAGACCGCCGGGCGCCATCACCACGAGGTCCGAGGAGTGGCCGAAGATCTCCAGGATGTCCTTGCGCAGCCGCCGGGCCGCGATCCCGGTGTCCAGCTCCGCCTCGATGACGATCCGCCCGCTCACCAGGTGGAGCCCCCCAGCGAACCGAAGAATCGCCGAGACCTCCGCCTTCCTGCAGCAGGTCCTGGTGACGGGGAGCCGGGAGATCTCATCCTTCACCGCAGGCGTCATCGCCATGGGCCGATCCTTCCATGCATCCGAAAAATACGGTCGTACGCGGCGGCCAACAGCTCCGGGTCGTGCTTCGGAGAGCCGTCTTCCCTGGCCACCGGCGCCAGCTCGACCGCGGCACCGAAGCGTTTTGCGGCATCGGCGAGGGACTCGCGGTCGGGCACGGCGGCCTCGTCGGCCAGCACCACGTCCAGGGCGAGTTTAGGGGCGTGTCGGGCCAAAACCTCCAAATGACGCTGCGGAGAGAAGCCCTCTGTTTCACCGGGCTGCGGCGCGAGGTTCAGCGAGAGCACCCGCCGGGCCTTGGTCTGCGTCAGCGCGTCGAGGAGCTCCGGCACGAGCAGGTGCGGGATCACCGAGGAGAACCAGGAGCCGGGGCCGAGCACCACCCAGTCGGCGTCCAGCACCGCCTCCACGGCCTCCGGCACGGCCGGCGGGTCGGCGGGCACCACGTGCACCGACTGCACCTCGCCGGGGGTCAGGGCCACGGTCGCCTGCCCGCGCACGGTGTCCACGTCGTCCGGGCGCGCCGGGTCGTGGCCGCGAACCAGAGCCTGGAGCTCCAGCGGGACCGCCGACATCGGCAGGACCCGTCCGTGCGCGCCGAGCAGCCTGCCGACCAGGTCCAGGGCCTGGACGGGGTCGCCGAGCTGTTCCCACAGCGCGACGATCAGCAGGTTGCCGACGGCGTGGCCGTGCAGGTCGCCGTGGGACTCGAAGCGGTGCCGGATGACCCGGGCCCAGGTCTGCCCCCAGTCGTCGTCCCCGCACAGGGCGGCGAGCGCCTTGCGGAGGTCGCCGGGGGGCAGTACGCCGAGCTCCTCGCGGAGGCGGCCGCTGGAGCCGCCGTCGTCGGCGACGGTGACCACGGCCGTCAGATCGCCGGTGATCCGCCGCAGCGCGGCCAGCGAGGCCGACAGGCCCATGCCGCCGCCGAGGGCGACCACCTTGGGCTGGGCGCCGCGGCGCCAGGCGCCACGGGCCGTGTCGTCACGGCCCGTGGTCACCCGGCGCAGGCGGCGCAGCCTCAGGCTCCGTCCGGTCACTCGCGCCCCATGTCCCGGTGGACGACGACGGTCTCGACTCCCTCGGAGGCGAGGCGGGCGGCGAGCTTCTCGGACATGGCCACGCTGCGGTGCTTGCCGCCGGTGCAGCCGACGGCGATGGTCACGTACCGCTTGCCCTCGCGGCGGTAGCCGGTGGCGATCAGCTGGAGCAGCTCGGCGTAGCGGTCCAGGAACTCCTTGGAGCCGGGCTGGTTGAAGACGTACTCCGACACCTCGGCGTTGAGGCCGGTGTAGGGGCGCAGCTCCGGCACCCAGTGCGGGTTGGGGATGAAGCGGCAGTCCACGACCAGGTCGGCGTCGACGGGGAGGCCGTACTTGTAGCCGAAGGACATGACGGTGGCCCGCAGCTCGGGCTCCTCGTCGCCGGCGAACTGGGCGTCCATCTTGGCGCGCAGCTCGTGCACGTTCAGGCTGGACGTGTCGATCACCAGGTCGGCGTCGCCGCGCAGCTCGCGCAGCAGGTCCCGCTCGGCGGCGATGCCGTCGGTGATCCGGCCGTCGCCCTGCAGCGGGTGCGGGCGGCGGACGGACTCGAAGCGGCGGACCAGGGCGTCGTCGGAGGACTCCAGGAAGACGGTGCGCCGGGTGACGCCGCGGCTGTCGAGGTCGGCGAGGGACTCGCGCAGGGCGTCGAAGAACTGGCGGCCGCGGACGTCGACGACGACGGCGATGCGGGCCACGTTGCCCTGCGAGCGGGCGCCCAGCTCGACCATGGTCGGGATGAGGGCCGGCGGCAGGTTGTCCACGACGAACCAGCCGAGGTCCTCCAGGCACTTCGCTGCCGTACTGCGGCCCGCTCCGGACATCCCGGAGATGATCACCAGCTCGGGAATGGCCGCCTCGGCGGCCTCGCCGGGCTCCACTGTCGTGCCCGTACTCACCTTTGCTCCGTCTCCGTCGTGCGTGGTCATGTCTCGGCTCCCCGTTCGGACGAGGTCCCCGCGGGCGCGGGGCTCTCGTCCTCAATGATCTCTCCTGTCGCCGTGTTGACGGCAGGACCCGCGGGAGTGGCGGCGGCGAGGGCCGCGGCCACGGTCTCGGCCGTCTTCCGGCCTATCCCCGGCACCTCGCAGATCTGGTCGATTGTGGCCTGTCTCAGCTTCTTCACCGAACCGAAGTGCTTGATCAGGGCCTGTCTGCGGGTCTCGCCGAGGCCCGGCACCTCGTCCAGCGGGCCGGTCCTCAGGCGCTTGCCGCGCTTGTTGCGCTGGTACTGGATGGCGAACCTGTGCGCTTCGTCACGGACGCGCTGGAGCAGGTACAGCCCCTCGCTGGTGCGGGGCAGCACCACGGGGTCGTCCTCCTCGGGCAGCCAGACCTCCTCCAGCCGCTTGGCGAGACCGCACACGGCGACGTCGTCGATGCCGAGCTCGGTCAGGGCCCGCTGGGCGGCGGCGACCTGCGGCCGGCCGCCGTCGACCACGACGAGCTGGGGCGGGTACGCGAACCGCTTGGGGCGGCCGTCGTCCTCGGCGAGGGCCTCCTCCCCGTCCTCCGGGCTCCACTCGCCCGTCTTCAGCTTCTCCTGGAGGTAGCGCCGGAACCGGCGGGAGACCACCTCGTGCATGGACCGCACGTCGTCCTGGCCGGCGAAGGACTTGATCTGGAAGCGGCGGTACTCGCTCTTGCGCGCCAGCCCGTCCTCGAAGACGACCATCGACGCGACGACGTCGTCACCCTGGAGGTGGGAGATGTCGAAGCACTCGATGCGCAGCGGGGCGCCGTCGAGGCCGAGCGCCTCGGCGATCTCCTCCAGGGCGCGGGAGCGGGTGGTGAGGTCGCTGGCGCGTCTGGTCTTGTGCAGGACGAGGGACTGCTGGGCGTTCCGGTGGACGGTCTCCATCAGCGCCTTCTTGTCGCCGCGCTGCGGGATGCGGAGGCTGACCTGGGAGCCGCGGCGCGCGGCGAGCCAGTCGGAGAGGGCCGGCGCGTCCTCGGGCAGGGCCGGTACGAGCACTTCCTTGGGTACGCTCTCGCCGCTCTCCTCGCCGTACAGCTGCTGGAGGGCGTGCTCGACCAGGCCGGCGGTGTCGACGGCCTCGACCTTGTCGGTGACCCAGCCGCGCTGGCCGCGGACCCGGCCGCCGCGGACGTGGAAGATCTGCACGGCGGCTTCCAGCTCGTCCTCGGCGACGGCGATGAGGTCGGCGTCGGTGGCGTCCGCGAGGACCACCGCGTTCTTCTCCATGGCGCGGCGCAGCGCCCCTATGTCGTCGCGCAGCCGGGCGGCCTTCTCGTACTCCATCTCCTCGGCCGCCTCGTGCATGCGCTTCTCCAGTCGGGAGAGGTACGCCCCGGTCCGGCCGGCCATGAAGTCGCAGAACTCCTCGGCGAGTTCGCGGTGTTCCTCGGGGGTGACCCGGCCCACGCAGGGGGCCGAGCACTTGCCGATGTAGCCGAGCAGGCAGGGGCGCCCGATCTGGGCGGACCGCTTGAACACCCCGGCGGAGCAGGTCCGGACCGGGAACACGCGGAGCATCAGGTCGACGGTCTCGCGGATGGCCCAGGCGTGGGCGTACGGCCCGAAGTACCGGACGCCCTTCTTCTTGGGACCGCGCATGACCTGGACCCGGGGGTACTCCTCGCCCAGCGTCACGGCGAGGGACGGATAGCTCTTGTCGTCCCGGTACTTCACGTTGAAGCGGGGGTCGTACTCCTTGATCCAGGAGTACTCCAGCTGGAGCGCCTCGACCTCGGTGGAGACGACGGTCCACTCGACGGAGGCGGCGGTGGTGACCATGGTGGCGGTGCGGGGGTGGAGTCCGGCCACGTCCTGGAAGTAGTTGGCCAGGCGCTGGCGCAGGCTCTTGGCCTTCCCGACGTAGATCACCCGGCGGTGTTCGTCGCGGAAGCGGTAGACGCCCGGGGAGTCGGGGACCTGGCCCGGCTGAGGACGGTAGCTGGAAGGGTCGGCCATGCCGCCCACCCTACTGTCGCCCACCGACAACCAACCCCACCCCCGCCCCGCCCGGGCTCCGGCCGGGCCGCACCATCCAGCCCGAGCGGCGATTGAGCGGGACCCGGCGCAGCCACAGCCGCGCAGCCAACGCTCCGCCCGAGCACACGGGGCTCCGCCCCATACCCCGCTCCTCAAACGCCGGAGGGGCTGGAAGTGCCCCCGGAACCGGCCCGCAGGACCACACCACGCCGCGCCACACCCAGCCCGAGCGGCGATTGAGCGGGCCAGACCGGAGCCCCGGGGGCACGTGGCGGAGCCGAGCCGCACCATCCAGCCCGAGCGGCGATTGAGCGGGACCCGGCGCAGCCAAAGCCGCGCAGCCAACGCTCCGCCCGTACGCCGGAGGGGCTGGTTGGGCCCCGCCCGGTAGCGGGCCGCAGGGCCGATCAAGCCCGAGCGGCGCGCGGGCGGGGCCCGGTGGGGGTCAGGTTCGGCGGCGGCGGTGGACGGTGAGGGTCAGGGCGGCGGTGGCGAGGGCGGCGGCGGCGGTGGCGGTGGTGGTCGCGGCTACCGCCGGGGTCGACGAGGGCGGTGGTGGCGGGGCGGTGTAGCCGCCGGCCTTGCCGGAGCGGGCGTACGCGGAGCCCGGCAGCTTGTCGGCGTAGGCCCGGGCCACCCGGGCCCGGTACGCCGCGAGCGTGGTACCGCCGCCGCCCACCGCGCGCACGGCGTCCTCGTCCAGCGGCAGCACCCGCTCGCCCCCGGCCACCCACCACGCGTCGATCTGCGGTTCCCGGAACACCGTCCCGCCTGGCAGCCGCTCGGCGCCCAGCCGGGCGTACCGGAACTCGTCGTCGCCGGTGGCGATGTTCACGACCTGCCAGCCGCCGCCGGTCTTCGCCGTCCACAGCGCGGCCTGCTGCCCGTCGGCGGACACCGCCCTGCTGGCGAGGAACTCCAGCCGGGCCACCGGTGCGCCCGCCCGGCCGGCGACGAACTCCGGGGAGAGGTAGTGCACGGGTACGGCCTCCCCCTCGATCCGCGGCGCGGCGGCGGAGGCCGCGACCCGGCCCTCCCGGGCGAAGAACCGGGACAGGGTGGCGATGGTGTCGGGGGCCGCGGCGGCCCGCCCGGCGGCCGCGGTGGCCTCCGCCGTGACGGCCTGCGCCGGCGCCTGCGGCCGCGGCTCCGGTTGCGGGACGGGCGCCGCGGCGGCCGGGGCGGCGACGAGCAGGGCGGTGGCCGCGGTGAGGGCGCCGGTGACGGCGGCTGCGCGGAGGCTCATGGCGGTCACGCCCCGATCCGGTAGAGCGAGTGGGTCCAGGAGAACGTGCCGTTGTCCACGTACCAGGCGTGCGACGCCCAGTTGTACCGGTCGCTGGACGGCCACGGATCGCCCCAGTACACCCAGCTGTTCGCCGTGTCGTAGCCGTAGACCACGTGCATGTGGCCGCCACCGCCGGACCACTGGATCCGCGTCTCGACCGGCCGGTTCGCGTTGATCTCGGTCTGCACGGTGGAGTACCGCAGCCATCCGGTCACGTACGAGCCGGGGTTGATCCCGGCCCAGTCCAGGCCGTTCTGGACGTTGCCGAGGGTGGCCTGGTTGTTGGGGCACTCGGTGCCCTGCTGCCGGTTGAAGGCGGCGTTGCAGAACTGGTTCTGGGTGTGGTTGCGGCCGAACCAGGCCGCGATGGTGTTGCCGCCGGCGGCCCAGCACCAGTTGGACTTCTGCTGGGCCTGCATCGTGATGTTCAGGCGCTTCGAGGCCAGCGTGCCGTCCGCGCCGGCGTCGGCGGCGGTGGCCGGGCCGGTGGGCAGCACGAGGAGCAGGGTGGTGGCGAGGGCGGCGAGGGGGAGCCGCCCCTTCCTGTTGCGCATCGCGTTCCTCCCGTGTGGGGACCCCCCGGTGGGGCGGGGGGCGAGTGGGGATCGGAGGAGCGCGTCCGGACGCTGTCCAGGAGCATCAGGGTGTTGTCGCGATCAGGTCAACACGCTTCAATACGCGGTGACATTGCAGTGTGAACGCTGAGGCTGTGGTGTGAACGCCGGCCGTCCCGCCACCTGGGTCCCGGTGGCCACCGGCGCACTCCCCCGCACCGCCCGGCGTGAACGTTCACAAGGAGCCGCCCGTGTCCGACGACCGCGACGAACTCTCCCGGTTACTGCGGACCGGCCCCTTCCACTCGGCGCTGCGCGCGGCGCTCGCCGCCCGCGGGCTGCCCCTGCACCGGGTGCAGCACCGGCTGGCCGCGCGCGGCATCAAGGTCGGCGTCACCAGCCTCAGTTACTGGCAGCAGGGTGCCCGGCGCCCGCAACGCGCCGAGTCCCTGAAGGCCGTACGGGAACTGGAGCGCATCCTCCGGGTGCCGGACGGCTCGCTGGGGCGGCTGCTGGCCCCGCCCGGCGGCACGGCCACCGAGCCGCCGCGCCCGACCGCCCGCCCGTACCGCTCCCTGGTCGGCGTCGGCGCGCTGATGGAGGAGCTGCTGGCCGGGATGGGGCTGCCGGCGGACGGCGGGCTGCACACCCTCGGCCACCACGAGCGCGTCCGCGTCGGCGCCCGCCGCGAGCTGCTGGTGCGGGATTCCGAGCACGTCGTACGGGCCCACCGCGACGGGGTGGACCGCTACCTCGCGATCCACCACGGGGACCCGGGCTGCGACCCGGCGCGGGTCCGGGTGCGGGCCGGGGAGAACTGCCGCACCGGCCGGGTGCGCCGGCACCGGGAGGCCGGCATCGTGGTCGCCGAGCTGCTCTTCGACACGCGGCTGCGCACCGGGGACACGTACGTCTTCGGCTACGGGTTCGAGGACGGGACGGCGGGACCCAGCCGCGAGTACCTGCGCGGCTTCAGCTACGCGGGCGGCCAGTACATGCTCCAGGTGCGGTTCGACGGCGCGGCCATGCCGGTGCGCTGCGTCCGGTTCAGCCGGACCGGGCCGCAGGCCCCGCGGGCCGGGGTGGCGGACCTGACCCCGAACGGCCTGCACCGCAGCGTGCACCTGGTGGAGCAGGGCGTCCGCAGGGGCATCCTCGGCATCGGGTGGGACTGGGAGTGACCCGCGCGCCGGGCCGCAGCGGTCGTGCCGGCCGGGGGCGGTCCGGCTAGCCGGCGATCAGCTTGCCGCCCTCGGCGCGGACGGGGACGGCCGGCAGCGGATCGGTGGCGGGCCCGCGCAGGGCCTTGCCGGTGGTGACGTCGAAGCGGCTGCCGTGGCAGGGGCAGTTGCCCTCGTTCTCGACGATCTTGTCGAGGACGCAGCCGGCGTGGGTGCACTGGGCGCTGAAGGCCTTGTACTGGCCCTCCGCAGGGCAGCTGACCAGCAGTTTCCGCTCCCGGTAGAGCTTGGCCCCGCCCACCGGAACCTCGGCCGCCGCGCCCAGCTCCACCGGGGCGGTGGGGGTGGCAGGGGTGTTGCCGCCGCTGTTCGTCGCGGTGGAGCAGGCGGTGAGGGCGGCGCCGGCACCGGCGGCCCCGGCCAGGGCGGCGGCGCCCTTGAGCACGGTACGGCGGGCTGCGGGCTGCGCGGACATGGTGGTTCTCCCCGGGGCGGGCGGTTCGGGCGGTGTGTGAGCGGTCTACGACGATACCGGCGGCCCGGAGGCGGGCGGCGAGCGGTACCGCAGGCCCGGGGCGGTGGGATACGTTCCGCGTGTGATCGTGGTCGCTGGAGAAGCCCTGATGGACCTGGTGCCGGTGGCGGAGCCACCGGGCGCGTTGCTGCCCAGGCCGGGCGGCGGTCCGTACAACACGGCGCTGGCGCTGGGCCGGCTCGGTGCCGAGGTGGCGTTCTGTTCCAGAATGTCCACCGACGGTTTCGGTGACGCGCTGCTGGCGGGGCTGCGGGCCGCGGGGGTGGACCTGTCGCTGGTGCGGCGGGGGCCGGAGCCGACCGCGCTGGCCGTGCCCTCGCTGCGTCCGGACGGCTCGGCGGTGTACGGCTTCTACGTCGAGGGCACCGCCGACCGGCTGTTCTCGCTGCCCGGGGCGCTGCCGCCCGCGGCGCGGGCGCTGGCCCTGGGCACGTGCTCGCTGGTGCTGGAGCCGGGTGCCACCGCGTACGAGGCGCTGCTGCACCGGGAGGCGGGGCGCGGGATGATCACCCTGCTGGACCCGAACATCCGCCCGGCGCTGATCGGGGATCCGCGGGCGTACCGGTCCCGTTTCCGGTCCTGGCTGCCGTCCGTTTCGGTGCTGAAGCTGTCCGAGGAGGACGCGGAGTGGCTGGGCGGGCGGCCGGAGGACTGGCTGGCCGCCGGGGCCGGGGCGGTGGTGCTGACCCGTGGGGCGGACGGGCTGGCCGTCCGGACCCGCGAGGGCGCCGAGCACACGGTGCCGGCGGTGCGGGTGCCGGTGGCGGACACGATCGGGGCGGGCGACACGGTGAACGCCGCGCTGCTGCACCGGCTGTGCCGCCCGGGCCCGGTGGACTGGCCCGACGCCCTGGCGTACGCGGCCCGCGCTGCCGCGCTCACCTGTACCCGTCCGGGGGCCCAGCCGCCGTTCGCGGCCGAGCTCGCCCCGGCAGGCCCGGCAGGCTCCCCGGTGCTGTCGCGGGCCGGCGACGTCACCGGGGAGCCGGCCGCCTAGGCCTTCCGGGCCCGGGTCGTCTTCTTGGCCGGGGCCTTCGCCGCGACCTTCGACGGCGCCTTGGCCGGGGCCTTGACCGCCGCCTTCTTCTTCGCGGGGGCCGTGCGGGCCGGGGCCGCGTCCGAGACCCGGTCCGCGCCGAGGATGTCCCTCAGGAACTTGCCGGTGTGGCTGGCGCCGACCGCGGCCACCTCCTCGGGGGTGCCCTCGGCCACCACCAGACCGCCGCCGTAACCGCCTTCCGGGCCCATGTCGATGACCCAGTCCGCGGTCTTGATGACGTCCAGGTTGTGCTCGATGACGATCACCGAGTTGCCCTTGTCCACCAGGCCCGACAGCACCTTGATCAGCTTCGAGATGTCCTCGAAGTGCAGACCGGTGGTGGGCTCGTCCAGGACGTAGACCGTACGGCCCGTGGACCGCTTCTGGAGCTCGGAGGCCAGCTTCACGCGCTGCGCCTCACCACCCGACAGGGTCGGCGCGGACTGGCCGAGGCGGACGTACCCCAGGCCGACCTCGGTGAGGGTCCGCAGGTGGCGGGCGATGGTGGGGACGGCCTCGAAGAAGGCGAGGGCCTCCTCGATGGGCATGTCCAGGACCTCGGCGATGGACTTGCCCTTGTAGTGGACCTCCAGGGTCTCCCGGTTGTAGCGGGCCCCGTGGCAGACCTCGCAGGGGACGTACACGTCCGGGAGGAAGTTCATCTCGATCTTGATCGTGCCGTCGCCGGAGCAGTTCTCGCACCGGCCGCCCTTGACGTTGAAGGAGAAGCGGCCGGGCAGGTAACCCCGGACCTTCGCCTCCATCGTCTCCGCGAACAGCTTGCGGACGTGGTCGAAGACGCCCGTGTACGTGGCCGGGTTGGACCGCGGGGTGCGGCCGATCGGCGACTGGTCGACGTGCACCACCTTGTCGACCAGGTCGTCGCCGTCCACCCGGGTGTGCCGGCCGGGCACCGAGCGGGCGCCGTTCAGCTCCCGCGCCAGGTGCGTGTACAGGATGTCGTTGACCAGGGTGGACTTGCCGGAGCCGGAGACGCCGGTCACCGCCGTGAACACGCCCAGCGGGAACGCCACGTCGATGTCCCGGAGGTTGTTCTCCTTCGCACCGCGCACGACCAGCTTCCGCCCGCCGTTCACCGGCCGCCGGACGTCCGGGATGGCGATCGACTTCCTGCCCGCCAGGTACTGGCCGGTCATGGACTCGGTGTTGTCCAGCAGCTCCTCCAGCGAACCGCTGTGAACGATCTTGCCGCCGTGCTCGCCGGCACCGGGGCCGATGTCGACGACCCAGTCGGCCACCTTGATGGTGTCCTCGTCGTGCTCGACCACGATCAGCGTGTTGCCCATGTCCCGCAGCCGGACGAGGGTCTCGATGAGCCGGTGGTTGTCGCGCTGGTGCAGGCCGATCGAGGGCTCGTCCAGCACGTACAGCACGCCGACCAGACCCGAGCCGATCTGCGTGGCCAGCCGGATCCGCTGGGCCTCGCCGCCGGACAGGGTGCCGGCCGCGCGGTTCAGCGACAGGTAGTCCAGGCCCACGTCGACCAGGAACCGCAGCCGTTCGTTGACCTCCTTGAGGACCCGCTCGGCGATCTTCTTGTCGCGGGCGTCCAGCCGGAGCTTGCCGAGGAACTCCGCGCACTCGCTGATCGACATGGCCGAGACCTCGGCGATGGACCGCTCCATCACGGTCACCGCGAGCACGATCGGCTTGAGCCGGGTGCCCTCACAGGTCGGGCACGGCACCTCGCGCATGTAGCCCTCGAAGCGCTCGCGGCTGGAGTCGCTCTCCGCCTCCGAGTGCCGCCGCTTGACGAAGGGCACGGCGCCCTCGAAGGCGGTGGTGTAGGCCCGCTCGCGGCCGTACCGGTTGCGGTAGCGCACCTCGATCTGCGTCTTGTGGCCGTGGAGCAGCGCCTTCTTGGCCCGCTGCGGCAGCCCGGCCCAGGGGATGTCGGTGCGGAAGCCGAGCTCTCCGGCGAGCGCCCCGATCAGCCGCTGGAAGTAGTCCTTGGTGTGGCCCAGCGACCACGGGGAGACCGCGCCCTCGTCGAGGGACTTGTCCGGGTCGGGGACGATCAGCTCCGGGTCGACCTCCATGCGGGTGCCGATGCCGGTGCAGTCGGGGCAGGCACCGAAGGGCGAGTTGAAGGAGAAGGAGCGCGGCTCCAGCTCCTCGAAGGACAGGTCGTCGTACGGGCAGTAGAGGTGCTCGGAGTACATCCGCTCACGCTCGGGGTCGTCCGCGGCCAGGTCGACGAAGTCCAGGATGACCATGCCGCCGGAGAGGCCCAGGGCGGTCTCGACGGAGTCGGTGAGCCGGCGCTTGGCGCTCTCCTTCACCGTGAGGCGGTCGACGACCACCTCGATGGTGTGCTTCTCCTGCTTCTTCAGGACGGGGGGCTCGGAGAGCTGCACGGTCTGGCCGTCCACCCGGGCGCGGCTGTAGCCCTTGGTCTGGAGGTCGGCGAACAGGTCGACGAACTCGCCCTTGCGCTCGCGCACCAGCGGCGAGAGCACCTGGAAGCGGCTGCCCTCGGGCAGGGCGAGGACCTTGTCGACGATCGCCTGCGGCGACTGCCGGGAGATCGGGCGCCGGCACTCGGGGCAGTGCGGCTTGCCGATGCGGGCGAAGAGCAGGCGGAGGTAGTCGTAGACCTCGGTGATGGTGCCGACGGTGGAGCGCGGGTTGCGCGAGGTCGACTTCTGGTCGATCGACACGGCCGGGGACAGGCCCTCGATGAAGTCGACGTCCGGCTTGTCCATCTGGCCGAGGAACTGGCGGGCGTAGGAGGACAGGGACTCCACGTAGCGCCGCTGGCCCTCGGCGAAGATCGTGTCGAAGGCCAGGGAGGACTTGCCCGAACCGGAGAGGCCGGTGAAGACGATGAGGGAGTCGCGGGGCAGGTCGAGCGAGACGTTCTTCAGGTTGTGCTCGCGAGCGCCACGGACGATGAGACGGTCGGTCACGCCGGTCCGCACCTTTCTAGAGAGAGCGTCCCAGCGTAGGGGGGCGCCACGGAGTCGTTTCTGGCCTTTCGACTATCGAGCGTATAGCACGTGCATTCGATTAACGGCCATCCCTTGTCTCCTTCACCCGAAGGAGTGGCGGCGCTATCGTCGGCCCCATGATCGATCACGTACGTGACCTGGCCTCCCTGCGGGAAGCCACCGACCGACTGCTCACCGCTGTCGCCGCCCTGGACAACGGTGCCCTCGCGGAGCCGTCACGGCTGCCGGGCTGGTCCCGCGGCCATGTCCTGGCCCACCTGGCCCGCAACGCCGACGCGCTCGTCAACGTATTCGAAGGCCGGCCGATGTACGAGAGCGCCGCCGCGCGCGAGTCGGACATCGAGCGCGACTCCGGCCGTCCGTTGCAAGAACAGCTGGCGGACCTGAGGCATTCCGCCGCCGCCTTCGACGCCGTCTGCGAGCGCCCCGCCGACTGGTCCCGCACCGTCGAGCTGCGCAACGGGGTCAAGGACTCCGCGGCCCGGATCCCCTTCCGGCGTCTGGTGGAGGTGGAGCTGCACCACGTCGACCTGGGCATCGGCTACGAGCTGGAGGACCTGCCGGCCGCGTTCACCGCGCGGGAGGTCGAGTTCCTCGCCGACCGCTGGGCCGGCCTGCCCGAGGTGCCGCCCACCGCCCTGGTCGCGTCCGACGGCGGCACCTGGCGCACCGGCTCCGCCGGCGAGCCGCAGGTCACCGTCACCGGCACCGCCGCCCAGCTGCTGGCCTGGCTCTCCGGCCGGGCGGACAAGGGCGCCTCCCTCACCACGTCCGGCGGCCCGCTGCCGGCCCTGCCCCCGCTGTAGCGGACCTAGGATGCGGACATGACGTACAGCGGAGCGGTCAAGGTCGGCGGTCCCGCCGACGTACACGAACTCACGGACCTGATGGTCTCCAAGGTCGCGGTCGGTTCCATGAACAACAACGCGTACCTCCTGCGCTGCCGGGCCACCGACGAGCAGCTGCTGATCGACGCGGCGGCGGAGCCGGCGACGCTGCTGAGCCTGATCGGTGACGACGGCATCGCCTCGGTCGTCACGACCCACCGGCACGGCGACCACTGGGGCGCCCTCGCCGAGGTCGTGGCCGCGACCGGCGCGCGCACGTACGCCGGCCGGTACGACGCCGAGGGCATCCCGGTGCCCACCGACGTCCTGGTGGAGGACGGGGACACCATCAGGGTGGGGCGGGTCGAGCTGACCGCCCGCCACCTGGTCGGCCACACCCCCGGCTCCATCGCCCTCGTCTACGACGACCCGCACGGGCACCCGCACGTGTTCACCGGCGACTGCCTCTTCCCGGGCGGCGTCGGCAACACCTGGGGCGACGAGAAGGCCTTCGCGAGCCTGATCGCCGACGTGGAGGAGAAGATCTTCGGGCGGCTCCCCGACGAGACCTGGGTCTACCCGGGCCACGGCGACGACACCACTCTGGGTGCCGAGCGCCCGCACCTTCCGGAGTGGCGCGAACGCGGCTGGTGACCGGGGGGCGACCGGTGGCCCCGGCTCGCGGTGGCGAGATCCGCGCGGTCACCGGTCAACCCTGGGATACGGTCCACTCCTTCCGGTCGAAGACGACCGTTCCCGCCTCCCGGGCGGGCGTGGAAGGAGTAGTTGGAGCTCCATGCACGATGATCACTCCCCGGCCGGTCCCACCACCCCGCCCACCACCCCGCCCGGCTCCCCGCCCGGCCCCTCCATGCTCCGCATCGCCTCGGCCTCGCTGGCCGGCACCGCGATCGAGTTCTACGACTTCTTCGTCTACGGGACGGCCGCCGCGCTGGTCCTCGGCCCGCTGTTCTTCCCGACGTTCTCGCCCCTCGCCGGCACCCTCGCCGCCTTCGCCACCTTCGCCGTCGGCTTCGTCGCCCGCCCCCTCGGCTCGGCCCTCTTCGGACACGTCGGCGACCGCTACGGGCGGCGGCCGGTCCTGCTCGTCTCGCTGCTGCTGACCGGCCTGGCGACCGTGGCCGTCGGCTGCGTGCCGACGTACGGCTCCATCGGCGTGGCCGCCCCGCTCCTGCTGCTCCTGCTCCGCTTCCTGCAGGGCCTGGGCCTGGGCGGCGAATGGGGCGGGGCGGTGCTGGTCACGGCGGAACACGCCCCGGAGGGGCAGCGCGGGCTGTGGGCGAGCTTCCCGCAGATCGGCCCGGCCGTCGGCTTCCTCCTGGCCAACGGCATCACCCTCGGACTGTCGGCGGGCCTGACCGACGCGCAGTTCTCCTCCTGGGGCTGGCGGGTGCCGTTCTGGGCGGCCGGCCTGCTGGCCCTGGCGGGCCTGTGGCTGCGGCACGCGGTGGAGGAGACCCCGCAGTTCCGGGAGCTCGCCGAGCGCCGGGAGACGGCGAGCGCGCCGCTGGCCGAGGTGTTCCGGGGGCACTGGCGGCTGCTGCTGCTCACCGGCGGCGCGCTGTCGGTGGGGTACGCCGTGTTCTACGCCGTGACCACCTGGTCGCTGGCGTACGCGGCCGAGCACCTGCGAGTGGACCGGACGGTGATGCTGGCCTGCGTGATGGTAGCGGTGGCCCTGAAGGGACTGGTCACTCCGCTGATCGCCGTCCTCGGCGACCGCCACGGCCGGCGGCCGCTGTGCCTGGCCGGCTGCGCCGCCTCCGCGCTGTGGATGTTCCCGCTGGTCGCGCTGTTGGGGACGGGCGATCCGCTGCTGATGACGCTCGGTTTCACCGGCGCGCTGTTCGGGATGGTGACCATGTTCGCGGTGGTCGGGGCGTACCTCCCCGAGCTGTACGAGCCGCGGATCCGGTGCACGGGCGCGGCGGTCGGCTACAACCTGGGCGGGGTGCTGGGCGGGGCGCTGACCCCGATCGTGGCGACCGCGCTGTCCGGCGGGTCGGGGCCGCCGTGGGGGGTGGCGGCGTACCTGGCCGGGGTCGCGCTGCTCAGCCTGGGCTGTTTCGCGCTGCTGCCGGAGACCAGCCCGGCGCGGGTGGCGGGTACGCGGACGGGGGCGGCCGAAGCGGCCGCCCCCGCGTAGTCCCGTCCCGGCGGACGGGCAGTACGTCAGGCTTCGACGCTCTCCCGGCCGGCGGCCTCCTCGGCCTCCTGCCGCTCCTGCTTCTTCGAGGCCATCAGGCTGGTGATCGTGGTGATCACCAGCACGCCGCAGATGACGCCCAGGGAGACCGGGATGGAGATCTCCGGGACGTGCACGCCGGACTCGTGCAGTGCGTGCAGCACCAGCTTCACGCCGATGAAGCCGAGGATGACGGACAGGCCGTAGCTGAGGTGGACCAGCTTCTTGAGCAGGCCGCCGATGAGGAAGTACAGCTGGCGCAGGCCCATCAGGGCGAAGGCGTTGGCGGTGAAGACGATGTACGGGTCCTGGGTGAGGCCGAAGATCGCGGGGATCGAGTCCAGGGCGAACAGCACGTCCGTGGTGCCGATGGCGAGCATGACCACCATCAGCGGGGTCAGCACGCGCTTGCCGTTCTGCTGGATGAACAGCTTGGTGCCGTGGTAGCGGTCGGCGACGCCGAACTTCTTCTCGATGGACTTGAGCAGGCGGTTCTCCTCGAACTCGTCCTCCTCCTCGTCCTTGCGCGCCTCCTGGATGAGCTTCCAGGCGGTGTAGATCAGGAACGCGCCGAAGATGTAGAAGACCCAGGCGAAGGTGGAGATGATCGCGGCGCCGGCCGCGATGAACACGGCCCTCAGCACCAGGGCGATCAGCACGCCGATCAGCAGCACGCGCTGCTGGAGGTGGGAGGGCACCGAGAACTTCGCCATGATGAGGACGAAGACGAAGAGGTTGTCGACGCTCAGCGACTTCTCGGTGATGAAGCCGGCGAAGAACTCGCCGGAGGCCTGGGCGTTGCCGAAGAACAGCAGTCCGAGGCCGAACAGGGCGGCGAGGACGATCCAGACGACCGTCCAGATGCCGGCTTCCTTGATCGACACGTCATGGGGCTTGCGGCCGATGAGGAAATCGGCACCGATGAGCAGGCACAGACCGGCGACGGTCAGCACCCACAGGTTCAACGAAACATCCACTACTTCCACGCCTCCGGCAGATGGCTCCAGCACTTGGTCAGCGTCATCGCTGCCGGAGGTCTCTTCCACCCGGGCCGCAGGGACCTCGGGCCGGCGCCCCGGGACCGGTCACGGTCCGTACTGACGGGCACGCCGCGCAGGAACAGCGGGAATACTCCCCTCCGCGCCCAACAGACTACCCGCACGGAGCAGTGAAGGTAAAGGAAAGACCAAAGACTGGTCACTCATTGGTCAGGTCCGCGGTCGATCCGTGGTGTGGTCCGGGGTCAGGGCCTCGGCTTCCGGGCCTCCGAAACCCGGGCCAGCACCTCGTCCAGCACGGCGCTGCCGGCCGGCGGGAGGGAGGGCTCGAAGGTCCAGGCGTGCCCGACCCAGGGGTCCGCGAGGTGGTCGTCGGGCACGGGGGAGAGCCGCATCAGGGACCGCCACAGCGGATCCAGCAGCGGCCCGTAGGCCGAGGCCTCGTCACGGTCCGCGACCATCAGCAGGTGCACCCCGGTCCTGGGACCCTCGTCCGCCAGGTAGCGCAGCTGGGTGACGGCGCGGTCGTCGAAGCCGTGCGGGAAGTCGTGCACGATCAGCAGCTGGTCGGCGGTGTCCAGGTCGGGCGGCAGCTCCTCGGGGGCGCCGGCGCGCAGCGCCATCTGTACGAGGTCCACCCGGCGGGTGAGCTCGGCGAGGATACGCGAGACCCCGGCGGCTCCGGCGGCCGGCGGGCCGGCCAGGACGCCGGCCCGGACCAGTGGCTCCAGGGCGGCCGAGGCCGCTCCGGCGGCGTCGATGACGTGCACCGCGAGGCCGCCGCCGGGGTGGACGGCGAGCATCCGGGCGGCGTGTGCGACGGCCATGTCCATGGCGGCCCGGCGGAGCCGGTCGGTGTCCATGGCCATCGCGGCCTCGGAACCGGTCCGCCCGTTGTCGATCCACAGGCCCCGCTCCAGCGGGAGCCGGACCAGCATCGGGATGCGCAGGTCGGGCCGCTCCGGGAGGTGCAGGTCGCCGAGGCGCATGGCCATCGGGCGGCCGTCGCGCGGGGCGGGCACGCGGTGGGCCTGCCAGACGGGGTTGTCCCACCGGGCGTAGGCGCCCGGCAGGGCCGGCTCGACCACCTCGATCTCGGCGGTGAGCTGGCCGAGGTCGCGGTCCAGTACGGCGCGGGCCTGGTCGGCGAGCTCGGCGCGGCGGGCGAGGGCGGCGTCGCGGGCGGCGTTCCCGGAGCCGCCGAGGCGGTGCCGGGGATCGGACAGGACCTGGTCGAGCTCGCGGTCGAGCCGGGAGTCGGCGAACTCTACGGCCCCGCGGTAGGCGGCGACGGCCCGGGCCAGGTCCTCGAACATGCCCCAGACCTGGTTGTAGAGCCGCTCGTCCATGGACCACCCGGTGGCGTCGCCGGCCACCGGCCGGGGCGGTTCGCCGGGCCGGGCCTCGGGCACCCGGGGGGCCGGCGGGGGCGGCTCGGTGCGGGAGCGGCGCGGGTGCACGTAGTCGATGGTGTGCGGGCCGCCGACGGCGGCCGGGGCGGCCGGGGCGTCGGCGCCGGACGGGGCGTCGGGGGCGGCCGGCGACGCGGCCGGCCCGGGGCCGGGCGTACCGGCGTGCGGGACCCCGGAGACCGGGACGGGGTCCGCCGCGGCCGGGATCCCGGCCGCGGCGAGCGCCAGGGCGGCCAGCTCGGCCGCCGCCGGGCCGCCGAGGCCGTGGTCGGCGAGCAGGGCGGGGAGTCCGTCGGCGTAGCCCTGGCCGACGGCGCGGACCTTCCAGGCGTCCTGGCGGCGGTACAGCTCGACGGCCACCACGGCGGACTCGGTGTCGAGGCCGGTGACGGTGTACTCGGCGATTGCGGGACCGCCGGGCTCGGCCAGGCTGACGTGCGGGGAGGAGACGGCCCCGAACCGGGCCGGGCCGCCCCGGGGCAGCGCCAGGAACACCATGACGCGCTCGGCGCCGGCCGGGACGGCGTCGAGTTCCACCGCGAAGGCGTGTTCCGCGGCGGCGGCCGCCGGTGCCTCCAGGCCGGCCGGCGCCGGGGCGCCGGGGTGGGCCAGCGCCCCCGGGCCGGAGAGCCGGCCCGCCCCGTCGCCGAAGGCGGCCAGGGCGAGCACCGGAGTGCCCGCCGAGACCCTGATCTCCACTCGGGTCCGTGACAGGGGGTGGTTCTGCCCCCGGACCAGTTCGGCCGTCATCGTCCGGCCCCTCCCCCGTCGTTCCCCGAGTCCGTGCGTGCTCGCTACAGGTGCGTGATGATGGCCGGCAGCAGGTCCTGGAAGGTCCGACCGTTGGCCGGGTTGCCCAGGGCCGTCATCTTCCAGCCGGAACCGACGCGGTGGACCTTCGCCATGATCTGGGCGGTGTAGTCGCCGCCGCCGTCGAGGGTGTAGCGGGCCAGCTCCTGGCCGTTGGTCTCGTCGACGATCCGGCAGAAGGCGTTCTGCACCTCCTGGAAGGTCTGTCCGGTGAACGAGTTCACGGTGAAGACGATCTGGTCGATGTGCACCGGCACGCGGGCCAGGTCCACCAGGATCGCCTCGTCGTCGCCGCCCTGTCCGACACCGCCGACCAGGTTGTCGCCGGTGTGCCGGATGGAGCCGTCGTTGCTGACGAGGTGCTGGAAGAAGACCACGTCCTGGGGCTCCTTGCCCGCGAACAGCACCGCGGAGGCGTCCAGGTCGATCTCCCGGGTGCGGGAGCCGAACAGCCCGCGCCGCTTCGCCGCCTGCCAGCCGAGCCCCATCCGCACCGCGGTCAGGGTCCCCCCGTCGGACTTCTCAAGGCTGATGGCCTGACCCTTGGTCATGTTGACCGTCACGCGCTGTCCCCTCTCCTTCGCCTGTGCCGCCAACCCTACTGACAAGGCGCGGCCTCAGGCGAGGCCCGCTTCCCTCATCTGCCTGAGCTCCTTCTTCAGCTCGCTCACCTCGTCCCGGATCCGGGCCGCGACCTCGAACTGGAGGTCGGCGGCCGCCGCCCGCATCCGCTCGGTCATCTCCTCGATGATCCCGGCGAGTTCGGCCGCGGGCCGGTCGGTGGGGACGGCGCCGGCCTTCGCGCCCCTGGCCGCGGCCTTGCCGCCCGCGCCCGCCTTCGGGGCGTGCGCGGCGAGCGAGGGCACGGGGGCCTTGGCGCCCTTGCCGTCCTTGCCCTGCCGGTAGCCGGTGCCGAGCAGCTGCTCGGTGTCGACCTCCTCGCGGGCGATGGTGGCGACGATGTCGTTGATCTTCTTGCGCAGCGGCTGCGGGTCGATGCCGTTGGCCGTGTTGTACGCGATCTGCTTCTCGCGGCGCCGGTTGGTCTCCTCGATGGCCTTCTCCATCGCGGGCGTCATCCGGTCCGCGTACATGTGGACCTGGCCGGAGACGTTGCGGGCCGCGCGGCCGATCGTCTGGATCAGCGAGGTGCCCGAGCGCAGGAAGCCCTCCTTGTCGGCGTCGAGGATGGCCACCAGCGACACCTCGGGCAGGTCGAGGCCCTCGCGCAGCAGGTTGATGCCGACGAGGACGTCGTACTCGCCGGCGCGCAGCTCGCGCAGCAGCTCGATGCGGCGCAGGGTGTCCACGTCGCTGTGCAGGTAGCGGACCTGGATGCCGAGCTCCAGGAAGTAGTCGGTGAGGTCCTCGGCCATCTTCTTCGTGAGGGTGGTGACCAGGACCCGTTCGTCCTTCTCGACCCGCTGCCGGATCTCGTGGACCAGGTCGTCGATCTGGCCCTCGGTGGGCTTGACGACCACCTCGGGGTCGACGAGGCCGGTGGGGCGGATGATCTGCTCCACGAAGCCGTCGGAGCGGGAGAGTTCGTACGCTCCCGGGGTGGCCGAGAGGTAGACGGTCTGGCCGATCCGCTCCAGGAACTCCTCCCACTTCAGCGGCCGGTTGTCGAGCGCGGAGGGCAGCCGGAAGCCGTGGTCGACCAGGGTCCGCTTGCGGGAGGCGTCGCCCTCGTACATGGCGCCGATCTGCGGCACGGTGACGTGCGACTCGTCGATGACGAGGAGGAAGTCCTCCGGGAAGTAGTCGATGAGGGTGTGGGGTGCGGAGCCGCGCTCGCGGCCGTCCATGTGCAGCGAGTAGTTCTCGATGCCGGAGCAGGAGCCGATCTGCTGCATCATCTCCAGGTCGTACGTGGTGCGCATGCGCAGCCGCTGGGCCTCCAGCAGCTTGCCCTGCTTCTCCAGCTCCTCCAGCCGCTGGGCGAGTTCGGTCTCGATGCCGCGGATGGCGTTCTGCATCCGCTCGGGGCCGGCGATGTAGTGGCTGGCGGGGAAGATGTAGAGGATCTCGTCCTCGCTGATCACCTCGCCGGTCAGCGGGTGCAGGGTGGACAGCGCCTCGATCTCGTCGCCGAACATCTCGATGCGGACGGCGAGTTCCTCGTAGACCGGGAAGATCTCGATCGTGTCGCCGCGGACCCGGAAGGTGCCCCGGGTGAAGGCGAGGTCGTTGCGGGTGTACTGGATGTCGACGAACCGGCGCAGCAGCTGGTCCCGGTCGATCTCCTCGCCCACCTTGAGCGGGACCATCCGGTCCACGTACTCCTGCGGGGTGCCGAGGCCGTAGATGCAGGAGACGGAGGCGACCACGATCACGTCCCGCCGGGTGAGCAGCGAGTTGGTGGCCGAGTGCCGCAGCCGCTCGACCTCCTCGTTGATGGAGGAGTCCTTCTCGATGTACGTGTCCGACTGCGGGACGTACGCCTCGGGCTGGTAGTAGTCGTAGTACGAGACGAAGTACTCGACGGCGTTGTTGGGCAGCAGCTCCCGGAACTCGTTCGCCAGCTGGGCCGCGAGCGTCTTGTTCGGCGCCATGACGAGGGTCGGGCGCTGGAGCCGCTCGATCATCCAGGCCGTGGTGGCCGACTTGCCGGTGCCGGTCGCACCGAGCAGCACCACGTCCTTCGCCCCTGCGCGCAGGCGCTTCTCCAGCTCGTCGATGGCCGTGGGCTGGTCACCGCTGGGCTGGTAGGGACTGACCACCTGGAAGGGGGCCACCGTGCGTTCGATCTTCGATACGGGCCGCATGGGTCCACGGTACGACGGCCCGCCGACAACGCGGCGCGGTGCGGCGGCGTGGGCCGTTTGTCGTAGTTCGGTGGCGGTTAGTTGATCACCAACCCGATGATCGCGATCAGGTACACCAGTCACACCGGAGGGGCACGCGCATGTACGTACGACCCGTGGCCGCGGCAGCCGCCGCCTTCCTGGGCTTCGCCCTCGTCCTGGCGGGCGGATCCGCCGCCCCCGCCTCGGCCGCACCCGCGCGCGGCGCCTCCGCCCCGGTCCCCGCCACCGGCCGCGACCCGGTGCGGGCGGCGGGCGTCCCCGAGGTCTACGCCCACCGCGGGGCCTCCGCCTACGCGCCCGAGAACACCCTCCTGGCGGTGGACCTGGCGGAGGAGCTGGGCTTCGACTGGGTGGAGAACGACGTCCAGCGCACCAAGGACGGGGAGCTGGTGGTCGTCCACGACGAGACGCTCACCCGGACGACGAACGTCCGGACGCTGTTCCCGGACCGCGGCCCGTGGCGGGTCAGGGACTTCACCGCGGACGAGATCGCCAGGCTGGACGCGGGCAGCTGGTTCGGGGTGGAGTTCGCCGGGGCGCGCGTGCCGACCCTGCGCCAGTACCTCGACCGGGTGCGGTCCAACGACCAGAAGCTGCTGCTGGAGATCAAGAAGCCGGAGCTGTACCCGGGGATCGAGCGGGACACCCTGGAGGTGCTGGAGGAGGCGGGCTGGCTGGGCGAGGAGGAGGTGCGCGACCGGCTGGTGGTGCAGAGCTTCAGCGCGGACTGCGTGCGGATCGTGCACGCCGAGCGGCCCGAGCTGGTCACCGCGTTCCTGGGCACGCCGCCGGTGGCCGACCTGCCCAAGTACTCCGCGTTCGCCGACCGGATCAACCCGTGGCACGCCACCATCTCGGCCGAGTGGGTCGCGGCGGTGCACGCGGTGACCGGCGTCCACGGCAGGCCCATGCAGGTGGACACCTGGATCGTGGACGACGCGGCGCTGGCCAGGAAGGTACAGGCGATGGGCGTGGACGGGATCATCACCAACGCCCCCGACGTGATCCGGCAGGCGGTGGCCGGCGGGGTCTGACGCGGGGCGGCCGGACCACCGGCCGGACCGTCGGCGGGCGGCCTTACGGTGGACGGGTGGACACCACGAGCACCGGCCCGGACGCGGGCACCCTCACCGGCACCGCGACCGGCCCCGGAACGGACACCGGCACCGGCACCGGCAGCCGCACCGCCACGGACGCGTCGGGCGACGGCCGGCCGCGCGGCCCGCGCCTCGAATGGACCGTGGCCGCCAGCGACGTCGGCCCCCTGTTCCTGGCCGCCACCGAGGTGGGACTGGTCCGGGTGGAGTTCCACGCCGACCCGGACCGGCCGGACGCCGCCGACCCACTGGTCTCCCGGCTCGGCGCCGACGCCTGGCGACCCCAGGCGGGACGCGAGGTGCTGCTCGCCGAGCCGGTGCGCCAGCTGCGCGCCTACTTCGAGGGCGGCCTGCGCCGCTTCGCCCTGCCGCTGGACTGGCGGCTCTCGGCCGGCTTCAACCGGCTGGTCCTGCGCAAGCTGGCCGAGTCGGTGCCGTACGGGTCCGTGGTCGGGTACGGCGAGCTGGCGGCGCGGGTCGGCCAGCCCGGCGCGGCCCAGGCGGTGGGCGCGGCCATGGGCTCCAATCCGCTGCCCCTGGTGGTGCCCTGCCACCGCGTGGTGGAGAACGACGGCGGGATCGGCGGCTTCGGCGGCGGGGTGGAGACCAAGCGGGCCCTGCTCGCCCTGGAAGGCGTACTGCCGCAGCCGCTGTTCTGAGGGGGCGTGCGGTGGAGCGGCCGGGGCGTGACGGGGGGCGCGGGAAGCGGCCCCCCGGCGTACCCGGCGAAACCGGGCTTACGCGGCAGGGTAAGGGGTGCGAAACTGCGGCGGTGACTACTAGCGCAGCCGCCGGCCGGATCGTGCCCGTGACCCCCGAGGACCTACCGGGACTCCGCCGCCGCACCCAGGCGGTACTGATCGCCAGCCAGGTCATCGGCGGTCTGGGCGTGCCGATCAGCATCGCCCTGGCACCCGCGCTGGCCACCGAGGTCAGCGGCACCGAAGCGCTGTCAGGCCTGGCGTCCAGCGCGTCGGTGGCCGGTACGGCCCTGCTGTCCCTGCCGCTCGCCGCCCTGATGGCCCGGCGCGGCCGCCGCCCCGGCCTGGTGCTGGCCTACGCCATCGGCGCGCTGGGCTCGGGCCTGGTGGTGCTGTCCGCCGTACTGGGCAGCTTCCCGCTGCTGCTGCTCGGCATGGCCTCGTTCGGAGCCGCCTCCTCGGCCAACCTGCAGGCCCGGTTCGCCGCCGCCGACCTGGCCGCGCCGGACCACCGGGCCAGGGCGATCTCCACGGTGGTGTGGGCCACCACCCTGGGCGCGGTGCTCGGGCCCAACCTGTCGGCGCCGGCCAGCCGCAGCTTCGCCGGGACCTCCATACCCCCTCTGGCGGGCCCGTTCCTGTGGGCCGCCGGCATCTTCCTGATCACCGGAACCCTGGTCGCCGTACTGCTGCGCCCGGACCCGCTGCTCACCGCCCGGGCGCTGGCCGGGCCGGAGGAGCAGGAGGCCGGGGGGAGGTCGCTGCGGGCCGGTCTGGCCGCCGTGAAGGCCTCGCCCCGGGCCCGGCTGGCGCTGGTCACGGTGACCGTCGCACACACCGCCATGGTGTCGATCATGGTGATGACCCCGCTCGACCTCGGCCACCACGGGGCCTCCCTGGAGCTGATCGGACTGGTGATCAGCGGCCACATCGCGGGGATGTTCGCGTTCTCCCCGCTGATGGGCTGGCTCGCCGACCGGCTGGGCCGCCTGTCGGTGATCGGCATGGCGGCCGCCCTGCTCAGCACGGCCGCGCTGCTGGCCGGTACGGCCGGCCCCAGCCACGGGCAGACCGCGGCCGGACTGTTCCTGCTCGGCCTGGGCTGGTCGGCCGCCCTGGTGTCCGGCTCGGCCCTGCTCACCGACTCCGTCCCGCAGTCGGCGCGTGCCGCCGCGCAGGGACTCTCCGACCTGAGCATGAACACGGCCGCGGGGCTGGGTGGCGCCCTGTCCGGTCTGGTCGTCGCCCAGGCCGGCTACGGCTGGCTGAACGCCGCCGGGGCCGCGCTGCTGCTGCCCTTGGCGGGTCTGGCGCTGTTCACCGCCCGGCGGCATCCCGCGGAGCGTTCCGGCGGGCTCACAGACTGATGTGGTAGGCCTTCCGCAGCGTCTCGTGGACGGTCCAGGTCGTCCGGTCGCCCTCGCGCAGCACACAGGCCGTGCCCGGTCCGACTTCGAGGGTGGGCCCGCCCTCGACCTCGATGGTGGCCCTTCCGCTGATCACGACGAACAGCTCGTTCGCCTCCGTGTCGGTGACCACGCCGGGGGTGATCTGCCAGATGCCGCGCAGCTGCCGGCCGTCCGGGGACTCCCACAGCACCTTGCCGCTCACGACGGGGCTGCCGGAGACGACCTGGCCGGGGTCGAGGTCCTCCACCTCCAGGTCGGAGTCGGCGAACCCGGGCACGGAGACGGCGAAGGAGGCGGGGGCCTGGCTGTGATCACTGGTGCTCATGGCGGGCCACCCTAGTCCGCGGCGGGCCGGGGCAGGCCGGGCACACCGTCCACGATCGGCGTGCCGCGCCCGGCACCCTGTCGATCCGGCCGTTGTCCGCCGGTGCGGGCGGGTCCGGGTTTGAGGGCGTCACCGCCGTGCCAGGGATGGGGACATGTCACAGCACTCGGTGGTTCCGGTCCTGTCCGAAGAGGTGCGCGAGGCCCTCGCCAGGCGGGGGCCCGTGGTGGCCCTCGAATCGACGATCATCTCCCACGGCCTGCCCCGGCCGCGGAACGTGGAGGTGGGCCGGGAGCTGGAGGCTCTGGTCCGCGCGGCCGGCGCCGTCCCGGCCACCGTGGCCGTCCTCGACGGCGTGCCCCGGGTCGGTCTCGACAAGGAGCAGTTGGAGCGGATCGCCACCGGGGAGGGCGTACGGAAGCTCGGCGCGCGGGATCTGGCGCCGGCGGTCGCCGCGGGCGCGACGGGGGCGACCACGGTGTCGGGGACGGCCGTCCTGGCCGCGCGGGCGGGCCTGCGGGTGTTCGCCACGGGCGGGCTGGGCGGTGTGCACCGGGACTGGCTGCGGGCGCAGGACGAGTCGGCGGATCTGGGCCTGCTGGCGCGGACCCGGATCACGGTGGTGTGCGCGGGGGTGAAGTCGATCCTGGACGTGCCTGCCACGTTGCAGCGGCTGGAGACGCTGGGGGTGACCGTGCTGGGCTACGGGACGGAACGTTTCCCCGGGTTCTACCTGTCGGACTCCGGACTGCCCGTGGACTGGACGGTGCACCGGCCCGAGGAGGTCGCCGAGGTGATGGCCGCCGCGGACGCGCTCGGCGGGGACCCTTCGGCGCTGGTGGTGGCCAACCCGGTGCCCGAGGCGGAACAGCTGGATCCGGAGCTGCACGACCGGGTGCTGTCCGAGGCCCTCGCCGCCTGCCGGGAGCGGGGCGTGACCGGCCAGGGGGTGACCCCGTTCCTGCTGGACCACCTGGTACGGGCGACCGGCGGGGCCTCGCTGGAGGCGAACCTGGCGGCGGTCCGGGGCAACGTACGGCTGGGGGCGGCGATCGCGGCGGCCTGGGCGGCCCGGTGACCCCGGCCGGCGGCCTGCTGGTCGTCGGGGACGTGGTCACGGACGTGGTGGCGGTGCATCCGGAGCCGCTGGCCCCGGCGACCGACACGGCGGCCCGGATCCGCACCCTGCCGGGAGGGGCGGGAGCCAACGCGGCCTGCTGGGCCGCGCACTCGGGCCGGGCGCGGGTCGGCCTGCTGGCCCGGGTGGGCGCGGAGTCGGCGGACTGGCACGAGCGGGCGCTGCGGGCGGCGGGGGTGTCGCCCCGGCTGGTGGTCGACCCTGACGAGCCGACCGGGACGGTGGTGGCCCTGGTCGGCGGGGACGCCGAGCGGACCTTCCTGACCGACAGCGGCGCCGCGCTGCGGCTCTCGCCGGCCGACTGGAGCCCCGCCCTGCTGGACGGGGTGGACCACCTGCACCTGTCCGGCTACCTGTTCTTCGCCCGGAGCAGCCGGGAGCTGGCCGGGGTGGCCCTGCGGGAGGCGCGGGCGCGGGGGGTGCCGGTGAGCGTGGACCCGGCTTCGGCGGGCTTCCTGCGGCGGCTCGGGGTGGAACGTTTCCTCGACTGTGTGGCCGGGGCCGACGTGCTGTTGCCGAACGAGGACGAGGCCCGGCTGCTGGGCGGGCTGCCCGGCAGCGCGCCGGTGGGCCGGGCGGCCGCACGGCTCAGCCGCCGGGTGCCGCTGGTGGTGGTGACCCGCGGGCCGGCCGGGGCGCTGGTCGCGGAGGGCGGGGCGGTGACGGCGGAGGTCCCGGCGGAGCCCGCCCGGGCGGTGGACACCACGGGTGCGGGGGACGCCTTCACCGGCGGCTTCCTGGCGGCCCGGCTGGCGGGTGCCGGGGCGGCGGACGCGGCGCGGGCCGGCTGCCGGGCGGGGGCGCTCGCGGTCACCCGGCTGGGCGGGCGGCCGGTGTGAACGGCGGCGGCGCGGACGGGGAGCGGCGGCGGGGCGGATGGTGAGCGGCGGCGGGGCGGACGGAGAGCGGACGGGGCGTCGGCGGGGCGGCGGGCGGCCGGCGTGGCGGGCGGCCGGGGTGGGGCCGGCGTCAGTCGCGGAAGCCGGTCCAGGCGGGGCGGCGCGGGTCGTCGGCCCGGACCACGGTGTCGGCCACGCCGGCCGGGTCGGTCTCCGCCTCGTAACGCGCGAAGGCGGGGAGGGTCCAGTGCTGCTCCCGGGCCGTGCGGCGGGCCAGGGCGGCGGGTGAGAGCCGGATGTGCACGCCGAGGTCGAAGGGGAACCAGTGGCCCAGCAGCAGGGGGCCGTGCAGGACCAGCACGCCGCCGGGCGGGAGGGGCACGTAGGGGCTGCGGGTGGCGCGGTCGGTGGCCGGGTCCCACAGGTCGGGCAGGACCAGGCCGGTGCCGCCGGGTTCGAGCGGCCCGAACACCTCGCGCCAGAGCGCGGCCGTGTCGTACCAGCCGTGGAGGTAGCCGTCGACGTCCTCCCGGCCGTGTTCGTAGCGGAGCGAGGCCGGCCGGAGGAACCCCTCGGCGGCGACGGTGAGGACCGAACGCCCGCGCAGCCGCAGGGCTTCGGCGAGGAGCCCGGCCAGTGCCCCGGTGCCGGCGGCGGGGGCGCCGTCCACCGCGGCCCGCAAGCGGCCGCCGGGGGCGGCGGGTCCGCCGTCCGGGCCGTCCGGGAGGCCGTCGAGCCGGTCGGCGAGACGTTCGGCCAGCCGTTCCCAGGTGATCGCTTCGAGTTGCCGCACGGGCCCATTGTCAGTGGCGGGTCCTAGCGTTTTCCACGAGGGATCACCGGCGGGAAAGAGCCGTCGGGTTCCGGCCTGGGGAGGGGTCTGTCATGGCACGCGAGACGACGTATCTGGAGCTGTCGCAGGACGGCGGGGGCGCCCACAAGTTCTACGAGGTCACCGTGGACGGTACCGAGGTCGCGGTGCGGTACGGCCGCATCGGCGCCTCCGGGCAGCTGCAGAACTCCTCGTTCCCGACGGCGGAGAAGGCGCGGGCCGCGGCCGCGAAGAAGATCGGCGAGAAGGTCCGCAAGGGGTACGCGCCGGCGGTGCCGGGGCAGCGGGCGGCGCGTGCGGTGACCCGTCGCCAGGTGGCCTCGGCCCCGTCGACGGCGCGGGCGACGGCCCCGGTCCTGTGGAGGTTCCGTACCGGCGCGTCGGCGTTCGGCATCCACGTGGACGAGGACCGCTGCTGGGTCGGCAACCAGGCGGGAGACGTGTACACGCTGAGCCACGGCGGTGAGGTGCTGGCCCGCTACTCCCTGCCGGACGGGGTGAAGTGCCTGGTCGCGGACGAGTTCTGGATATACGCGGGCTGTGACGACGGCACGGTGTACGACCTCTCGGCGAAGGTCCCGTTCGGGGCCTACGACATCGCCCCCGACGTGGACATCTTCTGGCTGGACATCCACGAGGGCGTGCTGAGCGTCTCGGACGCGCAGGGCGGGCTGACCGTCATCGACCACGAGGAGGAGTTCCAGTGGTCCCGGAAGTCCGCCGGCAGCAACGCCTGGATGGTGCGGGCGGACGAGCGTGCCGTGTACCACGGGCACACGGGCGGGGTGACGGCGTACGCGGCCGACGGCGGCCGCGAGCTGTGGCACACGCCGACCAACGGCGGGGTGCTGTTCGGCTGGCAGGAGCAGGACGCCGTGTTCGCGGGGACCGGACGCAACGTGGTGCAGCGGCTGTCGAAGGCGACGGGCGCGGTCGAGGCCTCGTTCCGCTGTGACGCGGCGGTGTACTCGTGCGCGACCTCCCCGGACGGGCGGCACGTCTTCGCCGGAGACTCCAGCTCCTCGGTGTACTGCTTCGACGCGGACGGGCGGCGGCTGTGGAAGCTGGGCACCGGCGGGGGTTCCGCGCTGTCCATGCAGTACCTGGACGAGCGGCTGTACCTGGTCACCACCGACGGGTCGCTGGTGTGCGTGGACGCGAGCGGGACGGCGATCGCCGCGGCCCAGCAGGGCGACGTCCCGACCGCGGTGGACGTGAAGTCCGCGGCGGCGCTGCCGGTCTACACCCCGGCGCGGTCGGCGGCCGCGGTGGCCACCGTGGCGGTGGCCGCGGTCCCGGCCGGCGGTGTGGTGGTGGAGTGCTTCCAGCAGGGCGGCCGGCTGCGGGTGCAGGTGGTCTCGGACGGCTACGAGCCGGGCTGGAACGTGCAGTTCCCGCGCGGCATCCGGGAGGCCGGGGCGCGGTACGTGGTGGACGGGCTGCACGCGGCCTCGGGCGGGTTCTACCGGGTGCGCGGGGAGATACGCCGGCTGGTGTGAGTCCGGGGCGGTCCGGGCCGGGCGGGAGTCCGGGCGCAGCAGGGGGGCTCGGCGGGGACGGTCAGCGTGCCGTCCGCGGGGCGGGCGTAGGCGACCTCCAGGACGACGGGCACGGGGCCGTGGTTGTGCCCGTTGTGGACGCGGTCGCGGCCCGCCGCCTCGACGAACAGCGTGCCGGGCGGGCTGACTTCGACGGTTCCGTCGTGCAGCGTCCTGGTCAGCGTGCCGGAACGGACGACGGCCAGGATGGGGACCGGGTGGTAGTGCCATCCGGTGGACTCGCCCGGCGGGATCGTGAACTCGTCCAGCACCACGTCCACCGGCCACTGCGTTCTGAGCATGCTCATACCGTAGGAAGAATCCCGGCAGTCTTGGCGGAGTTCGCCAAAACTCCTCCAGCGCTCAGCGCGAGGTGATAAAGGGGCCCTGCAGCGGTATCAACTCCTCATGGAACTCGTGGTGTTCGAGCCGCTGAAGCCGATCCACTGCGCGCGGTGCCGGAGGGGGCCGCTCGCGCACCTGGTGCGGGAGTCCGGTGTGCCCCGGTGCCTGGACTGCGCCGGTCTCGGGCACCTCGTCTACCTTCCGCGCGGCCATGCCGCCCTCACCAGGCGGGCCCGCGCCGGCAGTTCCGTGTCCGCCGTGGTGGTGCGCTTCAACAAGCGGCGCCGGCGCTACGAACGCCAGGGCCTGCTGGTCGAGGAGGGGGCGCTGGCCCGGGCCGAGCGGTCCTGCCTCGCCGACGCCGAGGCGCGGGCCCGCCACCGGGACCGTGCCCGGGCCCGGCGGGCCGCCGAGGACGTCCGGTTCACGGCCGCGTTCGCGGCGGAGGTACTCCGGCTGTTCCCCGGCTGTCCGGCCGGGAGGGCGCAAGCGATCGCGGGCCACGCGTCGGTGCGCGGCAGCGGCCGGGTGGGGCGTACCGCTGCCGGCCGGGCGTTGGACGAGCTGGCCGTCTCGGTGGCCGTGCGGGCCGCAGTCCGGCACGACGACACCGAGTACGACGCGCTCCTGGCGGCCGGGGTGCCCCGGTTCGCGGCCCGGGCCCGGCTGGCTCCGCGGATCGACGCGATCCTGGACGCCTGGCGACGCCCCCCGTCCGCGGCACCCGGCGCGGCCGGCGCCGGCGAGCCCTCGGAGGCGGCCTAGTTCAGCCGGAACCGCCGGTAGAGGAACGCGCCGCCGAGGAGCAGGGCGCCACCGCCGGGCAGCATCCAGCCCATCGCGTCCGCGCCGGTGTGGGCCAGTTCCGAGGTGTCCGGGAGGGACGGGGCGGGCGGCGCGAGCGGGGCCAGAGGGGCGGGAGGGGCCGGAGGGGCGGGCGGTGCGGGCGGTGCGGGCGGGGTCACCGGCCGTACGGTGGCGGGCGGGCGCACCGGCTGCGGTGCGACCGGCGCCGGCCCGTTCACCGACTGGTTGCCCTGCGCCGGGTTGCCGACGCCGACCACGTTGACCGAGTTCCCGCTGAGGTTGACCGGGAGCTTGACCGGCAGTTGGATCCCGTTGCCGGAGAGCACTCCGGGCGAGTCCTTCACCTGGCCTCCGGCGACGGCACCACCGCCCTGACCGCCCGCTGGTTTCGACGGGTTCGCGGACGGCCCCTTGCTGTCGGCGTTCGCGCAGCTGTTGCCCGCCGCGGGGTTGAGCAGTCCGATCACGCTCACGGTGTTCCCGCAGACGTTGACCGGGGTGTGCACCGGGAGCTGCACCAGGTTCCCGGACAGCAGGCCCGGCGACCGCTCGGCCGTCCCGCCCGCCTCCGCGTCGGCGAACGCGAACCCGCCCGCTCCGACGGAGGCCGCACCTCCCACCACCATCGCCGCGATCAAGCCATTCCGACGACCTTGACGCATTGGACTACCCTGCCTTCCGGAGGAGTTCGACGGGCGTTCCACCCGCACCGGAAACAACGCGGTAAACCCATACGGGTTATAGAAGCGGTAGGCATTTCACTCCATCGTGTGCTGGGTACTGCGTACTTCATGACTGATCGCCCGCTGCTCCTGCTCGACGTGGACGGACCGCTCAACCCCTTCCGTTCCCGTCTGCCCGGTCTGCGCGGATACCGCTCCCACCGCATGCACCCCGACGCCTGGACGTCCCGCCAGCGTCCCGGGTCCCGCCGCGCCCGCCGTGGTGTAAGGGTCGCCCTCCACCCGTCGCACGGGCCGCTGTTGAGGGCCCTGCCCTACGAACTGGCCTGGGCCACCACGTGGATGCACCAGGCCAACGCCCTGATCGCGCCGCATGTCGGGCTGCCCACCGACCTGCCGGTCATCGAGTGGCCGGAACTCTTCGCCCGCGATCCGGACGGCCTGTACTGGAAGACCCGGCCCCTCCTCGACTGGGCCGCGGGCCGGCCCTTCGCCTGGGTCGACGACCTGATCACCGACCGGGACGCCGCCTGGGTCCGCGAGCGTCACCCCGCTCCGGCGCTGCTGCTGCGCGTCCACCCCCGGCACGGCCTGCGGGCAAGGGACTTCGCCACCCTCACCGACTGGGCCCGGCGGCTGTAGGGCCCGCGCCCGCGGCCGGCCGGCCGAGGGCCGCGAGGGGGTCCGGGGACGGGCGGCCGGTGGGCCACCAGTCGGATTCGCCGGGCCGGGACTCGTACGCGTACCAGAGGCCGTCGCGGCCCAGCCGGAGCTGCAGGGCGACCGCCGTCATCCGGTTGCGGTCGGGCCGGAAGGTGCCGAGTCCGGCCGTGAGCAGGAGGGGCCGGGCCCGGTCGAACGGTCCGGCCGGCGGGTCCCAGGGCTCTTCCAGCGTCGCGAGGCCCGCCCGGCCGCCCTGGCGCCAGGCGGCGGCCGCGCGGGCCAGGTCGGTGGTGTTGCGGCCGGTCGCGGCAGCCAGCTCGCGGTAGAGCCGCCGGGCGGTCGCCGTGAGCCCCGAGGTGGGGTGGGCGGCGGCGAGCCGGACCGCGTCCTGCCACGGGGTGAGCCCGGCGAACGGGTCCTCGCCGGTGGTCAGCAGGGCGTACGCCCGGGCGGCGGCGTCCGAGGCGAGCTGGTCCAGGGCCAGCGGATCGGGTGCGCCGGCGCCGCCCGGGTACGGCGGGGGCGCGCCGGGCCCGGCGGGCACCTCCGGCGGCGCGGGCAGCGGCCCGGGGCTGCGGAAGACCGCCGTACGGGCCGGCTCGCCGGGGAACCCGGGGGCCACGGCGGGCTGTTCGCGGGCGGCCAGGGCGGCGTTCCGCCGGGTGAGCTCTTCGGTCAGCTCCCGCTCGCCACGACCGCGCAGCAGCAGGAGCACGAACGGGTCCTCGTCGAGGAGCCGGGCCGCGCGATAGCAGAGCGCGGCCGCGTGCTTGCAGGGCGGCCGCCCGGAGTCGGGGCAGGAGCAGTGCGGGAGGAGTTCGCCCGGGCCGGGCAGGATCCGGTCCGCCAGGCTGCGCGGGACCTCCCGCTCGACCAGCGCGGCGAGCGCCGCCGGGTCGGCCGCGAGGGAGCCGAGCAGGTCGGTCCACTCGGGGTCGGCGAAGGTGCCCAGGGTCAGTTCGGTGCGGTACGGGCGGGGCCGGCTGCCCCGGACGTAGGCGACGATCCGGCCGGGGGTGACGGTGATCGAGTCGACCCTCCCCGATTCGGCGTACGCGCGGCCGCGGTCGAGCCGGGCGCTGTCCGGGGCGAGTTCCTCCAGCGCGGTGGTCCAGGCGCGGCCCCACCAGGTGGTGGGGCCGGCGCCCGCCGGCGGTTCGGCGAAGGTGCGGCGGCGGTCGTCCCGCGCGGTGATCATGCGGTCCTCCGCAGCGAGACGAGGTCGGCCAGTTCCCGGTCGGTGAGTTCGGTCAGCGCGGCCTCCCCGGAGCCGAGGACGGCGTCGGCGAGGGCCTGCTTGGTCCGGAGCATCTCCGCGATGCGGTCCTCGACGGTGCCCTCGGTGACGATCCGGTGGACCTGCACCGGCCGGGTCTGGCCGATCCGGTACGCCCGGTCGGTGGCCTGCGCCTCCACGGCCGGGTTCCACCAGCGGTCGAAGTGGACGACGTGGTCGGCCCGGGTCAGGTTGAGTCCGGTGCCCGCCGCCTTGAGGGACAGCAGGAACACGGGCACCCGGCCGTCCTGGAACCGCCGGACCATGTCCTCCCGGCGGTCCACCGGGGTGCCGCCGTGCAGCAGCTGCACGGGGACGCCCCGGCCGGCGAGGTGCCGCTCCAGGATCCTGGCCATCGTCACGTACTGGGTGAAGACCAGCGCCGCCCCGCCCTCCGCGAGGATCGTGTCGAGCAGCTCGTCGAGCAGGGCGAGCTTTCCGGAGCGGTGCGGGATGCGCGGCTGCTCCTCCCGCAGGTACTGGGCGGGGTGGTTGCAGATCTGCTTGAGGGAGCCCAGCAGTTTCATGATCATGCCGCGGCGGGCGATGCCCTCGCTGCCCTCGATCACCGCCAGGGCCTCGTCCACGGCCGCCTGGTAGAGGGAGGCCTGTTCCCGCGTCAGGGAGACCGGGTGGTCCGTCTCCGTCTTCGGCGGCAGTTCCGGCGCGATACCCGGGTCGGACTTCTTCCGCCGGAGCAGGAAGGGCCGCACCAGCGCGGCCAGCCGGGCCACCGCCTCCTCGTTGCCCGCCTCGGGTTCCTGCTGCTGCTGTTCCACGGCGCGGGCGTGCCGGGCGCGGAAGGCGGGCAGCGGGCCGAGCAGGCCGGGCGTGGTCCAGTCGAGGATCGCCCACAGCTCGGAGAGGTTGTTCTCCACCGGTGTGCCGGTCAGGGCGACACGGGCGGGCGCGGGGATGGCGCGCAGGGCGCGGGCGGTCGCCGAGTGCGGGTTCTTGACGTGCTGGGCCTCGTCCGCGACGACCATCCCCCACGGCTGTCCGGCCAGGCGGTCGGCTCCCGCGCGCATGGTCCCGTACGTGGTGAGCACGAAGCCGCCGGTGACGCCGTCCAGGGAGCGGCCGGGGCCGTGGAACCGGCGGACGGGGACGCCGGGGGCGAAGCGTTCGACCTCCCGCTGCCAGTTGCCCAGCAGCGAGGCCGGACACACCACGAGGGTGGGGGCGGGGTGGTCGCGGTGCAGGTGGAGGGCGATCAGCTGGACGGTCTTGCCCAGGCCCATGTCATCGGCGAGGCAGCCGCCGAGCCCGAGGGAGGTCATGCGGTCGAGCCAGGCCAGGCCGCGCGCCTGGTAGTCGCGCAGGACGGCCTGGAGGCCGGGGGGCGCGGGCAGCGGCCGGAGTTCGCCGGCGAGCCGGTCGCGGAGCGCGGCCAGTGCGCCGGCGGGGACCACGGGTACGGGTTCCGGTTCGCCGGGGGTCTCGACGGTGCCGGTGAGCGCGGCGGCCAGCGCGTCCACCGGGTCGAGCAGCCCGAGCTCGCGGCGGCGGGCCTTGCGCACGAGGGCGGGGTCGACCCGCACCCACTGGTCGCGCAGCCGCACCACCGGGCGGTGGGCCTGGGCGAGGGCGTCCATCTCCCCCGGGGTGAGGCGGTCCCCGCCGAGGGCGATCTCCCAGGAGAAGGAGAACAGTCCGGCCGCGTCGAAGAAGGGCGTGCCGTCGGTGGCGGAGCCGGGGGCGGCCGACCGCACGACGGCCGTCGCGGTGAGCGTGCGGGCGAGCTCGCGCGGCCAGTGGACCACGACGCCGGCGGCGGCGAGCCGGGGCGCGGCGCTGCCGAGGAGGTCCTCCAGTTCGGGATCGGACAGCGCCAGTACGTCCGGCACCGGCTGGTCCAGCAGCCGGTTCAGCGGCGGCCAGACCCGGGCGGCGCGGCGCAGCGCGAGTACGGCCTGCACGCGGGCGCGGGGCCCGAAGCCGGAGGAGGCGGCGCCCGCCCACAGGTCGGCGGCGTCGGTGACGAGGGTGGGGTCGGCGAGGCTGTGGAGCTGGACGACGGCGGCGCCGGCGTTCCGCGCGTCCCCCTCCTCCGGTTCGCCGGGTTCCGTTCCGCGGTCGAACAGCCGGTACGCGGACAGGTCGAGCCGCAGCGACAGGCCGACCCCGGTGTCGGAGCCGGCGGCGACCTCGGCGGCCCAGTCCCGCAGGGCGGGTACGTGCTGCGGCCCCGCCGCCGCGAAGGGCCGGCCGGCGGCGACCGGTGCGGCCGGGGTGCGCGGGAGGGTGTCCGCGACCGCGTCGAAGAAGGCCTGCACCAGGGCCTCGGGGCGCGGCAGGGACAGCGGGCGGCGGCCCGGCAGCGGGACGGCGTGCCCCTCGTACGGCAGGGCGGCCGCGACGGCGCGGAGCCGCGCCACGTCCTCGGCGTCCAGCGGGCCGGCCCGCCAGGCGTCGGTGCCGTCGGGGGTGACGCCGGGCAGCAGTCGGCCGCGCGCGACCAGCCCGAGCGCTTGCCGGGCGGCGGTCCCCCAGCAGCGGGTGGCGGGGTGCGCGGCGGGGTCGGCGGGGGCCGCGGCGAGGACGGGCAGCGCCTCGGCGAGGGTCAGGGCGACGGTGGGCACGACCCGGCTGCGGACGGCGCCGGCACCGTGCGGGCGGACCACGGTCACGCTGCCGGGGGTGCCGGTGCCCTCGGGGAGGGGGTGGCCGTCGGGGGCCCAGAACACCACCTGGCCCTGGCGCGGCGCGGGGCCGGGCAGGAACATCGCGGCGTGGCGCCGCAGGGGGGCGGCGTCCGCCGGTGGTGCCGTAGCCATGCCGCCGAGTCTAGACACGCCGACTGACACCCCGGCCCGGCCGGCCCGGAGCCCCGCCCACGCGCCTGGGCGCCGCCCGGCGAGGCCGAAAGTGCCGGGCCACCGCCCGAAACGGGGCCGCACGGCCAAGCCCGAGCTGGGGGCACCTCCCAGCGGTAGCTGGGGGACGCTTGAGCGGGCCCAGCCGGAGCTCCGCCCAAACACGCGGGGCTCCGCCCCACACCCTCCCCCGGACTCCGTCCGGGGGGACGCCCACGCCTCAAGCGCCGGCGGGGCTGGGTCTCCCGCCCGACACGGGCCTGCCGGGCGGAGCACCCGCCGGGCGGGAAGGCGCGGGGCGGCATCTCAAGCCCGAGCGGCGATTGAGCGGGCCCGACCGGAGCTCCGGGGGGGCGCGGCGTCACCGCCCGGGTCAGTCCGTGGACCAGCGGTTGCGTTCCGGGGCGTAGCCGTACTCGGGGCGGCCGCCGGTCGGGGCCGTGCGCAGGGCGCGGCCCTGGTCGTCGATGCGGGTCACGCCCGGCCCCGCCGGGCCGGTCCAGTGCAGCTCGGCGTACCAGTCGCACGCGCACCCCGTCGTGGTCGCGTCGATCCGCAGGACCACCGGGTCGTCCGCGGAGGCCCGCAGGGGGAACACCGCGGCCGGTACCTTCCGCTCCCCGTCGTGGCCCGGCACCGGCCGCGCCACCGGCCGCGGGGCGTCGAGGTTCACCGCGAACGCCGCCGGGGTGATCGCGCCGCCGCAGCCCTGCGACATCTGGTAGACGTTCCACCGCAACGGCGCCCGCCGGGCCGTGACCCGCACCTCCAGGTCCTGGAGGACCACCGCTCCCGCTCCGGTCCCGTGCACCGTCACCTCCACGATCTGCCGCCCCGCGTGCACCGCCTGCTGCGCCGCGGCCCACCCCGGCGCGTCCGCCTCGACGGGGGGCGGCGGCACCGTGCCCGGAGCCCTCGGGGACAGGTAGGCGTGCTCGCAGCCGTGTGCCCATACGTGTGTGCGTACGGCGGCACGGAGCGGCACCGGCCTCGGTGAGGGTGTGGGGGAGGGCGGGGACGAGGACGACGGCGTCGGGGGCGAGGAAGAGGGCGATGGCGACGTGTTGGGGGTCGGCGTCGGTGGGGGCGGGCTCGTGGTGGGGCCCGCGTGGCCCGGGGGTGTGCCGCCCGGGGGCGGGGTGGTGGCGGTGGCGGCGGGGCGGGGTGGCGGGTCGGTCAGGGTCACGGCGGCCGTGGCCGTGATCGCGGCCAGCGTCGCGGCGACGGCCACGGCCGCGGCGACCAGACCGCGCCGACCCCGGTACCAGGCCACCGGAACCCCCGGCCCCGAGTCCGGCTCCGGCCCCGGCCCCGGCTGAAGCCCCGGCTCCGGGTCCGGCTGGGGCACGGGCCCCGGCCCCGCGTGCGGCTGGGGCTCGGGCCCCGGCTCCGGCTCCGGCTCCGGCTGAGGCTCCGGCCCCGGCTCCGGCTGAGGCCCCGGCTCGGCCTGGGGCTCAGGCTCCGGCTCCCGCCGGGGCCCGGGCCCCGCGGCTGCCGGTCCGCGGCGTCGCGCGTCCGCGAGGAGCCAGGCCCGATGCAGTTCCACCGCCTCCGCCGGCGAGGCCCCGCAGGCCCGGGCGAACCGCTCCACCGCCGCGAACTCCGCGGGCACCGCCGTCCCGTTGCAGTACCGGTGCAGCGTCGACGTGCTGGTGTGCAGCTTGCGCGCCAGCGCCCCGTAGCTCAGACCGGACCGGTCCTTCAGTTCCCGCATCAGCCGCGCGAACGTCTCCGTCTCGCCCACGGCCCCTCCCCGTCCCCGACTCCGGTGTCCCGTACCGCCGTTCCAGGCACGAGGCGTTCCCCCAGGTGGGGGCTGGTACGGCCGTTCCAGTGTCCCGGATCCGCCGGGATCCGTCGTCCGGCGACCCGCTCCGGGACATGCTCTTCACGGAAGACGTCACACGCAACGAACGGGGAGATCCACATGCTCAAGCACATCGGCGCCACCCTGGCCGCCGCGCTCGCGGCCACCGCCGCGCTCACGCTGACCGCCTCGGCGGCCGCACCGGCCGCACCGGCCGCCACCGCAGCCGCCGCACCCGGGTTCCTCAACGCCCGCGACCTGCCGCCCCACCCCACCTCGCCCTGGTTCGCGGGTCCGGTCACCAAGGGCCTGCCGGAGTTCCCGGGGCTGTGCCTGGAGGGCGGCGCGCTGCCCGCCGCCGGCGCGTGGCACCGGTCCTTCGGTACCGAGTACGACACCGGCGCCGACCAGATCTCGGTGCGCGCCTCCTCCGACGCGGCGGCCGCGAAGCTCGCCGCCGCCCTGGAGCGCAGGCTGGCCGGCTGCGCGGCGGACTGGCTGCGCGCGCACCCCGGCGGCACGGCGTCCTGGCAGGACTACGGCCGGATCAAGGTCGAGGAGGGCGCCCACGTGTACGGGGTGCACACCTCGCTCCCGGAGTCGGAGCCCGGCGTGCACCTGTTCGGCGTGGGCCGGGACGGGCGGACGGTGACCGTCGTGCGGTGGGGCCAGATGGGCCACCTCGGCGACGCCCCGGTGCCCGCCTTCAAGCGGACCACCACCATCGCCGTGAACCGGCTCGCCCCGTAACGGCGCGGCTTCCCGGCCGCACGGTGGGAGCATGGGAGGAGAGGGGGGCCGAGCGAGGTCGGGAAGGCGGGGCGGGGCGAGCGAGGCGAGGCGAGGTCCATGCGTTCCGGTAACGAGCCGGTGACCGCCCGCAGCCCGCTGCGGCTGCGGTTCTGGCTCGGTGTGTGGGGGCTGATCTGGGCCGTCGGCGGGGCGGTCGTGTTCTCGCTGGCGGGCCGCTCGGGCTGGGCGGCCGCCTGCGCGGTGCTCGCCGTGATCGTGGTGGTGGACCTGGTCATGGTGGTGCGGCACATGCGGCAGGGGCCGCACTACCAGCCGGGCCGTGACGTCCCGCCCTACGAGCCGCCCCGGCCCTGAGGTCCGGCAGGGGGCTCCCCGGCCGACCCCTCGTCGAACCGTGCGGCCCGCAGGTACTCCGGGTTCGGGTCCAGGGCGGCGGCGAGCCGGAAGTGCCTGCGGGCGGGGCCGGGGCGTCCCGCGCGCTGGTGCGTGCGGGCCAGCGCGAAGTGCGCGAACGCGTTGTCCGGCTCGCGTTCCAGCACGAGCTCGAACTCGAGCTGCGCCGGGCGCAGTTGGGCGGCGGCGAAGAACGCCCGGGCGCGCAGCAGCCGGGCCGCGGTGTTCTCCGGGTGGGCGGCTATCACCGGGTCGAGCAGCCGCACCGCACCGCGCGGGTCTCGCGCCGCGAGCAGCTGCTCGGCCGCGCGGTAGCCGATCACGTGCGTCTCGGGGCTGTTCCCACTGCTTCCGGCCACGGTGTTCCTCTTCCCTCCGGGGAGGTGCTCCACTCCCCGGCCCCGCGCCTAGGGGGTGTTCCGGGCGGCGCGCGCCCGTTCGGTGAGCTGCTCCCACACCTTGCGGACCTGGGGCTCCAGTGCCTCCAGCGGCCCGTCGTTGTCGATCACCAGGGTGGCCACGGCCAGCCGCTGCTCGCGGGTCGCCTGGGCCGCCATCCGGGCCCGCGCCTCGTCCTCGGCCATCCCGCGCAGCGCGGTCAGCCGGGACAGCTGGGTCTCCGGTGCGGCGTCCACGACGACCACCAGGTCGTACAGGGGCGCGAGGCCGTTCTCCGTCAGCAGCGGTACGTCGTGCACGACGATCGCGTCGGGTCCCGCGGCGGCCTCCAGCTCGGCCGAACGGGCTCCTACCAGCGGGTGCACGATGGCGTTGAGCACCGCGAGCTTCGCCGGGTCGGCGAAGACGATCGCGCCCAGCCCGGGCCGGTCCAGTTCGCCGGAGGGGGTCAGCACCCGCTCCCCGAAGGCCTCGACCACGGCCGCCAGGCCGGGAGTGCCCGGTTCGACCACCTCGCGCGCGATGCGGTCCGCGTCGACGACGACCGCCCCGTACCCCGCCAGCAGCCGCGAGACCTCGCTCTTGCCGGCTCCGATTCCGCCCGTCAGGCCCACTTTCAGCATGGGCCGCAGCTTAACGGTCCGCTACGCCTCGCCCTCGCGCTCCGCCAGGAAGCGCTCGAACTCCCGCCCGATCTCGTCCGCCGACGGGATCTCCGCCGGCTCGGCGATCATGTTGCCGCGCGTCTCGGCCCCGGCGGCCGCGTCGTACTGGTGCTCGAGCCCCTGCACCAGGGCGACCAGTTCCTCGTCCCCCTCCCGGATCTGGCGGTCGATCTCGGTCTGGGTGCGGTGCGCCTCGGTGCGCAGGGCGTGCGCCACGGCGGGCAGGACCAGCCCGGTGGCCGCGGTGATGGCTTCCAGGGCGGTCAGCGCGGCGTCCGGGTACGGGGAGCGGGCCACGTAGTGCGGGACGTGCGCCGCCACGCCCAGCACGTCGTGCCCGGCCTGGCCGAGCCGGAACTCGAGCAGCGACTCGGCGCTGCCGGGGACCTGGGCCTCCTCGAAGGGGCTGCGGTGTCCGGGCATGAGGTCGGTGCGGTTGCCGTGCGGGGTGATGCCGACGGGGCGGGTGTGCGGGACGCCCATCGGGATGCCGTGGAAGTTCACGGACAGCCGGACGCCGAGCCGCTCCACGATCTGCCGCACGGCGGCCGCGAACCGCTCCCACTCCACGTCCGGTTCGGGGCCGGACAGGAGCAGGAAGGGCGCTCCCGTGGCGTCCTGGACGAGCCGGACCTCCAGCTTGGGGGCGTCGAACCCGGTCCAGTGGTCCCGTACGAAGGTCAGCAGCGGCCGGCGGGCCCGGTAGTCCACCAGCCGGTCCGCGTCGAAGGTGGCCACCACCTGGTGGGGCAGGGTGTCGAGGAGCCGCTCGACGATCTGCTCCCCGGTGTCCCCGGCGTCGATGTAGCCCTCGAAGTGGTACAGCATGACCAGTCCGGCCGAGTCCTGGGCGAGCGCCAGGTCGACCACCGCCAGGCCCTTTGCGTCCCATTCGTACAAACCCTGTGGATCAAGCACTGTCACCGCTCCTCCTCGCCGCGTGTTCCATGAGGGGGAACGAGCAACGGCGGCCCACCATTCCCCGGTTGGCGCACCGGACATGAATGCGTCACGAAAGCCGGAGGCGGTCGAACGCGGAAGGCCCGCCCCCCGGAGGGGACGGGCCTTACCGTTTCAGCTCGGTTCACGCCGAGGCGTGAGGTGGCTGCGCCGTGATCAGCTCTGGCCGCCGGCCAGCTTCTCGCGGAGCGCGGCCAGGGCCTCGTCCGAGGCCAGGGCGCCGGCGTTGTCGTCCGACTCCGAGGAGTACGAACCACCGGAGATGCCCGCACCGGCGTTGCCACCGGCGGCCGGGGCGGCCTCGCCCTCGGCAGCGGCGGCCTCGTCGGCCTCGCGGCTCTTGATGACCTGGGCCTGGTGCTGCTCGAAGCGGACCTGCGCCTCGGCGTACTGGCGCTCCCACTCCTCGCGCTGCTTCTCGAAGCCGGGCAGCCAGTCGTTGGTCTCCGGGTCGAAGCCCTCGGGGTAGATGTAGTTGCCCTGGTCGTCGTAGGACGCGGCCATGCCGTACAGGGTCGGGTCGAACTCGACCGACGCCGGGTCGGCACCGAAGGACTCGTTGGCCTGCTTCAGGGACAGCGAGATCCGGCGACGCTCGAGGTCGATGTCGATGACCTTGACGAAGATCTCGTCGTTGACCTGGACGACCTGCTCCGGGATCTCCACGTGGCGCTCGGCCAGCTCGGAGATGTGGACCAGACCCTCGATGCCCTCGTCCACGCGGACGAACGCACCGAACGGAACCAGCTTCGTGACCTTACCCGGGACGACCTGGCCGATCTGGTGGGTACGGGCGAACTGCTGCCACGGGTCCTCCTGGGTCGCCTTCAGCGACAGGGAGACGCGCTCGCGGTCCATGTCCACGTCGAGGACCTCGACGGTGACTTCCTGACCGACCTCGACGACCTCGGACGGGTGGTCGATGTGCTTCCAGGACAGCTCGGAGACGTGGACCAGACCGTCGACGCCACCCAGGTCCACGAAGGCACCGAAGTTGACGATCGAGGACACGACGCCGGAGCGGACCTGACCCTTCTGCAGGGTGGTGAGGAACGTCTGGCGGACCTCGGACTGGGTCTGCTCCAGCCAGGCACGGCGGGACAGGACCACGTTGTTGCGGTTCTTGTCCAGCTCGATGATCTTCGCCTCGAGCTCCTTGCCCACGTAGGGCTGGAGGTCGCGGACACGGCGCATCTCGACCAGGGAGGCCGGGAGGAAGCCGCGGAGGCCGATGTCGAGGATGAGACCACCCTTGACGACCTCGATGACGGTACCGGTGACGATGCCGTCCTCTTCCTTGATCTTCTCGATGGTGCCCCAGGCACGCTCGTACTGGGCGCGCTTCTTCGAGAGGATCAGGCGGCCTTCCTTGTCCTCCTTCTGGAGGACGAGGGCCTCGATCTCGTCGCCGACCTTGACGACCTCGTTCGGGTCGACGTCGTGCTTGATCGAGAGCTCACGGCTCGGGATGACGCCTTCGGTCTTGTAACCGATGTCGAGCAGGACCTCGTCCCGGTCGACCTTCACGATGACGCCGTCGACGATGTCGCCGTCGTTGAAGTACTTGATCGTCTCGTCGATCGCGGCGAGGAAGGCTTCCTCGTTACCGATGTCGTTGACCGCAACCTGCGGAATGGTGGCGGTGGTCTCGGTGCTGCTCGTCATGTGGGAAAGGGCTCCGGTTACGGACAGAAGGTCGTAGGTACTGCTACGCCGGGAGCCCTTATCGCCTCTGATACGCCGGACAGCCAAGGAGACCCACTCCGTCCGGGGACGGTCCGGGCCTCGACAACCGAGGGGACTGCAACAGATGCGAGCGCAGCCTGCTAGGTCTGAGGAGCACAGGCTCGCAGCGCAACTTGTAGCATACGGGGGCAGCCGGACAGGGTCAATGCGCGAAGGCGCACACCGCGGGCGGACCGCCGCATTCCCGGCACAACTCGTGGGCGGTTCACCGCCCCTGCCCCCTGCCGGAAGCCTTTCCGCAGACTACGACGATGGGCCCCATGAACCAAGAGGACTACGCTCCCGAAAGCCCGTACGAGGACGCCGAGGACGCCCTGGCCACCCGGCGTGACGCGGGGGAAGCGGAGAGCAGCCGGGCCAGCCGCCACTGGTGGGACCGCAACGCCGACGAGTACCAGAGCGAGCACGGGGCGTTCCTCGGCGACGACCGTTTCGTCTGGGGCCCCGAGGGCCTGGACGAGGCGGACGCCGCACTGCTCGGCCCCCGCGAGTCGCTGCGCGGCAAGGACGTCCTGGAGATCGGCGCCGGCGCCGCCCAGTGCGCCCGCTGGCTGGCGGCCCAGGGAGCCCGGCCGGTCGCCCTCGACCTCTCGCACCGCCAGCTCCAGCACGCGCTGCGCATCGACGGCGGCGCGGTCCCGCTGGTGGAGGCCGACGCGGCCGCGCTGCCGTTCCGCGACGGCTCCTTCGACCTGGCCTGCTCGGCGTACGGGGCGGTCCCGTTCGTCGCCGACCCGGTGAACGTGATGCGCGAGGTGCACCGGGTGCTGCGGCCCGGCGGCCGCTGGGTCTTCTCCGTCACCCACCCCGTCCGCTGGGCGTTCCCCGACGAGCCCGGGCCCGAGGGCCTGTCGGTCTCCGCCTCCTACTTCGACCGGACCCCGTACGTCGAGCAGGACGAGCGGGGGCGGGCCGTGTACGTGGAGCACCACCGGACGGTCGGCGACCGGGTCCGGGACGTGGTCGCCGGCGGGTTCCGGCTGCTCGACCTGGTGGAGCCGGAGTGGCCCGCCTGGAACAGCCAGGAGTGGGGCGGGTGGTCCCCGCTGCGCGGCAACCTGATCCCGGGCACGGCGATCTTCGTGTGCGAGAGGGACTGAGGGAGCCCGCCTTGATCCGTACCGCCGCCCTGGACGCCCTGCCCGTACGCGCGGCCCTGCCCGCCCTCGCCCGGGCGCTGGACGAGCACGGCACCGCGGTGCTGTGCGCCCCGCCCGGCACCGGCAAGACCACCCTGGTGCCGCTGGTCCTCGCCGGGCTGGTCGGCGGCGGCCCGCGCCGCCGCGTGGTGGTCGCCGAACCGCGGCGGATCGCGGCCCGGGCGGCGGCCCGGCGGATGGCCTGGCTGCTGGGCGAGTCCGTCGGCGGGGCGGTGGGCTTCTCGGTGCGCGGGGAGCGCGTGGTCGGGCCGGACTGCGCGGTGGAGGTGGTCACCACCGGCGTCCTGCTCCAGCGGCTCCAACGGGACCAGGAGCTCGCCGGCACCGACGTGGTGGTGCTCGACGAGTGCCACGAGCGGCATCTGGACGCGGACACCGCGGCGGCCTTCCTGCTCGACGTACGGGCGGTGCTCCGCCCGGAGCTGCGGCTGGTCGCGGCGTCCGCGACCACCGACGCGGCCGGATGGTCGCGGCTGCTCGGCGACGCCCCGGTGGTGGAGGCGCCCGGCGTCTCGCACCCGGTGGAGGTGGTGTGGGCGCCCCCGGTCCGGCCGGTCCGGCCGCCGCACGGCATGCGGGTGGATCCGGCGCTGCTGGACCACGTGGCCGCGGTGGTGCGGCGGGCGCTGGCCGAGCGGGCCGGGGACCTGCTGGTGTTCCTGCCGGGGGTCGGGGAGGCCGCCCGGGTGGCCGGGATGCTGGCCGGTGTCGACGCGGAGGTGCTGCAGATCCACGGCCGGGCGCCGGCGGCCGTGCAGGACGCCGTCCTGGCCGGCGGCTCCGGACGGCGACGGGTGATCCTCGCGACGGCGGTGGCGGAGTCCTCGCTGACCGTGCCGGGCGTACGGGTGGTGGTGGACGCGGGTCTGGCGCGGGAACCGCGAACCGACCACGCGCGGGGCCTCGGCGCGCTGACGACCGTACGGGCCTCCCGCGCGGCGGCCCGGCAGCGGGCGGGGCGGGCCGGGCGTGAGGCGCCCGGCACGGTCTACCGCTGCTGGGCGGAGGCCGAGCACGACCGGCTGCCGGCGTTCCCCTCCCCCGAGATCCGGCAGGCCGACCTCACCGCGTTCGCCCTGCAGAAGGCCTGCTGGAGCTCGCTCGACGCCCCGCTCGAACTGCTGGACCAGCCCCCGGCCGGGGCGATGGCGGCGGCCCGGGAGGTGCTGCTCGCGGTGGGCGCGGTCGATCCGGACACGGGCGCTGCCACACCGCGGGGCGTACGGATGTCCCGCCTCGGGCTGCATCCGCGGCTGGCCCGGGCGCTGCTGGACGGACCAGCGGGGGCAGCCACCGCGGAGGTGGTCGCGCTGCTGAGCGAGGAACCGCCGAGGGAGTACGGGGACGACCTGGTCGCGGCCTGGCGGGCCGCGCGGCGGGGCGGCGACGCGTACGCGGGGCGCTGGCGGGCCGAAGCCGCCCGCCTGCGCCGGGCGCTGGCGGCGGCGCCGGGCACCGCGGGGCGGGACTCCTCCGCCGGCTCGCCCGCCCCGGAGGCGCGGAGCGGGGGCGGGGCCCCGGGCGAGGACGCGGTCGCCGGGCTCGTCGTGGCGCTGGCGTTCCCCGAGCGCGTGGCCAGGGCCCGCTCGGCGGGGGCGTACCTCATGGCCAACGGCACGGGGGCCGGTCTGGGCGACGGGTCGGGGCTGCGGAACAGCCCCTGGCTGGCCGTGGCCGTCGCCGACCGGGCCGCCCACTCCGCCTCGGCCCGGATCCGGCTCGCCGCCGTGATCGACGGGGCGACCGCCCTTGCGGCGGCCGGGCACCTGGCGACCGCGCGGGAGGAGGTGCACTGGCGGGACGGTGACGTCGTCGCCCGCGAGGTCGAGCGCCTCGGCGCGATCGAGCTGACCGTGCGCCCGCTGCGCGCTCCGGGGGCGGAGGCGGTGCGCACCGCCCTGCTGGACGGGCTCCGACAGGACGGCCTCGGCCTGCTCCGCTGGACCGCGGACGCGGAGGCGCTCCGGGCCCGGCTCGGGTTCCTGCACCGTGCGCTGGGCGGCGACTGGCCCGACGTGCGCGAAGGGGCCCTGCTGGAGCGGGCCGCACAATGGCTGGAGCCCGAGCTGTCCCGGGCCCGGCGCCGCGCGGACCTGGCCCGGATCGACGCCGGGCAGGCGCTGGCCAGGCTGCTCCCCTGGGCCACCGGTGAGGCGGCCCGGCTCGACGAGCTCGCCCCCGAGCGGATCGAGGTGCCGTCCGGTTCCCGGATCCGGGTGGACTACGCCGCGGAGCAGCCCGTACTCGCCGTGAAGCTGCAGGAGATGTTCGGGCTGGCCGAGACGCCGCGGGTGGCCGGCGTGCCGGTGCTCGTGCACCTGCTGTCCCCCGCCGGGCGGCCCGCCGCGGTGACCGCCGACCTCGCCTCCTTCTGGCGCGACGGCTACCGGTCCGTACGGGCCGAGCTGCGCGGCCGCTATCCGAAGCACCCGTGGCCGGAGGACCCGGCGGCCGCCGAGCCGACGCGGTACACCAACGCCCGGCTCAGGCGGGGCTGAGCTCCGGGGAACGGCGGCCGCGCGCCTCCAGCCACAGCGCCAGCGCGAACAGGGCCAGGCCGGCGGCACCGAGTCCCACGGGTCCGTGGGTGTGCAGGGCGAGCACCTTGGCGCGGTTGGCGGAGACCAGCTCGACGGTGTGGCGGACGTAGTCCTCGCGCATCTTCACGTGCCCGGCGAAGGCGGTGAGCTTGCCGCCCTCGCCGCCGGCGGCGATCCCGCCGCGCATCTCCTGTTCCATCACCTGCTCGCCGTTGACCGGGGCGCCGGTGACGGGGTCGACCCAGAACATGCGCTTGGCGGTGTACCAGAGGGTGGTGCCGGTGGTGGCCTCGATGGTCGCCGGGTCGATGCCCTCGATCGGCATCTTCTTGGGCATGGGGACCTTGGTCCAGGGGACGGTCTGCTCGAAGTAGTAGACGTCCATGCCGCGGAACTTCCGCGGGCCCACGTAGTGGATGGGGGCGGAGGTGCGGGTCTGGGCGTCGAAGTAGAGGTAGTCGCGGGGCTCGGTGAAGAAGGGGAACTTGAACTCGATGCCCTCGCGCCTGACCGGGTCGCCGTCGACCATCTCGCCGGTGGCGTGGACCGGCTCCTGGGTGTGGGCGTCGAAGATGTAGCGCTCGGGGATCTGGGAGACCATCTTCCCGTCGGGGCCGGCGACATGGGAGAGGGCGTCCCAGACGACGACGTCCTTGCCGGCGCTCGCCTCGATCTCGCGTGAGGCCTCCACGTTGCCCTTGAGGGTCTGGACGATGGTCACCTTGTCGACCTTCTTGGGCTGCATGCCGCCGAAGTAGTCGAGCAACGTGGCGTCCCTGGCCTCCAGCACGACCTCCTGGTACTGGCCCGGCGGGATCTTGGCGAGGCGGGGGTAGGCGTACCAGCGGAGCAGGGGCGCGAGGGCGGTGCAGAACACCGCGAGGGCGAGGAGGACGAGGCTGGCTCTGCGTCGCACGGTGCGCCTCCTCTACTTTCCGGGCGCGGCGGGCGCGGTGGTGAGCAGGGGCTTGGGCGAGGTGCTGCCCTCCGGCGCGCCCACCGCGGTGACGGTGAGCACGAGGGCCAGCGCGGCGGCGAGCCCGAGGGCGGCGGCGAGCAGTGCGCGCATGCGGGGGCCTCCGGGGGTCTGATGGGGCGTCAGGGCGGGCACGGTAGCAACGCGGGCGGAAGATGAGAACCGCCGCGACAGCCCCGCCCGGGCGGAGCGAGGTCGCGCAGCCGGCGCTCCGCCCGACCACACGGGGCTCCGCCCCATACCCCGCTCCTCAAACGCCGGAGGGGCTGGAAGCGCCCCCCGGAACCGGCCCGCAGGACCACACCCCCGCCGGACCACTCCAGCCCGAGCGGCGATTGAGCGAGCCCCGGCGGAGCCAGAGCCGCACGACCAACGCTCCGCCCGACCACACGGGGCTCCGCCCCATACCCCGCTCCTCAAACGCCGGAGGGGCTGGAAGTGCCCCCCGGAACCGGCCCGCAGGACCACACCCCCGCCGGGCCAATCCAGCCCGAGCGGCGATTGAGCGAGCCCCGGCGGAGCCAATCCGCGCGACCAACGCTCCGCCCGACCACACGGGGCTCCGCCCCGCACCCCGCTCCTCAAACGCCGGAGGGGCTGGAAGTGCCCCCCGGAACCGGCCCGCAGGACCACACCCCCGCCGGGCCAATCCAGCCCGAGCGGCGATTGAGCGGGGCCGGGCAGAGCCCCAGGGGCACCTGGCGCAGCCGGGCCGCGCCATGCAGCCCGAGCGGCGATTGAGCGGGAGGCGGGGCCGAGCGCCTGGGGGCGGCTAGGGCTTCGCCGTCGGGGAGGCCGAGCCCTCGCGCGGCGGCGGGGCCGTTGCCAACGGCGTCGCCGTGGGGCTGGGGGCCGCAGGCGGCTTGGGCTTCGGCGTGGTGGGCGTGGAGCTCGGACTCGGGGTGGGCTTCGGCGGCGTGGGCGTGGGACTCGGCTTCGCCGGAGGCGTCGGCTTGGGCGTCGGGGTCGGGGTCGGCGTCGGCTTGGGCGTGGGGGTCGGCTTCGGCGGGGTCGGCGTGGGGGTGGGCTTCGGCGGGGTCGGCGTGGGGGTGGGCTTCGGCGGGGTCGGGGTCGGGGTCGGCGTCGGCGTCGGCTTCGGCGGAGGCGTCGGCTTTGGCTTCGGCGGCGTCGGCGTTGGCTTCGGCTTGGTCGGGGGCTTCGGCGGAGGCGTCGGGTTCGGTGGGGGTGGGGTGTGGGGGGTCGGGTGGGTGCCCTGGGTGTAGAAGGCGAACCAGGACTTGACCGTGGCCAGGTACGCCGTGGAGTGGTTGTAGGACAGGACCGCCCGGTCCAGGTCTCCGCCGTCCCGCAGGTCGCGGCTGCCCGCGCACAGGTAGCGCCCCGCCGCGAGTGCCGCGTCGTGGATGTTGTTCGGGTTGCGGCGGCCGTCGCCGTCCGCGTCCTGGCCCCACGCCGCCCAGGTGGACGGGATGAACTGCATGGGGCCGACGGCCCGGTCGTACACCCGGTCGCCGTCGTACGCCCCGCCGTCCGTGTCGCGGATGTTGGCGAACCCGACGCCGTTGAGGACGGGCCCGAGGATCGGCGTGAGGGTGGTGCCCGTCGTGTCGACGCGGCCGCCGCGGGCCTGGCCGGACTCCACCTTGCCGATCGCGGCGAGGAGTTGCCAGCGCAGGCCGCAGCGGGCGTCGTCCGCGGCGACCGTGCGTTCCGCCCGCTGGTAGGCGGCGAGGACGCTCGCCGGTATGCCCCGGGCACCGCGCGACGCGGGCACCGCGGTGCCCGGTGCGGGCGCGGGTGCCGGGGTGGCGCCGGCCGTGGGTGCGGGTGCCGGCGCGTCCTCGTGCACCACGGCCGGGGGCTCGGGGCTGATGAGTGGCGGGAGTTCGGTGAAGTACGCGGAGTCGCCGCCGGTGCCGGCCGGCGTGGGCGGGGCCGTCACGGGCCCGGGGCCGCCCGCGCCGGCCGCCCGTATCCGGTCGCCGGGGCCCGGCGGGGCCTGCGACGCCGTGACCGCCGCCGCCACCAGCGCCGAGACCACGGCGGCGATCCCGCCCCTGAGCATCCCGCGTCCGCGTCCACGACCGCGTCCGTACCGAGCCGTCCTGGTCATCTGACGAACCCCTCCCCGTCGGCGTCCGCGCGACTTTATGTCAACAAGGCGACAGAGGAAACGTTCTGGCCTGGGCGTTCACCGTTTTTCCACGACTCGGCGGCCGACCCGCATACTGGCCCGGTCCGTCAAGTGGGAAAGAGGTTCGATGCCGTTCACTCTCAGCCATGCCGCCGCCGTGCTCCCGGGCGTCCGGCGGGACGGCCGGGGCCGCGGCCCGTTCCTCGCCTCGGGCCTGGTCCTCGGGTCCTTCGCCCCGGACATGACCTACTTCACGGCGGGCCTGGTGCCCGGTGCGATGCGCTTCGGCTCGGTCACCCACTCCCCCGTCGGCGTGCTGACGGTCGACGTGCTGGTCACGGCCGCCCTGGTCGGCTGCTGGCTGCTGCTGCGGGAGCCGCTCGTGGCGCTGCTGCCCGCCGCCCGCCGGGGCCGGGCGTACGCGCTGCTGCGCGGTGAGGACCTGCGGGGACGGAGCCTGCCGGCTACGGCGGGCCGGCTGTACGTGTCGGCGGTGGTGGGTGCGTCCACGCACGTGGTGTGGGACGCGTTCACGCACCTGGACCGGTACGGGACGAACACCTGGCCGTGGCTGTCCGACGACTACGGCGGCTTCCCGCTCTACACCTATCTGCAGTACGGCAGTTCGCTGCTAGCGGCGGGGGCGCTCCTCTGGTTCCTGGGGTCGGCGTGGCGCCGGCTCCCCGCGACCCCGGCGGTGCCGCCGGGCGTGCCGCCGCTGGGCCGGGGCGAGCGGTGGGGGGCGGTCGCGCTGATCGGCGGGTGCGTGGCCGTCGGGACCGCGCTGCGGGTGGCGCGCTTCTTCACGTACTTCGACCGGGTGCACACGCCCGTCGACATCGTCCCGACGATCTGCTTCGGTGCCGGCGCCGGCCTGATCGGCGGGCTCGTCCTGTACTCCGTACTGCTGCGGATCCGGACGCGGATCCGGCTGCGGCGGCGGCGCCGCACGGGGACGCCCGCCCCCACCGGCGTTCGGTAGGGACGGGCGTCCGGGGGCGTGCGGCGGCGCCGGCGGGTCAGTGCGCGGCGGACTCCCAGTCCGGGCCGACGCCCACGGACACGTCCAGCGGGGCGCGCAGGTCGACGGCGGCGGCCATCTCGCGGCGGACCAGCTCCTCGACCCGGTCGCGTTCCCCGGGGGCGATCTCCAGCACGATCTCGTCGTGGACCTGGAGCAGCATCCGGGAGGTCAGCCCGGCCTCGGCCAGGGCCGCGTCCACGCGGAGCATGGCGACCTTGACGATGTCGGCGGCGGTGCCCTGGATCGGGGCGTTCAGCGCCATCCGCTCGGCGGCCTCCCGGCGCTGGCGGTTGTCGCTGTTGAGGTCGGGCAGGTAGCGGCGGCGGCCGAAGACGGTCGCCGTGTAGCCGGTGGCGCGGGCCTCGTCGACGACGCGGCGCAGGTAGTCGCGGACGCCGCCGAACCGCTCGAAGTAGGTCTCCATCAGGCCCCGGGCCTCGGCGGGCTCGATGCCGAGCTGCTGGGAGAGGCCGAACGCGGACAGGCCGTAGGCCAGGCCGTAGGACATGGCCTTGATCTTGCGGCGCATCTCGGCGTCCACGCCGGACCGCTCCACCGCGAACACCTGGGAGGCGACGGTGGTGTGCAGGTCCTCGCCGGAGGTGAACGCCTCGATCAGGCCCTCGTCCTCGGAGAGGTGGGCCATGACGCGCAGTTCGATCTGGCTGTAGTCGGCGGTCATCAGCGACTCGAAGCCCTCGCCGACGACGAAGCCGCGGCGGATGGCCCGGCCCTCGTCGGTGCGCACCGGCACGTTCTGCAGGTTGGGGTCGGTGGAGGACAGCCGGCCGGTGGCGGCGACGGTCTGGCTGAAGGTGGTGTGCACCCGGCCGTCCGCGGCGATGGTCTTGACCAGGCCTTCGACGGTGGAGCGCAGCCGGGCCTGCTCCCGGTGCCGGAGCATGATCACCGGCAGTTCGTGGTCGGTCTGGGTGGCCAGCCAGGCCAGGGCGTCGGCGTCGGTGGTGTAGCCGGTCTTGGTCTTCTTGGTCTTGGGCAGGTCCAGCTCTCCGAAGAAGACTTCCTGGAGCTGCTTGGGCGAGCCGAGGTTGAACTCGTGCCCGACCGCGGCGTGCGCCTCCTTGACGGCCTGCTGGACGGCCCCGGCGAACTGCTGCTCCATGGCCTCCAGGTGTTCCCGGTCGGCGGCGATGCCGTAGCGCTCCATCCGGGCCAGCAGCTCGGAGGTGGGCAGCTCCATGTCGTGCAGCAGGGCGGTGGCGCCGACCTCCTCCAGCTTGCCGGTGAAGGCCTCGCCGAGGTCCAGTACGGCGCGGGCCTGCGCCATCAGCGCCTCGGCCTCGGCGGTGTCGTCCATCCCGAAGGCGAGCTGGCCGTCGGCGGCCGCGGGGGCGAGCTCGCGCCCGAGGTACTCCACGGACAGCGCGTCCAGCGCGAAGGAGCGGCGTCCCGGCTTGACCAGGTAGGCGGCCAGGGCGGTGTCCATGGTGACCCCGGCGAGGGCGGGCCAGCCGTGCTCGGGCAGGACCCGCCAGAGGTTCTTGGCGTTGTGGACGACCTTGGGGCGGGCGGCGTCGGCGAGCCAGGCGGTGAGGGCCCGCTCGTCGGTCTCGTCCAGGTCGGAGGGCCGGAACCAGGCGGCGGCGCCTCCGGCGGCGGCCAGCGCGATCTCGCTAACGTTGCCGGCGCCCAGCGCCCAGCTGTCGACGGTGACCACGCCGAGGACCTGTCCGGCGTGGTCCGCCAGCCAGGGGGCGAGTTCGCCGGCGCCCAGCACGGAGCCGTCGAGTGCGACGGCGGGCGCGGGCGGCGCCACGGCGGCCTGCTCGGCGCCGGGGTCGACGGCGAGGAGCCGCTCCCGCAGGGAGGCGTTGCGGATCTCCAGGACGTCCAGGACGCCGGTGACGGCCTTGCGGTCGTAGGGGGCGCGGACCAGGTCGGCGGGGCCCCGGCCCAGCTCGACGTCCTTGACCATCTCGGTCAGGACGCGGTTCATCTTGACCGCTTCGAGGTGGTCGCGGAGGTTCTGCCCGGCCTTGCCCTTGACCTCCTCGACCCGCTCGACCAGCTCGGCGAAGGATCCGAACTGGTTGATCCACTTCGCGGCGGTCTTCTCGCCGACGCCGGGGATGCCGGGCAGGTTGTCGGAGGGGTCGCCGCGCAGGGCGGCGAAGTCCGGGTACTGGTCGGGGGTGAGCCCGTACTTCTCCTGGACCTTCTCCGGGGTGAAGCGGGTGAGCTCGGAGACGCCCTTGGTCGGGTAGAGGACGGTGGTGTGCTCGGAGACCAGCTGGAAGGAGTCCCGGTCGCCGGTGACGATCAGCACCTCGTAGCCCAGGGCCTCGGCCTGGGTGGCCAGGGTGGCGATCACGTCGTCGGCCTCGTAGCCGTCGACGGCGAACCGGGGCACGCCCATCGCGTCCAGCAGCTCGCCGATCAGCTCGACCTGCCCCTTGAACTCGTCGGGGGTCTTGGAGCGGTTCGCCTTGTACTCGGGGAACTCCTGGGAGCGCCACGTCTTGCGCGACACGTCGAACGCCACCGCGAAGTGCGTGGGCGCCTCGTCGCGCAGCGTGTTCGCCAGCATCGACGCGAAGCCGTAGATGGCGTTGGTCGGCTGCCCCGTCGCGGTGGTGAAGTTCTCCGCGGGCAGCGCGAAGAACGCCCGGTACGCCAGGGAGTGCCCGTCCATGAGCATCAGGCGGGGGCGGTCGGCTGCGTTCTTGTCTTCGGTCTTCTTCGATGCTGTCTCTGCCACGCCACCGATCCTAGGCCGCCCCGCCGACAATTCCGGCGCCCCGGTCCCGGCGACCGTCCGGCACGGACGTGAAAGGATCGGAGTGGGCACCGCCCGCCGCACACGCACGTACCGCTCGAAGGGGAGCGCCATGGCGACCAAGCCGCCCGCAGGTGATCCGGTCCAGGACGCGCCGCAGGTCGCGCCCCCCAAGCACGCCGCGGCCGGCCTTCCCGCCATCGGGCACACCCTGCGCATCGCGCGCGAGCAGATGGGGCTGGCCCGGACCGCCCGCACCCTGCTCAAGGTCAACCAGAAGGACGGGTTCGACTGTCCCGGCTGCGCCTGGCCGGAGGGCGAGGAGCGGCACGCCGCCGAGTTCTGCGAGAACGGCGCCAAGGCGGTGGCGGAGGAGGCGACGCTGCGCCGGGTCACCCCGGAGTTCTTCGCCGCGCACCCGGTGTCCGAGCTGGCCGGCCGCTCCGGGTACTGGCTGGGCCAGCAGGGCCGGATCACGCAGCCGGTGTACCTGCCGGAGGGCGCCGACCGGTACGAGGCGGTGTCCTGGGAGCGGGCGTTCGCGATCATCGCGGAGGAGCTGGCGGCGCTGGACTCCCCCGACGAGGCCCTCTTCTACACCTCGGGACGCACCAGCAACGAGGCGGCGTTCCTGTTCCAGCTGTTCGCCCGCGAGTTCGGCACCAACAACCTGCCGGACTGCTCCAACATGTGCCACGAGTCCTCCGGCTCGGCGCTGACGGAGACGATCGGCATCGGCAAGGGCAGCGTGCTGCTGGAGGACCTGCACCGGGCCGACCTGATCATCGTCGCCGGGCAGAACCCGGGCACCAACCACCCCCGCATGCTGTCGGCGCTGGAGCGGGCCAAGGCGTCCGGCGCGAAGATCATCTCGGTGAACCCGCTGCCCGAGGCCGGCATGGAGCGGTTCAAGAACCCGCAGACCCCGCTCGGCATGCTGCGCGGCACCCCGCTCAACGACCTCTTCCTGCAGATCCGCATCGGCGGCGACCAGGCCCTCTTCCGCCTGCTGAACAAGCTGGTCATCGAGGCGGGCGCGGTCGACGAGGAGTTCGTCCGGGAGCACACCCACGGGTACGAGGAGTTCGCGGCCGCCGCGAAGTCGGCCGACTGGGAGGAGACCCTCACCGCGACCGGCCTGGACCGCGCCGACATCGAGCGGGCCCTGGCGATGGTCGTCGCCTCGGAGCGGACCATCGTCTGCTGGGCGATGGGCCTGACCCAGCACAAGCACGCGGTCGCCACCATCCGCGAGGTGGTCAACCTGCTGCTGCTGCGCGGCGCGATCGGCCGCCCGGGTGCGGGCGTATGCCCGGTCCGCGGCCACTCCAACGTGCAGGGCGACCGCACCATGGGGATCTTCGAGCGTCCGGCTCCCGCCTTCCTCGACGCCCTGGACAGGGAGTTCGAGATCACCTCGCCCCGGCACCACGGCTACGACGTGGTCCGGGCCATCGAGGCGCTGCGCGACGGCCGGGCCAAGGTCCTCTTCGCCATGGGCGGCAACTTCGTCGGCGCCACCCCCGACACGGAGGTCACCGAGGCCGCGGTGCGCCGGGCCGCGCTGACCGTGCACGTGTCGACCAAGCTCAACCGCTCGCACGCGGTCACCGGCCGGCGCGCGCTGATCCTGCCCACCCTGGGCCGCAGCGACCGGGACGTCCAGGCCTCCGGCAGGCAGTTCGTGACCGTCGAGGACTCGATGGGGATGGTGCACGCCTCGCGCGGCAACCTCCCGCCTGCCTCCCCGCACCTGCTGTCCGAGCCGGCCATCGTGGCGCGGATGGCGCGGGCCGTGCTGGGTGCGGCGTCGCGGACCCCGTGGGAGGAGTTCGAGCGGGACTACGCCGCCGTCCGGGACCGGATCGCCCGGGTCGTGCCCGGCTTCGAGGACTTCAACGCCCGCGTCGCCCGGCCCGGCGGGTTCACCCTGCCGCACGCCCCTCGCGACGAGCGCCGCTTCCCGACGAAGACCGGCAAGGCGAACTTCACGGCCGCGCCGGTGGAGTACCCGAGGGTGCCGGAGGGCCGGCTGCTGCTGCAGACCCTGCGCAGCCACGACCAGTACAACACCACGATCTACGGGCTCGACGACCGCTACCGGGGCATCACCGGCGGGCGCCGCGTGGTGCTGGTGCACCCGGCCGACGCGGCCGAGCTGGGCCTGGCCGACGGCGCGTACACCGACCTGGTGAGCGAGTGGAAGGACGGGGTGGAGCGGCGGGCGCCCGGCTTCCGGGTGGTGCACTACCCGACCGCCCGCGGCTGTGCGGCCGCCTACTACCCGGAGACGAACGTGCTGGTCCCGCTGGACTCGACGGCGGACGTGAGCAACACCCCGGCCAGCAAGTCCGTGATCGTCCGGTTCGAACCCACCCCCCGGTAAGCGCCCGCTCAGTAGGCTGATAGGAAGTGTCTGTTAACGAACGTTGACTCCACAGAGATCGGAGACGGCCCCATGGGCGAGCAGCACGCGGTGAAGTTCCCGCAGGAGGTCCTCGACGAGTACGCAGCCCTGGGCATTGACCTGCCCTCGTTGTTCTCGGCCGGCCACCTCGGCGAGCGGATGGACATCCGCATCCTGGAGGCCGCCGCCGACCGCGTCGTGGGCACCATGCCGGTGGAGGGCAACACCCAGCCGTACGGGCTGCTGCACGGCGGCGCCTCCGCGGTACTGGCCGAGACCCTCGGCTCGGTCGGCGCCATGCTGCACGGCGGCCACACGAAGATCGCCGTCGGGGTCGACCTCAACTGCACCCACCACCGGGGCGTGCGCTCCGGCCTGGTCACCGGCACCGCCACGCCGGTCCACCGGGGCCGCTCCACGGCCACGTACGAGATCGTCGTCACCGACGAACAGGACAAGCGCGTCTGCACCGCGCGCCTGACCTGCCTGCTGCGCGACGCGGACGGCCAACAGCCCGCCGGCGCCTGACCGTTGTCACCGGGCCGGTGCCGGTCTAGCGTTCCCGCATGGGTACGCAACCGGTACCGCGGCTCGGCCGGACGGCCGTCCGCACGGCATGCGCGGCGGCGCTCCTCGCCGTGCCCCTGACCGGCTGCGCGGACACCTCCGGCGACGCCGCCCCACGACCCTCCTCCGGCCGCACGGGGCCCCCGGAGGCCGGCACCTCCGCCCCGCGCCCCACCGCCCCGCGCGAGGTGTGCACCGCCCTGATCACGCACTGGGCCACCGTGCTCCTCGACGGCGGCCCGCAGGGCCAACTCGACTACCAGGCCATGGGACTGTCGGGGGGTCAGTACGACATCCTGCGCGAGGTCGTCGCCACCGCCCGCGCCACCGAACGGACCCACGGCCCCGCCGCCGCCCGCGAGCGGGCCGCCCGCGACGCCGGGCTGCGCTGCGCCGAACGCCACCGCTCCGGCGATCCGACCGGCGGTCCCTGGACGTGAGCGGCATTGGCCCCGTCGAAGCCGGGGAGGGCACCGCCGAGCGGCCGCCGCCGCTCCCCCGCCCGGCCCTGCCGCCACCCCTGCACGGCCGCCGGGCCCGGGCGGCCGCCGCCCTGCTGGTCGTCGCCTGCGCGGCGGGCGGCCTGTACTGGGCCGCCCGGCCCGGGCCGGCGCCGAAGTCGCACCCGATGCCGCCGCCGGCCCCCTCCCAGCTGGTGTCGTTCAGCTACGGCGATCCGGTGCGGCCGGCTCCGGCGGGCTCCGCGTTCTCCTTCACCGTCCGTATCCGCACCTCCGCCGGGCCGAGGGTGAGCGTCGAGCGGATCACCCAGCCCTCGCGCGCCCTGCGCATGTCGGTCCGGCCGTCACTGCCGGTCGCGGTGGCGGCCGGGGAGGCACAGGACGTGACCGTGGACATTCAGGTGGTCGATTGCGTGCATGTGGCACGGAATTCTCGATTCCCACTTTTGGAGGTAACCCTCAGTAATGGATTCACGAAAGAGCCCCACACTTACATCCTCGGTGACCGATATGCGATGGATCTTTCCGTCGCCCTGAGCAGGGCCTGTCCCGCAGAACGAGATCAAGCCGGTCAGCCGGGGTCATGAGCAAAGCCCGCTACAGTCCTGGGGAGTCAGCACTCAAACCACCTGACACTCCTGCACCGTCTCAGCATGCAGACACGACGAACCGCCCGGAATTCGCCCGTTCCGCCCCCACAGTTCGCTATGTATTACGGCGTGGCATAACAAGAGCGTCACATCATTGGCCTGAGCCCTCCATATCCTCCGGTCCGCGGCCTAGAGTCACGGCCAGTCACCGCGACCACCGGATTCCTTTCAGTTCGGTCTCCCGCGTTCGACTCGGTGCGTCCCAGGGGGGACGCCGTGCCTGGAAAGGACTGATCGTGCGTCAACGTAAGCTCATTGCCGTGACCGCCGCGCTCGCCGCGGGAGCCCTCACGCTCTCCGCCTGTGGATCGCGCGACGAGGGCAACAAGGCCGGCGGCAACGCCGGCGACGTCACGGTCGTCATCGGTGTCGACGCCCCGCTGACCGGTGACCTCTCCGCCCTCGGCCTGGGCATCAAGAACTCGGCCGACCTCGCCGCCAAGACGGCGAACGAGAAGAAGTACGTCCCCGGCGTGACCTTCAAGGTCGAGGCCCTCGACGACCAGGCGCAGGCCTCCTCCGGCCAGCAGAACGCCACCAAGCTCGTCGCCAACAAGGACGTCCTCGGCGTCGTCGGCCCGCTGAACTCCTCCGTCTCCGAGGCCATGCAGAAGGTCTTCGACGACGCCAAGCTGGCCCAGATCTCCCCGGCCAACACCAGCCCCTCGCTGACCCAGGGCCCCAAGTGGGCCGAGGGCACCAAGGTCCGCACCTACAAGAGCTACTTCCGCACCGCCACCACGGACGCCATCCAGGGCCCGTTCGCGGCGCAGTACCTCTACAACAAGGCGGGCAAGAAGAAGGTCTTCATCATCGATGACAAGAAGACCTACGGCGCCGGCCTCGCCGGGACCTTCAAGGGCGAGTTCACCAAGCTCGGCGGCCAGGTCGCCGGCGAGGGCCACATCGACCCCGAGTCCAAGGACTTCTCGGCCATCGTGACCGAGGTCAAGAACTCCGGCGCCGACGTCGTCTACTACGGCGGCGAGTACCCCGCGGCCGGCCCGCTCAGCAAGCAGATCAAGGACACCGGCGCCAACATCCCGCTCGTCGGCGGCGACGGCATCTACGACAAGAAGTACGTCGAGCTGGCCGGCGCCAAGTCCGCCGGCGACCTCGCCACCTCCGTCGGCGCCCCGGTCGAGACCCTCCCCTCGGCCAAGGAGTTCATCGCCAACTACACCAAGGCCGGCTACAAGGACCCGTTCGCTGCCTACGGCGGCTACTCCTACGACTCCGCCTGGGCCGTCATCGAGGCCGTCAAGAAGGTCGTCGAGGGCAACGGCGGCAAGCTCCCCGAGGGCGCCCGCGCCAAGGTCCTGGAAGCCGTCCAGAACGTCTCCTTCGAGGGCGTGACCGGCAAGGTCTCCTTCGACGAGTTCGGCGACGCCACCAACAAGCAGCTGACCGTCTACAAGGTCGAGGGCACCGAGTGGAAGTCGGTCGAGTCCGGCACCTACGGCGGCTGACCCACCTCCCGCCGGCCCACTGACCGGGCCGGCACCCACCCACACCTGCCGCGCGGGGCGCGCACCACCAAGCGCCCCGCGCGGTGTCACATCCGTCGAAAGACTCGGAGGACTGCGGTGCACGAACTGCCGCAACAGCTGGTCAACGGCCTGCTACTGGGATCCATGTACGGGCTCGTCGCCATCGGCTACACGATGGTCTATGGCATCGTCCAGCTCATCAACTTCGCCCACGGCGAGATCTTCATGACCGGTGGGTTCGGAGCCCTCACGGTCTGGCTGATGCTCCCCACCGGCACCACCATGTGGGTCGCCCTGCCCCTCATGCTCATAGGCGCCATCATCGTCGCCACCCTCATAGCCGTCGGCGCCGAACGCTTCGCCTACCGGCCCCTGCGCAACGCCCCCCGGCTCGCGCCGCTCATCACCGCCATCGGCCTCTCCATCGTCCTCCAGCAGGCCGTATGGGCCTGGTACCCCGACGCGCGGTCCTCCCTCGTCTTCCCGCACATCCCCGGCGGCCCCTTCCACATCGGCAACATCACCATCCAGACCGGTGACCTCTTCCTGCTGATCGCCGCCCCCGTCTCCATGGCGTTCCTCGGCTTCTTCGTCAAGAAGACCCGCACCGGCCGCGGCATGCAGGCCACCGCGCAGGACCCCGACACCGCCAAGCTGATGGGCATCAACACCGACCGCATCATCACGGTCGCCTTCGCCCTCGGCGCCGCCTTCGCCGCCGTCGGAGCCGTCGCGTACGGCCTCAAGTACGGCGAAGTCAACTACCGCATGGGCTTCATCCTCGGCCTCAAGGCCTTCACCGCCGCCGTCCTCGGCGGCATCGGGAACATCTACGGCGCCATGATCGGCGGCCTGGTCCTCGGCCTCGCCGAGACCCTCACCACCGTCTACATCGACGAGATCCCCGGCATGCAGCAGCTCGGCGGACAGTCCTGGGGCAACACCTGGGCGTTCGTCCTCCTCATCCTCGTACTCCTCTTCCGGCCACAGGGCCTGCTGGGCGAGCGCGTTGCGGACAGGGCGTGAGAACCATGACGACCATCACCGCGGACACCGCGAAGAACGACACCACCGAGGACCGGGAGAAGGGCTTCATCGGCATCCCCGAGAAGACCGGCCGCGCCCTCGCCACCGCCGGCGGCCTCCTCACCGTCGCCTCCTGCTTCCTCTCCTGGACCTGGACCGCAGCCTTCCCCGGTGACCTCACCGTCTACGGCTACCCCGGCGGCCTGCAGTGGCTCGTCCTCGTCGGCGGCGCCCTCACCGCCCTCTTCGGCCTCGCCTCCTACGGCGTCAAGGGCCTCGGCTGGCTCGCCCCCGCCGGCGCCGACGCCGCCATCAAGCTCGCCGCCCTCGCCGCCTTCGCGACCGCCTGGTACACCGACCTCGCGATCATCCTGAAGCTCGGCGCCCTCGTCGACCTCGAGCCCGGCGGCGCCGTCGTCGCCCTCACCACCCTCATCGCCCTCCTCGGCGCCCTCGCGCTCCCCTTCAAGCGCCCCGCGCTCGAAGGAGCCGACCCCGACGACGGCGCCTGGGACACGTTCAAGCACGACGCCGGCAACCGCTGGACCACCGTCAAGGCCGCCTTCTCCGCAGGCACCCCGGCCCCGGCCCGCGCCCTCCCCGGCTCCGTCGAGATCCTGATCATCGCCGCCGTCCTGGCCCTCGCCCTCGGCGTCTTCACCTACGGCATCACCACGCCGTACCAGGAACTCTTCATCGGCTTCCTGATCACCGCCGGCTTCGGCTTCGGCGCCCTCAGCAAGGCCGGCCTGGTGGCCCGCTTCACCGCGCTCACCGCCAAGCACCGCAACGTCGCCCTCGTCGGCGCCTTCGCCGCAGCCGCCGCCTTCCCCCTCACCCAGACCGACGACCAGTACGCGACCCTCGGCGTCAACATCCTCATCTTCGCCACCGTCGCCCTCGGCCTGAACATCGTCGTCGGCCTCACCGGCCTCCTCGACCTCGGATACGTCGCCTTCCTCGGCGTCGGCGCCTACACCGCGGCCCTGGTCTCCGGCTCCCCGAACTCGCCGTTCGGCGTCCACATGCCCTTCTGGGCGGCCCTCCTCATCGGAGCCGTCGCCTCCATGGTCTTCGGCGTTCTCATCGGCGCCCCGACCCTCCGCCTCCGCGGCGACTACCTGGCCATCGTCACCCTCGGCTTCGGAGAGATCTTCCGCATCTCGATGAACAACCTCGACGGTGTCTCCGGCCCGGACATCACCAACGGCCCCAACGGCATCGCCGGCATCCCCAACATCAACCTCTTCGGGTTCGACTTCGGCGCCGCCCACACCATCGCCGGATTCACCATCGGCCGCTTCGCCAACTACTTCCTGCTGATGCTCCTGATCACCCTCCTGGTGGTCCTGGTCTTCCGCCGGAGCGCCGAATCCCGCATCGGCCGCGCCTGGGTCGCCATCCGCGAGGACGAGACCGCCGCCGAAGCCATGGGCATCAACGGCTTCCGCGTCAAGCTCATCGCCTTCGCCCTCGGCGCCACCCTCGCCGGCTTCGCCGGAGCCGTACAGGCACACGTCAACTACACGGTCACCCCCGACCAGTACGTGTTCGCCAACGCCGTCCCGCCGAACTCCGCCTTCCTCCTCGCCGCCGTCGTCCTCGGCGGAATGGGCACCATCTCCGGACCGCTCGTCGGCGGAGCACTCCTCTTCCTGCTCCCCAACAAGCTCCAGTCCCTCGGCGAGTTCCAGCTCCTCGCCTTCGGCATCGCGCTCGTCATCCTGATGCGCCTGCGCCCCGAAGGCCTCATCCCCAACCGGCGCAACCAGCTCGAACTCCACAAGGACCTGGAAGCGCCCACAGTCCTCGGCAAGACAGGGGCCTGACCCATGACGACCACCACCACCGCCGCACCGGCGGAGACCGTCCTGGACGCTCGTGGCGTCACCATGCGGTTCGGCGGCCTCACCGCCGTCAAGAACGTCGACCTCACCGTCAACAGCGGCGAGATCGTCGGCCTCATCGGCCCCAACGGCGCCGGCAAGACCACGTTCTTCAACTGCCTCACCGGCCTCTACATCCCCACCGAGGGCGAGGTCCGCTACAAGGGCACCGTCCTGCCGCCCAAGTCCTTCAAGGTCACCGCGGCCGGCATCGCCCGCACCTTCCAGAACATCCGTCTCTTCAACAACATGACGGTCCTGGAGAACGTCCTCGTCGGACGCCACACCCGCACCAAGGAGGGCCTCTGGTCCGCCATGCTGCGCCTGCCCGGCTTCCACAAGGAGGAAGCCGCCAGCCGCGAGCGGGCCATGGAACTCCTGGAGTTCATCGGGCTGGCCCACAAGGCCGACCACCTCTCCCGCAACCTCCCCTACGGCGAGCAGCGCAAGCTGGAGATCGCCCGGGCCCTCGCCAGCGACCCCGGCCTGATCCTCCTGGACGAGCCCACCGCCGGCATGAACCCCCAGGAAACCCGGGCCACCGAAGAACTCATCTTCGCCATCCGGGACAAGGGCATCGCCGTCCTCGTCATCGAGCACGACATGCGCTTCATCTTCAACCTCTGCGACCGCGTGGCCTGCCTCGTCCAAGGCGAGAAGCTCATCGAGGGCACCGCCGCCGAGGTCCAGAGCGACGAGCGCGTCATCGCCGCCTACCTCGGCGAGCCCTTCGAAGGCGCCCCCGGCGCCGAGGAGGTCGCCGAGGTCGAGGCCGCCGAGATCGAAGCCGCCGAGGCCATCGCCGCCACGGACGCCGACACGGACGCCGACGCCGACGCGGAGCCGGCCCCGGACGCGGACACCGCCCCGGAGTCCGACCCGGAGTCCGACCCGGAGTCCGACCCGGACGAGGACGCGGAGCCGGCCACCGAGGCCGACAGCACCACCAGCAAGGACGGAGAGGCCAAGTGACCGCACTCCTGGAGGTCGAGGACCTCCGCGTCGCCTACGGCAAGATCGAAGCCGTCAAGGGAATCTCCTTCAGCGTCGAAGAGGGCCAGATCGTCACCCTCATCGGCACCAACGGCGCCGGCAAGACCACCACCCTGCGCACCCTCTCCGGCCTCATCAAGCCCAAGGGCGGCCAGATCAAGTTCCAGGGCCGGTCCCTCAAGAAGGTCCCCGCCCACAACATCGTCTCGCTGGGACTCGCCCACTCCCCCGAGGGGCGGCACATCTTCCCGCGCATGACGATCGAGGACAACCTCCTCCTCGGCGCCTTCCTCCGCAAGGACAAGGAAGGCATCGCGAAGGACGTCCAGCGCGCCTACGACCTCTTCCCCATCCTGGGCGAACGCCGCAAGCAGGCCGCCGGCACCCTCTCGGGCGGCGAGCAGCAGATGCTCGCCATGGGCCGGGCCCTCATGTCCCAGCCCAAGCTGCTCATGCTCGACGAGCCCTCCATGGGCCTCTCCCCGCTCATGATGCAGAAGATCATGGCCACCATCAGCGAGCTCAAGGCCCAGGGCACGACCATCCTCCTGGTCGAGCAGAACGCCCAGGCCGCACTCTCCCTGGCCGACCAGGGCCACGTCATGGAGATCGGCAAGGTCGTCCTGACCGGCCCCGGCCGCGACCTCCTCGTCAACGAGGACGTCCGCAAGGCCTACCTCGGCGAGGACTGACCCCCGCCACGCACACGGAAGGGCCCGCCTCCCTCGGGGGAGGCGGGCCCTTCTGCCGTTCGCTTCCGCTGCGCGCTACTGCTTCGCCGCGTTCTTCTTCTCCTCGGCGTCCTCGATGACCGCCTCCGCCACCTGCTGCATCGACATCCGCCGGTCCATCGACGTCTTCTGGATCCACCGGAACGCCGCCGGCTCCGACAGCCCGTACTGCGTCTGCAGCACGCTCTTCGCCCGGTCCACCAGCTTGCGCGTCTCCAGCCGCTGGGCGAGGTCGGCGACCTCCTTCTCCAGCGCCTTCAGCTCCGAGAACCGCGACACCGCCATCTCGATGGCCGGCACCACGTCGCTCTTGCTGAACGGCTTCACCAGGTACGCCATGGCCCCGGCGTCCCGGGCGCGCTCCACCAGGTCCCGCTGCGAGAAGGCGGTCAGCATCAGCACCGGCGCGATCGACTCCCCCGCGATCTTCTCCGCCGCGGAGATGCCGTCGAGCACGGGCATCTTCACGTCGAGGATCACCAGGTCCGGCTTGTGCTCGCGCGCCAGCTCCACGGCCGTCTGCCCGTCCCCGGCCTCCCCGACCACGGAGTAGCCCTCCTCCTCCAGCATCTCCTTGAGGTCGAGCCGGATGAGCGCCTCGTCCTCGGCGATGACGACCCGCGTCGTCAGCGGGGGAACGTGCGACTGGTCGGCGTCGGGCGTGGGCGTCGACTCGTGCTCGGCGGTCACGGTTGGCTCCTTGGGGCGGGGCAGTACTGCTCCCACGAGACTACCTAGCTCCTGTATGTTTGATGCACGGAGGGTGTTAGGTATCCTTCGTTTCGAAGGGGCCCCGGTAGCCCAGCGGTAGAGGCCATGGATTCAAAACCCATACAGCGTCGGTTCGAATCCGACCCGGGGTACTTCTCCTTCAATTCCAAGGTCGCCAACATGAATGGCGATCTTCACTCGTCGCGGTGAACGTTTCTTCGAAGATCCGCCAAGCGGGCGAAAGACACCGAGGCTCGTGGGCATGGAACACGCACCGTCCACGCGCGAGCACGCGCTCCACCTCCTGAGGCAAGGCCTGACCAACCGGGCCGTAGCCGAGCAGCTCAACGTGCCGCGCGGTACCGTCGGCTGGTGGTTGCACCAAGACCGAAAGCTTCGGGGCATCACGTACGAGCGACCCACGGACTGCCCTCGATGCCTGGGCCGCGAACTTGACTCCGCCGCTTACGCGTACCTACTCGGCCTCTATCTCGGTGACGGGCACATCGTCTCCAAGCCGAAGCAGCACCACTTATCGATCTTCTGCACCGCCTCCTGGGCCGGACTGGTAGACGCCGCTGGGCAGGCCATGAAAAGCGTCATGGCCTTGCCGAGCGTCAGCCGCGTCCAGAGGAATGGATGCATCGAGGTGAAGTCGTACACCCGGCACTGGGTCTGCCTGTTTCCTCAGCACGGGCCGGGCAAGAAGCACGAGCGGCGCATCACACTCGAACCCTGGCAGCAGGCGATCGTCGATGCCCATCCCTGGGAATTCATCCGTGGCCTGATCCATTCCGACGGGTGCCGGATCACCAACTGGACCGTCCGCACGGGCAAGCGCTACGAATATCCGCGCTACTTCTTCACCAACCACTCCGGCGACATCCTTCGCCTCTTCACCGACACCCTCGACCGACTCGGCGTCGAGTGGAAGCAGACGAACGCCTACAACATCTCGGTCGCCCGACGGGCGTCCGTCGCGCTGATGGACGCCCACGTCGGCCCCAAGTACTGACCTCGGGGCCGGGCCGGGGCCGGTCAGTGGTCCGGGTCGCCGATGTGGTGGATGCGGACCAGGTTCGTGGTGCCGGCGACGCCGGGCGGGGAGCCGGCGGTGATGACGACCACGTCGCCGGGGACGCAGCGGCCGATGCGGAGGAGTTCCTCGTCCACCTGGGCGACCATCGCGTCCGTGGAGTCCACGTGCGGGCCGAGGAAGGTCTCGACGCCCCAGGTGAGGTTGAGCTGGGAGCGGGTGGCCGGGTCGGGGGTGAAGGCGAGGAGGGGGATCGGGGAGCGGTAGCGGGAGAGGCGGCGGACGGTGTCGCCGCTCTGGGTGAAGGCGACGAGGAACTTGGCGCCGAGGAAGTCGCCCATCTCGGCGGCGGCGCGGGCGACGGCTCCGCCCTGGGTGCGGGGCTTGTTGCGTTCGGTGAGGGGCGGGAGGCCCTTGGCGAGGATGTCCTCTTCGGCGGCCTCGACGATGCGGGCCATGGTGCGGACGGTCTCGACGGGGTAGGTGCCGACGCTGGTCTCGCCGGAGAGCATGACTGCGTCGGTGCCGTCGATGACGGCGTTGGCGACGTCGGAGGCCTCGGCGCGGGTGGGCCGGCTGTTGTCGATCATCGAGTCGAGCATCTGGGTGGCGACGATGACCGGCTTGGCGTTGCGCTTGGCGAGTTTGATGGCGCGCTTCTGGACGATCGGGACCTGTTCCAGGGGCATTTCGACGCCGAGGTCGCCGCGGGCGACCATGATGCCGTCGAAGGCGGCGACGATCTCGTCGATGTTGTCGACGGCCTGGGGCTTCTCGATCTTGGCGATGACGGGGAGGCGGCGGCCCTCCTCGTCCATGATGCGGTGGACGTCCTTGATGTCGGCGGCGTTGCGGACGAAGGAGAGGGCGATGACGTCGGCGCCGGTGCGGAGGGCCCAGCGGAGGTCTTCGACGTCCTTGTCGGAGAGGGCGGGGACGGAGACGGCGACGCCGGGGAGGTTGAGGCCCTTGTGGTCGGAGACCATGCCGCCTTCGATGACGGTGGTGTGGACGTGGGGGCCGTCGACGGAGGTGACTTCGAGGGTGACGCGGCCGTCGTCGACGAGGATGCGTTCGCCGGGGGTGACGTCGGCGGCGAGGCCCTGGTAGGTGGTGCCGCAGGTGTGGCGGTCGCCCTGGTGGTCTTCGGTGGTGATGGTGAAGGTGTCGCCGCGTTCGAGTAGTACGGGGCCTTCGCGGAATCGGCCGAGGCGGATCTTCGGGCCTTGAAGATCGGCGAGGATGCCGACGCTGCGGCCGGTCTCGTCGGAGGCCTTTCGTACGCGCTGGTAGCGCTCCTCGTGTTCGGCGTAGGTGCCGTGGCTGAGGTTGAGGCGGGCGATGTCCATTCCGGCTTGGACCAGGGCTTCGATCTGGTCGTACGAGTCGGTGGCGGGCCCCAGGGTGCATACGATTTTCGCTCGGCGCATGGGGCGAGCGTATGCCCTACCAGGCAGTAGCGAATGGGCTCCTGATGTCCACTCAACCACCTTTGGGGAAAAGGTTGTTGACAATTGTTGAATGGGCGAGGGGGTGCTCGGATGAGCACCCCCGGAACGCCGGGTTCTACAGTCGTGGCGGGGTCATCGTGAAGCGGGCGTTGACCTGGGCGTGGACGGTCTGGCGCTGGGGTTCGAGGTCGAGGGGCGGGGCGGTGTCCTCGGCGGCGCCGAAGGCCATGGCGCGCATGGCGCCGCCGGGGGCTGCCATGGCGACGGGGACGGCGTTGTCGGCGCCGAGGTCGGCGAGTTCGATGAGGGCGGCGAGGTCGGCGCCGAGGGCTTCGGCGTACTCCCGGGCGCGCTGTACGGCTTCGAGTACGGCTTGGCGGCGGGCCCGGCCGTGGGCCGGCGAGTCGGGGCGCAGGGCCCACCAGGGGCCGTCGACGCGGGTGAGTTCGAGGTCGGCGAGGCGGGTGGTGAGTTCGCCGAGTGCGGTGAAGTCGTTGAGTTCGGCGGTGATGTGGACGCGGCCGTGGTAGGCGCGGACGCGTTCGCCGCGGCCGTGGCGGGTGAGTTCGGGGGTGATGGAGAAGGCGCCGGTCTCGATCTTCTCGACGGGTTCGCCGTAGCTCTTGAGGAGGTCGAGGACGGTGTTGTTGCGGCGGGTGAGGTCTTCGAGGGCGGTGCGGCGGTCGGTGCCGCGGGCGTTGACGGTGATGCCGATGCGGGCGATCTCGGGGTCGACTTCGAGGTGCGCCTCGCCGCGGACGGCGACGCGGGGCACTTCGGGGGTTCCGTAGGGCTGGTGTGCCGCTTCCTGGGTCATGGGGCCACTCTCGCACCGTCGCCCGTTCGGGGGCAGAATCTACGCGCGTTGTGCAACGCACGCTGATGTTGATGAGGCCTCATGAGGGAGTTGGGTATGGGTTTCGACCGCAGGAAGTTCCTGGGGAGTTCGGCCGTGACGGGGGCGGCCGTGGCGCTGGCCGGGACGGGGGCCGCTCCGGCGGCGGCCGCCGCGGAGCCGGGGCGCGGGGCGCGGCCGCGGACGTACGCGTTCACGGTGATGGGGACGACCGATCTGCACGGGAACGTCTTCAACTGGGACTACTTCACGGACCGGGAGTTCGACGACAAGGCGCACAACGACGTGGGTCTGGCGAAGATCTCGACGCTGGTGGAGCGGGTGCGGGCGGAGCGCGGCCGGGGGAACACCCTGCTGATCGACGCGGGTGACACGATCCAGGGGACGCAGCTGTCGTACTACTACGCGAAGGTGGACCCGATCACGGCGCGGCGGGGGCCGGTGCACCCGATGGCGCAGGCGATGAACGCGATCGGGTACGACGCGGCGGCGCTGGGGAACCACGAGTTCAACTACGGGATCGAGGTGCTGCGGAAGTTCGAGGAGCAGTGCGACTTCCCGTTGCTGGGGGCGAACGCGCTGGACGCGCGGTCGTTGCGGCCGGCGTTCCCGCCGTACAGCATGCACCGGCTGCGGACGCCGTGCGGGCGGGACGTGAAGGTGGCGGTGCTGGGGCTGACGAACCCGGGGATCGCGATCTGGGACAGGGCGCACGTGCAGGGGAGGATGACGTTCCCGGGGCTGGAGGAGCAGGCGGCGAAGTACGTGCCGCGGCTGCGGTCGATGGGGGCGGACGTGGTGATCGTGTCGGCCCATTCGGGTTCGAGCGGGACGTCGTCGTACGGGGACCAGTTGCCGTACGTGGAGAACGCGGCGGCTCTGGTGGCGGAGCAGGTGCCGGGGATCGACGCGGTCCTGGTGGGGCACGCGCACACGGAGATCCCCGAGTACCGGGTGCGGAACGAGGTGACCGGCAGGGACGTGGTGCTGTCGGAGCCGCTGAAGTGGGGTCAGCGGCTGACGCTGTTCGACTTCGAGCTGACGTGGGTGAAGGGCCGCTGGTCGGTGTCCTCGGTGTCGGCGAGCGTGCTGAACTCGAACACGGTGGAGGAGGACCCGCGCATCACGCGGCTGCTTCAGGACGAGCACCGCAAGGTGGTCGCGTACGTGAACCAGGTGATCGGCACGTCGACGGCGGCGATGTCGTCGGCCGAGGGGCCGGTGAAGGACGTGCCGGTGATCGACCTGATCAACCACGTGCAGGCGGAGACGGTGCGGGCGGCGCTGGTGGGGACGGAGTGGGCGGCGCTGCCGGTGCTGTCGCAGGCTTCGTGCTTCTCGCGGTCGGCGGCGATCCCGGCGGGGCAGGTGACGATCCGGGACGCGGCGGGGCTGTACCCGTTCGAGAACACGCTGGAGGCGCGGCTGCTGACGGGTGCCCAGGTGAAGGACTACCTGGAGTTCTCGGCGAGGTACTTCGTGCAGACGGCGCCCGGTGCTCCGGTGGACCCGGCGAGGCTGACGAACGCGGAGGGTGTGCCGGACTACAACTACGACGCGGTGTACGGGCTGGCGTACGAGATCGACATCGCGCGTCCGGTGGGGTCGCGGATCACCGGTCTGTCGTTCCGGGGTGAGCCGGTGGATCCGGCGGCGCGGTTCGTGCTGGCGGTGAACAACTACCGGGCGTCCGGTGGTGGGGCGTTCCCGCACGTGGCGGGGGCGCGGCAGCTGTGGGCGAACTCGGACGAGATACGCAACACGATCATCCAGTGGGTGAAGGCGGCGGGGACGGTGGATCCGGCGCGGTTCGCCTCGGTGGACTGGCGGCTGACCCGCGCCGGGGTCCCGGTGTTCTAGCGGTCGGCGTTCAGAGGTGTTCGACGAGTGGGAGCAGGTCGCCGGCCGCGGGCCGGGGGTGCTGCTCCCGCTGGTCGAGGCCGAAGGTGGTGAAGGCGGTGCGGGTGGGCTGGGGGTAGGGGGTCTCGCCGGTGAGCGCGTTGAGGATGGTGGCGCTGCGCCAGGCGATGAGGCCGAGGTCGGGGGCGCCGACGCCGTGGGTGTGGCGTTCGGCGTTCTGGACGTAGACGGAGCCGGTGACGGAGGGGTCGAGGACCATGCGGTAGTGGTCGTCGATGCGGGGGCGGCCGGCGGAGTCCTTGCGGATGTAGGGGTCGAGTCCGGCGAGGAGGCGGGTGAGGGGGCGTTCCTGGTAGCCGGTGGCGAGGATGACGGCGTCGGTGGTGAGGCGTGAGCGGGTGCCCTGCTCGGTGTGTTCGAGGTGGAGTTCGACCTTGGTGGTGGCGACGCGGCCGGCGGTGCGGACGTTGACTCCGGGGGTGAGGACGACGTCGGGCCAGCCGCCGTCGAGGGTGCGGCGGTAGAGCTCGGCGTGGATGGCGGCGATGGTGTCGGTGTCGATGCCCTTGTGGAGTTGCCACTGGGCGGGGACGAGGCGGTCGCGGACGGTTTCCGGGAGGGCGTGGAAGTAGCGGGTGTAGTCGGGGGTGAAGTGTTCCAGGCCGAGCTTGGAGTACTCCATGGGGGCGAAGGAGGCGGTCCGGGCGAGCCAGGTGAGGCGTTCGCGTCCGGTGGGGCGGGCGCGGAGGAGGTCGAGGAAGACTTCGGCGCCGGACTGGCCGGAGCCGATGACGGTGACGTGTCCGGCGGCGAGGACGCGTTCGCGGTTGTCGAGGTAGTCGGCCGAGTGGATGACGGGGACGGTGGGGGCGTCGGCGAGGGGGCGGAGGGGTTCGGGGACGAAGGGGGCGGTGCCGATGCCGAGGGCGAGGTTGCGGGTGTGGGTGCGGCCGAGTGCTTCGGCTTCCCCGTCGGCGTCGAGCTGGGTGAAGTCGACTTCGAAGAGGTCGTGTTCGGGGTTCCAGCGGACGGCGTCGACCTGGTGGCCGAAGTGGAGTCCGGGGAGGCTGTCGGCGACCCAGCGGCAGTAGGCGTCGTATTCGGCGCGCTGGATGTGGAAGCGCTCGGCGAAGTAGAAGGGGAAGAGCCGTTCCCGGTCCTTGAGGTAGTTGAGGAAGGTCCAGGGGCTGGCGGGGTCGGCGAGGGTGACCAGGTCGGCGAGGAAGGGCACCTGGAGGGTGGCTCCGTCGATGAGGAGTCCGGGGTGCCAGCGGAAGTCGCGGCGCTGGTCGTAGAAGGCGGTGGTGGGGGCCGCTCCGGTGCGCCCGGGGCGGCGCAGGCCGTCGGCGAGGGCGGCGAGGGAGAGGTTGGCGGGGCCGATGCCGACTCCGACGAGGTCGTGGGGGGTATCGGGTTGGGCGGCGGTCATCGGTCACGTGCCTTCCGTGGTGCCGAGGAGGAGCTGTACGAGGGCGTCCAGGTCTCCTGGGGTGGTGTGGGGGTTGAGGAGGGTGGCCTTGAGCCAGAGCCGTCCGTCCGCGGTGGTCCGGCCGAGGACGGCGTGGCCGTTGTGGAGGAGGGTGCGGCGGAGGGTGGCGAGGTCCTCGTCGGGGGTGCCGGTGGGGCGGAAGAGGACGGTGCTGAGGGCCGGTGGGGCGTGGAGTTCGAAGCGGGGGTGGGCTTCGAGGAGTGCGGCGAGGTGCCGGGCGGCTTCCAGGGTGTGGGTGAGGAGCCGGGTGAGGCCGTCGCGGCCGAGGGCGCGGAGCGTGACGGCGATCTTGAGGGCGTCCGCGCGGCGGGTGGTGCGCAGGGAGCGGCCGAGGAGGTCGGGCAGGCCGGCTTCGGTGTCGTCGGGGGCGTTGAGGTAGTCGGCCTGGTGGGCGAGGGGGGCGAGGAGGGTGGTGTCGGGTACGGCGAGGAGGCCGGCGGCGACCGGCTGCCAGCCGAGTTTGTGGAGGTCGAGGGTGAGGGAGCGGCCGCGGTCGAGGCCGTTGAGGAGGGCGCGGTGACGGGGGTCGGCGCTGAGGGCGAGGAGGCCGCCGTAGGCGGCGTCGACGTGGAGGTCGGCGCCGTGCCGGTCGCATACGTCGGCGAGGGCGGGGAGGGGGTCGACGAGGCCGGCGTCGGTGGTGCCGGCGGTGGCGGTGACGAGGGCGGGGCCGGGGATGCGGGTGAGGGCCTCGTCGAGGGTGGCGGGGTCGAGGGTTCCGCCGGGGGTGGGGAGTGCGGTGGCCGGGGGGAGGCCGAGGAGCCAGGCGGACCGGGGTACGGAGTGGTGGGCGTTGGCTCCGTGGATGACGGTGAGGGCGGGGCCGTGGCGTTCGCGGGCGAGGAGGAGGGCGAGCTGGTTGGCTTCGGTGCCGCCGGTGGTGAGGACGGCGTCGGGGTGGGGGTGGCCGGGGTGGAGTTCGGCGGCGAGGGCGCGGGTGAGGAGGGTTTCGAGGGCGGAGGCGGCGGGGGCCTGGTCCCAGGAGTCGAGTGAGGGGTTGAGGGCGGAGGCGGCGAGGTCGGCGGCGGCCGCGACGGCGAGGGGCGGGGTGTGGAGGTGGGCCGCGCAGTGGGGGTGGGCGGGGTCGGCGCTGCCGGCGGCGAGGGCGTGGACGAGGGTGGTGAGGGCTTCGCCCGCGCCGGTGCCGTGTTCGGGGAGGGGGGTGCCGAGGGCGTCGCGGAGCCGTGCGGTGACGTCGGCGGGGCCGCCGGCGGGGAGGGGGCCGCCGCGGTCCTTCGCTCCCGCGTGGAGGGCGGTGAGCACCGCGTCGAGGAGGGGGCGCAGGGCGTCGGGGCCCGGTTCGCCGCCGGCGAGCGGGGGGAGGGGGGCGGGGGCGGGGGCGGGCTGCGCGGGCATGGGGTCCTCGGGGCGTGACCGGGTGGCGGGGGTCGCCACCCGGTCAGCCCAACGATCGGACCCCGGTGCGGGTAACCGCCGGTTCCGGCCAGTTCCCCCTCTTGCGGGGGGCGGGTGGGGGCCGGGCGGCGTGCGGGGCGGTCGGCGTGCGGGCGGTCAGTGGCTGGGGTCAGCGGGTGCGGACGCTCACCGCCCGGGAGAGGTCGTCCAGCTGGTCGACCAGCTTGCGGCGGAAGAGCGGGAGGATGTCGGCGTTCTCCAGGGTGGTGCGGCCGAGGGCGAGGTTGTCCTCGTCGATGGCGTAGGCGGGGAACGCGTGGCGGCCGGCGGCTTCGCCGATGGCGGGTCCGCGGCGGTCGGCGAGGGCGACGGCGTCGGTGTAGAAGCGGGCGACGTAGGGCTGGGTCAGGTCGGTCTGCTCCGGCTGCCAGAAGCCCTGGGCGGTGGCGGTGAACAGGTAGTTGGAGAGGGAGTCGTCGGAGAACATGCGCTGCCAGGCGGCCTCCTTGGCTCCGGCGTCGGGGAGGGCCGCTCGGCAGCGGGCGGCGCCTTCCCGGCCGGTGGCACTGGGGTCGGCTTCGAGGGCGGCGGCGATCTCGGGTTCCCCGGCGGCTCCGAGGACGGCGAGCCGGGTGAGGATGCGCCAGCGCAGTTCGGGGTCGAGTTCGGGGCCGCCCGCGACGGTGCCGTCGGCGAGCCAGGCGGCGATGGCGTCGGGCTGGGTGGCGTTGTCGATCAGCGCGCGTACGGCGGCGAGGCGCAGGCCGGGCGCGGAGCCGTCCTCGGTGCGGCGGATCAGCGCGCGGGCCACGGAGGTGATCAGGTTGAGGGCGGCCGGGCGGTCCTGGGCCGGTACGTAGCGGTCGGCAACCTGGGTGCGGGCGAAGCCGAGGACGCCCTGGACGATGGCGAGGTCGGTCTCGTCCGTGAGGTGGGCGTGGACGGTGCGCAGGTAGGCGTCGGGGTCGAGTTCGCCGTCGCGGACCATGTCGCGGAGGGAGTTCCAGACGACGGCGCGGGTGAGGGGTGAGGGGATGCGGGAGAGGCCTTCGGCGGCGGCTTCCCGGGAGGCGGGGTCGAGGCGGACCTTGGCGTAGGTGAGGTCGCCGTCGTTGAGGAGCAGGAGGGCGGGGCGGGGCCCGGCGACGGAGAGCACCTCGTCGGTGGGGACGTCGAGGGGGATGCGGTCGCGTAGTTCCAGTGCGCCGTCGTGGGTGCGGTCGTAGAGGCCGGCGACGATGTGGTGCGGGCGGCTGCCGTTGCGGTCGACGGTGAGGGTCCAGCCGCCGGGGCTTTCCTCGAGCCGGGGGGTGAGGGTGTCGGTGCCGGTGGTGCGGAGCCAGGTGTCGGCCCAGGCGTGGACGTCCCGGTCGGTGTTCGCGGCGAGGGAGTCGACGAAGTCGGCGAGGGAGGCGTTGGCGAACTTGTGGCGGGCGAAGTGGGTGTTGATGCCGGCCAGGAAGTCCTTCTCGCCGAGCCAGGCGACGAGCTGGCGGAGGGCGGAGGCGCCCTTGGCGTAGGAGATGCCGTCGAAGTTCAGGAGGGCGGAGGCGGTGTCGGGGACGCCGTCGGGGTCGGGGGCGACGGGGTGGGTGGAGGGCCGCTGGTCGGCGTCGTACCCCCAGGCCTTGCGGGTCACGCCGAACTCGGTCCAGGTGTCGCTGAAGCGGGTGGCTTCGGCGGCGGTCTGGTAGCCCATGTACTCGGCGAAGGACTCGTTCAGCCAGATGTCGTCCCACCAGCGGAGGGTGACGAGGTCGCCGAACCACATGTGGGCCATCTCGTGGGAGATGACCATGGCGCGGGTCTGGCGTTCGGTGTCGGTGACGGCGGAGCGGTAGATGAACTCGTCGCGGAAGGTGACGAGGCCGGGGTTCTCCATGGCGCCCGCGTTGAATTCGGGGACGAAGGCCTGGTCGTAGGAGTCGAACGGGTAGGGCTCGGTGAACTTCTCCTGGTACCGGTCGAAGCAGGCCTTGGTGATGGTGAGGATCTCGTCTGCGTCGGCGTCCATGTGGGGGGCGAGGGACTGCCGGCAGTGGATGCCGAAGGGCAGGCCGGCGTGCTCGGTGGTCAGGGAGTGCCAGGGGCCTGCGGCTACGGCGGCGAGGTAGGTGGAGATGACGGGGGTGGGGGCGGTGCGCCAGGTGGCGGCGCCGGTTCCGTGGGTGGCCGTGCCGTCGGTGCCGGGGCCGGTGGGGTCCGTGCCGTCGGTGCCGGGGCCGGTGCCGTCTGCGCCGTCGGTGCCGGGGCCGGTGCCGTCTGCGCCGTCGGTGTCGCGGGTGCCGGTGCGTTCGGCGATGCCGTTGGCGAGGACGGTCCAGTCGGCGGGGGCGGTGACCTCGAACTCGAAGACGGCCTTGAGGTCGGGCTGGTCGAAGGCGGCGAAGACGCGCTGGACGTCGTCCATGAACATCTGGGTGTAGACGTAGGTGCGGCCGTCGGCGGGGTCGGTGAAGCGGTGCATGCCCTCGCCGGTGCGCGAGTAGCGCATGCGGGTCTCGACGCGCAGCTCGTGGGGGCCTTCGGTGAGGCCGGTGAGCGGGAGGCGGTTGTCGGTGAGGGTCGCCGGGTCGAGGGGGTGGCCGTCGAGGGTGGCGGCGCGGAGCTCCTCGGGTTTCAGTTCGACGAAGGTGTCGGCCGCCGCGCGGGTGGTGAAGCGGATGACGGTGGTCGAGTCGAACGTGGTGTCGTCGCCGGTGAGGTCGAGGGTGACCGTGTAGCGGTGGACGTCGAGGAGCGTGGCGCGGGTCTGCGCTTCGTCGCGCGTGAGAACGGGCATGGGGTCATGCTGCCTCACCAGGCGGTTTCGCCCCAGGGGGTCACTCTTCGCCGGCGGCGATCGTCTCGTGGTGGCGGATGACCTCGGCGATGATGAAGTTGAGGAGCTTCTCGGCGAAGGCGGGGTCGAGCTTGGCGTTCTCGGCGAGCTGGCGGAGGCGGGCGATCTGGCTGGCCTCGCGGGCCGGGTCGGCGGGCGGCAGGTGGTGCTTGGCCTTGAGGTGGCCGACCTGCTGGGTGCACTTGAAGCGTTCGGCGAGCATGTGGACCACGGCCGCGTCGATGTTGTCGATGCTGTCCCGGAGGCGGGCCAGTTCGGCGGTGATGTTCTCGTCGATGTCGCTGGTGTTCATGGTGGACGAGCTTACGTGGCGGGGGGTGGGCGGGTCCGGGGGCGGTCGGAGGGTGAGACGGGGCGTGTGGGGCGTTGTGGGGCGGGGTGGGGTGGGGCGGGGCCCGGGCTGAAGCGGGGGCCGGCGGGGCCGGCGGGGCCGGGGGGCCGGGGGCCGGGGGGGGGGGGGGGGGGGGGGGGGGGGGGGGGGGGGGGGGCGGGGGGGGGGGGGGGGGGGGGGGCGCCGGGGCCCCCGGGGCCCCCGGGCAGGGGTGTCCGGGACTGCATGATTTACGGCGCCCGCGAGGGGCTTGGCGGTGGGGCGGGGGTCGCGCCGCAAATCACGCTTTACGTCCCGGACACCCCAGCCCTCCGCCCCCGTCCCCCGGCGGCGCGGTGGTCCGGCGGCGCGGTCGTCCGGCACGGTCCCCCGGCGGCGTGGTGTTGCGGCGGCGTGGGCTTTCGGCCGGCCGGGGGAGAGGGAGGGCAGGTGGCCGCTGGTGGTCGGGGTCGTGGGGGCGGTCGGGGGTTGGGGGAGGGCAGGTGGGGGGGGTCAGAGGGGGAGGAGGGCGGTGACCAGCCAGCCGCCTTCGGGGGTGGGGGCGGCGGTGAGGGTGCCGCCGAGGGCCTCGGCGCGTTCGGTCATGCCGGCCAGGCCGTAGCCGCCTCCCCGGGCCGCTTCGGAGAGGCGGGCGGGGCGGCCGCCGTCGTCGGCGACGCGGAGTTCGAGGCCGGTGGGGACGCTGCGCAGGCCGACGCGGACGGCGGTGGCGGTGGAGGCGTGTTTGGCGACGTTGGTGAGGGCTTCGAGGACGATGCGGTGGGCGGTGGCGGCGACGTCGGCGGGGACGCGGTCCTCCAGGCCGGGTTCGACGTGGAGGACGACGGGCGGGCCGGTGGCCGAGAACCGTTCGGTGAGGTCGCGGATCTGGCGGAGTCCGGCGACGGGGGTGGTCGGGGCGTCGTCCTCGCGGAGGACCTTGACGAGGCGGCGCATGGAGCCGAGGGCTTCGTCGCCGGCGGTCGCGATGCGGGCGAGGACGGCGTCGGCGCGTTCGGGTTCGGTGTGGGCGCGGGTGAAGCGGGCGGCGCGGGCCTCGACGACGATGCCGGTGACGTGGTGGGCGACGAGGTCGTGGAGTTCGCGGGCGAGTTCCAGGCGTTCGGCGGTGCGTACGGCGCGCACCTCGCGGTCGCGTTGGACGGCCTGGAGGCGCAGGAGCAGGGAGTAGGCGCCGACGACGACGGCGAGGACGGAGAAGAGGAGGGTGAACCGACCGGGGTCGACGTCGCGGACGGGCACGGCCGTGCAGCCCAGGCCCAGGGCGGGGCCGAGGACGGCGGCGGTGCGGGCGGGGGCGTGCAGCAGTACGCCGGAGAGGAGGACGAGCAGGGCGATGGCCTCGCCGATGCCCCAGACGGCGATGGGGAGGTTGGTGAGGATGAGGGTGAGGGTGGCCGTCCAGGTGACGACGGCGGCGAAGGTGGCGCGGCCGACGAGCGGCAGGCGGGGCCAGGGGGCGGCGCTGAGGCAGACGAGTACGCCGGAGCACCAGACGACGGCGTGCGGGAAGGTCGGCTGGCGGGCGAGGGCGATGCCTTCGAAGGTGACCAGGCCGAGCAGGACGACGGTGAGGGCGAGGCGGGCGAGGCCGGCGGCGCGGGGGTGGTGGCGGGCCCACCGGCTGAGGGGGCTCACGGGGGTCAGGGGGCGGTGGCGGCGAGGCCGCTTTCCCAGGCCCAGGCGGCGATCTCGACGCGGTTGCGGGCGTCGAGCTTGGCCTGGACGTTGGCGAGGTGGGTCTTGACGGTGGAGAGGGAGACGTAGAGCTCGGCGGCGATCTCGGCGTTGGTCAGGCCGCGGGCGAGGCAGCGCACGACGTCCCGTTCGCGTTCCGTGAGGGGTTCGGCGGGGCGCCGGGCGGCTCCGGCCGCGGTGGTGCGGGGGGCCATCTCGCGGAGCAGGCGGACGGTGATGGCCGGGGAGACCAGGGAGTCGCCGACCGCGGCGGCGCGGACGGCTTCGACGAGCATGGCGGGGCTGGCGTCCTTGAGGAGGAAGCCGGAGGCTCCGCCGTGGAGTGCCGCGTGGACGTATTCGTCGAGGTCGAAGGTGGTGACGATGACGATGCGGGGCGAGGTGGGGTGGCCGGCGAGCCGGCGGGTGACCTCCAGGCCGTCCATCCGGGGCATCCGGATGTCGAGGAGGAGGACGTCCGGCCGGTGCTGCTCCACGGCGGCGAGGGCGGCCTCGCCGTCGACGACGTCGGCGACCACCTCCATGTCGGGCTGGCTCTCCAGGATCATCCGGAAGCCGGTCCTGACCATGTCCTGGTCGTCCGCGATGACCACGCTGATCGTCATGCGCTGCCTGCCCCACTGTCGCCGCCGTCGATGATGCTGTCCGCTGCCCGTGCGTCCCGCCCGGCGAGGCCCGGGCGTTCCCCACCATGGGACCGGGGTGCGGGGTGGTCCGCAACCGCAGTGCGGGCCGTTCGCCGGGGCGGGCCGGTCGGGCCGCCGGGTGTCTTCGAGGCCGGGGAGTCGCGGCGGGTGGTACCTCGTCCTTCCGGTCGGTCCAGGACCGGCCGGAAGGACGAGTGGGGCGGGGTCGGTCAGAGCGTCGCGGCGGCGCTCTTGATCGCGCTGGCGAAGGTGGAGACCTCGGTGTAGACGCCGGGGTAGTCGGGGCGGGCGCAGCCGATGCCCCAGCTGGTGATGCCGACCTGGATCCAGGCGCCGGTGTCGTCTCGGCGGAACATGGGGCCGCCGGAGTCGCCCTGACAGGTGTCGACGCCGCCGACGTCGAGCCGGCCGGCGCAGATCTCCTCGTTCGGGATGATGTCGCCGCTGTAGGCGGCCTGGCAGTCGGCGTCGGAGACGAACGGCACGTTGGCCTTCATCAGGTAGCGCTGCTGGCCGCCGCCCTCGCGGGTGGCGCCCCAGCCGGCGACGGTGAAGGTGCCGTTGTCGTACTGCTTGGTCTCGGCGATCTTGAGGGTGGGCAGGTTGATCGGCTGGGCGAGCTTGATCAGGGCCCAGTCCTTGCCGGAGCCGTTGTAGCCGGGGGCGCGGTAGATCTTGGTGGACCTGACCTTGATGGCGCTGGAGCTGTTGAGGTCGACGACTCCGGCGGTGGCGGTGATGGAGGTGTTGTTGCCGGACGCGCCGACGCAGTGGGCGGCGGTGAGGACGACCTGCTGGGTGAGGAGGGTGCCGCCGCAGCCCATGGAGAGGCGGACCATCCAGGGGAACTCGCCCTGGGCGGCGCGGACTCCGCCGACGATGGGGGTGGGCACGGGGGCGGGGGCGGCGCTGGCGCCGGCCGGCTGGAGGCTCACGGCGGCGAGGGCGACGGCGCCGGTGGCGAGGGCGCGCCGGACGGAACGGGTACGGGACATGGTGGACACGCTGCCTTTCGTGGGGGGTTGGGCCTTGCGTGTGCATGTCATCGGGTGAATGACGGGTTCATGTCACACCCTGGGCGGCGGGCGCCGCAAGAACGGGTTTCCGGCCAACTTGCGGCCGGGGAAGGGGATTTGCGGGGCACAGGCCGGTCCGCGAGAGACCCGGGGGTCGGGTGGGCCGCCTGCGACAAGATCGACGGTGATTCACCTGACGGATGCGAGAAGTTTCCTACCGACCAGTAGACAAGGGGTGGTTCCCAGCCGATTCTGGGCGCGTACATGCCAATCCCCACTTCGAGGAGCGCCCCCACATGCGCCACTTCCGCAGGCTCGCCACCGCCACCGGTACCGCCGCGGCCGCCGCCGCGCTGATGCTCGTCCCCGCGTCCCCGGCGACCGCCGCGCCGGCGGCAGCTCCGGCCGCCGTCACCGCGTCCACGAGTTGGGCGCCCGGCGGCAACGCCGCCATCCTCGGCATCGACTACGGCACCTGGAAGCGCGACGTCGCCGCCGTGATCGGCCAGGCCCGCCCGTACGTCGAGCAGCGGATCGGGAACTCGCCGGCCGGCGAGAAGCCCGCGATCGTCCTCGACATCGACAACTCGTCGCTGGAGACGGACTTCCACTGGTTCTGGACGTACCCGACCCCGGCCATCTCCGAGGTCCGGGACCTCGTCCGGTACGCGCACGAGCGGGGTGTCGCGGTGTTCTTCGTGACGGCCCGGCCCGGGATCATCCACTCGCTCACCGAGCACAACCTGAAGGCCGTGGGGTACCCGGTGACGGGGCTGTACGTGCGGGACCTGCCGGACCTGTTCCACGAGGTCAGCACGTACAAGACGGCGAAGCGGGCGGAGATCGAGGCGCGGGGCTACACGATCATCGCGAACATCGGGAACAAGCCGGGCGATCTGGTGGGCGGGCACGCGGAGCGGACGTTCAAGCTGCCGGACTACGACGGCAAGCTGTCCTGACACGGTTCGGGCCCGGCCCCCTGGCGAGGGGCCGGGCCCGATCCGCAACTCGTGCGATGGGGGGTTCTTACCCGCCCGTTCCCCACCCGAACCCCCTCCCCCGCCCCGACCCCCGAACGGCCCCGGGCCCGTGGCTCCGCCGAGTGCGGCCTCCGAAGCGGGAGCGGCGCCCGAGGAGACCGGACGGGAGCTCCGCCCGGGCAGGTGCTGCCGGACCGCAGGGCGGGCTACGTGCCGTACGAGGGGAGGGGGGCCCGCGCGGTGGTGAGGAGTTCGGCCGCGGCTTCGCCGGCCTCCGCGGGGGTCCAGCGGGACTCGCGCGTCGCCGTCGGGCCCGGCCGCCAGCCGTCCATCACCGTGATCCGGCCGCCCTCCACCTCGAAGACCCGGCCCGTCACCCCCGCCGACGCCGCCGAGCCGAGCCAGACCACCAGGGGGGACACGTTCTCCGGGGCCATCGCGTCGAAGCCGCCGGCCGCTGGGGCGGCCATCGCGCCGGCGAAGGTGCGTTCCGTCATCCGGGTCCGGGCCGCCGGGGCGATCGCGTTGACCTGGATCCCGTACCGACCCAGTTCGGCGGCGGCCACCAGCGTCAGCCCCAGGATCCCGGCCTTGGCCGCGCTGTAGTTGCCCTGACCGACCGAACCGAGCAGGCCCGCGCCCGAGGACGTGTTGACCACCCGCGCCGCGACCTCCCGGCCGGCCTTCGACTCCGCCCGCCACCAGGCCGCCGCGTGCTTCAGCGGCAGGAAGTGCCCCTTGAGGTGGACCCGCATCACCGCATCCCAGTCGTCCTCCTCCAGGTTGACCAGCATCCGGTCCCGCAGGAAACCCGCGTTGTTGACCAGCGTGTCCAGCCGGCCGTACGTGTCCAGCGCGCACGCCACCAGCGTGGCCGCTCCCCCGCCGGAGGCGATGTCGCCGCCGTGGGCCACCGCCTCGCCGCCGGCGGCCCGGATCTCCGCCACCACCTCCTCCGCCGGTGAGGTGGACCTGCCGGCCGACCCGTCCAGTCCCACGCCCAGGTCGTTGACCACGACCCGCGCGCCCTCCGCCGCGAACGCGAGCGCGTGGGCGCGGCCCAGCCCTCGCCCCGCCCCGGTCACCACCGCCACGCGGCCCTCGCACAGTCCCGCCATGTCACGCCTCCTTGTTGGCCGTTGCCGCGTCCAGGAACGCCGGACGTTCGCCGCCCCCGTGCACCAGCAGGCTCGCCCCGCTGACGTATCCCGCCCGGTCCGAGGCGAGGAAGACCGCCGCCGCCCCCACGTCCGCCGGCTCGGCGAGCCGGCCCAGCGGGACGGTGGCGCCGACCGCCGCGATCCCCGCCCCGTCGCCGTAGTGCAGGTGCGCGAGTTCGGTGCGCACCATGCCGAGGACCAGCGTGTTGACCCGCACTTCGGGCGCCCATTCCACGGCCATCGAGCGGGCCAGGTTCTCCAGTCCCGCCTTGGCCGCCCCGTAGGCCGCCGTGCCCGGCGAGGGCCGGGTGCCGCTGACGCTGCCGACCATCACCACCGACCCGCGGGCCGCCCGCAGGTGTGGGTGGGCGGCGAGCGAGGCCGTCATCGGGGCCAGCAGGTTCAGCTCCAGGACGCGGGCGTGCCGTTCGGGACCGCCCTCGTCCAGCGGCCGGTACGGGGTGCCGCCCGCGTTGTTGACCAGGCAGTCGAGCCGCCCGTACTGCCGCGCGACCGTGTCGAAGAGCTCCCGTACGGCGTCCCCGTCGCGCAGGTCGACCGGGTGGTGGTCGGCGGTGCGGCCGCCTTCCGCCACCGGCCGGTCCGGCGGCCGGCGCGCGCAGACGACGACCCGCGCGCCGGCCGCGAGGAACGCCCGGGCGATCCCGGCACCGACGCCCCGGGTGCCGCCGGTGACGACGACGACCCTCCCGTCCAGCTCCATGGGCTGCTACCTTCCTCACCTAACAAATGTTTGGTGGAAAGGTAGCTGATCCGCTCATGGGTGTCTCCACCTCCAGCCCCGACAAGGGCATCGCACTGGTCACGGTCGACTTCCCACCCGTCAACGCCCTGCCCGTGAAGGGCTGGTACGAGCTCGCCGACGCCCTGCGCGCCGCCGGACGCGACCCCGGGACGAGGTGCGTCGTCCTGGCGGCCGGCGGCCGCGGCTTCAACGCCGGCGTGGACATCAAGGAGATGCAGCGCGACAGCGGCCACCAGGCCCTGATCGGCGCCAACCGGGGCTGCTTCGAGGCCTTCGCCGCCGTGTACGAGTGCGAGGTCCCGGTGGTCGCGGCCGTACGGGGCTTCTGCCTGGGCGGCGGCATCGGCCTGGTGGGCAACGCGGACGCGATCGTCGCCGCCGAGGACGCCGTCTTCGGCCTGCCGGAACTCGACCGGGGTGCCCTCGGCGCCGCCACCCACCTGGCCCGGCTCGTCCCCCAGCACCTGATGCGGGCGCTGTACTACACCTCCCGCACCGCCACCGCCGCCGAGCTGCACGCCCACGGTTCGGTCTGGCGGGTGGTGCCGGCCGGCGAACTGGAGGACGCCGCCCTCGACCTGGCCCGCGAGATCGCCCGCAAGGACGGCTACCTGCTCCGCCTGGCCAAGGCCGCCATCAACGGCATCGACCCCGTGGACGTGCGCCGCAGCTACCGCTTCGAGCAGGGCTTCACCTTCGAGGCCAACCTCAGCGGCGTCGCCGACCGGGTCCGTGACACCTTCGGGAAGGCGGGAGAGGACCGATGACGACCAGGCGCGACAAGCTGATGACCCCCGACGAGGTGGCCGGCCGGCTGCGCAGCGGCATGACCCTCGGCATCGGCGGCTGGGGGTCCCGCCGGAAGCCCATGGCCCTGGTCCGGGCCCTGCTCAGGTCGGACGTCACCGACCTGACCGTGGTCTCGTACGGCGGCCCGGACGTCGGTGTGCTCGCCGCCGCCGGCCGGATCCGCAGGCTCGTCGCCCCCTTCGCCACCCTCGACTCCATCCCGCTGGAGCCGCACTTCCGGGCCGCCCGGGAGGGCGGGGCCATCGAACTGACCGAGCTCGACGAGGCCATGTTCATGTGGGGACTGCACGCCGCCGCCAACCGGCTCCCGTTCCTGCCCGTCCGGGCCGGCCTCGGCTCCGACGTCATGCGGGTCAACCCGCGGCTGCGGACCGTGCGCTCGCCCTACGACGACGGCGAGGAGTTCGTCGCCGTCCCCGCCCTGCGCATGGACGCCGCCCTGGTCCACCTCAACCGGGCCGACCGGTTCGGCAACGGCCAGTACCTGGGCCCCGACCCGTACTTCGACGACCTGTTCTGCGAAGCCGCCGACTCCGCGTACCTCTCCTGCGAGGCCGTCGTCGAGCCCGCCGAACTCACCCGGTCCGGGCCGCCGCAGTCCCTGCTGGTCAGCCGGCACTCCGTCACCGGCGTCGTGGAGAGTCCGAACGGCGCCCACTTCACCTCCTGCGCCCCCGACTACGGCCGGGACGAGCCCTTCCAGAAGTTGTACGCCACCACCCCCTGGCCCGAGTTCTCCGCCCGCTTCCTGTCCGGCGCGGGCGAACACGACTACCAGTCGGCCGTCCGGGCCTGGCACAAGGAGCAGCAGTGAGCACGCGGGAAGCGACGACCGGACCGGCGGCGGCCACCCGGGCCGAGTACTGCGTGATCGCCTGCGCCGAGGCCTGGCGCGGCGACGGGGAGGTCCTGGCCAGCCCGATGGGCCTGATCCCCTCGATCGGCGCCCGGCTGGCCAGGCACACCTTCTCCCCCGACCTGCTGCTCACCGACGGCGAGGCCATGCTGCTCGCGCCGGACGGCTCCGTGGAGGGCTGGCTCCCGTACCGGCGGCACCTGGCCATGGTCACCGGCGGGCGGCGGCACGTCATGATGGGCGCCAGCCAGATCGACCGCTACGGCAACCAGAACATCTCCTGCATCGGGGACTGGGAGCGGCCCGACCGCCAGCTGCTCGGGGTGCGCGGTGCCCCCGTCAACACCCTCAACAACCCGGTCAGCTACTGGGTGCCGCGGCACTCCACCCGGGTGTTCGTGGAGCGGGTGGACATGGTCAGCGGGGTGGGCCATGACCGGGCGGCCGCGGCCGGGCCGGCCGCGACCCGCTACCACCGGCTCGGGCGGGTGGTCTCCGACCTCGGCGTGTTCGACTTCGCCACCCCGGACCGCCGGATGCGGCTGGTGTCCCTGCATCCCGGTGTCGCCCTGGACGAGGTCCGGGCGGCCACCGGGTTCGAGCTGGCCGTCCCGGAGGGGGTGCCCCGTACCCGCGAGCCGGACCAGGAGGAACTCCGGCTGATCCGTGAGGTGCTCGATCCGCGCGGGCTGCGGGATCGGGAGGTGCGGTCCTGATGGCCGTGCTGGAGACGGCCCTGACCAAGCTGACCGGCGTGCGGTACCCCATCGTGCAGACCGGCATGGGCTGGGTGGCCGGGCCGCGCCTGGTGTCGGCCACCGCGAACGCCGGCGCACTGGGGATCCTGGCCTCCGCCACGATGACCGTGGACCAGCTGCGCGCGGCGGTCCGCGAGGTCAAGTCGCGTACGGACGCCCCCTTCGGGGTCAACCTGCGGGCGGACGCCGGGGACGCCGGCGACCGGGTGCGGCTGATCGTCGAGGAGGGGGTGCGGGTCGCGTCGTTCGCGCTCGCCCCGTCCCGGGAGCTGATCGCCGAGCTGAAGGAGGCCGGTGTGGTGGTGGTGCCCTCGATCGGGGCCCGCCGGCACGCCGAGAAGGTCGCCGCCTGGGGTGCGGACGCGGTGATCGTGCAGGGCGGGGAGGGCGGCGGCCACACCGGGGACGTGGCGACCACCGTCCTGCTGCCCCAGGTCGTGGACGCGGTGGACATCCCGGTGGTCGCGGCGGGCGGCTTCCACGACGGGCGGGGTCTCGCCGCCGCCCTCTGCTACGGGGCCGCCGGCGTCGCGATGGGCACCCGCTTCCTGCTGACCTCCGACTCCACGGTGCCGGACGCGGTCAAGGCCCGGTACCTGGCGGCCGGGGTGAAGGACGTCACCGTCACCACCGCCGTCGACGGGCTGCCGCACCGGATGCTGCGCAGCGAGCTCGTCGACTCGCTGGAGCGGGCGGGCCGCGCACGGGCCCTGGCCCGGGCCGTGCGGCACGCGGCCGGGTTCCGGCGGATCTCCGGCCTGTCCTGGTCGCGGATGGTCCGGGACGGGCTGGCGATGAAGCACGGCAAGGACCTGTCCTGGAGCCAGGTGCTGCTCGCCGCCAACACCCCCATGCTCCTGAAGGCGTCCATGGTCGAGGGGCGTACGGACCTCGGCGTCATGGCATCCGGCCAGGTCGCGGGCGTCATCGAGGACCTTCCCTCGTGTGCGGAGCTCGTCGGCCGCGTGATGGCCGAGGCACACGAAGTACTGCACTCGCTCGGCGCCCTGCCACCACCAGGGTGAACCCTCCCCTCCGCGAGGAGTCGCAATGATGAGCCGTGCCCGAATCCGCCTGGCGACCGCGACCGTGCTGTCCGCGCTGGCCATCGCAACCCTTCCCGCCCCCGCGTACGCCGCGCAGCCCCCGGCGGCGGCCGCCGCCTCCGCCGTCGCCTCCGCGCACGCCGTGCGTCCGTCGTCGGCTGGAACGATCCGCCAGATCCCCCTCCAGGGCGCCGTCAACGTGCGTGACCTGGGCGGCTACCTCACCTACACGGGCGGGAAGGTCCGTCACGGACTGGTCTACCGCTCCGACGCGCTGAGCAAGCTGACCGAGGCGGACATCGCCACCGTCTCCGGCCTGGGCCTCACGAAGGTCGTGGACTTCCGGATCCCGATGGAGCTCCAGTACGGCGGCGCCGACCGGCTGCCGCCCGGGCTCGCCGCCACCTCCCGCCCGGTCAGCGACCTCGGTCTGTACGGGACGCTGGTCGGCGCCATAGCCAGCGGGGACCCGGTCAGACAGGAGCAGATGCTCGGCGGCGGCCGCGCCGAGGCGTACATGCGCGACATCTACCGCACGTTCGTGACCAGCGCGGAGAACCGGGCGCAGTTCGGGGCGACGCTGCGGGACATCGCGAACGGCTCGCAGGGCCCGCTGCTGTTCCACTGCACCTCGGGCAAGGACCGCACGGGGTGGCTGGGCTACGTGCTGCTGCGCGCGCTGGCCGTGCCGCGGGGCAGCGCGGAGCAGGACTACCTGGCCTCGAACACCTTCCGGGCCGCGTACGACGCGAGGCTGCGGGAGGGGCTGAAGCAGTCGGGCCGGATGCAGAACCCGGACCTGCTGATCCCGCTGCAGGAGGTCCGGCAGGACTACCTGGACGCGGCGACGGCCCAGCTCGCGGCGGACTACGGGGACTTCTACGGGTACCTGACGCGTGGGCTGGGGCTGGACCTGGGCACCCTGGCGCAGCTCCAGAGGAAGCTGGTCCGCTGACCGCTGACCGCTGACCGCCGGCGGTGACGGGGGCCGCCGGCGGTGACGGGGGCCGGCCGCCGGCGTCGGCCGGCTCCCGTCCCAAGCCTGCCGGCCTCAGTCGGCCGGCTTGCGGGGACCGAGCCGCTCCACCACCTCGGCCAGCTCCTCGCAGGCCAGCTCGATCCGTTCCCGGATGTCGTTCTGCTCGGTGACGAGCGCGGCCAGCAGCAGGCCGGTCAGGGCGGCGGCCCCGTTGAGGGCCTGCAGGTTGACCATGATCTCCAGCAGGGTGCGGTCGGCGAAGGGGCCGGCCCGGTCGATGGCTGCCGAGATCGTCATGACCGAGACGAACAGGGTGCAGGGTGCGCTCCCGGCGAGCTGGAACCGTACGGCCGCCCAGATCAGCAGGGGGAAGACGAAGAAGAGCAGGGACAGGCTGCTGCGGGTGGCGACCAGGGTGACGACGACGGTGACCACGCCGAGGGCCATCGCCTCGCCCACCCGGACCGGGTCATCGGGCATCCGGGCCCGGCGGAGCACGAGCAGCAGGGGGGTCACGACGAGCACGCCCATGGCGTCGCCGGCCCACCAGGCGGCCCATACGGGCAGGGCGGCGGGGACGGTGAGGTCGCCGGTGAGGACGAGCGTGGCGGTGCCCGCTGTCGCGCTGATCAGCATGGGCAGCAGTCCGCCGAGGAAGACCAGGGCGAGGCCGTCCCGCAGCCGGTCCAGCTCGAGGTGGAAGTCCACCCGGCGGAGCATGAGGTAGGCGCAGAGCGGGGCCAGGGTGTTGCCCGCGACGATGCCGAGGTCGGGCAGGTCGAAACTGCTGATCCGCTCGATGGCCAGGTAGGTGCCGAGGGCGATGCCGGACGAGACCTTGGGGCCCAGCCAGAGCAGGCAGGCGAGGGCGATGCCGGTGGGCGGCCACAGCGGCGTGACCATCGCCCCGTCGACGACCACGCGCTGGACGAGGCCGATCCGCCCGCCCACGTAGTAGGCGGCGGCCACGGCGAGTACCTGGAGCAGGGTCAGGGTGAGGGTTCGCCATCGCGCGGGGGGCACCCCAGCATCAGACAACAGGCGGCGGGGCGGGGCGGACCGCGACACGCGCTAGGCGGGGGTTGCGGGTGCGGGGGCGGGTGCCGGTGGGTCGTGGCGGAGGACCAGGACGGCCGCGTCGTCGGCGTGGCCGGTGGAGTCGGCGACCCGCATGATCTCGGCGGCCAGCGCGTCGGGGTCGGCGTCCGGGGCGCGGCGGACGACGTCGAGGACGCGGGCCAGGCCGGTCTCGATGGGGAAGCGGGGCCCTTCGACCACGCCGTCGGTCAGCAGGACGAGGGCTCCGGCGCCGGTCGGCCGGTGCCGGGTCACCGGGTACCGGGTGCCGGGCATCATGCCCAGGGGGAGGCCTCCCTCGTCCGAGGAGACGCCGTACCGGCCGTCGGTGGTGGCCCAGACGGTGGGGACGTGCCCGGCGCGTGCGCTCTCCACCTCGCCGGTGCGGGGGTCGACGCGGAGCAGGGTGCAGGTGGCGAAGAGCCGGCAGTCCATGGCGAGCAGGACGTCGTTGGCCCGGCGCAGCACCTCGCCGGGGTCGGAGACCACCGCGGCGACCGCGCGGAGGCAGATGCGGACCTGTCCCATGAAGGCGGCGGCCTCCACGTCGTGGCCCTGCACGTCGCCGATGGAGAAGGCGAGGGCACCGCCCGGGAGCCGGAAGCCGTCGTACCAGTCGCCGCCGATGTCCAGGCCGTCGCGGGCGGGCGCGTAGCGGGCGGCGGTCCGCAGTCCTGGCACGACCGGCAGGGCCGCCGGCAGCATCTCGCGTTGCAGCGCCTCGGCCAGCTCCAGCCGGGCGTGGTGCAGCTCCGCGCCTTCCCGCGCCTGGGCGGTGAGCCGCCCGAGGGTACTGAGGAGCTCCGCACTGCCCGGGTGGCGGCGCCGGTTCACGGACCGCTCCGAGCCGCATCCATCCGCTCATCATATTTCCGGTATGCCGGATGTGCCGACGGCCGCCGCCCGGATGCGGGCGGCGGCCGTGGTACGCGTGGTGCGCGTGGCGCGGGTGTGCGGTGCCGGGTCAGGCGCCGGGGCCCCGGCGGCGGGACCCGACGCGGCTCCGCGTGGAGGCCGCGGCCGCGCCACCGGACCGGGCCCGGGGAGCGGTGGCCGACGCGGAGCCCTCGCCGCCGGCGGCCTTGCCGGTGCCGGCAGCGGCGCCGGTACCCGTACCGGAGCCCCGGCCGCGACGGCGCGAGCGGGACGCCCCGCCCTTGGCGGCCCCGCCGCCCCCGGCGGCGCCGGACGACCTGGACGCCTTCGGCGACGTCCTCTGCTGCGTCTTCGGCTGCGTCTTCGCCTGCGCCGGCTGCGGCACCTCCAGCACCACCGGGACGCCGGAGGGCTCGCGCGCTCCGGTCAGCCGGGTCAGCTCCTCGTCCGAGGACTTGATCTGCGCCGTGTTCGGCCGGATCCCCGCGTCGGCCATCAGCCGGGTCATGTCCCGCTTCTGGTCCGGCAGGACCAGCGTGACCACGCTGCCGGACTCGCCGGCCCGGGCGGTGCGCCCGCCCCGGTGCAGGTAGTCCTTGTGGTCGGTGGGCGGGTCCACGTTGACGACCAGGTCGAGGTCGTCGATGTGGATGCCGCGGGCGGCGACGTTGGTGGCGACCAGCGCGGTGACCTCGCCGGTCTTGAACCAGTCGAGGGTGCGGTTGCGCTGGGGCTGCGAGCGCCCGCCGTGCAGCCCGGACGCCCGGACGCCGCTGGCCAGCAGCTTCTTGACCATCCGGTCGACCGACCGCTTGGTGTCCAGGAAGAGGATGACCCGGCCGTCGCGGGCGGCGATGCGCGTGGCGACGGCCTTCTTGTCGGTCTCGTCCAGGACGTACAGGACGTGGTGCTCCATGGTGGCCACGGCGCCCGCCGACGGGTCCACCGAATGGGTGACCGGGTCGGTCAGGAACTGCTTGACCAGCTTGTCGATGTTCTTGTCGAGCGTCGCGGAGAACAGCAGCCGCTGGCCGCCCTCCTCGACCTGCTTGAGCAGGCGGGTGACCTGCGGCAGGAAGCCCATGTCGCACATCTGGTCGGCCTCGTCGAGGACGGTGACCGCCACGCGCTCCAGGGTGACGTCCCCGCGGTCGATCAGGTCGGCGAGCCGGCCGGGCGTGGCCACGCACACCTCGGCGCCCTGCCTCAGGGCGGCCGCCTGCCGGTTGATCGACATGCCGCCGACGACGGTGGCGACGCGCAGCCGCAGCGCCCGCGCGTACGGGGTGAGCGCGTCCGTGACCTGCTGCGCGAGCTCCCTGGTCGGTACGAGGACCAGCGCGAGCGGCGCCTTGGGCTCGGCCCGGCGGCCGGCCGTACGGGCGAGCAGCGCGAGTCCGAAGGCCAGGGTCTTGCCGGAACCGGTGCGGCCACGGCCGAGGAGGTCGCGGCCCGCGAGGGAGTTCGGCAGGGTGGCGGCCTGGATCGGGAACGGCTCGGTGACGCCCTGCTCGGCGAGGGTCTTCAGCAACGCCCCGGGCATGTCGAGGTCCTCGAACGCGGCGACGGGCGGCAGCGCGGGAGTCAGCGACTCGGGCATCGTGAACTCCTGCGGCCGCGCCGCGGGAGCTGCGCTCTTCTTGGGGCGCCCCCCGGCGCCCTGGGCGGAGGATCCCCGGCGGCGGGCGGGGCGGCGGGCGGCAGGTATGGGGCTGGAGCTGGTCATATGAGACGCCACGCTAGCATGCGCGGATCTCACCCGGCCCCGCGCATCGCGCCCCGCCGGCCCATTCAGCGCCGCCGGCACCACCAGCCTCGCCGGCGATCGAGGCGCGGGGGTGGGGCGGAGCCCCACATGCCCGGGCGGAGCCCCCGTCGGACCCGCTCAAACGCCGCTCGGGCTTGAGATGCCCCGCCGGGACCCGGTCGCGCGGCAGCGCCCCGCCGGGCCGGATCAGCCCCGCCGGCGATTGAGGCGCGGGGGGTGGGGCAGCGCCCCACATGCCTGGGCGGAGCCCCCGCCGGGCCGCTCCGGTGGGGCTAGACGCGTTCGAGGATCGTCACGTTCGCCTGGCCGCCGCCCTCGCACATGGTCTGGAGCCCGTACCGCCCACCCGTCCGTTCCAGCTCGTGCAGCAACGTCGTCATCAGCCTCACCCCCGTCGCCCCCAGCGGATGCCCCAGCGCGATCGCGCCGCCGTTGACGTTGACCCGCTCCGGGTCCGCGCCCGTCTCCTTCAGCCAGGCCAGCACCACCGGCGCGAACGCCTCGTTGATCTCCACCAGGTCGATGTCGTCCAGGCTCAGGCCCGTCTTCTTCAGGGCGTGCGCCGTGGCCGGGATGGGCGCGGACAGCATGCGGATCGGGTCCTCGCCCCGCACCGAGAGGTGGTGGACGCGGGCCCGCGGCCGCAGCCCGTGCTCCCGCACCGCCCGCTCCGAGGCCAGCAGCATCGCCGCCGCCCCGTCGGACACCTGCGAGGACACCGCCGCCGTGATCGTGCCCCCCTCCACCACCGGCGCGAGGGCCGCCATCTTCTCCAGCGTGGTGTCGCGCCGCGGCCCCTCGTCCACCCCGACCTCCCCGTACGGCACGGTCTCGCGTGCGAAGCGGCCCTCGTCGATCGCCCGCACCGCCCGCTGGTGGGAGCGCAGCGCGAACTCCTCCATGTCCCGCCGGGAGATGCCCCACTTCGCGGCGATCAGCTCGGCGCCGTGGAACTGGTTCACCGGCGCGTCCCCGTACCGGGCCCGCCACCCGGCCGACCCGAGGTACGGGCCCTCGGTGAGGCCGAGGGGTTCCGCGGCCTGCCGGGAGGCGAAGGCGATCGGGATCATCGTCATGTTCTGGGTGCCGCCGGCGACCACCAGGTCCGCCGTGCCGGACATCACCGCCTGCGCCGCGAAGTGGACCGCCTGTTGGGAGGAGCCGCACTGCCGGTCCACGGTCACGCCCGGCACCTCCTCCGGCAGCCCCGCCGCCAGCCACGCCGTCCGGGCGATGTCCCCGGCCTGCGGCCCCACCGTGTCCAGGCAGCCGAAGACGACGTCCTCCACGGCCGCCGGATCGATCCCGGAGCGTTCGACCAGGGCCCGCAGCACGTGCGCGCCGAGGTCGGCGGGGTGGACCCCGCCCAGGCCGCCCCTGCGCCGCCCGACCGGCGTGCGTACGGCTTCGACTATGTAGGCCTCGGGCATGACGGAACGCTCCTTCGTGGGTTACGTGCGTACGGCGATCCCGTCCAGCACCATCGACAGGTACTGGCGGGCGATCTCCTCGGGGCTGTGCTGCCCGCCCGGCCGGTACCAGGACGCGGCGACCCACACGGTGTCGCGGACGAACCGGTACGTCAGGCGGATGTCCAGGTCCGCGCGGAAGACCTCGGCGGCGACCCCCCGCTCCAGCGTCCCGAGCCACGCCTTCTCGAACTTCACCTGGGAGTCGGAGAGGTAGTGGAAGCGGGGCTGGGAGGAGAGGGTGCGGGCCTCCTTCTGGTAGATGGCCACGGCGGCCCGGTGCCGGTCGATCTCGCGGAAGGACTCGGTGACGAGCGCCTCGATGGTCTCGCGGGGGCCGAGGCCGGCGGCGAGGACGGCGTCGTAGCCCTCCCACAGCTCGTTCAGGAAGGCGGAGAGGATCTCGTCGAGCATCGATTCCTTGGAATCGAAGTGGTAGTAGAGGCTTCCGGCGAGCATGCCGGCCGCGTCGGCGATCTTGCGGACGGTGGTGGCGTTGTAGCCCTGGGCGGCGAACACCTCGGCCGCGGTGCCGAGGAGTTCGCGACGGCGCTCCGGCGTGGCCGTCACCTGCGGCTTCTTCTTGTTCGTTGACACGTGTCCATTCTGGGCCCACCGGCTACGCGCGCTGACTGCTGACCGAGACGGTCTCCCCGGTCATGTAGGAGGAGTAGTCGCCGGCGAGGAAGACGATGACGTTGGCGATCTCCCAGGGTTCGGCGTACCGGCCGAAGGCCTCGCGGGAGGTCAGTTCGTCGAGGAGGTCCTGGCTGGTGACCTTGGCCAGGTGGGGGTGCATGGCGAGGCTGGGCGCGACCGCGTTGACGCGTACGCCGAACTCGGCGGCCTCCAGGGCCGCGCAGCGGGTCAGGGCCATCACCCCGGCCTTGGCGGCGGCGTAGTGGGCCTGGCCGGTCTGGGCGCGCCAGCCGATCACGGAGGCGTTGTTGACGACGACCCCGCCGCGGCCGGCGGCCCGGAAGGAGCGCAGGGCGGCCCGGGTGCAGCGGAAGGTTCCGTTCAGGGTGACGTCGAGGACCCTGGACCACTGTTCGTCGGTCATGTCGACGAGGGCGGCGGTGCCGCCGAGCCCGGCGTTGTTGACGACGATGTCCAGGCCGCCGTGGGCCCGTTCGGCGTGGGCGAAGAGGGCGCGGACCTGTTCCTCGTCGGTGACGTCGCAGGGCAGGGAGGTGACGCGGTCGGCTCCGAACTCGGCGGCGAGGGCCTGTTCGGTCTCCTTCAGGCGGCGGGCGTGGGCGTCGCCGATGGTGATGCGGGCGCCTTCCTCCAGGAAGCGTCGGGCGGTGGCGCCGCCGATGCCGGCGCCGGCGGCCGCGGTGACGACGGCTGTCCGGCCGCGCAGCAGGCCGTGCGGCGGGACGTACGCGGGCGGCCCGGGCCGGCCCGCCGTGCCGCCTCCGCCTCCGCCTCTGCTTCGGCTTCCGCTTCCGTTGCCCGACTCCTCGACGGTGCTCATGACGGTACGTTAGCCTACCAAACACTTGTTAGGGAAGGAGGCGAGAACCCGGTGGACCTGACGCACACCGCGGAGGCCGAGGCCCTCCGCTCCGAGGCCCGGCAGTGGCTGGCCGAGCACGTCCCGCCCGCCCCCCTGCCGTCGCTGGAGACGGCCGAGGGCTTCGCCGCGCACCGCGAGTGGGAGGCCGAACTGCACGCCGGGCGCTGGTCGGTGGTGTCCTGGCCCGAGGAGTTCGGCGGCCGGGCCGCCGACATCTTCGGCTGGCTGCTGTTCGAGGAGGAGTACTACGCGGCGGGCGCGCCGGGCCGGGTGTCGCAGAACGGCATCAGCCTGCTCGCCCCCACCCTGTTCGACCACGGCACGGCGGAGCAGCGGGCCCGGGTGCTGCCCGCCATGGCGAGCGGCGAGGTGGTCTGGGCGCAGGCGTGGTCGGAGCCGGAGGCCGGCTCGGACCTGGCCTCGCTCCGGTCGAGGGCGGTGCGCACGGACGGCGGCTGGCTGCTGTCCGGCCAGAAGACCTGGTCGTCGCGGGCCGCGTTCGCCGACCGGGCGTTCGGCATCTTCCGGACGGACCCGGACGCCGCGAAGCCGCACCAGGGGCTGACGTACCTGATGTTCGACCTGCGGGCGCCCGGTGTGACGGTCCGTCCCATCGGGCGGCTGGACGGCAAGCCGGCGTTCGCGGAGCTGTTCCTTGACGGGGTCTTCGTACCGGACGAGGACGTGATCGGCGAGCCGGGGCAGGGCTGGCGGATCGCCATGTCCACCACGGGCAACGAGCGGGGGCTGACCCTCCGCTCCCCCGGGCGGTTCCTGGCGGCGGCCGGCCGGCTGACCCGGCTGTGGCGGGCCGCCGCGGACCCGTCCGACACGGCGCTGCGCGACCGGGTCGCGGACGCGGTGGTGGGGGCGCGCGCGTACGAGCTGTTCACCTGGGCGAACGCCTCGCGGTTCGCGGCCGGGGAGTCGATCGGCGCGGAGTCCAGCCTGAACAAGGTGTTCTGGTCGGAGTACGACATCGCCCTGCACGAGACGGCGTTGGACCTGCTCGGTCCGGACGCCGAACGCGCGGACGGGCCGTGGGCGGAGCCGTGGCTGTTCTCGCTCGCCGGGCCGGTCTACGCCGGGACCAACGAGATCCAGCGCGACATCATCGCCGAGCGGCTGCTCGGCCTTCCGAAGGGCCGCCGCTGATGCGCTTCCTGCTGACCGGGGAACAGTCCGCCTACGCGTCGACGGTACGGTCCCTGCTGGCCGCGGCGGAGGTACCGGCGGCGGCGCGGGCGTGGGCGGCGGGGGACCCGGCGCCGGGTCTGGCGGTGTGGCGGCGGCTGGCCGGCACCGGCCTGTTCGCGCTGGCGGCGGCGGAGGCGTACGACGGCCTCGGCCCGCTGCCGGTGGAACTGGCCGCCGCGTTCGTCGAGCTGGGGCGCGCGGCGATGCCGGGGCCGCTGGTGGAGACGGCGGTGGCCGTGGTGCTGCTGTCCGAGCTGGGGGACGAGGCGCCGGCGAAGCGGTTCCTGCCGGCGCTGACGGGGGGCGAGGCGCCGGCCACGCTGACCCTGCCCGGGGGCGGGCCGTACGCGCTGGACGCGGCGGTGGCGGGGTACCGCTTCGCGGTGTCGGCGGACGAACTGCGGCTGGCTCCCCCGCCCGGGGAGTCGTTCCGGTCCACCGACCCGGCACGCCAGCTGTCGGTGCTGCCCCCGGGCGGCGAACTGCTGGCCTCCGGGGCGGCGGTGCGGGCGGCGGCCGGGACGGCGCTGCGGTGGGCACGGCTGCTGACGGCCGCGCAGTGCGTGGGGGTGGGCGAGGCCCTGCTGGCACGGACGGTGGCCTACGCGGGGCAGCGCGAGCAGTTCGGGACGCCGATCGGCGCTTTCCAGGCGGTCAAGCACCGTCTGGCCGACGTACTGCTGGGCCTGGAATTCGCGAAGCCGCTGCTGTGGGCGGCGGCGCTGCCGCTGGGCCGCGGGGACGCGGGGCCGCTGCCGCTGGGCCGCGGGGACGCGGGGGCGCTGCCGCTGGGCCGCGGGGACACGGCGGCGACACCGCGGCCGGGCCGCGGGGACACGGCGGCCGCCCTGACGCTGGGCCGTGCGGACACGGCGATGGCGAAGCTGGCGGCGGGCGAGGCGGCGTATGCCGCGGCGGGGGCGGCGCTGCAGGTGCACGGGGCGGTGGGCTACACGGAGGAGCTGGACCTCTCCCTCTGGCTGCGCAAGTCCCGGCCCCTGCGCGACGCGTGGGGCACCCCGGCGACGTGCCGCGCCGAGATCCTGCCGACCCCGCGGTGACCCGGCGTCGGTACCGCACCCGGCGCCCTGCCCGGCCGGCGGCGCTCGAGCCCCGAATCCCCGCCCCTAGCCCGGGCCGCGGACCGGCGGCTCCGCCGGACCCCGCTCAATCGCCGCTCGGGCTCGAAAGCCCCGCCCTACCCGGCTGCGCCGGCAGCAGAGGGGCGGCACACCGCCCCGCCGGGCGGTCGAGGCCAGCCCCACCCAGCCCCGCCGGCCGCTGAGGCGCGCCACACCCAGCCCCGCCGGCGGCTGAGCCGCGCCACACCCAGCCCCGCCGGCGATTGAGGCGCGGGGTCTGGGGCAGAGCCCCAGGAGCCCGGGCGGAACCGGTCCGTTGCCCGGCACCCCCGCCGGACCCGCTCAAACGCCGCTCGGGCTCCAAAGGCCCGCCCCACCAGGCTGCGCCGGCGGTCAGGGGGCGGCACACCCGCCCCGCCGGGCGGTCGAGGCCAGCCCCACCCAGCCCCGCCGGCGATTGAGGCGCGGGGTCTGGGGCAGAGCCCCAGGAGCCCGGGCGGAACCGGCCCGTTGCCCGGCACCCCCGCCGGACCCGCTCAAACGCCGCTCGGGCTTGAAAGGCCCGCCCAATCCAGCCCCGCCGGCGATTGAGGCGCGGGGGCTGGGGCGGAGTCCCAGGAGCCCGGGCGGAACCGGCCCGCCACCCGGCACCCCCGCCGGGCCCGCTCGAACGCCGCTCGGGCTTGACGGGCGCGGCAGGCGCGGGGGCCGGGGCGGAGGAGCTGGAGGCCGGGCGTTGTGGGGGGCCGGGCCGGGTAGGGGTCGGGCATGGTCGAGTTCAGTGAGGCGCGGGCGCGTTCGTTCAGCCGGGCCGCCCAGCGCTACGGCGCCCACCGTCCCGCCTACCCCGCCGCCCTCTTCGACGCGGTCGAGACGCTCGCCGGCCGCCCCCTCCGCGGCGCCCGCACCGCGGACGTCGGCGCCGGCACCGGCCTCGCCACCGCCGGTCTGCGCGACCGCGGCGCCCGCGTCGTCGCGGTGGAGCCCGGCGACGGCATGGCCGCCGAGTTCCGCCGCCGCCTCCCCGACGTCCCCCTCGTCCGCGGCGACGGCAACCGCCTCCCCCTCGCCACCGCCTCCCTCGACCTGGTCACCTACGCCCAGTCGTTCCACTGGACCGACCCCGCCCGATCCGTCCCCGAGGCCGCCCGGGTCCTGCGCCCCGGCGGCGCACTCGCCCTGTTCTGGAACGAGCCCGACGTCGCCGTCCCCTGGATCGCCGAGCAGGACGCCCGGATCCGGGACCGGTTCGGCGAGGGCTGGTACACCGCCGACCACCGTGTGCGGGGCACCGGCGCCGAAGGCCCCGCCGCCCGCTTCACCGACCGCACCCTGCACTGGTCCCGCCGCGTCCCCCTCGACGTCCACCTCGCGAAACTGTCCACGCACTCGCTGTTCCTGACGGCCGGCGCCGCCGGGGAGGAGTTCCTCGCTGCCGAACGCGCCCTGCTCACGGCCCGGTTCCCGTCCGGCGAGGTCGAGGAGCACTACGCCGTGGAGCTGCGCCTCGCCGTCATGCCGCCGTCATCCCGCCGTCCACGGTGAACTCCGCGCCCGTCATGTACGCGGAGGCGTCCGAGCACAGGAAGACCACCAGCGGGGCCACCTCCTCCGGCCGCCCCATCCTGCCCAGCGCCAGGTGCGACCAGTCCCGTCCCGCCACGGCCTCCGCGACCATCGGCGTGTCGACGGCCCCCGGGTGGACGGAGTTGACCCGGATCCGGTCCGGGCCGAGGTCGAGCGCCGCCGAGCGCGTCAGCCCGCGCAGCGCGAACTTCGTGGAGCCGTAGGCGGCGTGGCCGGGTATGCCGACGAGTCCCGCGGTGGAGGAGATGTTGACCACCGAGCCGCCGCCGGCCGCCCGCATCACCGGCGCGACCGCCCGGATCCCGAGGAAGGCGCCGAGCAGGTTGACCCGGAGGAGCTCCTCGAAGCCCTCCAGGCTCTGGCGTTCCACGTGCGCGGTGCGCCACAGCGCCGCGTTGTTGACCAGCGCCGAGACCGTCCCGTACGTGTCCACGGCGGCCCGGACCGCGGACGTCCAGGCGTCCGGGTCGCGGACGTCGTGGCGGACGAAGATCCCCCGTCCGCCCAGCTCCGCCGCGACCGCCCGGCCCTCGTCCTCCCGTACGTCCGTCAGGACGACCCTCGCCCCGGCCCGGGCGCACAGCCGGGCCTCCGCGGCACCCTGGCCGCGTCCCGCGCCGGTGATCATCACTACCTTGCCGTCGAGCGCGGTCACGGCCCGCCCCTCCCGCCGCCGGTGTTCCGGACAGTCGTACTCCTAGCAGTCATGTCCGTGAGGGGGAAGTGGCCCGGGGGGGCGTGCCGGGGCCGGCGCCGGCTCCTGCGGGCGCTTTGATGGGGGGTATGACCACGAACAACTGGGCAGCGTTCGAGAAGGCGGAACCGGAGTTCGCGGAGCAGGTGCGCGAGCGGTTCGGCCTGTACAAGCACCACGTGCTGGCCACCCTGCGGAAGGACGGCTCGCCGCGGGTGAGCGGGTTGAACACGGAGTTCCGCGGCGGTGAGCTGTGGCTCGGCATGATGGCAGGTTCCATGAAGGCCCTCGACCTCCGGCGCGACCCGCGGTTCTCGCTGCACGCGAACCCGGGCGCGGACGAGATGATGCCGGACGGTGACGTGCGGGTCTCCGGACGGGCGATCGAGGTCGTGGATCCCCCGGAGCAGCACCGGTTCGCCGAGGAGACGGGTACCGAGCACCCCTTCCACCTGTTCCGCGCGGAGCTGACGGAGGTCATGCGGATCGACGTGGACCGGGACGAGCTGGTGATCCGGACGTGGACCCCGGCGAAGGGACTGCACACCTTCCGCCGGGGCGACGACGACGAGCCGGCCCGCGAGGTGGCGTCCCCGCCCCCGGCGTGAGGCCCCGGGGGCGGGCCGCCGGCCGGGCTCAGGAGGCGGTGCGGCCCGGTGCGGTGGCCAGGGAGCCCGCCCCGGAGCCGGTGTCGGTCTCGGCGTCGTCCTCCTCGTCCTCGGCGGGCTCCACGTCGTCGTCCTCCGGCTCCGGGGCGGTCGGGGCGGCGGTCACGGAGACGTCCAGCCAGTTGCGGTCGATGTTCAGCGTGAGCCCGCCGTAGGTCGCGTCGTGGTCTCCCCGGAACTGGTGGGCCCGGCGCCCGCCGGTCCACTGGGCGGTTCCGGCCGGCAGTCCCATGTCCGCGTCGGTGACGCTCGCCTGCCTGTTCCACGCGGCGGCCCACAGGACGTCCGGCATGGACGCGGGGGCCCGGTCGTGGAACCGGCTGAGCGCCTTCACCCCGGAGCTCGCCGAGGCGTAGACCCCGGAGCGGTAGCGCAGTTCGTGCAGCCGCTCGGTCCAGGCCAGCAGGTAGGACACCACCGGGGCGTCCCAGGTGGCGCGGTCGGAGTAGTGCTCCAGGTCGTTGTAGAGGACGGTGCCTTCGGCCAGCCCCAGCCGCCGGGCGGCCGCGACCGCGCCGTCGGCGGCGGTCCGCCCCTGCTCCCGGGCGGTGTCGGCGGAGGTGGACAGGGCGGTCGCGGATCCGCCGCGCCAGGGCTGCGGGCCGACCCAGATCGGCATCAGGTGCCAGCCCGTACGGGCCTGTTCGCGTACCCAGTCGGCGGTCAGCCGGGGCTGGGCGCAGGCCCGTGCGGGGCCGCCGATGTAGACGCCGACGGCGCCGAACGGGGAGTGCTCCCACCAGGTGTCCATGGTGCTCTGGGCGGGGGCGGTGCAGGCGTCGAACCCCTCGCCGCGGTAGGGCGGCTGGGTGCGGACGACGCCGGCCGCCGCGGGGGTCGCCGGGCGGGTGCCGGGCCGCACGGCCCCGGTGGTGGTGGCGCGTTCCATCACGCCGCGGACGGCCGCGGGGGTGTCGGCGTACGAGGCGGTGGCGACGACTCCGGCCTGCCGCAGGACGTAGCGGACCTCGTGGCTGCCGTCGGCGGGGCCCGGGGAGGTGCCCGGTACGGCGGTGCCGACGGGTACCTCGACGGTGGGGACGTCGGCCCGTTCCGGGGCGCCGGCGAGCGGCTCCAGGTGCAGGGTGTCGGCGCGGGTGGCGGCGGGACGGCCGGCGCAGGCGGCCTGGTCGCCCGCGCGCCCGAGGTAGAGGGTGGGGACGTCGAGCCGGAGGCAGGTGGCCGGGTTCCGGTCGAGGTCGACGACCCGCCAGTGGTCGGGGACGGTCAGCCGCATCCCCTCGTAGCCGACGGTGCGTCCGTGGTCCCCGGTCGCGGGCACCGCGGCGGCCGTCACCAGGGAGGCGGCTCCGAGCAGGGAGCCCAGCAGAATCCGAGTGATCATGCGTCACTGGGTACCAGAACGCGCGCCCCCTCCATGGCGGCGAGGGAGCGCGGTGGTGGTCCGTACGGCGGTACCGGCCGGGTGCCCGCGGGGCGGTCGGCCGCCCCGCCGGTCGGGCCGCCCACCAGGGAAGGGCGGGCTCCGCCCGGGCCCGGTCCGCGCCTCACCCGCACGAGTGAGGCGCGTACCCGCGCGTCAGACGGGCTGCCCTCAGGAGTAGAGCAGGACCGCGGCCAGGGCCGGGCCGAATGCACCGCCGAGCTGGTAGCAGAGGGTGAACAGGCCGAGGGCGGCGGGCCGATGGGCGGCGCCGACGCCGCCGGCGGCCCGCACCGAGAGGGTGGCGTTGCCGCCGGTGGTGGCGAAGACGGCCAGGGCGGCGACCGGGAGGAGCAGCGCCGCCCACGGTGCGGTGAGGGCGGTCAGCGGGGCCAGCACTCCGGCGCCGGCCAGGACGGCGAGCACCCGGCGGTGCCCCAGCCGCAGGGAGGCCGCGGCCAGCACCCAGGACAGCGCGGAACCGAGGAGCAGGGCGAGCAGCTGGCCGGTGCCGATGGCCGTGGCGGACCAGTCGGTGCGCTCCCCGAGCCAGTGCGGTACGGCGAACAGGAGGGTGAAGTAGGAGGTGGACAGGGCGCAGGCGAGCAGCGCGGAGGGGAGGAACCCGGGGGCGCGCAGCACGGCGACCGGGACGAACCCGGCGGAGCGGGCCCGGACGTGGAGGGCGAGCAGGACGCCCAGCGGTACGGCGGCGGCGAGCGCGGGCAGGGGGTGGCGGGGGACCACGACGAGGGCGGTGACGAGGGCGAGGAGCAGGGCGGCGCCGCGCGCGTCGAACCGGGCGCCGGGGTCGGGCCGTCCGGCGGCGGCGTGGCGGTCGACCACCGGTACGGCGGCGAGCGCGACCAGGGACACCGCGAGCGCGACCCGCCAGGAGGTGGTTCCGCCGATCCAGGAGCCGAGCAGCGGCCCGGTGGCGCCGAGCACCCCGAACCCGGCGGTGATGGCCCCCATCCGGCGCGCGCTGCCGGCCAGCCCCATGGCCACGGCGATCAGCCCGGCCGCGCCGAGCGCCTGGGCGACCCGGCCCGCGAGGGCCAGCGGCAGCCACGGCGAGGCGAGGAGGGCGAGGGTGCCGGCGAGGACCAGCGCGGCGCTGGTCCGCAGGGCGGGGCGTGGGCCGCGCAACCGGACCAGGCCGGCGGCCAGGGGGGTTCCGACGGCCATGCCCCAGGCGAAGGCCTGGACGAACCAGGCGGCGGTGGCGGTGCCGGCCCCCCAGGAGGCGGCGATGTCGGGGAGGATCAGGACCGGCGCGTTGGCCCCGGCGGCGGCCGGGGCGGCGAGCAGGGCGGGCCACAGGGCCGGGACCTGGCGCGTCGCGGGCCCGGCGGCGCGCGGGGCGGCGGGTCGGGTGTGGCGGGTGTGGCGGGTGCGTTCGGTGAGTTGCATGTGGCGGGCCCCCTGGTCCAGAAACCTCAGCTTTGATAATCTCAACGTTGAGATAAAAACCGAAAGACCTCCCCGGCGTCAAGTCTCTTAACGTTGAGAAGGTCTACGTTGAAGGGACTGACCCGGGTGAGTGACGCGATCGACGCGATCGTCGGCCAGTGGACGGCCGAACGCCCCGATCTCGCGGAGGAGTTGTGGCCCGTCCAGCTGGTGGGCCGGATCCAGCGGCTCAACCGGATCGTGGAGCGCGAGCTCAAGTCGTTCCTCGCCGAACACGAGCTGGAGATCAGCGAGTTCGACGTGCTGACCAGCCTGCGCCGCTCCGGCCCGCCCTACGAGCTGACGGCCGGCGCCTTCCTCAGGACGGCCATGGTCACCTCGGGCGCCATCACCAACCGCGTCGACCGGATGGAGGCCAAGGGGCTGGTGGAGCGGGTGCGTGACGCCGGCGACCGGCGCCAGGTCCGCATCCGCCTCACGCCGCACGGCCACGAGCTCACCGACCGGCTGATCGTCGCCCATTTCGACAACCTGGCCCGCCTGTTGTCGGCGCTCCCCCGCGAGGACGCCGCCGCGACCGGCGACGCCCTGCGCACGCTGCTGGAGTCACTGGGCGACACCCCGGCCGGCTGAACCTCCGTCAACCCCACGTCGACCGGGGCGCTCGACGGCCGCCGGCCGCCCGTCCGGCCACGCGGAGAAAATGCCGTGCCCCCGGTGTCCGCCGGTCCCTACACTCACCGACGTGCGCGCCGCCACATCGGATGCGGCGCGCCGTCGGAGCGTCCGAGTCGAGAGGGGAGCAGTGTCGTGTGCCGTGTCCGCACCGCCGCCTTCGCTTCCCCGGCCCGCTACGACGTGATCCGGGTGTCCTCGTGCGCACGGTGCCGGCTGCGCGGCCGGCACCGTGTGCCCGTGACGCACCCCTGAGCCGCATCCACACGTACCGCCGGCTCCGTCCGTCCGGGGAATCGCGCTGCCCTTCCTTCCACGCACGCGTCCTCCGAAAGGCCCCCGGCCATGCACACGCACGTCCACGCACCCCTCTCCGCCGTCCGCAACCTGGGCATCCTGGCGCACGTCGACGCCGGAAAGACCACCGTCACCGAGCGGATCCTGTACGCGACCGGCACCATCCACAAGCGCGGCGAGGTCCACGACGGCACCACCGTCACCGACTTCGACTCCCAGGAACGCGACCGGGGCATCACCATCTTCGCCGCCGCCGTCAGCTGCGCCTGGGACGGCCACCGCGTCAACCTGATCGACACCCCCGGCCACGTCGACTTCGCCGACGAGGTCGAACGCTCGCTGCGCGTGCTGGACGGGGCGGTCGCCGTCTTCGACGCCGTCGCCGGGGTCGAGCCGCAGAGCGAGTCGGTGTGGCGGCAGGCCGACCGGCACGGCGTCCCGCGGATCGCGTTCGTCAACAAGCTGGACCGGGCGGGCGCCGACCTCGACGCCGCGGTGGCGTCGATCCGGGAGCGGCTGGGCGTCGTCCCGCTGGTGGTCCAGCTGCCCGTCGGGCGGGAGGACGGCTTCACCGGCGTGGTGGACCTGGTCCGCATGCGGGCCCTGCTGTGGCCCGACGGCTCCGGCCGGTACACGGAGGGGCCGGTTCCGGACGGCCTGCGGGCGGAGGCGGAGGACCGCCGCCGGGCGCTGGCGGAGACGGTGGCCGAACTCCACCCGACGGCGCTGGAGGAGTACTGCGCGACCGGCACCCTGACCGGTGAGGCGCTGGCGGCGGCCCTGCGCGACCTGACCCTGTCCGGGGACGGCGTGGTGGTGCTGTGCGGTTCCGCGTACCGGAACCGGGGCGTGGAACCGCTGCTGGACGCGGTCGTCGCGTACCTGCCGGCACCGGGCGACCTGCCGCCCGTACGCGGGACGCTGGACGGCACCGGGCAGGAGCGGCCCGCCGACCCGGCGGCGCCGTTCACCGCGCTGGCGTTCAAGGTGACGGCGACGCCGACCGGACGACTGACCTTCGTCCGCGTGTACGCGGGCACCGTCCGCAAGGGCGGCACCGTACTGGACGCGGCGACCGGGCGTACCGAGCGGATCGGCCGGATCCTGCGGGTGCAGGCCGACCGGCACGAGGAACGGGAGGAGGCGACCGCCGGTGACATCGTCGCCGTGGTGGGGCTGAAGGCCGCACGGGCCGGGACGACGCTGTGCGCGCCGTGGGCGCCGCTGGTCCTCGAACCGCCGTCTACGGCCGAGCCGGTGGTGACGGTGGCGGTCGAGGCACGGCGCGGCACCGACACCGGGCGACTGGCGGCGGCCCTGGCCCGGCTGGTGGAGGAGGACCCCTCACTGGTCGTGCGGACCGATCCGGAGACGGGCCAGACCGTGCTGTCGGGCATGGGCGAGCTGCACCTGGAGGTGGCGGTGGAGAAGATCCGTCGCGACCGCGGGGTGGAGGTGACGGTCGGCCGCCCCCGGGTCTCGTACCGGGAGACGGTGGTCCGCGGGGTCACCGGCTTCGTCCACCGCCACGTCAAACAGGACGGCGGAGCGGGCCAGTTCGCGCACGTCGTGCTCGACGTGGAACCGCTCAGCGGAGAGGAGGGCGACGGCTTCGTGTTCGCTTCGGCGGTCACCGGCGGCGCGGTGCCGCAGGAGTTCGTCCGCGCGGTGGAGGCCGGCTGCCGGGACGCCCTGGCGGACGGCCCGCTGGGCGGCCACCCGGTGACGGGGCTGCGGGTGACGCTGACCGACGGCGCCACCCACGCCAAGGACTCCTCGGAGATGGCGTTCCGGGCGGCGGGCCGCTTCGGCCTGCGGGAGGCGCTCCGCGCGAGCACCGTCGAGCTCCTGGAGCCGGTCGCGGAGGTCACGGTGACCGTGCCGGAGGACCTGGTGGGCGGGGTCCTCGGTGACCTCGGGGCCCGGCGCGGCCGGGTCTCCGGCTCCACCAGCCGCTCCGGCACGGCGGTGGTGAGCGCGGTCGTGCCGCTGGCCGAACTGTTCGGCTACGCGTCCGCCCTGCGCGGCCGCACCCAGGGCCGCGGCACCTTCACCGCCCGCCCCTCGGGCCTGTCCCCGGTCCCGGCCCAGGTCGCGGCCGCGGTACTGGGCGGCTGACCGCCGGCGCGCGCCGCCCGGCCCGGCACCCCGGCACGGGGTGGCCGGCCGGGTGGCGCCGCGCCCCTTTTGCGGTCCGCGCCCGGCCGCACGATGGTGGTGGTGTCAGGGCCCCGTGTGAACCGAGGAGCTCCGATGGAGCCCTATCTCCTCCCGGTCGTGTTCGCGGCGGTGTTCGCCGCCTTCACGCTCTCCGCCTCGGCGGGGTTCGGAGGCAGCCTGATCCTGGTGCCCACCCTCGCCCTGCTGCTCGGCACCAAGTCCGGGGTGGCCATGGCAGCCCTGCTGCTCGCCATGAACAACCTGGTGAAGGTGTTCGCGTACCGCAGGACGCTGCCGTACCGGAAGGCGGCGGTGATCATCGCGTTGATAGCCGTGGGCACCTTCGTGGGCGCGCGGTTGCTGGTGTCAGCGCCCGAGCGTGCGGTGACGGTCGCGGTCATCGTCGGCTTCGCCGCCGCCTTCCTGCTCGAATCGCCGGCCCTGACCCGCTTCCGGCGGGCGGGTGCCCCGGTCATGGCCCTCGCGGCCGGTGCGACGTCCGGTTTCAGCGGGACGTCCGGCCCGCTGAAGGGTCTGGCGTTCCGGGGCCTGGAGCTGGACCGCTTCCACCTGGTCGGCGCCCTGTCGCTGGCCTCGCTGGTCGGGGACGTCACGAAGACCGCGGTGTGGACGGACGCGGCGCTGCTGGGCGGCTCCGACTACGTCGTGGCCGTCGTCTGCCTTCCGGTGATGTTCGGCGCCACCTTCCTGGGGCGGCGGTTCAACAGCAGCATCGGGGAGCGCGGGTACACGGGCCTCTTCTGGACCGTGATGCTGGGCTACACCGGCCGCCTGGTGGCCGGGCTGTAAGGGGCTGCGAGCGATGCCGTCCCCTTGTTGCCGTCCGGCGGTTGAAGCCGGAAGGAGCAACCGCGGAAAGAGTTGAAACGCCCATCAAACCAGGCATTTGACGGAATCCGCGCAGAGATGCGTAATGAAATTGACCCTGTTGCGGCAGACCGGTCAGGGCCTTTCGCCCACACCCCGCCAGCACACCGAGGGGATGCCATGCCGAACGCGAACAGCGGCACCGGCCCCGAGTACGAGGCGTCGGACGCCTCGGTCGCCCACGCCGGAGCGGCCCGGTCACTGTCCGGCTCCGGGGAGCCGGCACCGCTCGAAGAGGCCGACGGGTCCGACGGGTCCCCCGCGGCGCGGCGGCGCGCGGAGACTCCGACGGACGAACAGCTCGACGCACGCGAGAGGAGGTTCACCGCACGCCGGCGCAAGGCGATGGGCCCCACGCCGGACCAGGTACCCGAGACGGTCCCCGAAGAGTGAGCGCAGCAGTCATGGCGAACGTCAACCTGATCAGGAACATCGGACTCGGCGACTCGGCCACGGGACTGCGGACGAGCACCATCAACGAGACCACCGTCGCGACGTCCGACGGCACCGTCTTCGTCACCGGCAACTGGTTCGCCAGCAGCAGCCTGAACGACGGCAAGGACTGGACCCAGGTGGACCCCTTCACCGCCCTGCCGCCGGCCGCCGACGGCTTCTGCTGCGACCAGATCGTCCTCTACGAACCCAGCCGGGACGTCTGGATGTGGATCCTCCAGTACGCGGCGGTCCCGGGTGGGAACAACGTCTTCCGGATCGCCGTCGCCCCCGGCGCGACCCCGACCACCTGGCAGTGGTGGGACATCGCCCCGACCGACCTCGACCCGGCCTGGACGAACCTGTGGTTCGACTACCCCGACGCCGCGTGCAGCTCCAACCACCTGTACGTCACGTTCAACGTCTTCGACCACCGGGACGACTGGCGGCGGGCGGTGGCGTTCAAACTGCCCCTCGACATGCTGAGCATGGGGGACCAGCTGACGCACCAGTGGTGGACGACCACCCGCAACGGTTCCCTGCGCCTCACGCAGGGCGCCACGGACCGCATGTTCTTCGCCTCCCACAACGCGGGGCGGACGCTACGGGTCCACGGCTGGCCGGACGACTCCCCCACCGTGGGCTCCTTCGACGTCCAGGTCGGCTCCTGGGCCGCCGGACCGTACAACTCCCCCGGGCCCGACGGCTCGAACTGGCTGGGGCGTCCCGTCGACTCGCGGATCACCGGCGGCTGGATCGGTGGCACCCGCGCGGGCTTCCTGTGGACCGCCGGGCCCAAGTCCGGCCGGCCCGTGCCTTACGTCAAGGGCGCCGTGGTCGACGTCACCACCCAGCTGCTGGTGGAGGAGCCGGACATCTGGAACGAGGAGTCCGCTTACGCCTATCCCGCGGCCTGCCCGAACTCCGCGGGCGTCGTGGGAGTGTCGCTGATGACCGGCGGCGGCCCGCGGCACCCCTCCCACGTCGTCGGCTTCCGCGACGGTGCCGAGTGGCGCCTGAAGACGGCGCGAGCCGGCACCCACGGCCCCGCCCCGGGCAAGTGGGGCGACTACCTGACCTGCCGGCGCCACCACCCCGACACCTCCGAGTGGGTGGCCTCCGGCTACACGCTCCAGGGCGGCACCGACCGCCGGAACACGGAACCCCAGTACGTCCACTTCGGCATCGGCTGACCCCACCGACCCGGCCCGGCCGCGGCGGGTGCCGCGGCCGGGCCGGGCCGCTCACACCGCGAAGGCCGCCCACACCGTCTTGCCGACCGGCTCGTCCAGCACGCCGAAGCCGTCGGCGACCGCGCGCACCAGCCACAGGCCCCGGCCGGCGGGCGCGTCCGGGGCGGGGCACTGGAGCACCGGGAGGCCCGGGCCGCTGTCGCGGACCTCGATCAGGAGGCGGTGCGGCTCGCGGGTGAGGCGCACCTGGAAGTCCCGGCCGGGCGGGGCGCCGTGGAGCACCGCGTTCGCCGCAAGCTCGGACGCGCACAGCCGCATCTCGAACCACCGCTCCCGTATGCCCCACCCGGCGAAGGCGTCCCCCGCGAACCAGCGCGCGGCGGCGACGGAGGGACGAGCACGCGGGAAGCGCTGCTGCCGGACGGACGACATGGGCGGGCCACCACCTTCACGCTGGGTGTCCAGGGACTCGCAGACCGTAGCGCTGTTCGCGAAATGCAGCAAGATTTGCAGGTCGCGGGCCCGCCCCGGCACCGAAGCCCGTCGCATAACGTGGGATGCCAACGCCGGGCCGCCGTACGGGAGACGTGGATGACCGACAACCGATGGACGAGCACCTCGACGCCCTATCTGGTGCCGCGCGCGGCCGGCGACACCGACGCCTGGACCGCCGAGGCCGCGGCGCTCGGCCGCAAGGGCGGCCAGCGCGTCCTCCACGCGGGCGAGGAACCCGCGTCGCGGGAAGTCGCCGCGCTGCTGGGCCTCGTGGCGGGTGAGCCGGTGGTGGCACGGCGGCGGCTGATCGAACTCGACGGCGAACCGCACGAGCTGACCGACTCCTACTACCCGTACGACATCGCCGCCGGGACCCCGCTCGCCGGCACGGCGAGGATCCGCGGCGGCGCGGTGTCGGTGCTCGCCTCCCTCGGCCACGCCGGCGTCCGCGCCACCGAGCACGTCACGGCCCGCATGCCCGACCCCGGCGAACGCGACCGGCTGCGCACAGGTGAAGGCGAACCGGTCCTGCGGGTCGCCCGGGTCACGTACGACGCGGCCGGGCGGCCCGTCCAGGCGGACGTGATGCTGATGCCCGCTGCGCGGCAGCAGCTGCGCTACGAGATCGGGATCGGGTGACCGCCTTGACGCCCCCGGCCCCGCCCCCGCCCCCGAAGTCCCCGCAACCGGCCCCGGACCCGAGGCCGCTGCACGCGCGCGTCGCCGCCGACCTGCGGGACGAGATCATGAGCGGGGAGCTCGCCCCCGGCTCCGCCCTGCCGTCCACGAACCGGCTCAAGGAACGCTTCGGGGCCTCCAGCGCCACCGTCCAGAAGGCGCTCGCGCTCCTCAAGGCGGAGGGCCTGGTCGTGGGCCGCGCCGGATCGGCGGTCACCGTGCGCGGGACCCGGCGGCACACCGTACGGCCCGCGGGGTCACTGGAACCGGCCGCCCCCGGAACCCCGTTCCCCTGGCTCGCCGGGGCGGCGGGGCGGGCGCGGGCCCGGGCGGCGCGCAGCACCCTGCTCGGCGTGGGGCGGACCCGGGTGAGTGGTGACGTGGCGGCCGCGCTCAACATCGCGGAGGGCGGCGACGCGGTGCTCCGCCGCCAGCTGATCAGCGTGGACGACGAACCGGCCGAGCTCGTCTGCTCCTACTACCCGGTGGAGATCGCGGAGGGCACACCGCTGGCGGAGCCCCGCCGGATCCGGGGCGGGACGCCGACCCTGCTGAGCTCGCTCGGCCACCCGCCCCGGCTCAGCGTGGACCGGGTCTCCGCCCGGACCGCCACGCAGGAGCAGTACGCCGCCCTCCGGCTGCCCGGCGAGCTCCCCGTGCTGCGCACCCTGCGGACGGTGTACGAGGAGGACGGGACGCCGGTCGAGGTCACCGTGATGGTGAAGGCCGGTCACCTGTACGAGCTCCAGTACGAGTTCGGCCCCGAGTAGCGGCGGCTCGGGCAGCGGTCCCACCCGTCTCCGGGAACGCCACGGCGCCCGCCGGTCCTGGTCGGGGACGTGGCGGGCGCCGTGTCGGGGTTTCCGTACGCCGTTGTACGGACCGTATGAGGGGTCCGGGGCGGGAGGCCCCGGGGTACCGCGGGTGTGCGTCAGACCGCGAGCGCGCGGTCCGTGGGCTTGACCGGGTAGGGCAGGGTGCTGGAGCCGGTCAGGTAGCGGTCCACGCCGCGGGCGGCCGAGCGGCCCTCCGCGATGGCCCACACGATCAGCGACTGGCCGCGGCCGGCGTCGCCGGCGACGAACACGCCGTCCGCGCTGGTCGCGTACGAGGCGTCGCGCGCGATGTTGCCACGCTCGTCCAGCTCCACCCCGAACTGCTCGACCAGGCCGTTGGAGCGGTCGGTGCCGGTGAAGCCCATGGCCAGGGTGACCAGCTGGGCCGGGATGGCCCGCTCGGTGCCCGGCTTCTGGGTCAGCTTGCCGTCCACGAACTCGACCTCGACCAGGTGCAGGGCCTGGACGTTGCCGTCCTCGTCGCCCTCGAAGTGGGTGGTGGAGACGGAGTAGATCCGCTCGCCGCCCTCCTCGTGGGCCGAGGTGACCTTGTACAGCATCGGGAAGGTCGGCCAGGGCTGGGAGACCGCGTTCCGCTCCTCGTTCGGGCGGGGCATGATCTCCAGCTGGGTGACCGACAGGGCGCCCTGGCGGTGGGCGGTGCCCACGCAGTCGGCGCCGGTGTCGCCGCCGCCGATGACGACGACGTGCTTGCCCTCGGCGGTGATCGGCGGGGCCAGGAAGTCGCCCTCCTGGACCTTGTTGGCGAGCGGCAGGTACTCCATCGCGAAGTGGATGCCCCCCAGCTCGCGGCCGGGGACCGGCAGGTCGCGGGAGACGGTGGCGCCCGCCGCGACGACCACCGCGTCGAACCGCTTGCGCAGGTCGGTGGCGGTGATGTCGCGGCCGACCTCGATGCCGGTGCGGAACTTGGTGCCCTCCGCGCGCATCTGCTCGATGCGCCGGTTGATGTGCACCTTCTCCATCTTGAACTCGGGGATGCCGTAGCGGAGCAGACCGCCGATGCGGTCGGCGCGCTCGTACACGACCACGGTGTGGCCGGCCCGGGTGAGCTGCTGGGCCGCGGCCAGGCCGGCCGGGCCGGAGCCGATCACGGCGACCGTCTTGCCGGAGAGGCGCTCGGGGGCCTGCGGGACGACGTCACCGTTGTCCCAGGCCTTGTCGATGATCGAGACCTCGACGTTCTTGATGGTGACGGCCGGCTGGTTGATGCCGAGCACGCACGCCGACTCGCAGGGGGCCGGGCACAGCCGCCCGGTGAACTCCGGGAAGTTGTTCGTCGCGTGCAGCCGCTCCGACGCCGCCGCCCAGTCGTCCCGGTAGGCGAAGTCGTTCCACTCGGGGATCAGGTTCCCCAGCGGGCAGCCGTTGTGACAGAACGGGATGCCGCAGTCCATGCAGCGGCCGGCCTGCTTGCTGATGATCGGCAGCAGGGAGCCGGGGACGTAGACCTCGTTCCAGTCCTTCAGGCGCTCGGCCACGGGACGGGAGCAGGCGGTCTCGCGGGGGGTGGTGAGGAAGCCCTTCGGGTCAGCCATTGGTCGCCGCCTCCATCATCTTCTCGGTGGTCTCGGACTCGGAGAGTCCGGCCCGCTCAGCGGCGTCCTTGGCGGCGAGCACTGCCTTGTACGTGGTGGGGATGATCTTGCTGAAGCGGGCCGCCGAGACGGACCAGTCAGCGAGGAGCTTCGCGGCCACGGTGGACCCGGTCTCCTCCTCGTGGCGGCGCACCACGTCGTGCAGCCACTGCTTGTCCTCGTCGGACGGCGCCTCGACGGCTTCGAGGTTCCCGGCGTTGACGTTGTCCTCGTCCAGGTCGATGACGTAGGCGACACCGCCGGACATGCCGGCCGCGAAGTTGCGCCCCGTCTCGCCGAGGACGACGGCCGTGCCACCGGTCATGTACTCGCAGCCGTGGTCGCCCACGCCCTCGGACACGACCAGCGCACCGGAGTTGCGGACGCAGAAGCGCTCGCCGGTGCGGCCGCGGAGGAACATCTCGCCGCCGGTGGCGCCGTAGCCGATGGTGTTGCCGGCGATGACCGAGTACTCGGCCAGGTGGTCGGCGCCGCGGTCCGGGCGGACCACGATCCGGCCGCCGGAGAGGCCCTTGCCGACGTAGTCGTTGGCGTCGCCCTCCAGGCGGAGCGTGACTCCCTTGGGGAGGAAGGCTCCGAAGGACTGGCCGGCGCTGCCCGTGAAGGTCAGGTCGATGGTGTCGTCGGGCAGGCCCGCACCGCCGAACTTCTTGGTGACCTCGTGGCCGAGCATGGTGCCGACGGTCCGGTTGATGTTCCGGATCGCGACCCGGGCGCGGACCGGCTGGGCCTCCTCGGCGGTGGCGGCGGCCAGCGCGTCGGCGGCGAGCTCGATCAGCTCGTTGTCGAGGGCCTTCTCCAGGCCGTGGTCCTGCGGGACCAGGGCGTGGCGGACGGCGCCCTCCGGCAGGTCCGGCACGTGGAACAGCGGCTCCAGGTCCAGGCCCTGCGCCTTCCAGTGGGTGACGGCCTTGCTGGTGTCGAGGAGCTCGGCGTGGCCGACGGCCTCTTCCAGGGTGCGGAAGCCCAGCTCGGCGAGGAGCTCGCGGACCTCCTCGGCGATGAACTCGAAGAAGTTCACGACGAACTCGGCCTTGCCGGAGAACCGGTCGCGCAGGACCGGGTTCTGGGTGGCGATGCCGACCGGGCAGGTGTCCAGGTGGCAGACGCGCATCATGACGCAGCCGGAGACGACGAGCGGCGCGGTCGCGAAGCCGAACTCCTCGGCGCCGAGCAGCGCGGCGATGACCACGTCGCGGCCGGTCTTGAGCTGGCCGTCGGTCTGCACGACGATCCGGTCGCGCAGGCCGTTGAGCAGCAGGGTCTGCTGGGTCTCGGCGAGGCCGAGCTCCCAGGGGCCGCCCGCGTGCTTCAGCGAGGTGAGCGGGGAGGCGCCCGTACCGCCGTCGTGGCCGGAGATCAGGACCACGTCCGCGTGGGCCTTGGAGACGCCCGCGGCGACCGTGCCGACGCCGACCTCGGAGACCAGCTTCACGTGGATGCGGGCCGCCGGGTTGGCGTTCTTGAGGTCGTGGATGAGCTGGGCGAGGTCCTCGATGGAGTAGATGTCGTGGTGCGGCGGCGGGGAGATCAGGCCGACGCCCGGGGTGGAGTGCCGGGTCTTGGCGACCCACGGGTACACCTTGTGGCCGGGCAGCTGGCCGCCTTCGCCGGGCTTGGCGCCCTGGGCCATCTTGATCTGGATGTCGTCCGCGTTGACCAGGTACTCGGAGGTCACGCCGAAGCGGCCGGAGGCCACCTGCTTGATGCTGGACCGGCGCGCCGGGTCGTACAGGCGCTCCGGGTCCTCGCCGCCCTCACCGGTGTTGGACTTGCCGCCCAGCTGGTTCATGGCGATGGCGAGGGTCTCGTGCGCCTCCTTGGAGATGGAGCCGTACGACATGGCGCCGGTGGAGAACCGCTTCACGATCTCGGAGACCGGCTCGACCTCGTCCAGCGGGATCGAGGGGCGGTCGCTCCTGAGGCCGAACAGACCGCGGAGCGTCATCAGCCGCTCGGACTGCTCGTTCACCCGGTCGGTGTACTTCTTGAAGATGTCGTACCGGCGGTTGCGGGTGGCGTGCTGGAGGCGGAAGACCGTCTCCGGGTCGAACAGGTGCGGCTCGCCCTCGCGGCGCCACTGGTACTCGCCGCCGATCTCCAGCGCGCGGTGCGCCGGGGCGATCCCGGAGGCGGGGTACGCCTTGGCGTGGCGGGCGGCCACCTCCTTGGCGACGACCTCCAGGCCGGCGCCGCCGATCTTGGTGGCGGTGCCGCTGAAGTAGGTGGCGACGAACTCCTCGTCGAGGCCGACGGCCTCGAAGACCTGGGCGCCGCGGTAGGAGGCGACGGTGGAGATGCCCATCTTGGACATCACCTTCAGGACGCCCTTGCCGAGGGCGTAGATCAGGTTCTTGATGGCCTGCTCGGGCTCCAGGCCGGAGAGGAAGGTGCCGGCGCGCAGCAGGTCCTCGACCGACTCCATGGCCAGGTACGGGTTGACGGCGGCGGCGCCGTAGCCGATGAGGAGGGCCACGTGGTGGACCTCGCGGACGTCGCCGGCCTCGACCAGCAGGCCCACCTGGGTGCGCTGCTTGGTGGCGATGAGGTGGTGGTGCACGGCGGAGGTGAGCAGCAGCGACGGGATCGGGGCGTGCTCGGCGTCCGAGTGGCGGTCGGAGAGGACGATCAGGCGGGCGCCGTTCTCGATGGCGGCGTCGGCCTCGGCGCGGATCTCCTCGATCCGGGCGGCGAGGGCCTCGGCCCCGCCGGACACCCGGTACAGGCCGGACAGGGTCGCGGCCTTCATGCCCGGCATGTCGCCGTCGGCGTTGATGTGGATGAGCTTGGCCAGCTCGTCGTTGTCGATCACCGGGAAGGGCAGGGTGACGCTGCGGCACGACGCGGCGGTCGGGTCGAGCAGGTTGCCCTCGGGGCCCAGGGAGGACAGCAGCGAGGTGACGAGCTCCTCGCGGATGGCGTCCAGCGGCGGGTTGGTGACCTGCGCGAAGAGCTGGGTGAAGTAGTCGAAGAGCAGCCGGGGGCGCTCGGAGAGGGCGGCGATGGGCGAGTCGGTGCCCATGGAGCCGATCGGCTCGGCGCCGGCGCGGGCCATCGGGGCGAGGATGACGCGGAGCTCTTCCTCGGTGTAGCCGAAGGTCTGCTGGCGGCGGGTGACCGAGGCGTGGGTGTGCACGATGTGCTCGCGCTCGGGCAGGTCGGTGAGCTCGATCTCGCCGGCCTCCAGCCACTCCGCGTAGGGGGCGGCGGCGGCCAGCTCGGCCTTGATCTCGTCGTCCTCGATGATCCGCTTCTGGGCGGTGTCGACGAGGAACATCCTGCCGGGCTGGAGGCGGCCCTTGCGGACGACCTTGGCCGGGTCGATGTCGAGGACGCCGACCTCGGAGCCGAGGACGACGAGGCCGTCGTCGGTGACCCAGTAGCGGCCGGGGCGCAGGCCGTTGCGGTCGAGGACCGCGCCGACCTGGGTGCCGTCGGTGAAGGTGACGCAGGCCGGGCCGTCCCAGGGCTCCATCATCGTGGAGTGGTACTGGTAGAAGGCGCGGCGGGCCGGGTCCATGGAGGTGTGGTTCTCCCACGCCTCCGGGATCATCATCAGCACGCTGTGGGGCAGCGAGCGGCCGCCGAGGTGCAGGAGCTCCAGGACCTCGTCGAAGGAGGCCGAGTCGGAGGCGTCCGGGGTGCAGATCGGGAAGATCCGGTCGAGGGCGCCCTCGCCGAAGACGTCCGAGGCCAGCATGGACTCGCGGGCGGTCATCCAGTTCCGGTTGCCCTTGACCGTGTTGATCTCGCCGTTGTGGGCGACGAACCGGTACGGGTGGGCCAGCGGCCAGCTCGGGAAGGTGTTGGTGGAGAACCGGGAGTGGACCAGGGCGACGGCCGAGGCGAAGCGGCGGTCGGAGAGGTCCGGGAAGAACGGCTCCAGCTGCCCGGTGGTGAGCATGCCCTTGTAGACGATGGTCCGGGAGGACAGCGACGGGAAGTAGGTGCCGGCCTCGCGCTCGGCGCGCTTGCGCAGCACGAACGCCTTGCGGTCCAGCGCGATGCCGGAGTTCTCGCCGTCGGCGACGAAGACCTGCCGGAACGCCGGCATGGTGGCGCGGGCGCCGTTGCCGAGCAGGTCCGGGGTGACGGGGACCTCGCGCCAGCCGAGGACGGTCAGGCCCTCCGCGGCGGCGATGACCTCGATCTGCTCCACGGCGACGGCCTGTGCGGTGCCGTCGGCGGGGAGGAAGGCGATGCCGACGGCGTAGGCGCCGGCCTCGGGGAGCTCGAATCCGGCGACCTCGCGGAGGAAGGCGTCGGGGACCTGGGAGAGGATGCCGGCGCCGTCACCCGAGTCGGGCTCGGATCCGGTGGCGCCGCGGTGTTCGAGGTTCCGCAGGACGGTCAGTGCCTGCTCGACGAGGGTGTGGGTCGCCTCGCCGGTGAGGTTCGCCACGAAGCCGACGCCGCAGGCGTCCTTCTCGTTGCGCGGGTCGTACATGCCCTGCTGGGCGGGGCGACCGTCCATGGGCGACCAGGCGGTGGTGCTCGGGCCGGTCGCGGAGTGCGTGGATGCGGAACGCATCGGCTCTCCCGTCGTCGTCGTGGCATATGTGCATAGCCGAGGGACGACGTTGGCCCTCTGCGAAATTTCGTGCAGGTTACATGATGACGGTTATCCCGCGAACCGGATATCGCGTTTCACCATGCGGACACCGCACGAGGCAGAAAGAAAGGGAACCTTCGCTGATGGTCACGGGGCGGAGGTCCCGACGCGGGGCGGGCATCGTTGCCCGGAGCGCCCCCCTGTCATGCCCGGCGGAAACAGAACCGAAACCACCGGGAAGCGGACTGGTTATGTCAGGTGCTGCATAGTCTCTCACTCCGCCGGGGGTCAGCCTAGGGCCGACCCGATCCAGCTTCCCAGGATGTACGTCACACCAGCCGCCGCGCCACCCAGCAGCAGCTGCCGCAGGCCGCTGCGCAGCCAGGAGGCGGCGGTGACCTTGGCGACCACGGCGCCGCACAGGAAGAGCCCGGCCAGTGCCAGCAGCACGGCCGGCCACAGCGCGGTGGCCCCGAGCAGGTAGGGCAGTACGGGCACCAGCGCGCCCACCGCGAAGGAGCCGAACGAGGACACGGCCGCCACCATCGGCGAGGGCAGGTCGTCCGGGTCGATGCCCAGCTCCTCGCGGGCGTGTATCTCCAGCGCCTGCTCGGGGTCCCGGGACAGCTGCATGGCGACCTCGCGGGCCAGCGCCGGCTCCACCCCGCGGGAGACGTAGAGCTCGGCGAGCTCCTCCATCTCGCCCACCGGGTGCCTGCGCAACTGCTGCCGCTCCACGTCGAGTTCGGCGAGGACGAGCTCGCGCTGCGAGGCGACGGAGGTGTACTCGCCCGCCGCCATGGAGAAGGCTCCGGCGGCCAGGCCGGCCAGGCCGGTGATCACGACCGTCTGCGGCGCGACCGCGCCGCCCGCCACGCCGGTCATCAGCGCGAGGTTGGAGACCAGTCCGTCCATCGCCCCGAAGACCGCGGGCCGCAGCCATCCGCCGTTGACGTCGCGGTGGGTGTGGTTGTCGCGGTGCGCCTCGTGGAGCGGCGCGTCGGTGGTGATGATGGACATGGTCTGCTCCCTTCCCTTCCGTACTGCGGGTACTGCCGGTACCGCCGGTACCGCCCGTACCGCCGACCGGACGCGGGCATGCGGACGAACCGCGCATAACGCGCGGCCCCGATGCGGGCCGTCCGGCCCCCCTGAACACCTCGAAACTACGCGCGATTTCTGGCCGCCGCCAGCAAGGAAGGCCGTACTTACCTGCGGTTTTGCGGTTCGGCGACCGGGTGACGGGCGACCCCGAGGGGCGTTTCGCGGCAACCGACAAACGACATGCCATGGCACAAATCCCCCAAGGGCCCATGATGGGTCCCAACACGTCGGAGAGGCGCGCCATGGAGCTGATTGCTTGCGATCCGCAGGTCCTCCTCGAACGGGCCAGGGGCGCCCTTCTGGGCCTCGCGGTGGGTGACGCGCTCGGTGCCCCCGCGGAGAACATGAAGCCGTCGGAGATCCGTTCGCGATGGGGCCGGATCGAGGGGTTCGTGCGGGAGGACCCCGCCGGGACGGACGACACCGAATACGCGATCTTCTCGGGCCTGTTGCTCGCCCGCCACGGCAGCGCGCTGACCGTCGCGCACGTCGAACGCGCCTGGCACCACTGGATCGCGGACCTCGACGAGGGCCCCTTCCGGGGCGCCGGCTTCAGCGAGCGCGGCACGCTGGAGAACCTCCGCCGCGGACTGGCCGCACCCATCTCCGCCCAGCACCGGCACGCCTGGTCCGACGGCCTGGCGATGCGCGCCGCGCCGTTCGGGGTCTTCGCGGCCGGCCGGCCCGCCGAGGCGGCACGGCTGGTCGCGATTGACGGCACGGTCAGCCACGAGGGCGAGGGCATCTACGGCGGCCAGGCGGTGGCCGCCGGGGTCGCCGCCGCCATGGCCGGCGGCTCCCCCGCCTCCGTCGTCTCCGCCGCCCTCTCGGTCATCCCGTCCGACTCGTGGACGGCCCGCTCCCTGCGCCGGGCGGTGACCGCCGCGCCGCGCGGCGAACGGGCGGTCCGCTCGGCGGTGGTCATCGGCGGCTACCCGTGGACCGACCTGGCTCCCGAGGCGGTGGGCCTGGCCTTCGGCGCGTTCGCGGCCGCCTCGGGCGACTTCCGGTCCTCCGTCCTCACCGCGGTCAACATGGGCCGCGACGCCGATACCACGGCCGCCGTGGCCGGCGCCCTCGCGGGAGCCCTGTCCGGCACCGCCGCGGTCCCCCACGACTGGGCCTCGGCCATCGGCCCGGTCCGCGGCAGCTGCCTCCCCTCGATGCGCGGCTACCACGTCCTGGACATCGCGGACCTCCTCACCCCCGAATCGGGATCCCCCCGGTGACCCCCCCGAACGCCCCGACGGAACCCCTCCAGTCCCCGACGGACCCCCAGCCGCCCCCGGCCGAGCCCCGGCCGGGCCCCGGACCCGCCGAACGCGGCACCCCGGGTGCGGACGGGCTGCTGGACGTACCGGCGGGCGCGGCGCACGGACGGGCAGCGGGGTCCCCTGACGGGCTGCTGCCCGTACCGGTGGGCGCGCCGGCAACCGGACCCGGGACCGCACTGACGGAAGGACCGGGGGCGGGGCCGGCGGCCGGGCTGCCCGACGGACTACCGACCGGACCGGCGGCCCGACCGGCGGAGGGGCCGGCGGAGGGGCCGGTGGACGGGCCGGTGGACGGGCCGGTGGACGGGCCAGGGGCCGGATCTGCGCCCGGGCCAGTGGCCGGGCTTGGGGCCGGACTACCGACCGGACCGGCGGGCGGGTTGGTGGACGGCTTGACGGGCGGGTTGGTAGGCGGGACTGCCAGTGGATCGGTGGTCGCGCTGGTGGAGGGGCCGGCCGTCAGGCCGGCAGGCGGGCCGGAGGGCGCCTGCACGGGTGGGGCGGCACCCCGGCGGGACCGCGCCCCCGCCCCAGAAGCGGCCCCCCGACGCCGGGCCGCGCCCGCCGCGGCCTCCCCCGGCCGGCAGCCCGACGCCGCCCCGCCACCCCCCGAACCGCGCCGGACCGGCGGCCGGGCGACCGCCACCGCCCGACCCGGTCCCGGCCCCGCGCCGAGCGGGGCTGCCGGGGCCGGCGCGGCAGGGCCCCGGCGGATCGAGGGGCTGCTGCTCGGACTGGCCGCCGGGGACGCCGCCGGCTGGCCCGCCGCCCGGCACCGCGCCATCCGCATGCCCGAGTGGACCCGCCGGCTCACCCGCGAGCTCGACACCTTCGCCGAGCAGAACGCCACCACCACCCTCCCCGTCCCCATCGCCCTCAACCAGCCCCCCGAGCCGCTCCTCCTCGGGCCCTCCGACGACGCCGAATGGGCCGCGTTCGCCGCCGAGTCGGTGCTCACCGCCGCGGGTGTGCTGCTCAGCGACCTCTCCCGGTCGCGCCGCATGCGCGCCGCCATCGACCTCGCCTGGAACGCCCTGGCCAGCGAGGTCGCCGCGGCCGCCGAACGCGCCCCCGAGGTGGAGTCCGCCGTACTGCCCCTGCGCGCCCGGATCTCCGTACGGGCCGGTCTCGGCAACCTGGCCGCCGGCCTGCGCCCGCCCGCCACCGGCCACGACAACCCGCACTACTTCGACGACGCCGCCTGCGTCCGCGCCGCCGTGCTCGCCGTCGTCCACCCCGGCGACCCCGCCGCGGCCGCCGACCTCGCCGAGTTCGACGCCCGCTACACCCAGGACGGCGACGGGGTGCACGGCGCCCGTGCCACCGCCGCCGCGGTCGCCGCCGCGCTCGCAGGGGCGGACGTCGACGAGGCCGTCGACGAGGCCCTGCGGGAACTCCCCGGCACCACCGAGATCGGCCGCAACGCCCGGCACGCCGTCAAGCTGGCGCGCGCCGCCACCGAGGGGGCGTTCGGCCTGGTCCCGGCCCTGGAACACGAGATCGTCGACCACGTCTACAGCTACGGCATCGCCGCCGCCGAGACGGTGCCCGTCGCCCTCGCCCTGGCCACCGCCGCCCGCGGCCGCGCCGCGGAGGCGGTGCCCGCCGCCGCCTGCCTCTCCCGCGTGGCCGACTCCGCCCCCGCCCTGGCCGGCGCGCTCACCGGCGCCCTCGGCGGGGGCGACTCCGTCCCGGCCGCCTGGCGGGACGCCTGCCGCACCCTGTCCGGGTGCGCGCTCCCGCGGCTGGCCGGCACCGACCTGGTGGAGCTCGCCGCGCTGTTGGCGCGTACCGAACTCACCTCCCCCAAACCCCCCGAGAAACAAGGAATCATGCGGACATGACGACGACCTCGCTGGCCACGTTGGAGGACAGGGCCGCCGGCTGCCTGATCGGCGCCGCCGTCGGCGACGCGCTCGGCGGCCCGGTCGAGGGCTGGACCCCGGAGCAGATCGTGCAGCGGCACGGCGGGCGGGTGCGGGGCATCGTCGGCCCCTGGTACGAGGATTGGCGGACCGCGCGGCCCATCGCCCCGTACCACAAGGGCGACGGGCACGTCACCGACGACACCCTGATGACGCACGCGCTGGTACGGGTCTACGGGACGGTCCGCGACCACCTCGACGCGCACGCCATCGCCGACCACCTGGTCCCCGACCTGATGGGCACGCCCCGCTGGATCCCCGAGCTCGAAGCCGAGGCGCTCCCCCTGCAGCGGATCTTCCTGGCGGAGAAGTGGCTGGTGACGCGGTTGCACTACGGGCACGTGGATCCGCGCGAGGCGGGCAGCGGGAACATCGTCAACTGCGGTGCGGCGATGTACATGGCGCCGGTCGGGATCGTCAACGCGGGTGATCCGCGCGGCGCGTACGAGGAGGCGCTGGACATCGCCGGGGCGCACCAGTCCTCGTACGGGCGGGAGGCGGCGGGGGTGTTCGCGGCGGCGGTGGCCGCGGCGTTCGTGCCCGGCGCGACGGCCGCGTCGGTGGTGGACGCGGCGCTGTCCCTCGCGAAGGACGGCACCCGGGCGGCGATCGCGGCGGTGCGCGAAGCGGCCCTGGCGCACCGGGACTTCGAGTCGGCGCTGGAGCCGCTGCGGGCGGCGGTGGCCCCGTTCGACCCGGTCGGGCCGGACTACCGCGCGCCGTCGCTGGGCGCCCGACGGCCGTCCCGTCTGCACTCGATCGAGGAACTGCCGGTCGCCCTCGGCATGCTGCTGGTGGCCGACGGCGAGTACCGCGACGCGGTGCTCGGCGCGGTCAACTACGGGCGGGACTGCGACTCGATCGCCACCATGGCGGGGGCGCTGGCGGGCGCGCTCGGCGGGGCGGCGGCGGTGCCGGACGCCTGGGCGAAGGAGGTCGCGGAGGCGAGCCGGCTCGACCTGCACGCGCCGGCGGCGGAGGTCGCGGCCGTGGCGCGGGAAGTGCACGCCCGGGACGTCCGGCGCCGTCGCGCGCACGAGGCCGCGTTCGCGGCGCTGACGGAGCCGCGGTGACCGCCGGCACGGACGCCGACGCGGACGCGGACGCGGTCCGGCTGACCTGGGTGCAGCCGGAGGACCTCGTCGGGCACGAGCTGCGACAGGCCGCCGAGGACGGGCGGAACCCCGCCGCGCAGCTCCACGCCTGGACCGCCGCGGGCGGCCACCCCGCCCCGCCCATGGCCGGGGCGAGCCCCCGTCCCGTCTCCCCCCACCTACGCGCCCTAGCAGAACGCCTCCTGGACGAACTGGCCGCCCTCCCCACCACCGCGGACCCGCAGCCGCCCCCCACCCCGCATTCCGGGGCGACGGCCCCGCTCCCCCCGCCGGGGGCGCGGGGAACCGCGCGGTCAACCCCCACCAACGGACACCCCACCACCAACAGGCCGGCCCCGTACCCGGAATCCGGGACACCAGCCCCGCACCCCGGCAAGACCGAGCCCCCGCCAGGGGCGCGGGGAACCGCGCGGTCAACCCCCACCAACGGGCACCCGACCACCGACAGGCCGGCCCCGTACCCGGAATCCGGGGCACCAGCCCCGCACCCCGGCAAGACCGAACCCCCGCCAGGGGCGCGGGGAACTGCGCGAACAACCCCCACGAACGGACACCCGGCCACGCACGGACCGGCCCCGTGTCCGGGGTCCGGGGCGCCGGCCCCGGTTTCGGGAAGGGGCGGGGTGGGGACGCCGCCCGCAGGGCCCGCCACCGCCGGTCCGGCACGCCACCCGGGGCCGTGGACGGCCGGGACCGAGGAGGGCCCGGGTGCGGCAGGCCGGCCCGGCGCCGCGGAGAGGCCCGCCGCCGCGGACGGCCCGGGCGCCGCGAGGCGCCCCGCCGCCGCGGAAGGACTGGAGGCGCGGCTCGAAGCCGGATGGCTGGGGCGAGCCATCGGGTGCCTGCTCGGGAAGCCCGTCGAGAAGCTGCCGCTGCCCGCCATCCGCGCCCTCGCCCGCGCCGCCGGCAACTGGCCCCTGGACGACTGGTTCACCGCCCGCGGCGTCCCCGCCGCCCTCCTCGCCGCACACCCGTGGAACCGCCGCTCCGCCCCCACCTCCCTCGCCGAGAACATCGACGGCATGCCCGAGGACGACGACCTCAACTACCCCCTCCTCAACCTCCTCCTGCTCCAGCGCCACGGCAAGCACTTCACCACCGCCGACGTCGCCCGCGTCTGGCTGGACGAGCTGCCCGCCGGCCGGACGTTCACCGCCGAGCGGATCGCCTACCGCAACCTCCTCCTCGGGCTGGAGCCCCCGCTGACCGCCTCCCACCGCAATCCCTTCCGCGAGTGGATCGGCGCCCTCATCCGTGCCGACGTGCACGGCTGGACCAACCCCGGCGAGCCCGCCCGCGCCGCCGAGCAGGCCGGCCGGGACGCGGCGCTCAGCCACACCGGGAACGGCGTGTTCGCCGCCCGGTTCGCGGCGGCGGCGATCGCCGCCGCGGCCTCCGGCACCGCCGACGTGCACCAGTGCCTCCGCGCCGGCCTGGCCGCCGTACCGGAAGGGTCGCGGCTCGCCGCCGCGGTGCGTGACGGCATCGACACGGCCGCCCGGCACCCCACCCCCGGAAGCCCGGGCGGCCCCGGAAGCTCCGATGGCTCGGACGACTCCGACGACTCCGACGGCTCCGACGGCTCCGACGCCTTCGACCGGGTCGTGGACGAGCTGCACCACCGCTACGGCCACTACCACTGGGTGCACGCCGTCCCCAACGCCGCCGTGATCGCCGCCGCCCTCACCCACGCCGACGGCGACTTCACCCGCTCCGTCTGCCTGGCCGTGTCCGGCGGCTGGGACACCGACTCCAACGGGGCCACCGCCGGCAGCATCGCCGGCCTGCTGGCCGGCTCCCCCGGCAAGCTCCCCGACCGCTGGACCGCCCCGCTGAAGAACCGCCTCGCCACCACCGTCGCCGGCTTCGACGGCATCGGCTTCGACACCCTCGCCCAACTCACCGCACAGGAGGCACTCCGCTCATGACGGCCATCGCCGTGCTCGGCAGTACCAACATGGACCTCGTCGCCTACGTCCCGAAGGCCCCCCGGCTCGGCGAGACCGTGACCGGCCGCGACTTCCGCACCGTTCCCGGCGGCAAGGGCGCCAACCAGGCCGTCGCCGCCGCCCGGGCCGGCGCGTCGGTGACGATGATCGGCGCGGTGGGCACCGACGAGTTCGGCACCCGGCTGCGCGCCGCCCTGCGCACGGCCGGCGTCGGCACGGAGGGCCTGCGCACCGTCGAGGGCGCCAGCGGCACCGCCCACATCACCGTGGACGACGAAGGCGGCAACTCGATCATCGTGATCCCCGGCGCGAACGCCCGGGTGACCGGCCTGGAGCCCGGTGACGAGCAGCGGATCGCCGCCGCCCGTGCGCTGCTGCTCCAGCTTGAGGTGCCGATGGACGCCGTGCTCGCCGGCGCCCGGGCCGCTCGCGAACACGGCGTACGGACGGTCCTGACGCCCGCCCCCGCCCAGCCGCTGCCCCCGGAGCTGCTGGCCGTGACCGACCTGCTCGTCCCCAACGAGCACGAGGCGGCGGCGCTCACCGGGCTCACCGACCCGCGGCAGGCGGCCGAGGCCCTGCTGCAGCAGGTGCCGGAGGTGGTCGTCACCCTGGGCGCGGCCGGCGCCCTGTACGCGGCGCGCGGCGCGCGGGAGCCCCTGACGGTCCCGGCGCCGCCGGTACGGGCGGTGGACACCACCGCCGCCGGGGACACGTTCGCCGGGGCGCTCGCCACCGCGCTGGGCGAGGGCCGGCCCGTACCGCAGGCGCTGGAGTGGGCCTCGGCGGCGGCCGCGCTGTCCGTACTGCGGCCCGGCGCCCAGGACTCGATGCCGGTCCGGGCCCAGATCGACGCGTTCCTCGCGGAGCGGAGCGGGGCGTGACGGACGGCGGGGCCGGACCCCTGCGGGGGCTGCGGGTACTGGACCTGGCCACGCTGTTCGCCGGGCCGCTGGCCGCGACCCTGCTCGGCGACTTCGGCGCGGACGTGGTCAAGGTCGAGCATCCCGGGCGGCCGGACCCGTCGCGGGGCCACGGCCCGGCCAAGGACGGCGTCGGCCTGTGGTGGAAGCTGCTCGGCCGCAACAAGCGGACCATGACCCTGGACCTGTCCACGCCGGGCGGCCGGGACACCCTGCTGCGCCTGGCCGCCGGGGCCGACGTGGTGATCGAGAACTTCCGCCCGGGCACGCTGGAGAGGTGGGGCCTGGGCTGGCCGGAGCTGTCGGCCGTCAATCCGCGGCTGGTGCTGGCGCGGGTGACCGGGTTCGGCCAGTTCGGGCCGTACGCCCGCCGGCCCGGCTTCGGCACCCTCGCGGAGGCGATGAGCGGCTTCGCCGCGGCGACCGGGGAGCCGGACGGGCCGCCCACCCTGCCGCCGTTCGGCCTGGCCGACTCGATCGCCGCGCTGACCGCCGCGTACGCGGTGATGACGGCGCTGGCCGGCCGGGAGCGGACCGGCCGCGGCCAGGTGGTCGACCTGGCCATCATCGAGCCGATCCTCACGGTCCTCGGGCCGCAGCCGCTCTGGTACGACCAGCTCGGCTACGTGCAGCCGCGCACCGGGAACCGGTCGGCGAACAACGCGCCCCGCAACACCTACCGCTCCGCGGACGGCCGCTGGCTGGCGGTGTCCACGTCGGCGCAGTCGGTCGCCGAGCGGGTGGTGCGGCTGGTGGGGCGGCCGGAACTGGCCGGTGAGCCGTGGTTCGGGACCGGCTCGGGGCGGGCCGCGCACGCGCCGGTCCTCGACGAGGCGGTCGGCTCGTGGATCGCCCGGCACAAGGCGGACGAGGTGCTCGAGGCGTTCGAGCGGGCGGAGGCGGCGGTGGCGCTGGTGTACGACGTACGGGACGTGATGGCGGACCCGCAGTTCGCGGCGCTGGACAGCGTCACCGAGGTCGACGACCCGGAGCTGGGGCCGCTGCGGATGCAGAACGTCCTCTTCCGGTTGTCGGAGACGCCCGGCGGCATCCGCTGGGCGGGCCGCCCGCACGGCGCGGACACCAACGCCGTCCTGACCGAACTCGGCCTGTCGCCGGCGGAGATCGCCGGCCTGCGGGAGGAGGGGGCGCTGTGATCCTCACCTGGCTGTACGCGCCCGGGGACCGCCCGGAGGTGGTGGCGAAGGCGCTGCGCGCCGGAGCGGACGCGGTGATCGTGGACCTGGAGGACGCGGTGCCGGCCTCCAGGAAGGAGTACGCGCGGGCCGCGACCGCGGAGCTGCTGACGGCGCGGCCGCCGGTGCCGGTGCACGTGCGGATCAACGCACTGGAGTCGCCCTGGGCGGGCGCGGACCTGACCGCGCTTGCGGGGTTGCACGGGCTGGCGGGGCTGCGGCTGCCGAAGGTGTCGTCCCCGGAGCAGATCACGCGCGTGGCGGAGCGGACGGGCGGGGTCGCGCTGTACGCGCTGCTGGAGTCGGCGCTGGGGGTGGAGCGGGCGTACGAGATCGCCCGGTCGCACCAGGCGCTGCGGGGGCTGGCCCTGGGCGAGGCGGACCTGCGGGCGGACCTGGGCGTGTCCGCGGACACCGGCCTGGACTGGCCCCGGTCCCGGGTGGTGGTCGCGGCCCGCGCGGCGGGGCTGGCGCCGCCCGCGCAGTCGGTGTTCCCGGACATCCGCGACGTGGAGGCGCTGGCCGCGTCGTGCGAGCGGGGGCGGGGGATGGGGTTCCTGGGGCGGGCGGCGATCCACCCCCGGCAGCTGCCGGTGATCGAACGGGCGTACCTGCCGAGGCCGGAGGAGGTGTCGGCGGCGGAGGAGGTGATCTCGGCGGCGCGGCGCACACCGGGGGCGGTGGCGCTGCCCGACGGCCGCCTGGTCGACCCGGCGGTCGTGGCGGCCGCCCACCGCACCCTCTCCCTCCACCACCGCGCCTGACCCGCGAAGCCCGCCCTGTCCTCGCCCGGGCCCAGCCCGACCCCACGGGGCCCCGCCCCATACCCCCCGCCTCAAACGCCGGCGAGGCTGGATGTGCCCCCGCAACAGCCCCAGCGGCGCTTGAGCGGGGCCCGGGCGAAGCCCCGGGACACATGGCGGAGCCGGGCCGCACTCCAAGCCCGAGCGGCGCTTGAGCGGGGCCGGGCGAAGCCACAGCCGCGCAGCCAACGCTCCGCCCGAACACACGGGGCTCCGCCCCGAACCCCGCTCCTCAAACGCCGGAGGGGCTGGAAGTGCCCCCGGAGCCGGCCCGCAGGGCCACACCACGCCGGACCATCCCAGCCCGAGCGGCGCTTGAGCGGGGCCGGGCGAAGCCCCCGGACACATGGCGGAGCCGGGCCGCGCTTCAAGCCCGAGCGGCGATTGAGCGGGCCCCGGCGGAGCCAGCGCTCCGCTGGGGGGCGCGGACCCCGCCGCGGTCAGAGTTTCTTGGCCTCGGGCTTCGCGTCCCCGCCGGCGGCGGCCTTGGTGTCCGCGGGCTCCGCGGCGGCTTCCGTGGCCCCAGGGGCCTCGGCGTCCCCGCCCGCGGTGTCCGACGGCGCAGGGGCGGACTCGGCCGCGGCGGACTCGGCCGCGGTGGCCGGGTCGGCCGCGGTGGCCGGGTCGGCCGCGGTGGCCGGGTCGGCCGCGGTGGCCGACGGGGCCGTGGCGCCCGGTTCCACCACGCTCTCCCGCCCGGGCCTGAGCTTCGCCGAGAGGACGAAGTACACCACGGCCAGGACGAACACCACGATGGACGTCCACACGTTCAGGCGGAGCCCGAGCACGTGGTGGGCCTCGTCCACCCGCATGTACTCGATCCAGCCGCGGCCCGCGCAGTAGCCCGCCACGTACAGGGCGAAGGCCCGCCCGTGGCCGAGGCGGAAGCGGCGGTCGGCCCAGATCACCAGGAGGGCGACGCCGACGCACCACAGCGACTCGTAGAGGAAGGTCGGGTGGTAGACGCCGGCGACCCGGTTCGGACCCTCGCTGATCTCCAGGCCCCACGGCAGGTCCGTCGGCCGGCCGTACAGCTCCTGGTTGAACCAGTTGCCCCAGCGGCCGCAGGCCTGGGCCAGGGCGATGCCGGGGGCGAGGGCGTCGGCCCAGGCGGGCAGCGGGATGCCGCGCCGGCGGCAGCCGATCCACGCGCCGACCGCGCCCAGGGCGATCGCGCCCCAGATGCCGAGGCCGCCCTGCCAGATCTTGAGGGCGTCGACCCAGTTCCTGCCGTCGCCGAAGTAGAGCTGGTAGTCGGTGATCACGTGGTAGAGGCGGCCGCCGACCAGGCCGAACGGCACGGCCCAGACGGCGATGTCGGCCACCGTCCCCGGCTTGCCGCCGCGCGCGATCCAGCGCTTGTTGCCGATCCAGACGGCGAGGAAGACGCCGATGATGATGCAGAACGCGTAGCCGCGGAGCGGGATCGGGCCGAGTTCGATCACGCCGGTCGACGGGCTGGGGATGTAAGCAAGGTCCATGGCAGGACCGACGCTACCTTGCCGGGCGGTACGGACCGCAACCCGCCCGGCAAGCCGAAATCAAAACGTCGCCTGCCGGCACGCGGACCGGCGGCTCCCCTCAGCCCTTCGCCGCCGCCTCGACCTTCTCCTTCAGCTTCTGCGGGGTCAGCGGGTTGGCCTGGTCGGCGAAGATGTCCTGGCCGTTCAGCTGCACGGTCGGGGTGCCCCGGAAGTTGCCCGCGCGGAAGGCGTCGTACGACTTGGCCACCCAGCTGTTGTGCGTGCCGTCCGCCACGCACGCCCGGAACGCGGGGGTGTCCAGGCCCGGGACCTGGCCGGCCAGCTCAAGCAGCCGGGCGTCCTTGCCGTAGGCGTCGTCGACCTCCTCGGGCTGGTTGACGAAGAGCACGTCGTGGTACGCGGAGAACTTGCCGGCGTCCTGCGCGCAGGCGGCGGCGTTGGCGGACTTCAGGGAGCCGCTGCCGCCCATGTTGTTGTCGATCAGCGTGACCAGGTGGTACTCGACCTTGAGCTGGCCCTTGGCCTCCAGCTCGTGGATGGTCGTGCGGTAGGCGTCCTCGAAGGACTTGCAGGCGGGGCAGCGGAAGTCCTCCCACACCGTGAGCGTGGACTTCGCGGAGTCCTTCCCGGTCTGGATGGCGAGGGCGTCCTTGCCGACCGCGCCGGACGGCGCGACGACGGGACCCGCGGTGGACTTGCCGCCGTCCTTGCCGGTGTTGGCGGCGATCACCCCGACGACGGCCGCCAGCCCGAGGACACCGGCGACCGCGGCGGCCACGAGGACGGTCCGCCGGCGCTTGTCCCGGGTTTTCTGCCGGTCCCGCTCCGCCTGGAGCCGTTCGCGGGCCGATCGATTCGCTTCGCGGTTCGCACCGTCGTTGTTCTCGCTCACGTTCCGCCAAACGAAGCGGGGAGGCACCCCAGTGCCTCCCCGCCGTCCATTCCACCCGATCGGGTTACGGAACCCTGCGGACGCCTTCCGCGAGCTCGCCCGCCAGCGCCCGTACGGCGGACAGGCCGGCCTGCTGGTCCGGCGCGTCCAGCATCAGCTTCACGAAGGCCGAGCCGACGATGACGCCGTCGGCGAAGCCGGCGACCTCCTTGGCCTGTACGGCGTTGGAGACGCCCAGGCCCACGCAGACCGGGAGGTCGGTGGTCCGGCGGGTGCGTTCGACCAGGTCCTGGGCCTGCGCGCCGACCGACTCGCGGGTGCCGGTGACGCCCATCAGCGAGGCGGCGTAGACGAAGCCGCTGCCGGCGCCGGTGATGGTGGCGAGCCGCTCGTCCTTGCTGGACGGGGCGACCACGAACACGGTGGCCAGGCCGTGCTTGTCGGCGTGCTCACGCCACAGCGCGGACTCCTGGACCGGCAGGTCGGGCAGGATGCAGCCGGCACCGCCGGCCGCTGCCAGCTCCTGTGCGAACCGCTCGACGCCGTAGCGGTCGATGGGGTTCCAGTAGGTCATGACGAGGATCGGGGCCCCGGTGGCCTCGTGGGCCTCGCGCACGGTGCGCATCACGTCGGCGATCTTCACGCCGCCCCGGAGCGCGATGTCGTCGGCGGTCTGGATGACCGGGCCGTCGAGGACCGGGTCGGAGTGCGGCAGGCCGACCTCGACGACGTCGGCGCCGCCGGCGAGGACGGCCTTGACCGCCTCGATGCCGCCGTCCACGGTCGGGAAGCCGGCCGGGAGGTAGGCGACGAGGGCCGCCCGGTCCTCCGACCTGGCCTTGGCGAGGGTGTCGCTCAGCAGCTGGATGTTGCCAGTGGTCACTTCGACTCCCCGTCGGCCTTGTCGTCGTACAGCCCGAAGTAGCGGGCGGCGGTGTCCATGTCCTTGTCCCCGCGGCCGGAGAGGTTGACGATCAGCAGCCCGTCCCCGCCCAGTTCCCGGCCGAGGTCGATCGCGCCGGCGAGGGCGTGCGCCGACTCGATGGCCGGGATGATGCCCTCCGTGCGGGAGAGCAGCCGCAGCGCCTGCATGGCCGCGTCGTCGGTGACGGCGCGGTACTCGCCGCGGCCGCTGTCCTTCAGGTAGGCGTGCTCGGGGCCGATGCCGGGGTAGTCCAGGCCGGCGGAGATCGAGTACGGCTCGGTGATCTGGCCCTCCTCGTCCTGGAGGACGTAGGAGCGGGAGCCGTGCAGGATGCCGGGCTCGCCGGCGGTGAGGGTGGCCGCGTGCTCGCCGGTCTCGACACCGTGGCCGGCCGGTTCGAAGCCGACCAGGCGGACGCCGGCGTCCGGGACGAAGGCGTGGAACAGGCCGATGGCGTTGGAGCCGCCGCCGACGCAGGCGGCGACGGCGTCGGGCAGGCGGCCGGCGCGCTCCAGGATCTGGCGGCGGGCCTCGACGCCGATGACCCGGTGGAAGTCGCGGACCATGGCGGGGAAGGGGTGCGGGCCGGCGACCGTGCCGAACAGGTAGTGGGTGCGGTCGACGTTGGCGACCCAGTCGCGGAACGCCTCGTTGATCGCGTCCTTCAGGGTGCGGGAGCCGGACTTCACGGCGATGACCTCGGCGCCCAGCATGCGCATGCGGGCCACGTTGAGGGCCTGCCGCTGAGTGTCGATCTCGCCCATGTAGATGGTGCAGTCGAGGCCGAAGAGGGCGCAGGCGGTGGCGGTGGCCACGCCGTGCTGGCCGGCGCCGGTCTCGGCGATGACGCGGGTCTTGCCCATGCGCTTGGTGAGCAGCGCCTGGCCCAGCACGTTGTTGATCTTGTGGGAGCCGGTGTGGTTCAGGTCCTCGCGCTTGAGGAAGATCCGGGCGCCGCCCGCGTGCTCGGCGAACCGCGGCACCTCGGTGAGGGCGCTGGGGCGGCCCGTGTAGTTGACGAGCAGGTCGTTGAGCTCGGTGGCGAAGGCCGGGTCGTCCTTGGCCTTGTCGTACTCCACGGCGACCTCGTCCACGGCGGCCACGAGGGCCTCCGGGATGAACTTGCCGCCGAAGTCGCCGAAATAGCCCCGGGCGTCGGGCACGCGCCCCTCGGGGTCGGGAACGAAGAACTGCTCGCTGGACTCGCTGGACATGGCCAGTACTCCTGTGGAAGCGACGGTTGGTTTCACCGTATTGCGCCCTCGGCCCGCGCCGGGCGCGCCCCGCTGGGGGCGGCCGGTGCCGGGCGGAGCGGCCGTACCGCGGGCGGGGCCGGGTGGCCCCGCGGCGGTGGCCGGCGGCACGCCTGCGCCGCACGGTGCCGCGCGGATGCGCGTGCCGTGCCGCGGCGTGCCTACAGCGCGCCTCCGCGGCGCCATCGCATGCCGTTGACCTGGCCCGGTTCGGAGCCGATCACATAGCGGACCCGCCGCCCGTGCACCCGGCGCGCGGGGGCCCGGCAGCCGCGCGGGCGGCAGCCGCGGGCCAGCGGCGCGTACGCCGCGGGCACGGCGGCCGAGCGCGGGCTCGGCCGGGTGCGGGCGGCGGCGGGGCGGGCGGTGGTCATGGCGTGTCCGTCAGCTCCGGCCGTGCCGGAGGGCGGGGTGGGCGCCGGCGGCGACGAGGTCGGCGACGGCGGCCTTCGGGTCGCGGCCGGTCACCAGGGACTCGCCGACGAGCACGGCGTCGGCGCCCTCGTTGGCGTAGGCGATCAGGTCGTGGGGCCCGCGGATGCCGGACTCGGCCACCTTGACGATGCCGGCCGGGATCTCGGGGGCGACCCGCTCGAAGGTGGAGCGGTCCACCTTGAGGTCCTTCAGGTTGCGCGCGTTCACGCCGATGATCTTGGCGCCGGCGGCGACGGCCCGCTCGACCTCTTCCTCGTCGTGGACCTCGACCAGCGGGGTCAGCCCGATGGACTCGGCGCGCTCGATGAGGGAGACCAGGGCCTCCTGCTCCAGGGCCGCCACGATCAGCAGGGCGAGGTCGGCGCCGTAGGCGCGCGCCTCCCACAGCTGGTACGCGGTGACGATGAAGTCCTTGCGCAGGATCGGGACGTCGACGCGGGCGCGGACGGCCTCCAGGTCGGCGAGGGATCCGCCGAAGCGGCGCTGCTCGGTGAGCACGGAGATGACCGCGGCACCGCCCGCCTCGTAGTCCGCGGCGAGCCCCGCCGGGTCGGCGATCGCGGCCAGCGCGCCCTTGGAGGGGCTGGACCGCTTGACCTCGCAGATCACCTTGACGCCGTCGCCGCGCAGGGCCGCGACGCCGTCCTTGGCCTGGGGCGCCTTGGCGGCACGCTCCTTGAGCTCGTCGAGGCTGACGCGAGCCTGCCGTTCGGCAAGGTCTTCGCGGACCCCTTCGATGATCTCGTCGAGCACACTCACGCGAGCGGCCCCCTTCCGGGTCGGTCATGCTGGTTCGTTCAAGGTCAGCACTCAAATGGTATCCGCAGCGGGCCTCGCGCTCCGCACGCGGTTGACGCCGTCCCAGTACCTGGACACCCGCGGGTCCCGCTTCCGGCGGAGGTCAGGGGGCCAGCGCGGCCCCCGCGGGCAGGTTCCGGAACACCGTGAACGCGAGTACCAGCGCGCCCGCCGCCCACCAGTACGGAGGGCCGGCGGCCGGGCGGGGGGCGGGCCGGCCGCGGTACGCGCGGAGCAGCCACAGCAGCAGGAAGGCGGCGAAGAGGAAGTAGCCGGCGACCGCGAGGGCGTTGTCGCCGAGGGCGGCGGCGAGATCGCCGTGGGCGAACGCGTGGGCGCTGCGGAGTCCGCCGCAGCCGGGGCAGAGCAGGCCGGTCAGCCGCAGCAGGGGGCACACGGGGTAGTGACCGGGCTCGTTGGGGTCCACGGCGGCTACGTAGGCGAACGCGGCGAGGGTTCCGGCGGCGGTCGCCAGGGGCGCGGCGAGGCGGCGGGCGCGGGTGGCGGGCGGCGGGGCCGGTGGGCCCGGCGCGGGTGCGGCCGGGGGCGGTGGTGCGTCCATGGCTGGATTCTCGCCCGGCCGGGGTGGGCGGGGGGCGGGGACACGGCTGGGCGTGGGCGGGGCCCGGCGCCGGGCCTTGTGCGGCTGGGCGGGGGGACGAGCGCTGCGCGGGGGTGTCCCGGTGCGCCCACCCTCCCCCGGACTCCGTCCGGGGGACCCCCACGCCCTGCGGGACGCCTGCCCACACCGGGGCGGCACGCCTGCCCACACCGGGGGGCCGGGCGCCTGCTCGCGCCGACGCGGAGGGCGCAGCCCGGGTGGGGGCTGCGCCCTTGATCGCTCGCTCGGGTGCTTCGGTCAGGCGGAGCGGGCCGCGATGACCTTGGCCAGGTCGTCGTGCGCGGGCTTCGCCGCACCCATGCCCGCGGCCTTCATCGCCATGCCGACGACGCCGCCGATCGCGACGACGACCATGCCGGCCCAGAACCCGAGCGGGTTGGCCAGGACCATGAACGCGCCGGAGACGCAGAAGCCGATGAAGGCGATGGTGACACCGGTCCAGGCGGCCGGGGTGTGTCCGTGGCTGCTGCCCGCCATGAGTTGCTCCTCGTTGCTCTGTCGAACGTGCTGTGTCGAACGCTCGGAAAACATTCTTCCGCACCCGGAGGTGGCGGTCTTCAGCGGGTCGGGTCCTCGCCCCGGTCCAGCGCCTTCCACAGGTCCTCGGGCCGGTCCGGGTCCACGGCGGCCCGCCGCGGGGCCCGGGGGCCGCCGTCCCGCTCGTAGCGGCCGCCCATGGCCGGCCAGGCCCGTCCGTACCGCAGGGCGAGCAGCCCCGCGGCGAGTATGAGCACGGCGCCGGCGGCGGTGACGTACGGCCAGGCCGTATGGGTGAGGCCGGCGACCTGGGCGGCGGTGTCGGCCGTCGTACGGGCGGCCTGGTCGGCCAGCGCCGTGCGGTCCGCGGCCCCGGCCACCGCGGCCACGGCGGCACCCAGGCCGCTCGCCGCCAGCAGCCCGGACACCACCAGCCGGCCCCTGCCGCGTACGGCGAACACGGCCACCAGGGCGGCCAGGCCCACGATGGCGAGGGCGGCGGGCACCCCGGTGACGGCCCGGCCGTCGGCGGTCAGCGGCATCGTGCCGCCGGCCACCGCGGTGGTGCCGCGGGCCCAGGTGCGGCCGGAGGCCAGCAGGACGACGGTGGCGCCGAGGGCGCCGAGCAGCAGCGCGGCCGCGACACTGCGACGGCCGGCACGGGCGGACGCGGGCTTCGCGGCGTCGGGTCCGACGGCCGGCCCGGCGGTGGGACCGGCGTCGCTGGGGGGCTGGGGTACGGCACTCACGTACCCCACTATCCCCTACGGCCTCAGCGGGAGTGGAGGCGGTTGGCCGCTCCCACCGCCCGCAGCACGGCGGCGGCCTTGTTGCGGCACTCCTCGTCCTCCGCGGCGGGCCGCGAGTCGGCCACCACGCCGGCCCCCGCCTGCACGTACGCCGTGCCGTCGCGGAGGAGGGCGGTGCGGATGGCGATGGCGGTGTCGGAGTCCCCGGCGAAGTCCAGGTAGCCGACGCAGCCGCCGTACAGGCCGCGGCGGGAGGGTTCCAGCTCCTCGATGATCTGCATGGCGCGCGGCTTGGGCGCGCCGGACAGGGTGCCGGCCGGGAAGCAGGCGGTGAGCACGTCGAAGGCGGTCTTGCCCTCGGCGACCCGCCCGGTGACCGTGGACACGATGTGCATCACGTGGGAGTAGCGCTCGATCGACATGAAGTCGACGACCTCCACGGAGCCCGGTTCGCACACCCGGCCGAGGTCGTTGCGGCCGAGGTCGACGAGCATGAGGTGCTCGGCGCGCTCCTTGGGGTCGGCGAGGAGCTCCTCGGCGAGGTCGTGGTCCTCCTGCGGGGTGGCGCCACGGTGCCGGGTGCCGGCGATGGGGTGCACCATGGCCCGGCCGTCCTCGACCTTGACGAGGGCCTCCGGGCTGGAGCCGACCACGTCGAAGCCGTTCTCGAACCGGAAGAGGTACATGTACGGCGACGGGTTGGTGGCGCGCAGGACCCGGTAGACGTCGAGGGCGCTCGCCGCGCACGGGGTCTCGAAGCGCTGCGAGGGCACCACCTGGAAGGCCTCGCCGGCCCGGATCCGCTCCTTGATGTCCTCGACGGCCGCCTGGTACTTCTCGCCGCCCCACAGGGCGGTGAACCCGGGCAGCTCGGAGGCGGGCAGCGGGGTCGGGGTGTAGGGGGCGGGGCGGGCGAGGTCCGCCTCCATGGCGTCGAGCCGGGCCACGGCGTCGGCGTAGGCCTCGTCCACACCGGTGTCGAGGTCGTTGTGGTTGATGGCGTTGGCGATGAGCAGGACCGTGCCGTCCCAGTGGTCCATGACCGCCAGGTCGGAGGTGAGCAGCATGGTCAGCTCGGGGAGGTGCAGGTCGTCCCGCGCGTGCTCGCCGATGCGTTCGAGGCGGCGGACGATGTCGTAGCCGAGGTAGCCGACCATGCCGCCGGTGAAGGGCGGCATGCCCGCGGCGAGGTCGCGGGGGGTGTGGAGGGTCTCGACGGTGCGGCGGAGGGCTTCCAGCGGGTCGCCGTCGGTGGGCACGCCGACCGGAGGGGTGCCGATCCAGTGCGCCCGGCCGTCGCGGACGGTGAGGGTGGCGTCGGAGCGTACGCCGACGAAGGAGTAGCGGGACCAGGAGCGGCCGTTCTCCGCGGACTCCAGCAGGAAGGTGCCCGGGCGTTCGGCGGCCAGCTTCCGGTAGAGCCCGACGGGGGTGTCCCCGTCGGCGAGCAGCTTGCGGCTGACGGGGATGACACGCCGGTCAGCGGCGAGCTTGCGGAACGTCTCGAGATCCATGGCCTGGGACCTTACCTGTGCGAGAGCGGCAGAACGTCGGCGTCGAAGCAGGTCCGGGCGCCGGTGTGGCAGGCGGCGCCGACCTGGTCCACCTTGACGAGGACGGTGTCGGCGTCGCAGTCGAGGGCCACGGACTTCACGTGCTGGACGTGTCCGGAGGTGTCCCCCTTGACCCAGTACTCCTGGCGGCTGCGGGACCAGTAGGTGCAGCGGCCGGTGGTGAGGGTGCGGTGCAGGGCCTCGTCGTCCATCCAGCCGAGCATGAGCACCTCACCGGTGTCGTACTGCTGGGCGATGGCGGGCACCAGGCCGTCGGCGGACCGCTTGAGGCGGGCGGCGATGGCCGGATCGAGGTTGCCGGGTCGGGGCGTGCTGGTCATGCGGGACATTGTGCCGCGCCCGGGCGGCCGGTACGGGCGGCTGTCCGCCTGATGGGCGGGCCCGGGGGCGGGTGCGGGGGCGGACGCGGCCGTAGGCTTGCCGGCATGTCTACCCATGCGAAGCGTGAACGACTGCTGCTGGCGGACCTCTTGGAGGCCGCCGGGCCGGAGGCGCCGACCCTCTGCGAGGGCTGGACCTGTCGTGAGCTGGCCGCCCATGTCGTCGTGCGGGAGCGGCGTCCGGACGCGGTGGGCGGCCTGCTGCTGAACGTGCTGAAGGGCCGGCTGGACCAGGCGATGGCGGAGTACGCGGCCAAGCCGTACGAGGAGCTGATCCAGCTGATCCGGACGGGGCCGCCGAAGTTCTCGGTGTACTCGCTGAAGCAGGTCGACGAGGCGGCGAACGCGGTGGAGTTCTACGTCCACGCGGAGGACGTGCGGCGGGCCCAGCCGGACTGGACGCCGCGGGAGCTGGACCCGGTCTTCTCCGACGCGCTGTGGTTCCGCCTGGAGAAACTGGCCCGGCTGACCGGGCGGCGCTCGCCGGTGGGACTGGTCCTGCGCCGACCCGACGGGCGGACGGCGATCGCGCACAAGGGGACGCCGGTGGTGACGGTGACGGGCGAGCCGGGGGAGCTGACGCTGTTCTGCTTCGGGCGGCAGGCGTCGGCGGGGGTTCAGCTGGAGGGGCCCGCCGAAGCGGTGGCTGCCCTCACGGCAGCGAACCTCGGCATCTGACCCCAGCCCGCCCGGGGCCCCCGCCGGCACCCCGCCTGCCCGGCCCCGGCTGCCCGGCCCCGCCTGCCCGGTGCCCCGCCAGGTGCCCGGGGGCTCCGCCCAGGCCCGCTCAATCGCCGCTCAGGCTGGAAGGCCCGGCGCAGCGCGGCCCCGCGAGCCGGCTCCGGGCGGGAAACCCAGCCCCGCCGGCGATTGAGGCGCGGGGTACGGGGCAGAGCCCCGTGTGCCCGGGCGGAGCACCGACCGCACAGCTACAGCTCCGCCGAGGCCCGCTCAAACGCCGCTCGGGCTGGATGCGCGGCCCCGCCAGGTGCCCCGGGGCTCCGCCCAGGCCCGCTCAATCGCCGCTCAGGCTGGAAGGCCCGGCGCAGCGCGGCCCCGCAGGCCGGCTCCGGGCGCGAAACCCAGCCCCGCCGGCGATTGAGGCGCGGGGTACGGGGCGGAGCCCCGTGTGCCCGGGCGGAGCACCGGCCGCGCAGCTACAGCTCCGCCGGTGCCCGCTCAAACGCCGCTCGGGCTGGATGCGCGGCCCCGGCCCCGCCAGATGCCCGGGGCTCCGCCCGAGCCCGCTCAAACGCCGCTCCGGCTTGGTGCGCGGCCCGGCGGGGCGGGGGTCAGCGGACGGGGTGGCCGGAGTCGCGGAGGGCGGTTTTGACCTCGCCGATGCGGAGGTCGCCGAAGTGGAAGACCGACGCCGCCAGCACCGCGTCCGCCCCCGCCGCCACCGCCGGCGGGAAGTCCGCCAGCTTGCCGGCGCCGCCGGAGGCGATCACCGGCACGGTGACGTGCTTGCGGACGGCGGCGATCATCTCGATGTCGTAGCCGTCCTTCGTGCCGTCCGCGTCCATCGAGTTGAGCAGGATCTCGCCCGCGCCGAGCTCCGCCGCCCGGTGCGCCCACTCGACCGCGTCGATGCCGGTGCCCTTGCGGCCGCCGTGCGTGGTGACCTCGAAGGTGCCGGAGGCGGTCCGGCGGGCGTCGACCGAGAGGACGAGGACCTGGCGGCCGAAGCGCTCCGCGATCTCCCGGATCAGTTCCGGGCGGGCGATCGCGGCCGTGTTGACCCCGACCTTGTCCGCGCCGGCCCGGAGCAGGCGGTCCACGTCGTCGGCGGTGCGGACGCCGCCGCCCACGGTCAGCGGGATGAAGACCTGCTCCGCGGTGCGGCGCACCACGTCGTAGGTGGTCTCCCGGTTGCCGGAGGACGCCGTGATGTCGAGGAAGGTCAGCTCGTCGGCGCCCTCGGCGTCGTACAGCTTGGCCATCTCGACCGGGTCGCCCGCGTCGCGCAGGTTCCGGAAGTTGACGCCCTTGACCACCCGGCCGTTGTCCACGTCCAGGCAGGGGATCACGCGTACGGCCAGGGTCATGCCGTGCCTCCTCGGTAGGCCTCGACCTCGACCTCGACGACGAGGTTGGGGTCGACCAGGCCGTCGACGATGACCATCGTCGTGGCCGGGCGGGCGGTGTCGAAGAGCTCCTTGTGGGCGCGGCCCACCTCGTCGACGTCCCGCGCGTGGGTCAGGTACATGCGGGTGCGGACCACGTGCTCCGCGCCCAGGCCGACCTGGGCCAGGGCCTTCAGCGCCACCTCGAACGCGTTGACGGTCTGGTCGTACGGGTTGCCGTAGGCCACCGCCCCGTCGACCACCGCGGTGCAGCCGGAGACCAGCACCATGCCGTTGGGGAGCTCGACGGCGCGGGAGCAGCCGATCACGTCCTCCCACGGGCCGCCGGAGCTGATGCGCCTGACCTCGTTCGCGCGCTCGCTCATGCGGAGACCACCTCCAGCGCCTCCTGGAGGGTGAACGCCTTGGCGTACAGCGCCTTGCCGACGATCGCGCCCTCGACGCCGTCCGCGACGAGGCCGGACAGCGCGCGGAGGTCGTCCAGCGAGGAGACGCCGCCGGAGGCGACGACCGGCTTGTCGGTGGCGGCGCAGACGTTCTTCAGCAGCTCCAGGTTGGGGCCGGTCAGCGTGCCGTCCTTGCCGATGTCGGTGACCACGTAGCGGGCGCAGCCTTCGGAGTCGAGCCGGGCCAGGGTCTCGTAGAGGTCGCCGCCCTCGCTGGTCCAGCCGCGGCCCTTGAGGGTGGTGCCGACGACGTCGAGGCCGACGGCGATCTTGTCGCCGTGCTCGGCGATGACCTTGGCGACCCACTCGGGGGTCTCCAGGGCGGCGGTGCCCAGGTTGACCCGGGTGCAGCCGGTGGCCAGCGCCTTGGCCAGGGAGGCGTCGTCGCGGATGCCGCCGGACAGCTCGACCTTGATGTCCATGGCGCGGGTGATCTCGGCGACGAGGTCGCGGTTGTCGCCGGTGCCGAACGCGGCGTCGAGGTCGACCAGGTGCAGCCACTCGGCGCCGGCGGCCTGCCAGGCGAGGGCCGCCTGGAGCGGGGAGCCGTACGAGGTCTCCGTGCCGGACTCGCCGTGCACGAGGCGGACCGCCTGGCCGTCGCGGACGTCCACCGCGGGGAGGAGTTCGAGCTTGTTCGCCATCACAGGGTCTCGATCCAGTTGGTGAGGAGCTGGGCGCCCGCGTCGCCGGACTTCTCCGGGTGGAACTGGGTGGCCCACAGGGCGGCGTTCTCTACGGCGGCGACGAAGGGCTCGCCGTGGGTGGCCCAGGTGACCTTGGGGGCGCGGATGTTCGGGTTGCCGACTTCGAGGGTCCACTCGCGCACGGCGTAGGAGTGGACGAAGTAGAAGCGGGCGTCGGCGTCCAGCCCGGCGAAGGCCCGGCTGTCGGCGGGGGCGTCCACGGTGTTCCAGCCCATGTGGGGGACGACCGGGGCCTTCAGCGGTTCGACCGTGCCGGGCCATTCGTCCAGGCCCTCGGTCTCCACCCCGTGCTCGATGCCGCGCTCGAAGAGGATCTGCATGCCGACGCAGATGCCCATGACGGGGCGGCCGCCGGAGAGCCGGCGGCCGATGATCCAGTCGCCGCGGACCGACTTCAGCCCCTGCATGCAGGCGGAGAAGGCGCCGACGCCGGGGACCAGGAGGCCGTCGGCGTCCATGGCCTTGTCGTAGTCGTTGGTGATCTCGACGTCCGCGCCGACCCTGGCGAGCGCCCGCTCGGCGGAGCGGACGTTGCCGAAGCCGTAGTCGAGGACGACGACGTTCTTCTTGCTCATTCCCAGATTCCTTGGATCCGCAGGACTCCGGCGACCAGGCACATCACGGAGCCGATGGCGAGCAGCACGACGACCGACTTGGGCATCTGCTGCTTCTGGAACGAGTAGACGCCGCCGGCCAGGAAGAGGCCGACGACGATCAGGATGGTCGACAGACCGTTCACGTCAGAGGGCGCCCTTCGTGGAGGGCAGGATGCCGGCCGCGCGCGGGTCGCGCTCGGAGGCGTAGCGCAGGGCCCGGGCCAGGGCCTTGAACTGGCATTCCACGATGTGGTGGGCGTTGCGGCCGTACGGGACGTGCACGTGCAGGGCGATCTGCGCCTGGGCCACGAAGGACTCCAGGATGTGCCGGGTCATGGTGGTGTCGTACTGGCCGATCATCGGCGCCATGTTCTCGGGCTCGGTGTGCACGAGGTAGGGGCGGCCGGAGAGGTCGACGGTGACCTGGGCGAGGGACTCGTCCAGGGGCACGGTGCAGTTGCCGAAGCGGTAGATGCCGACCTTGTCGCCGAGGGCCTGCTTGAAGGCGGCGCCCAGCGCGAGGGCGGTGTCCTCGATGGTGTGGTGGGAGTCGATGTGCAGGTCGCCGTCGGTCTTGACGGTGAGGTCGAACAGGCCGTGGCGGCCGAGCTGGTCGAGCATGTGGTCGTAGAAGCCGACGCCCGTCGACACGTCGACCTTGCCGGTGCCGTCGAGGTCTATCTCGACGACGACCGAGGTCTCCTTGGTGGTGCGTTCCACCCGTCCGATGCGGCTCATGCCTGCTGCTCCTTCTTCAGTGCGCGAACCGCTTCCAGGAACGCGTCGTTCTCCGCCGGGGTGCCCGCGGTGACCCGCAGCCAGCCCGGTACGCCGTTGTCCCGGACCAGGACGCCCTGGTCGAGGATCTTCTGCCAGGCGGTGTGGGAGTCCTCGAACCTGCCGAACTGCACGAAGTTCGCGTCGGACTCGGTGACCTCGCAGCCGGTCGCCCGCAGTTCGGTGACCAGCCGGTCCCGCTCGGCCTTGAGCTGCTCGACGTAGCCGAGCAGGGTGTCGGTGTGCTCCAGGGCGGCGAGCGCCGTGGCCTGGGTGACGGCGGACAGGTGGTACGGCAGGCGCACCAGCTGTACGGCGTCCACGACCGCGGGGTGCGCGGCCAGGTAGCCCAGGCGCAGGCCGGCCGCGCCGAAGGCCTTGGACATGGTCCGGGAGACCACCAGGTTGGGCCGGCCCTCGATGAGGGGCAGCAGGGAGTCCCGGTGGGAGAACTCCACGTAGGCCTCGTCGACGACGACCAGGGACGGCTTGGCCGCCTGGGCGGCCTCGTAGAGGGCGAGGACGGTGCCGGCCTCGACCGCCGTGCCGGTGGGGTTGTTGGGCGAGGTGACGAAGACGACGTCGGGGGCGTTCTCCGCGATGGCCTGCGCGGCCGCCGCCACGTCGATCGTGAAGTCGGCGTGGCGCGGGCCGGAGATCCAGCCGGTGCCGGTGCCGCGGGCGATCAGGGCGTGCATCGAGTACGAGGGCTCGAAGCCGATCGCGGTGCGGCCGGGCCCGCCGAAGGCCTGAAGCAGCTGCTGGAGGACCTCGTTGGAGCCGTTGGCGGCCCAGACGTTCTCCTTGCCGACCGGGTGCTTCCCGGTGCGGGTCAGGTAGGCCGCCAGCCCGGTGCGGAGCTCCACCGCGTCCCGGTCGGGGTAGCGGTTGAGGCCGCGGGCGGCCTCGGCGACGCGCTCGGCGATCCGCTGGACGAGCTCCTCGGGGAGCGGGTACGGGTTCTCGTTGGTGTTCAGCTGGACGGGCACGTCGAGCTGGGGGGCGCCGTACGGGGACTTGCCGCGCAGTTCGTCGCGGATGGGCAGGTCGTCGATCCCGATGGCGCTCGTGGTGCGCGTGCCACTCGTGGTGCTGGCGGTGCTGGCGGTGCTCATGTCGCTCACGGGACCTTCCATCCGAAGCGCGCCTTGAGGGCCGCGCCGTGCGCGGGCAGGTCCTCGGCCTCGGCCAGCGTCACGACGTGGTGGGCGACCTCGGCGAGGGCGTCGCGCGTGTAGTCGACGATGTGGATGCCGCGCAGGAAGGACTGCACGGACAGGCCCGAGGAGTGGCAGGCGCAGCCGCCGGTGGGCAGCACGTGGTTCGATCCGGCGCAGTAGTCGCCGAGGGAGACGGGGGCCCAGGGACCGACGAAGATCGCGCCGGCGTTGCGGACCCGGGCGGCCCACGCGGCGGCGTCGGCGGTCATGACCTCCAGGTGCTCGGCGCCGTACGCGTCGACCACCTTCAGGCCGTCCTCCAGGCCGTCGACCAGGACGATCGCGGACTGCTTGCCGGCCAGGGCGGGCTTGATCCGGTCCTCGACGTGCTTGGACGCGGCGACCTGGGTCTCCAGCTCGCGCTCGACGGCCTCGGCCAGCTCCGCGGAGTCGGTGACCAGGACGGCGGCGGCCAGCGGGTCGTGCTCCGCCTGGCTGATGAGGTCGGCGGCGACGTGCACCGGGTCGGCGGTGGAGTCCGCGAGGATCGCGATCTCCGTCGGGCCGGCTTCGGTGTCGATGCCGATCTTCCCGGTGAAGTAGCGCTTGGCGGCGGCCACCCAGATGTTGCCGGGGCCGGTCACCATGTTGGCGGGGGCGCACTCCTCGGTGCCGTACGCGAACATTGCGACGGCCTGGGCGCCGCCGGCCGCGTACACCTCGTCCACGCCGAGCAGCGCGCACGCGGCCAGGATGGTCGGGTGCGGCAGCCCCCCGAACTCCGCCTGCGGCGGCGACGCCAGCGCGACGGACTCCACGCCCGCCTCCTGGGCCGGCACCACGTTCATCACCACGGACGACGGGTACACCGAGCGGCCGCCGGGCGCGTACAGGCCGACGCGCTCGACCGGCACCCACTTCTCGGTGACCGTGCCGCCGGGGACCACCTGGGTGGTGTGCTGGCCGCGGCGCTGCTCGGCGTGCACCTTGCGGGCCCGCCGGATCGACTCCTCCAGGGCGGCGCGGACGTCCGGGTCGAGCTCGGCGAGGGCCTTCTCCAGGGCCTCGGCGGGCACCCGGACCTGCTCCAGGGTGACGCCGTCGAACTTCTGCGCGTACTCGATCAGCGCCGCCGTGCCCCGATGATGGACGTCCTCGCAGATCGGCCGGACCTTCTCCAGGGCGGCTGCGACGTCGAACTCGGCACGGGGGAGCAGATCGCGCAGGGCGCCGCCCTCGGGGAGGGCGTTGCCGCGCAGGTCGATTCGAGAGATCACGCCCCAATTCTCTCAGACCGTCTCCCACCACCGTCCGCCCGTATCACTGGCTGATACACGTCCCGGATGTCACACCCGGCCGATAGCGTGCGGGAACAGGCAGTGACGGGCGGAGGGGGGCCGCGATGACGGGGGTGCGCGCCGAGGAGGAACCGGAGGACCTGACGGCGTCCGAACGGCGGATGTGGCAGGCGTTCCGCACGGGGGCCGTCTGCGACCTCAACAGCCGTGCCGCCCGGCAGGACGACCCGTTCGGGAACCGCGGCTGGGGTCCGGAGCGGAGCGTGCGCGCCGAGGTGGTGTCGACGCTGCTGCTGCACGGGCCGCCGCCGGTGCCGGGCCGGGTGGCGTCGCTGAAGCTGCGCGGGGTGCGGATCACGGGGCGGCTGGACCTGTGCGGGGGCACCGTCGAGCCGTACGTGGAGCTGCAGTCCTGCCGCTTCGACCGCGAGATACAGCTGGCCGAGGCCCGGGTCGGGACCCTGCGGATGGTGAGCTGCGCGATACCGAGGCTGGACGCGGCCCGGCTGCACACCGAGGGCGACCTGCACCTGCCGCGCTGCCGGGTGGCGCGGGGGATCCGGCTGACGGACGCGCAGATCGGCACGGACCTGCTGGTCAGCCAGGCCGTCGTCCAGGCGGACGGCAGGGGTCGGGCGGTCGCCGCCGACGGCATGTCCGTCGCCCAGGACTTCCAGGCGGAGCTGTTGGAGGCCTACGGGGAGGTGAGCCTGCGGGGCGCCAAGATCGGCGTGTCGATGAGCCTGCGCGGGGCGAAGCTGGTCAACCCGGCGGGCCGGCGGGCGCTGAACGCGCCGCAGCTGACCGTGGAGCGGACGCTGTACCTGACCGCGATCGCCCTGGACCGGGGCGTCGACGGCGGGTCCACTCCCCCGTACGGGACGGGGCAGACGCCCGTGGCGGGCGGCCGGGCGCAGCATTTCGAGTGCCGGGGCGGGCTGCGCCTGGACGACGGCCGGTTCGGGGACGCGGTGGACTTCCACGGGGCGCGGTTCGTGCTCGCGGAGGACCAGGAGGTGTCGCTGCGGCGGATCCAGACTCCCGAGTTCCGGTTCGTCGGGGAGCGGCCCGAGCAGGGGCGGGTGGTGGTGTCGGGGGCCCGGGTGGACAAGCTGGTCGACCAGTCCACCAGCTGGCCCGGGCCCGGCCGGCTGTCGATGGAGGGGTTCGTCTACGGCAACCTCGCGCCGCGCGGGCACTTCCCGCTGGCCCGGCGGATGGAGTGGGTGCGCGCGGCCACCCCCGAGTACTCCCCCGAGCCGTACGAGCGGCTGGCGGCCGTACTGCGCGCCAGCGGTGAGGACGCGGACGCGCGGGAGGTGTTGCTGGCCAAGCAGCGGCGGCGCCGGGCCACGCTGCCGCCCGCCGCGCGGGCGTGGGGGTACCTCCAGGACTGGACGGTGGCGTACGGCTACCGGCCCGGCCGGGCGGCGCTGTGGATGCTGGTGCTGTGGGCGGCCGGGGCGGTGCTGTTCTCGCGGTACGACCCGCCGCCGGTGAAGCCCGGTGAGTCGCCGCAGTGGAACGCGGTCCTGTACGCGCTGGACCTCCTGCTGCCGGTGGTGGATCTCGGCCAGCAGGGCCACTGGAGGGTGGAGGGCGGCTGGCAGTGGGGTGCGGCCGTGCTCGTCATGCTGGGGTGGATCCTGGCGACGACGGTCGCCGCCGGGGCGTCCCGGCTGCTCCGGCGGGGGTGACCGGTCCCGGCCCACGGCCATTACCCTGTGCCTCGTGACCACCGTTCGCCTGCCCCTCTTCCCGCTGAACCAGGTGCTTTTCCCGGGACTCGTGCTGCCGCTGAACGTCTTCGAGGAGCGTTATCGCGCCATGATGCGGGAGCTGCTGAAGGCGGGTGACGACGAGCCGCGCCGCTTCGCGGTCGTCGCGATCCGCGACGGCCGGGAGGTGGCGGCGACCGCACCGGGGATGCCCGACCAGACGGCCCTGCCCGAACGCGGTCCGGCCGCCGGTTTCGGCCCGGACCCCATCCAGGCGTTCCACCGGGTGGGCTGCGTGGCGGACGCGGCGACGATCCGCGAGCGGGAGGACGGCAGCTTCGAGGTCCTGGCGACCGGCACCACACGGGTGCGGCTGCTGTCCGTGGACGCGTCCGGGCCCTACCTGGTCGCCGAGCTTGAGGAACTCCCCGAGGACGCGGGGGACGGCGCGGGCGCCCTGGCCGAGGGCGTGCTGCGGGCGTTCCGCGCCTACCAGAAGCGGCTGGCCGGGGCGCGGGAACGGTCGGTGTCCACGACGGGGGCGGAGCTGCCGGACGAGCCGTCGGTGGTGTCGTACCTGGTCGCGGCGGCCGCGGTGCTGGACATCCCGGCGAAGCAGCGGCTGCTGCAGGCGCCGGACACGGCGACGCGGCTCGCGGAGGAGCTGAAGCTGCTGCGGGCGGAGACGGCGGTCATCCGCCACCTGCCGTCGCTGCCGGCGGTGGACCTGACGTTCTCACCGACCAGCCCGAACTGAGGGGGCGCGCTGCCGATGGCGAAGCGGACGAAGCAGGCGGCGGGCACGCCGGCCCTGACCGCGGTGGCGGCGGCGGGCGTGCCGCACCAGGTGCACGCGTACGAGCACGACCCGGCGCACCCCTCGTACGGCCTGGAGGCCGCCGAGGCGATGGGGGTGTCCCCGGACCGGGTCTTCAAGACCCTGGTCGCGGACGTGGACGGGGTGCTGACGGTCGCGGTGGTCCCGGTGTCCGGGTCCCTGGACCTGAAGGCGCTCGCGGCGGCGGTCGGCGGCAAGCGGGCGGCGATGGCGGACCCGGCGCTGGCGGAGCGGACCACGGGGTACGTGCTGGGCGGCATCTCGCCGCTGGGGCAGCGGAAGCGGCTGCGGACGGTGCTGGACGCGTCGGCGTCCGGGCACGCCACGGTCTGCGTCTCCGCGGGGCGGCGGGGCCTGGAGGTCGAACTCGCCCCGTCGGACCTCGCGACCCTGACGAACGCGAAGCTCAGCCCCATCGCCCGCGCCTGACGGAGCTCCGCCCGGACACGTGGGGCTCCGCCCAGCACCCCGCGCCTCGAACGCCGGCGAAGGCCGGAAGTGCCGGGCGGCGGCGATGCGCGGGACGCGCGGTGGTCAGGGGTGGGGCGGGGCCTCGGGGGACGGGTCGCGGGGGCTCCAGAGGGCGGTGAGGCCCAGGTGGACCGCCACCGCGGCCATGGGCCACACCAGCAGCACCCCGTGCGCCAGCAGCTGGAGCGGCGCCGCGAACGGCACCCCCTTCCCCGCCGCCACGGCCGCCGCCGCCAGGTCCCGCGTCGGCCCGAGCCAGACGCCGAGCCGCCACCCCACCAGCGACGCGAAGACCGAGCCGATCGCCAGCCCGACCACCAGCGGCACGCCGCCGCGCCGGCGCCACAGGAAGACCGCGGCCGCGCTGAGCACGCCCAGCCCGAGCGACAGCAGGAAGAAGACGCCGTCCGCGCCGATCCGGGCCTCGCTCTCGGTGTCCCGGAGGAACACCGCCTCCCCGTTCGACACGTACTGGACCCGTGGCGCGAGCCATGCCCACAGCAGCCCCAGCACCACCCCGGCCACGCCGACGGCCAGCGTGACGGCCGCGCCGTCACGGACGTCCGCCGCGGTGACGCGGTCACCGTCGCGGTCACGGTCGTGGTCGCCGCCCGGCTCGGGCACGTCGGTGCGCGACGGCGGCGGCTCGTACGGTTCGGCGGCAGGCGGTGGGCTCACGGCTTCGGTCACCCCCTCATCGTGCCAGGTGGCACGGTGACGGGCCTCAGCGGACCGCTGCCCGGCGGTACGCCCAGGTGGCCGCGGCCAGCGAGACCACGGCGACCGCCGCGCACACCGCCAGGTCGACGCCGACGGCGGCCCAGTCGGGGTGCGGCGCGAAGGTGCGGGCGAAGGCCTCCACGCCGTACGTGGAGGGCAGCAGGTCCCGCGCCCAGGCGATCGGCACGGGCATCCGCTCCGGCGGCAGGACGCCGAGCAGCAGCGCCGCGGACATGCCGAGCTGGCCTGCCAGCGTGGCCAGTTCCTGGCGGGGCGCCAGCAGGCCCAGCGCCGCGCCGAGCCCGGCCAGCGCGGCCCCGGCGAGCGGTACCACCGCGGCCAGGATCCACAGCCCGCCCATCGGCAGCCCGAACAGCAGGCAGCCGAAGACGGCGGTGACCAGCGTCCCCGGCAGGGTGAAGGAGGCGTAGGCGGCGGCCGTGCCGAGCACCACGGAGGCCGGCGGCACCGGCAGGGTGGCGTAGTGGTCGAGGCCGCCGGAGGCCCGGAGCTGGCCGAAGTACTGGGCCAGCAGGTTGAGCGCGACGAAGGCGACGACCAGCACGGAGGAGCCGGCGACGACCGCCCGCGCCTCGGAGCCCCCGCCGCCGTCGACGACCCCGCGCATGAGGATCATGATGCCGACGGACTGGAACGTGGCGACGAACAGCAGCGGGATCCGGGCCACCCGGGCCCGCGACAGCTGGGCGCGGTACACGGCGGCCAGGGCCGGCAGCAGCCGCGCCCGGGGCGCCAGCGTCACGGCCGCCGCGTCCGCCACGCCCGGGGCGCCCGTGGCGGCCACCGCGGCCGGAGTCGGCGGTGCGGGCCGTTCGGGCCGTTCGGGCGCCGCCAGCGTGCCCGAGTCGTGCTCGCTCATGTCTTCACCAGGCCCTTCGTGCGGCCCCCCAGGGCCAGGTACACGTCCTCCAGGCTCGGCGTGGCCAGCGTGAAGTCGTCCAGCGCGGCGAACGCCGGTCCGCCGGTGATCGCCGCCACGGCGGCCCGCGCGTCCTCGGGACCCAGCCGCAGCACCCAGCGGCGTCCGGCCTCCTCGGCCGCCGGCGCGAGCGCCGCGACCTCGGGCACGTCCAGCGGGGCCCGGTCGCGCCACACCAGCTCCAGCCGGACCTCGCCGGAGATCCGCGCCTTCAGTCCGGCCGGGGTGTCGCAGGCGATGACCCGGCCCTGGTCGAGGACGGCGACCCGGTCGAGGACGGTCTCGGCCTCGATGACGTTGTGCGTGACCAGCAGGACCGTGCTGCCGCGCTGCGCCCGCCGCCGGTCCACGGCCGCCCAGACGGCGCGCCGGGCCACCGGGTCCATGCCGGTGGTCGGCTCGTCCAGCACGAGCACGGGCCGGTCGCCGACGAGTGCCGCCGCGAGGCAGGCCAGCCGGCGCTGTCCGCCGGACAGCTTCTTCAGGGGGCGGCCGGCGAGCCCGGTGAGGTCCAGCTCCTCCAGGACCGCGTCGCGTTCCGCGCGGGCCGCGGCCGCGGTCAGTCCGCGCAGCCGCCCGGTGGTCTCGGCGGCCAGGGAGACCGTCAGCTCGTCCAGGGCGGTGGACTCCTGCCCCAGGTAGGCGAGGAGCCGGGCCGCCCGGTCGGGGTGGCGGACGAGGTCGTGGCCGAGCAGGGTGACCTTGCCGGAGTCGGGGCGCATCAGTCCGGTCAGCTGGCGGACGAGGGTGGACTTGCCCGCGCCGTTGGGGCCGAGCAGGCCGAAGATCTCGCCGCGCCGGACGTCCAGGGAGATCCCGTCGGTGGCGCGGGTCTCGGGCAGGGCGGGTGCTCCGCGCCGCCCGCGGACGGCGGGGTAGGTCTTCACGAGGTCGCGCACGACGCAGACAGCGTCGGCCGGGGCACCGGCCGTAGCGTCCGCCGTGCCGTGCTCCGCGTCTGCCGTGCCCGTTCTCACGAGGGAGCAGCCTACGGGGTTACCGGTCCTCCCCCGGCCCCGGGGTCGCCGGGGCGGGCTGGTGCTCGGCCGCGGCGCGGACGTCGATCTCCCGCCAGAAGCCGGCCCGGATGGCGTACCGGTCGTGTTCGTCGATCTGGTCGTCCTTGTGGGCGAGGAGGCCGAAGCGGGCCGCGTAGCGGAGCAGTTCCCCGTCGATCCGGTGCGGGATGCGGGGGTACATGGTGGAGAGTTTCTGCAGGTGGACGCTGTCGGGGAGGCGTTCCATCCAGCGGCGGGCGAAGACCTGGCCGACCTCGAAGGGGTCGCCGCCGACGGTGGTGATGTCCTCCTCGCGGTCGGCCCAGCGCTGTTCGGCGCTGGTGAGCTGGGCGAGGGTGGGCAGGGAGGCCGTCTCGGCGGGTTCGCCGAGCGGGCCGGCCCGGTCGATCCAGCCCTTGTCGGAGGACCAGCGCAGGGCGCTGCCGGCCGGTGGCTGGCCGGGGGCCAGGCCTGCCGGTGCGGTCGCGGGGCCGGCGGCCGGGCGCAGCCCCGCCAGGTCCTTGGGGGTGGGGACGGTACGGGACCCGCCGGCGGCGGGCGCGGGGACGGCCGTACCGGCGGGGTCGGACGAGGTGCCGGGTCCGACGGGTACGCCGGGCCCGCCCTCGGCGCGGGGTACGGCGCCGACGGGGCCCACGACCGGGCCGGCGGTGCCGATGCGGCCGCCGGCCGCGTCGGCGGGGCCGGCGGAGCCGCCCACCGGGCCGGTGCCGTTGCGCGCGGCCTCGGCCAGGGCCGCCTCGGGCAGGGGTGCGGAGAGGATGGCCGCGATCTCGGGCCGGGGAGCGGGGGGCGGGGAGCAGAGGCCGGTGAGGTCCTTGGCGCGGACGGCCCGGGTGATCCAGGCGCGGTCGAGGACGCGGCGCTCGTCGGCTTCGGCGACGAGGTCCTCGGACTGGTTGTAGTCGCCGTCGGCGGCCTGGACGGCCCACAGGTGGACGGCCACGCCGTGTTCCTTGGCGGACATCAGGCCGGGCAGGAGGTCGCCGTCGCCGGTGACGAGGACGATGTCGGAGCAGGCGCGGTTCCTGGCCAGTTCGGTGAGTTCGGCGTGCATGGCGGCGTCCACGCCCTTCTGGGCCCAGCGCCCGTCGGAGCGGGTGAGGGCGCCGAGCCGGACGGTGACCCGGGGCATGACGCGCAGCCGCCGGTGTTCGGGCTGGGGCACCCGGTCGGGTGCGCCGTCGAACCAGTAGATCCGGAGCAGGGGCTGTTCGGTGTCGGCCTCGGCGCGCTCGCGCAGGCCCTGGATGAGGGCGGCGTGGTCGACGGTGATGCGGGAGCGCGAGGGCTCCCCTGCGAGAAGGCTCGCGGCGGCGCCCAGCAGGTAGCCGGCGTCCACCAGGACGACGCAGCGGTCCACGCTTTCCACCCTCTTCCGGGAGAGCTCTGGCTTTCCCCCGAGTCTGCCCGAGAACAAGGGGGTTGACGGCCGGAACTCGATCATCGGCGTGGCGGATCGGAAGGGTTGGCTCGGGCGCGCCCCCCGCCACGCACGGTAATGATCCAAAATGCGCGGCTTCGGGAGGTGTGTGAGTGTGAAGGCGGCCCTGGCCCCTACACCTTCTCAGGAGGCTTCACCATGGCCAAGAACAAGAACCGCCAGCAGCCGGCGAAGCAGCAGACCCGTTCTTCGGGCGCCGACACGAAGAGCTCGGCGGAGACCTCTTCCGACTCCCCCTCCTCGGCCCCGAGCCCGATGGACATGGCGCACAAGCGCAAGGAGAAGAGGTTCGGCCACAACTGAGGCCCCACACCCCGCGTGACGCAGGCCGCCCCCGGCAGGAGCCGGGGGCGGCCGCGTGCGTCGGCGCGGGATCCGGTGCCGCTAGCCGGCCAGGCAGGACGGGCCGAGGAGCACCTTCAGGTCGCCGAAGAGGGCGGGGTCGGGCTGGACCCGGTGCCGGTCCAGGCGGAGCACGGTGGTGGTGCGGGGGCCCTGGAGCTTGATCCGGACCTCGGTGTTGCCCTTGTGGTGGCGGAGGATCTCGCCGAGCCGGGTGACCATGGGCGGGGTGACCTTCACGGTGGGGATGGTCAGCACCACGGGCGCGTTGGTCCCGGCGGAGGACAGGTCGGGGACCATCAGCTCCATGGCGACCAGGCGGGGCACGTCCTCGCGCTTGTCGAGCCGGCCCTTGACGAAGACCACGGTGTCCTCGACCAGCTGGGTGGAGACCAGCTGGTAGGTGGCTGGGAAGAACATGCATTCGATGGAGCCGGCCAGGTCCTCGACGGTGGCGATGGCCCAGGCGTTGCCCTGCTTGGTCATCTTCCGCTGGAGGCCGGAGATGATGCCGCCGATGGTGACGACCGCGCCGTCGGCGTGCTCCCCGCCGGTGAGCTGGGAGATCCCGGCGTCGGTCTTGTCGGAGAGGACGTGTTCCAGGCCGAAGAGGGGGTGGTCGGAGACGTAGAGGCCGAGCATCTCGCGCTCCTGGGCGAGCAGGTAGGACTTCTCCCACTCCACGTCGGAGAACTCGACGTCGAGGCCGAAGCCGGGCTGGTCGCTGTCCTCCTCGCCCATTCCGCCGAACAGGTCGAACTGTCCCTCGGCCTCCTTGCGCTTGACGGCCACCACGTTGTCGATCATCGACTCGTGGTGGGCGACCAGACCCTTGCGGGTGTGGCCCATCTCGTCGTACGCGCCGGCCTTGATCAGCGACTCGATGGTCCGCTTGTTGCAGACCACGGCCTCGACCTTGTCCAGGAAGTCGGGGAAGGAGGAGTACTTGCCCTTCGACTTCCGCGTCTTGATGATCGAGTCGACGACGTTCTGGCCGACGTTGCGGACGGCGGTGAGGCCGAAGAGGATCACGTCGTCGCCCTGGGCCGCGAAGTTCGACTCGGACTCGTTGACGTTGGGCGGGAGCACCTTGATGCCCATGCGGCGGCACTCGTTCAGATAGATCGCGGACTTGTCCTTGTCGTCCTTGACCGAGGTGAGCAGGCCGGCCATGTACTCGGCCGGGTAGTTCGCCTTGAGGTAGGCGGTCCAGTACGAGACCAAGCCGTACGCGGCGGAGTGGGCCTTGTTGAAGGCGTAGCCGGCGAAGGGGACCAGGACGTCCCAGAGGGCCTGGATGGCCTCGTCGCTGTAGCCGTTCTTCCGGGCTCCGGCCTGGAAGATCGTGAAGTTCTTGGCCAGCTCCTCGGGCTTCTTCTTGCCCATCACGCGGCGGAGGATGTCGGCCTCGCCGAGCGAGTAGCCGGCGATGATCTGGGCGGCCTTCTGCACCTGCTCCTGGTAGACGATCAGGCCGTAGGTGACCGCGAGCACCTCTTCGAGGGGCTTCTCCAGCTCCGGGTGGATCGGGGTGATCTCCTGCTGCTTGTTCTTGCGCAGGGCGTAGTTCGTGTGCGAGTTCATGCCCATCGGGCCCGGCCGGTACAGGGCGGACACGGCGGAGATGTCTTCGAAGTTGTCGGGCTTCATCAGCCGGAGCAGCGACCGCATGGGGCCGCCGTCGAACTGGAAGACGCCGAGGGTGTCACCGCGCTGGAGCAGTTCGAAGGTCTTGGGGTCGTCGAGCGGGAGGGCCAGGAGGTCGATGTCGATCCCCTTGTTGGCCTTCACCATCTTGACGGCGTCGTCCATGATCGTGAGGTTGCGCAGGCCCAGGAAGTCCATCTTCAGCAGGCCGAGCGACTCGCAGCTCGGGTAGTCCCACTGGGTGATGGTGACGCCGTCGGTGTGCCGGACCCAGACCGGCACGTGGTCGGTGATCTTCTCGCTGGACATGATCACGCCGGCGGCGTGCACGCCCATCTGGCGGACCAGGCCCTCCACACCGCGGGCGGTGTCGATGACCTTCTTCACGTCCGGCTCGTTCTCGTACATCCCGCGGATCTCCGCCGCCTCGCTGTAGCGGGGGTGCGAGGGGTCGAGGATGCCGGAGAGCGGGATGCCCTTGCCGAGGACGTCGGCGGGCATGGCCTTGGTGAGCCGGTCGCCCATGGCGTACGGGTAGCCCAGCACGCGCGCGGAGTCCTTGATCGCGTTCTTGGCCTTGATGGTGCCGTACGTGCCGATCATGGCGACCTTGTCCTGGCCGTACTTCTCGGTCACGTACCTGATCACCTCGACGCGCCGGCGCTCGTCGAAGTCGATGTCGACATCGGGCATGGACACGCGCTCGGGGTTCAGGAACCGCTCGAAGATCAGGCCGTGCGGGATCGGGTCGAGGTCGGTGATGCCGAGCGCGTACGCGACGATCGAGCCGGCCGCGGATCCGCGGCCGGGGCCCACCGCGATGCCCTGGTTCTTGGCCCACATGATGAAGTCGGCGACCACGAGGAAGTAGCCGGGGAAGCCCATCGAGATGATCGTGTCCATCTCGTACTCGACCTGCTTCATGCGGTCCTCGGGGATCCCGCCGGGGAAGCGGCGGTGCATCCCCCGCATCGTCTCCTCGCGGAACCAGGTGACCTCGGTGTAACCCTCCGGGATGTCGAACTTCGGCATCAGGTTCCGGAACTTGAACATGCCCTCGGTGTCGACCTGCTCGGCCACCAGCCGCGTGTTGGCGCAGCCCTCCTGCCAGGCGTCCGAGGAGTCGATGGCGTACATCTCCTCCGTGGACTTCAGGTAGTAGCCGGAGCCGTCGAACCGGAAGCGGTCGGGGTCCGAGAGGTTCTTGCCGGTCTGGATGCAGAGCAGGGCGTCGTGGGCGCCGGCCTCGTGCGCGTACGTGTAGTGCGAGTCGTTCGTCACCAGCGGCGGGATGCCGAGCTTCTTGCCGATCTCCAGCAGGCCGTCGCGGACCCGGCGCTCGATCTCGATGCCGTGGTCCATCAGCTCCAGGAAGTAGCGGCCCTCGCCGAAGATGTCCTTGTAGTCGGAGGCGGCCTTGATCGCCTCGTCGAACTGGCCGAGGCGGAGCCTGGTCTGCACCTCACCGGAGGGGCAGCCGGTGGAGGCGATGAGCCCCTCGGACCACTGGGCGATGGTCTCCTTGTCCATCCGGGGCCACTTGGTCAGCCAGCCCTCGGCGTAGGCGTCGGAGGACAGACGGAAGAGGTTGTGGAGCCCGGTGTCGTTCGCCGCCCAGATCGTCTTGTGCGTGTAGCCGCCGGAACCGGAGACGTCGTCCCGCTTCTGGTGCGGCTGGCCCCAGGTGATCCTGCGCTTGTTGCGCCGCGACTCGGGGGCGACGTACGCCTCGATCCCGATGATCGGGGTGACCCCGGCCTTCTGCGCGGAATGGAAGAAGTCGTACGCCCCGTGGAGGTTGCCGTGGTCCGACATGGCGATGTGGGTCATGCCCATCTCGTTGCACGCGTTGAACATGTCCTTCAGCCGAGCGGCACCGTCCAGCAGCGAGTACTGGGTGTGTACGTGCAGGTGCGTGAACGGCGTCTTGGTCACGGGGTGGCTCCGGAGCGCAGGGGGACAGGGGGGCAGCTCTGAATCCTACGTCGGTCCGGGCGACCGGAGCGGCTGGCGGGAACCGGGCACGCTCCGGTGGCGTCGCCCGTTGCAAGAGCCAGGACACCCGTCCGCAACCGGTCCAGCGAGCACCACCAGGAGGAACCCGCCATGGCGGTCCCCGACACGACGAACGAGCAGCGCGCCGAGCAGATCCTGGACGTGTTCGCCACCGCGTTCGGTGAGCTGATCGCGTCCGACCCCGCCGCCTTCCAGGTCAAGTTCCGGAAGATGGCGGCCTCCGCGTTCGCCTTCTACCGGGGGACGGCCTGCCTGTTCTACGCCGACCTGGAGCGCGAGCGGCACGGCGGCCCGTACCTGGACGAGCGGACCGGCCGGGTGTGGATCCACGGCGATCTGCACGCCGAGAACTTCGGCACGTACATGGACGCCAACGGCCGGCTGGTGTTCAACGTCAACGACTTCGACGAGGCCTACGTCGGGCCCTTCACCTGGGACCTCAAGCGGTTCGCGGCCTCGGTCGCCCTGATCGGCTACGCCAAGGCGCTCAGCGACGAGCAGATCACCGGCCTGGTGCGCACCTACGCCGCCGCCTACCGCGAGCGGATCCACCGGCTGGCCACCGGCGCCAAGCACGAGGAGGTGCCCTCCTTCACCCTGGACACCGCGGAGGGGCCGCTGCTCGGCGCCCTCCGATCGGCCCGTGCCCGGACCAGGTTCGCGCTGCTGGACTCGATGACCGAGATCCGCGACTACGAGCGCCGCTTCAGCTCGGGCGGCGGCTCCGTCGAGCTGGACGCGGCCACCCGCTACAAGGTGCTCGCCGCGTTCGACGGCTACCTGGAGACGCTGCCCGAGGAGTCGCTGGTCCGCCCCGACTCCTACCGCGTCAAGGACGTCGTCGGCCGCCGGGGCGTCGGCATCGGTTCGGCGGGGCTGCCCTCGTACAACATCCTGCTGGAGGGCCACAGCGACGCCCTGGAGAACGACGTCGTGATCTACCTCAAGCAGGCGCAGGTGCCGGCGGTGTCCCGGCACGTGACCGACCGGGCGGTCCGCGAGTACTTCCGGCACGAGGGGCACCGCACGGTGATCTCCCAGAGGGCGCTGCAGGCCCACGCGGACCCCTGGCTCGGCTGGACGGAGCTCGACGGGGCGGGGCAGCTGGTCGCCGAGGTCTCGCCGTACGCGGTGGACCTGGACTGGTCCGACCTGGACGACCCGGAGGAGATCGCCGCCGTGGTCGCCGACCTGGGCCGGGCGACGGCCACCATGCACGCCGCGGCGGACGCGGACGAGAGCGGCCAGTCGCTGGTCCCCTTCTCCACGGAGCGGGCCATCGACGCGGCCATCGCCGCCGACGAGGAGGGCTTCGGCGAGCTGCTGGTCGAGTTCGCGCACGCCTACGGGGCCCGGGCCCGGGCCGACCACCAGATCTTCGTCGACCTCTTCCGCAACGGCCGGCTGGCGCCGCGCGCGTCCTGACCGGAAAGAGGGGGGCAGCCCGGGACGGCTGGGACCTGGGGGCGGGTTTCACAGGGAGTCGTGGCAGACTCGCGGAGATGGACATCTCGGGTGTGGGGCTCAGGGGGCTGCGGGCGGCGCTGTTCAGCGCGCTCGTCGTGCTGCTCTCGTCCGGCTCGCACGTCCTGATGTCCCGGGTCCCGCTGCCGCCCGCCCTGGTGCTCGGCTCCTTCGCCGCCGTGTTCGCGATCGCCTACGCGCTGGCCGGCCGCGAGCGGGGCCTCGGGCCGATCGCCGGGCTGCTGGTGCCGCTGGAGCTGGCGGCCGACACCGTCTTCACCGCCGGCCAGCACCTCTGCTACGGAGCGGCCGGCGGGCCGGTGGCCGGGCCGCTGCGCGCGCTGGGCCTGGAGGAGCTGTGCGGCGGAACCCCGGTGGGCGGCCCGCTGGCCGGGGCGGCGGCCGGGCCCGCCACCGCCTGGGCGGTGCTCCTGGCCTCGCCCGGCCCGTGGACCCCCTGGCTGCTGCTCGGAGCCCACGTCACGGTGGGCCTGCTGGCCGCGCTGTGGCTGTGGCAGGGCGAGCGGGCACTGGGCCGGCTGCTGCGCAGCGTGGCGGCGGTGGCCTTCCGGCCGCTCCGGCTGGCGGCGGCCGCGGGGGCGCGGGCCGCGGCTCCGGTGGGGCGGACCGTACGGGCGGGTGCGCCGCGCGCCCGGTCCCGTACGCGGTTCCCCGTGCATTCCGTGGGACGGCGCGGGCCTCCCGCAACCGGCCGCGTGCCGCTCGGCGCGCACGCCTGAACCGGTTGACGAAGCCCATCCCCCCGGACCGGGTCCGGGGACCCCTCTCTTTTCACATCCACGGAGATCCACCATGAGTGCACGCAACAGCCAGGCCAACAAGGCGGCGGCCCGCGAGCGTCTGCGCCAGGAGCGCGAGCGCCAGGAGAAGAAGGCCAAGGCGCGCCGGCAGGCGGTCGTGGCCGGCGCGGTGCTGGCGGGCCTGGCCCTGACCGGCGGTGTCGGCTACGCGGTGATGCAGATGACCAAGCCCGACGCCTGGGAGAAGGCCGCGACCGCCGAGCTGGTCAAGCCGAAGAACAGCAGTGGCGAGAACGGCACCACCGTCGTCATCGGCAAGCCGGAGGCGAAGAAGACCCTGGAGCTGTTCGAGGACTCCCGCTGCCCGGCCTGCGCCGGGTTCGAGCAGGCCGTCGGCGAGCAGATCAAGAAGGACGTCGACGCGGGCAAGTTCAAGCTCCAGTACGTCGGCGCCACCTTCATCGACAACGCCGTCCCCGGCTCGGGCTCGAAGAACGCCCTGAGCGCGCTGGGCGCGGCGCTGGACGTCAGCCCCGAGGCGTTCATGGAGTACAAGGCGGCGCTGTACGCGAAGGCGAACCACCCGGAGGAGCGGGACGACAAGTTCGCCGAGGACTCGTACCTGATCAAGATCGCCGACCAGGTGCCCGCCCTGAAGGGCAACGCGGCGTTCAAGGACGCGGTCGAGAAGGGCACCTTCGACCGGTGGGCCATCGAGATGTCGAAGACCTTCGACAAGTCGGGCATGAAGGGGACGCCCGCGCTGCGGATGGACGGGAAGAAGATCGAGACCCCGCAGACGGCCGAGGCGTTCACCGCGGCGATCGACGCGGCCCTGAAGGGCTGAGCCGGCTCATCCGGCTTCCCACCGAAAGGTCTCGGCCAACGGCCGGACGGACTCCAGGAGTTCGTCCGGCCGTTGCCGTTCCAGGGGTGTTCGAGTGGCCGTACCGGTCAGTAATATGATCATCCGTGACCAGTCAACTCCCCCTTTCCACAGCGGCTTCGCCGCGCCGCCGCACCGTGGTGCTCGCGGCCGCTGCCACCGCCGCCCTCGCCCCGCTGGCGCTCACCGGCGGGACGGCCCACGCGGCCACGGGCGCTCCGGCGTTCCTGCACGGCGTCGCCTCCGGCGACCCGCTGCCCGACGGGGTCCTGCTCTGGACCCGCGTCACCCCCTCCCCCGAGGCCGTGCCCGGCTCGGGTCTCGGCGAGGACACCGCCGTCGGCTGGGAGGTGGCCGAGGACAAGGCCTTCTCCCGGATCGTCGCCGCCGGCACGGTGACCGCCTCCGCCTCCTCCGACCACACCGTCAAGGCCGACGTACGGGGACTCCGGCCGCAGACGGCGTACTACTACCGGTTCACGGCGGGCACCGCGGTGTCGCCGGTCGGCCGCACGCGCACCACCCCGGCCCACGAGGCCACCGCACCCGGCATCCGGTTCGGCGTGGTCTCCTGCGCCAACTGGGAGTCGGGCTACTTCTCGGCCTACCGCCACCTGGCCGCCCGCACCGACTTGGACGCGGTCCTGCACCTGGGCGACTACATCTACGAGTACCAGACGGGGGGTTATCCGGAGGCGAAGTACGTCGTGCGGCAGCACGAGCCCCGGCACGAGATCACCACCCTCGCCGACTACCGGGTCCGGCACGGCAACTACAAGACGGACGCGGACCTCCAGGCGCTGCACGCGGCCCACGCGGTCGTCGCCATCTGGGACGACCACGAGTTCGCCGACGACACCTGGGCGGGCGGCGCCGACAACCACACCCCCGGCACCGAGGGCGAGTGGGCGGCCCGCGCGGCCGCCGCCAAGCAGGCCTACTTCGAGTGGATGCCGGTGCGCGCCTCCATCGCCGGCACGGTCTACCGGCGCCTGCGCTTCGGCACCCTGGCCGACCTGCACCTGCTGGACCTGCGTTCCTTCCGCTCGCAGCAGGTGAAGACCGGCAGCGGTTCGGTGGACGACCCGGAGCGCACCATCACCGGGCGGGCCCAGCTGGACTGGCTCAAGGCGGGCCTGGCCGGCTCGGCCGCCACCTGGAAGCTGGTCGGCACCTCGGTGATGATCTCGCCGGTGGCCTTCGCCTCGCTGCCCGCGCACCTGATGGGTCCGCTCGCCGATCTGCTCGGCCTGCCGCAGGGCGGGATAGCGGCCAACGTGGACCAGTGGGACGGTTACACGGACGACCGCAAGGAGCTGCTCGCCCACCTGAAGGAGCGCAACGTCCGGAACACCGTGTTCCTGACCGGCGACATCCACATGGCCTGGGCGAACGAGGTCCCCCACAACATGGCCACCTACCCGGGATCCGGAACGGCGGCGACGGAGTTCGTGGTGACCTCGGTGACCTCCGACAACATCGACGACATCCTGCACGTGCCGGCGAACACGGCCTCGCTCGCCGCCGAGTCGGCCGTCCGGGCCGCCAACTGGCACGTCAAGTGGCTGGACATGGACTCCCACGGCTACGGCGTACTGGACGTGACGGCCGAGCGCTCCCAGATGGACTACTACGTCATCTCGGACAAGCGGAAGCCGGGGGCGACCTCGTCCTGGTCCCGCTCGTACCGGACGCTCAACGGCACCCAGAAGGTGGAGCGGGTGTACCAGCCGGTGCGCTGAGACTTGCGGTCATTTAACTGATAGACCGTCAAATTTGCGTCCCACGGGGGCGTCCGGAGCCGATCCGGGCGCCCCCGTGCGTTTTCCGCAACAAATCTTTTACGCAAGGATCTTGACGCCCTGATGACATGCACACGTAAGCTTCGCGCCAGTTGAGGAGTCTTTCTCCGCCACCCCCACTTTTTGCGAGGAGTTCACGTGCGCGCTCTTGCCCGCATATCCCCCCTCCGCCGCCGCCGTATGCTCGGAACCGCGGTTCTGGCCGGATCCCTTGCCCTTACGCCGCTTTCGGCCGGCACCACGGTCGCCGCCGCCGCCAAGACCCCCGCCGAGGTCTGCGCCGACGAGGTCGCCGGCGCCCCGGCCAACGCCCGTGTGGCCAAGCCCAAGGACGACCACCACGCGGCCGAGCCGAACGAGGTCACCGAGGCCCAGGCCAAGGCCATGGACGCCGACCTCAAGGTCAAGCTGGACAAGGCGCTCAAGAACTCGGCCCCGCGCAGCCTGCGCGCCGCCGAGGCCGTCACCACCATCCCGGTGTACTTCCACGTCATCCACTCCGGCACCACCGGCAAGCTGACGTCCACCGACGTCGGCAAGCAGATGGCCGTCCTGAACGCCGCCTTCGGCGGCCAGGGCACCGGCAACGTGAACTCGAACTTCCAGTTCCAGCTGGTCGCGACCGACTACACGGACAACGCGAGCTGGTACAACCTGGCTTCCGGCTCCACCGCCGAGAAGACCATGAAGAGCACCCTGCGCAAGGGCGGCGCCAACGCGCTGAACATCTACACCGCCAACCTCTCCGGCGGGCTGCTCGGCTGGGCCACCTTCCCGAGCTCCTACGCCTCGCAGCCCTCGATGGACGGCGTGGTCCTGCTCGACTCCTCGCTGCCCGGCGGTTCCGCCGCCAACTACAACGAGGGCGACACCGGCACCCACGAGGTCGGCCACTGGATGGGCCTGTACCACACCTTCCAGGGCGGTTGTAACGGAAGCGGTGACTCCGTCGCCGACACCCCGGCCGAGAAGAGCGCCGCGTACGAGTGCCCGACCGGCCGCGACTCCTGCGCCAGCAAGTCCGGCGTGGACCCGATCCACAACTTCATGGACTACACGTACGACGCGTGCATGTACCAGTTCACCTCCGGCCAGGTGAGCCGCATGCAGAGCCACTGGACCGCATACCGGGCGGGCTGAGCGAGGGCCGTCCCGACTGCCCTACCCTGGCGCCATGAGCGCGCCGGGGGACGTGGTTGACGGACGGTTCGAGCTGCTGGAAAAGCTCGGCAGCGGGGGGATGGGCACGGTCTGGCGCGCGCTGGACCGTGCCCTTCACCGTGACGTGGCGGTCAAGGAGGTCCGGCCCCCGGCCGGGCACGACGACCCCGCGGCGCTGCGGCTGCTGCGCGAGCGGGTCCTGCGGGAGGCCCGCGCCCAGGCCCGGATCAGCCACCCCAACGTGGTGACGATCCACCACATCGTCGACGAGGACCCGCACCCCTGGCTGGTGATGGAGCTGCTGCCCGGCGACTGTCTCCAGCGGCGGCTGGAGAACGGCCCGCTGCGGCCCGCCGAGGCCGCCCGGACCGGCCGCGAGGTGCTGGCCGGGCTGCGCGCCGCGCACGCCGCCGGGATCCGGCACCGCGACGTGAAACCGGCCAACGTGCTGCTGCGGGCGGACGGTTCGGCGGTGCTGACGGACTTCGGGATCGCCGCCCTGCAGGACGCCACCTCCCTGACCGCCACGGGCGAGGTCATCGGCACCCCGGAGTACCTGGCGCCCGAGCGGATCCGGGGCGCCGACCTGCCCGCCTCCGACCTGTGGTCACTGGGCCTGACGCTGTACGTGTGCGTCGAGGGCGTCAGTCCGATGCGCCGGGCCACCACCCTGGCCACGCTGGCCGCCGTACTGGACGACCCGGTGCCGCCCCCGCGCCGCGCGGGACCCCTGGCGCCCGTGCTGGCCGCCGTGCTCGTCCGCGACCCGGCGGCCCGGCCGGACGCCGCGCGGCTGGACGCACTGCTGGCCGAGGTCGCCGCGGGCGGAGCCCCCGCGCCAGGACCCACCCGCGCCGACCCCGCACCCGCGCCGGCACCCGCCCCGGCCCCGGGCCCCGCCGGGCGGTTCGGCCCCCCGCCCCCGCTTCCCCCGGCACCCGCCCCGCGCCCGCCGGAGCGGGCCGCCACGCCCCCGGCCGCGCCGGCGCTCGTCACCCCTTACGACGCCGCGCCCCGGGACGCCGTGCCCGCCTTCGAGGTCGCGGCCGCCGGCCCGTACGGGACCGGCCCGGAGGCCGGGAACGCCCGGCGGCGGGTCACCCCGCTCGCCGCGGCCGCCGCCGTACTGGCCCTGGCCCTGCTGGGGTTCGGCGGGTACTCCCTGTTCGAGGCCGGCGCGCCGGGCCGCGACGACGGCCGCGCCCCGGCCAACCCGACCACCCCGGCCTCCCCGCCGGCCACCGCCGCACCCGTCACCTCCGGGGCCCCGTCCCACACCCCGTCGCCGTCGTCGTCCCCGTCGCCGAGCCCCAGCCCGAGCCGCACACCGGCCCCGCTGCCGCCGCCCCCGTCCACCCCGTCCACCGGAACGGAAACGGAGCCGGAAACGGAACCCGGACCGGAAGCCGGGGGCCGCTGGATCGCCCAGCTGTACTCCGAGCCCGAACGCAGCGGCACGGCCGTCCGCGACCAGCGGCTCGCCACCATCCGCGCCACCGTCCCCGAGGCCCGGGTCCTGCGCTCCGCCGACTACGCGTCACTCCGGCCCGGCTACTGGGTGGTGTACGCCCCGGGCCCCTTCGCCGACGGCCACGCCGCGCTCGCCTTCTGCGCGGAGCGCGGCCGGACCACCGCCGACCGGTGCATCGGACGCTGGCTCAGCGACCGGGCCTCGGACCTCGGCTACCAGTGCGCTCCACCGGCCGGCTCACCCGGCGGCCGCTGCCGCCACGACTGAGGCCTCCTCCGGAGGAGGCCGGTCCGCTACGGTCGGAACATGGAACACCTGCTGCGTTCCCTGCTGTTGCGCCGCTGTCTGCCGCCCACGCTGGTGCTCCTGGGCGCGGTGCTCGTGAAGGCCTTCCACTCCGAGTCCTACTGGGTCGGCCGGGCGATGACGCTGGTGCTGATCGGGGCGGCCGCCTGGCTGTTCATCCAGGTCGTGGACGCCGTGGTCGAGGCCGCGTACGCCCGGTTCGCCGCGGGTGCGGAGGACGAGGCGCGGGTGCGCCGGGTCCGCACCCAGGTCACCCTGATCCTGCGGGTGGCGGCGGCCGCGGTCGTGGTCGTCGCGCTCGCCGCGATGCTGCTGACCTTCCCGGCGATGCGCACGGTCGGTGCCTCGATGCTCGCCTCGGCCGGTGTGCTGGGCATCGTCGCCGGGATCGCGGCCCAGTCCACCCTCGCAAACCTGTTCGCCGGACTGCAGATCGCCTTCGGCGACACGGTCCGGATCGGGGACACCGTGGTCGTCGACCGTGAGTGGGGCACGGTCGAGGAGATCACGCTGACGTTCCTGGTGGTCCGCACCTGGGACGAACGCCGGATCACCATGCCCGTGTCGTACTTCACGTCGAAGCCGTACGAGAACTGGTCGCGCGGCGGGGTGGAGATGACCGGCACGGTCTTCCTGCACGTGGACCACCGGGCCCCGGTCGCGCTCATGCGGGAGAGGCTGGACGCGATCCTGAAGGACCTGCCGGAGTGGGACGGCCGCTCCAGCGGACTGGCAGTGACGGACACCACCCCGCACACGGTGCTGGTGCGGGCCGTGGTCACCGCCAAGGACGCGGACGACCTGTGGACCGTGCGCTGCGCCGTCCGCGAGCGGCTGATCGCCTGGCTGGCCGCGGAACATCCGTACGCGCTCCCCCGCATCGCCACCGCGGCCGCGGAGCCCCCGCCGGGGGCACAAGCCCCCGGCACCGCGCGGCTCCCGGAGTAGCGGCGACCGGAGCGGCGGGGATCAGAGGGTGTCGAGGAAGCCGAGCGAGGCCTTCCAGGCCCGCTCGGCGGCCTCGGCGTCGTAGTCCGGCAGGTCCGGGTCGGTGAACAGGTGCCCGGCGCCCGGGTACCGGTGCACCTCGACGTCGGCCCCGGCCCGGCCCATCCGCAGGTACCAGGTGGTCAGCCAGTCGTGCGGCTCGAAGGGGTCGGGGTCGGCGACGTGCAGCTGCACGGGCAGCTCGTCCACCGCGGCGTCGTCGGCGATGTCGGCGGTGCCGTGCAGGAGCAGCAGCCCGCGGGCCTTGTCGTCGGCGAGGGCCAGGTGCTGGGCGACGGAACCGCCGAAGGAGAACCCGGCGTAGACCAGGCCCCGGTCGGAGTGCGGGGCGGCGGCGAGCACGGCGCGGCGCAGCAGCTCGTCCCGGCCGATGTCGTCCCTGTGGGCCATGCCCTCCTCGACGGTGCCGAAGGTGCGCCCCTCGAAGAGGTCGGGCACGACGACCTCGTGGCCGGCGTCGCGCAGGCGGTCGGCGGCGGCGTGCACGGCGGGGCGCAGCCCGTACGTCGAATGGAAGAGCACGATGTTCATCCCCCCATCGTGCCAGCCCCGGGCGGGCGCGCCCGGCGCGGGCCGGGCGCGGGTCAGGGGTTGCGGAGGCTGCGGACGTCCAGGTGGCGCAGGACCCGGTCGACGACCTCCGGGTCGGCGCCGGGCTCGCTGCGGGCCGCCAGCACCTCGTGGCGGGCGGCGGACAGCATCTCGCGCTGGATCCGCTGGACGTCCCGGAGCCGCTGGACGCGACGTGCGTAGGCGTCGCGGCGTTCCTCGTCGACCATCTCGGGGCTGATCCGCGCGCCCACGTCGTACGCCCGCTTCTGCAGCTGTTCGATCAGGTCCTCGGGGAGTTCCTCGACGCCCTCGATCTCCTTGAGCCGCCGCCGGGCGGCCTTGGCGGCGCGGATGGCCAGCTGTCGTTCGAAGGCGCGCTCGGCGTCGGTGTCGGGTTCCACGCCCAGCCGCCGGACCAGCCAGGGCAGCGTGAGTCCCTGCACCACCAGTGTGGCCATGATCACCGCGAAGGCGATGAAGACGATCTCGTCACGGGCGGGGAACGGCGCTCCGGACTCCGTGCGCCGGGATCGCGAGGGCCAGGGCCACCGAGGCCACGCCGCGCATGCCCGCCCACCACATCACCACGCTCTCGCGCCAGCTCAGCGGGATCTCCTCGTCGTAGTCGCGCCGGTCGTGCAGCCGCTTCGCCAGCCATGCCGCGGGCAGCAGCCAGACCAGCCGTACGCCGACCACCACCGCGACCACCACGGCGGCCCAGCCGGCCATCTCCTGCCAGCGGCCGGTGGCCGTGCCGAAGACGACGTGCAGCTCCAGCCCGATCAGGCCGAACGCCACACCGGTGACGAGGGTGTCGACGACCTCCCAGAAGGTGTGCCCGGCCAGCCGGCCCAGGACGTCGTCGGCGTCGGACGCGTACTCGGCGAGGAACAGGGCGGTGGTGAGCACGGCCAGCACGCCGGAGCCCTGGAGTTCCTCGGCGAGGGCGTACGCGACGAACGGCACGAGGAGGGTCAGCCCGATCTGCAGGGTGGCGTCCCCCAGGCCCCCCATGAGCCGGTTGGCGGCCCAGCCGAGCGCCAGTCCGACGGCGACGGCGACGACAGCGGAGAGCACGAACTCGCCGAGCGCCCCGCTCCAGGAGAAGGTCCCGCTGACGGCCGCGGCGACGGCCACGTGGTACAGGACGATGGCGGTCACGTCGTTGAACAGGCCCTCGCCCTCCAGGATGGAGACCATGCGCCGGGGCAGTCCGAGCGAGCCGGCGACGGCGGTGGCGGCGACCGGGTCGGGTGGGGCGACCAGGGCGCCCAGGGCGACGGCCGCGGCGATGGGGAGCCCGGGGACCACGGCGTGCGCGACCCCGGCGACGGCGGCGGTGGTGACGAAGACCAGGGCCACCGCGAGCAGCAGGATGGGGCGCAGGTTCGCGGTGAACTGCCGCCAGGAGGTGCGCTGCGCGGAGGCGTAGAGCAGCGGCGGGAGCACCAGCGGGAGGATGTACTCGGGCGGGATGTCCACCGGGGGCACGGCGGGCAGTAGTGCCAGCACCACTCCGGCGATGGTCATCAGCACGGGGGCGGGCACGCCCAGCCGGTCGCCGAGCGGGACGGTCACCACCGCGCCCAGCAGCAGGACGAACAGGAGGAGGAGCTGATCCACTCCCCCACCCTGCCAGCTAGGTCCGTCTCGTTGCGGTTGCCGGGCGGCGGGGAGGCCCGGGCGTCACGGAAGCGCGCGCCGCATCGAGCGGTGCGGGATGCCGGCGTCCTCGAACTCCGTGCCGTACGCCGTGTAGCCGAGCCGCTCGTAGAAGCCCAGGGCGTGGGTCTGCGCGCCGAGGTGCACCGCGGTCAGGCCGAGGCGCGCCGCCTCGGCCTCGATCGCCCGGACCAGCGCGGCGCCGACGCCGAGCCCGCGGGCGGACTCAAGGACGGCGAGCCGGCCGAGGGATCCGACGGCCGGGTCGCCGGTCTTGCCGGCCGCGGCGGGGCCGTGCAGCAGGCGGCCGGTGCCGAGGGGGCCGTCCGGTCCGACGGCCAGCACGTGGACCGCGCCGGCGTCGTAGGCGTCGTACTCGATCTCCTCGGGGACCGACTGCTCGACCACGAAGACCTCGGTGCGGACGGCGAAGCAGGCCGCGAGGTCGGCTTCGCCGTCCGCGACCCTCACCTCGTACGGCGCGTGGTGCGGCGCGGTCACTCGCTCTCCGCGCGGATGACGTCCAGGGCGTGCTGGAGGTCGGCCGGGTAGCCGCTCTCGAACTCGACCCAGCGGCCGTCGGCGGGGTGCTCGAAGCCGAGGCGCACCGCGTGCAGCCACTGGCGGGTGAGGCCGAGCCGCTTGGCGATGGTCGGGTCGGCGCCGTAGGTCAGGTCGCCGACGCAGGGGTGCCGGTGGGCCGCCATGTGCACGCGGATCTGGTGGGTGCGGCCGGTCTCCAGCTTGACGTCGAGGAGGGAGGCCGCGCGGAAGGCCTCGATCAGGTCGTAGTGGGTGATCGACGGCTTGCCGTCCTGGGTGACCGCCCACTTGTAGTCGGCGTTGGGGTGGCGGCCGATGGGGGCGTCGATGGTGCCGCTCATCGGGTCCGGGTGGCCCTGGACGAGGGTGTGGTAGCGCTTGTCCACGATCCGCTCGCGGAACTGGTGCTTCAGCGAGGTGTAGGCGCGCTCGGACTTGGCGACGGCCATCAGCCCGGAGGTGCCGACGTCGAGCCGGTGCACGATGCCCTGGCGCTCCGCGGCGCCGGAGGTGGAGATCCGGTAGCCGGCGGCGGCCAGGCCGCCGATGACGGTGGTGCCGGTCCAGCCGGGGCTGGGGTGGGCGGCCACGCCGACCGGCTTCATGATCACGACGATGTCCTCGTCGTCGTGGACGATCTCCATGCCCTCGACCGGCTCGGCCACGATCTCGACCGGGCGGGGCGGGGCGGGCATCTCGACTTCGAGCCAGGCGCCGCCGTGCACCCGCTCGGACTTCCCGACGACGCTGCCGTCGACCGAGACCTTCCCCGCGGCGGCGAGCTCGGCGGCCTTGGTCCGGGAGAACCCGAACATACGGGCGATGGCGGCGTCGACGCGCTCGCCTTCGAGGCCGTCGGGAACGGGCAGGGTGCGGATCTCGGGAATCGTACTCACCCGTCGAGTATGCCTTGTCAGTCCTTGTGGACGGTCCCGTCGGGGTCCAGACCCCGGAACGACAACACGACGATCAGGATGCCGCCGCAGACGATCGCGGAGTCCGCGAGGTTGAACACGGCGAAGTGCGCGGGCGCGATGAAGTCGACCACGGCTCCCCGGAAGACGCCCGGGGAGCGGAAGACGCGGTCGGTGAGGTTGCCCAGGGCGCCGCCGAGCAGCAGGCCGAGCGCGATGGCCCAGGGCAGGCTGTACAGCTTCCGGGCCAGCCGCACGATCACCACGATCACGGTCGCCGCGATGCAGGTGAAGATCACCGTGAAGGCCTCGCCGAAACCGAAGGCCGCTCCGGGGTTCCGGATCGCCTCGAACTTCAGCAGGTCACCGATGACCTCGATCGGCGGCTGGTGCTCCAGCTTGGCCACCACCACCATCTTGCTGCCGAGATCGAGCAGGTAGGCGAGCAGCGCCACGACCAGCAGCGCCGTGATCCTGCGCCGCCCCTTGGGCTGCGCGGGCTCCGGCTGCGTGTCGTCCCCGACCTCCGGCGTACCGATGATGCGCTCCGCCTCTGCCACGTGAGTCCCTCGAACTAGCTCGACAACTGGGACGAGGGTACGTCAGGCGGGCCGACCGCCCTAGTGGCGCCGTTCCTGCTGCTGCTTGCACTCCACGCACAGGGTGGCCCGGGGGAAGGCCTGCATCCTGGCCTTGCCGATGGGGCGGCCGCAGGTCTCGCACAGGCCGTAGGTGCCGGCGCCCAGGCGTTCCAGGGCCCGCTCGGTCTGCTCCAGCATCTCGCGGGCGTTGGCGGCCAGGGCGATCTCGTGCTCCCGGGTGATGTTCTTGCTGCCGGTGTCGGCCTCGTCGTCGCCGGCGCCACCGCCGCCGTCCCGCATCAGGCCGGTGATGGCCAGCTCGGAGGCCTCCAGCTCGGCCCGCAGCCGCACCACCTCGCCCGACAGCTCGGTACGGGCCTGAGCGACCTCTTCGGGCGTCCACGGGTCCTCTCCGGGGCGTACGGCGAGCTCGCCGGGCGCGGCGGCGGCCGCCGCCACCGGCCGGACCTTGGGCAGGCCGCTGGTGGCGGCCGTGGCGGTCTTCCTGGCCTTGCTCGTACCCGTGCTCTTCTTGGCAACCACTGCTCCGGCTCCCGTCTCGTCCGCGGCCTGCGCCGCCTCCTCGGCCCGGGCGGTGTCCTGGGCCGTGGCCTTCTTCGCGGTCGTCTTCCTGGCGCTGCTCTTCCGTGCCGGAGCCGCGGTGGTCCCGGTCTTGCCCGCCCCGGCGGCGGAGCCCTTCGCCGCGGGGCCGGCGGTGGTCTTCTTCGCCGCCTTGGCGGCGGTGGCGGCGGTGGTCCTCTTCGCCGCCGCCTTGCCCGTGGCCGCCTTGGCGGTGGCCTTCCCGTCGGCCGCCTTGGCGGCCGTGCGCGCCGGCGCGGCCCGCTTCGCCGGGGCCGGCCGTTCCACCGCCTCACCGGCCGTGACAGCGGCTACCGCTCGCTTCTTCGTCACCATGGCCGCGGCCCCTTTACATATGGTGATCTTGCACGCAAATCGTGCTGGGACGATAAATCGACTCCAGCCCCGCGGCAACGGGGCGCGCGTCCGCCGGGACCAACCTGCATCCGTTGTGCCCAGCACCGCGCCAGGTAATCCGCCCCACCGCCCCCGCCGAGGGCCGTGCGGGCGCATCGGACCGTTCGGGTCACCGCACGGGGCGCACGGACGGCGCGCACAAACCGGTCGGCCGAGCGGCTCCCCGGCCCGTACACTGGGCCCAGCGAAAGGCATGGATGGGGACGAGTAGCGTCGGACGCAGCCAGGAGCGACCCGGGGACGGTGAGAGCCCGGGGGCGAGCGCGACGTGAAGCATCACCCCGGAGCCGCCGGAAGAACACCCGCACAGCGGGTCAGTAGAACCGGCTCGCACCCCTAATGAGGGGGCCACCGGACCCGTCCGGCGGCCAAGGAGGGTGGTACCGCGGGAGCCGGCGCGCTCTCGTCCCTCCGGACGGAGACGAAGCAGCCCGCCGGAGGAAGACACACCCTCATGACCAGTACGCCGCAGTACCGCCCGGTACCCGCCCAGGTCGACCTGCCCGCCCTGGAGCACGCAGTCCTCGACTTCTGGCGCGAGAACAAGACCTTCGCCAAGACGCTGGAGCAGTCCGAGGGCCGCCCGGAGTGGGTCTTCTACGAGGGCCCGCCGACCGCCAACGGAATGCCCGGCGCCCACCACATCGAGGCCCGCGTCTTCAAGGACGTCTTCCCCCGCTTCCGGACCATGCGCGGCTACCACGTGGCCCGCAAGGCCGGCTGGGACTGCCACGGCCTGCCCGTCGAGCTCGCCGTCGAGAAGGAGCTCGGCTTCAACGGCAAGCAGGACATCGAGGCGTACGGCATCGCCGAGTTCAACGCCAAGTGCCGCGAGTCCGTGACCCGGCACACCGACGCGTTCGCCGAGCTCACCACCCGGATGGGCTACTGGGTGGACCTGGACGACGCCTACCGGACCATGGACCCCGAGTACGTGGAGTCCGTCTGGTGGTCGCTCAAGGAGATCTTCGGCAAGGGCCTGCTGGTCCAGGACCACCGCGTCGCCCCCTGGTGCCCGCGCTGCGGCACCGGCCTGTCCGACCACGAGCTCGCCCAGGGCTACGAGACGGTCGTCGACCCCTCCGTCTACGTCCGCTTCCCGCTGACCTCCGGCCCGCTGGCCGGCGAGGCCGCGCTGCTGGTCTGGACGACCACGCCGTGGACCCTGGTCTCCAACACGGCCGTCGCCGCCCACCCCGAGGTGACCTACGTCGTCGCCACGGACGGCACCGAGAAGATCGTCGTGGCGGCGCCCCTGCTGGAGAAGGCCCTCGGCGAGGGCTGGGAGGCCACCGGGCAGTCCTTCACCGGCGAGGAGATGGAGCGCTGGACCTACCGGCGCCCCTTCGACCTGGTCCCCTTCGAGGCCCCGGCCCACTTCGTGGTCAACGCCGAGTACGTCACCACCGAGGACGGCACCGGTCTGGTCCACCAGGCGCCCGCCTTCGGTGCGGACGACCTCGCGGTCTGCCGCGCGTACGGCCTGCCGGTGGTCAACCCGGTCCGCCCGGACGGCACCTTCGCCGAGGAGGTCCCCCTCGTCGGCGGCGTCTTCTTCAAGAAGGCCGACGAGAAGCTGACCGCCGACCTCGACGCCCGGGGCCTGCTGTTCAAGCACATCGCGTACGAGCACAGCTACCCGCACTGCTGGCGCTGCCACACCGCGCTGCTGTACTACGCGCAGCCGTCCTGGTACATCCGCACCACCGCCGTCAAGGACGCGATGCTGCGGGAGAACGAGAAGACCAACTGGTTCCCGGAGTCGGTCAAGCAGGGCCGCTTCGGCGACTGGCTGAACAACAACATCGACTGGGCGCTGTCGCGCAACCGCTACTGGGGCACCCCGCTGCCGATCTGGCGCTGCGAGGACGGCCACCTCACCTGCGTCGGCTCCCGCGCCGAGCTGTCGGAGCTGTCCGGCCGGGACCACTCGTCCCTGGACCCGCACCGCCCGTACATCGACGAGGTCACCTTCCCCTGCACCGCGGAGAACTGCGCGCACACCGCGGTCCGCGTGCCCGAGGTCATCGACGCCTGGTACGACTCGGGCTCGATGCCGTTCGCGCAGTGGGGCTACCCGTACAAGAACAAGGAGGTCTTCGAGAAGCGCTACCCGGCGCAGTTCATCTCGGAGGCCATCGACCAGACCCGCGGCTGGTTCTACACGCTGATGGCGGTCGGCACGCTGGTCTTCGACAAGTCCTCGTACGAGAACGTGGTCTGCCTGGGCCACATCCTCGCCGAGGACGGCCGCAAGATGTCCAAGCACCTGGGGAACATCCTCCAGCCGATCCCGCTCATGGACCAGCACGGCGCCGACGCGGTGCGCTGGTTCATGGCGGCCGGCGGCTCGCCGTGGGCGGCCCGCCGCGTCGGGCACGGCACCATCCAGGAGGTCGTCCGCAAGACGCTCCTCACCTACTGGAACACGGTCGCCTTCCAGGCCCTGTACGCCCGTACGTCGAACTGGGCGCCCTCGGCGGCCGACCCGGCGCCGGCCGACCGGACGGTCCTGGACCGCTGGCTGCTCTCGGAGCTGCACGCGCTGGTCGGCGAGGTCACCGACGCGATGGAGGCGTACGACACCCAGCGCGCCGGCAAGCTGCTGTCCGCCTTCGTGGACGACCTGTCCAACTGGTACGTGCGGCGCTCGCGCCGCCGCTTCTGGCAGGGCGACAAGGCCGCGCTGCGGACCCTGCACGACGTGGTCGAGACGATCACGCGACTGATGGCCCCGCTCACCCCGTTCATCTCGGAGCGGGTCTGGCAGGACATGGTCGTCCCGGTGACCCCGGAGGCCCCGGAGTCGGTGCACCTGTCCTCGTGGCCGGAGGCGGACGCGGCGCAGGTGGACGCGGACCTCTCCCGGCAGATGCTGCTGGTCCGCCGCCTGGTCGAGCTGGGCCGCGCCACCCGCGCCGAGTCGGGGGTCAAGACCCGCCAGCCGCTGTCGCGGGCACTGGTGGCCGCGGCCGGCTTCGAGTCGCTGTCCGCGGAGCTGCACGCCCAGATCACGGAGGAGCTGAACGTCTCCTCGCTGGCCTCGCTGTCGGAGGTCGGCGGCTCGCTGGTGGACACCACGGCCAAGGCGAACTTCCGGGCGCTCGGCAAGCGGTTCGGCAAGGGCGTCCAGGACGTGGCCAAGGCCGTGGCCGCGGCGGACGCCGCGGCGCTGTCCCTGGCCCTGCGCTCCGGCTCGGCCACCCTCGCGGTGAACGGCGAGGAGGTCGTCCTGACCCCGGAGGAGGTCATCATCACCGAGACCCCGCGCGAGGGCTGGTCGGTGGCCTCCGACTCCGGCGCCACGGTCGCCCTCGACCTGGAGATCACCCCGGAGCTGCGGCTCGCGGGTCTGGCCCGTGACGCGATCCGGCTGATCCAGGAGGCCCGGAAGAACTCCGGGCTGGACGTGGCCGACCGCATCGCGCTCCGCTGGTCCTCCGAGGACCCGGAGCTGGTGAAGGCCCTGACGGACCACGCGGAGCTGATCGCGGACGAGGTCCTGGCGACGGACTTCGCGCCGGGTGCGGCCGAGGCGGACGACACGTACGGCGCCCCGTTCGAGGACGCCGCGCTCTCCCTGACGTTCCGCCTCCGCAAGGCCTGACCCACCCCACCACCGCGGCCCGCCTCCCACCCCGGGACGGCGGGCCGCGTCGCGTCCGCCACGGCTCCGCCCGACCCCGCTCGGGCCCTGGGTCCCCACCCCGCACCCGGCCCCACGGGCAACGCCCGGCGGGCGCCTCCGGCCCCGCCGGCGCTCGAGGCGCGGGGTCCGGGGCAGAGCCGCGGGAGCCCGGGCGGAGCGCTGCCCGCGCGACCCCGCCGGGGTACGGAAAAGGGCCGGGCCCGGTGTCCCCTGAGGGAAACCGGGCCCGGCCCTGGTGACTGCCGCGGCGACTACGCCCCCGCTTAGTTGTCGTCCTCGTCGATCAGGAAGCCCCGCATCGGCGACGGCGCCTGCCCCATCGGCTGCGGACCGGCCGGCCGGACCGGAGCCATCGGCTGGGTCATCGCCGGGGACATCTGCTGCTGGCCGCCGTACGACGGGCCGCCGCCCATCGGGGGCGGGCCGGACATCGGAGACGGCGAGCCCATGCCCATCGCACCGGCCGGAGCCATCGACGGCGCCGGCGACGGCGGCAGCGAGGCGGTCGCCGGGGTCCGCGGCGGGGCCAGCGAGTCGTCGGCCTGGGTCTCCAGCTGGCGCAGCTGCGACTCCAGGTAGGACTTCAGGCGCGTACGGTACTCACGCTCGAAGCCCCGCAGGTCCTCGACCTTGCGCTCCAGCGTGGCGCGGGCGGACTCCAGGGAGCCCATCGCGACGCGGTGCTTCTCCTGCGCGTCCCGCTCCAGCGCGTCCGCCTTGGCACGGGCGTCCCGCTCCAGGCCCTCGGCACGCGAACGGGCCTCGCCGACGATCTTGTTGGCCTCGGAACGGGCCTCGGCGATCGCCTGGTCAGCGGTCTGCTGCGCCAGCGAGAGGACGCGCGCGGCGCTGTCGCCGCCGGGGCCCTGGCCGGGCTGCGGCAGCTGCGGCTGCTGCGGGGGCATGCCCATCGGGGGCTGACCCATCTGCTGCATCTGCTGGCCCATGGGCTGCATCGGCTGGCCGAGCGGGTTCTGGCCGCCCATGGACGGGTTCGGGCCGGCCATCGGGTGCTGCTGCATCGGGCCGGGGCCGCCCATCGGGCCGGGGCCCTGGGGGCCGGGGCCGTGGCCCTGCGGGCCGGGGCCGTGACCGCCGGGGCCGGCCGGGAGCTGCGGGGCGCCGCCGGGGAGCTGCGGCGGGCCCATCTGCGGGGGGCCCTGCTGGACCGGCGGGCCGGATATGGCCGCCGGAACGGGGGCGCCCGGACCGCGCTGGTCCTGCGGCTCCGGCTTGCGCATGTTCGCCTGCTGCTGGCTCTGCGCGGCGGCACGCGTAGCGGCGGCCAGCTTCGCGCGCAGATCCTCGTTCTCGCGCAGCAGACGGGTCAGTTCGGCCTCGACCTCGTCAAGGAAGGCATCGACCTCGTCCTCGTCATAGCCTTCTCGGAGACGGACGGTCGTGAACTGCTTGTTCCGCACGTCCTCGGGGGTCAGCGGCATGTCTTCTTCACCTCTACGTAGTCGTCGGCAGTCAACAAGACCGTATCGCTCACAGGCTGCTCGCAACGTTGGCCACGATGGCTCGCAGGATGAGAACGATGATCATCAGCACGAAGAAGGACAGGTCGAGTGCCACGCCCCCGAGACGCAGCGGCGGGATGAACCGCCGCAGAAGCTTGAGCGGTGGATCGGTGAGAGTGTAGGTGGCCTCGAGAACGACCACCATCGCCTTCCCCGGTTCCCAGGATCGTGCGAACTGGAAGACGTAGTCCATGACCAGTCGGAAGATCAGCACACCGAGGAAGCACGTCAGCGCGATGTAGACCACTTGAAGTGCGACGCCCATGCCGTGCTTCCCTCTCCCCTGTTCTCGCCTGTCCGGTCTAGCTCTGGTTGAAGAACCCGCCCTCCGCAATGCGGGCCTTGTCCTCCGCCGTGACATCGACGTTAGCAGGAGACAGCAGGAACACCTTCTGTGTCACGCGTTCAATGCTGCCGTGCAGACCGAACACGAGACCGGCCGCGAAGTCGACCAAGCGCTTCGCGTCCGTGTCGTCCATCTCCGTGAGATTCATGATCACCGGGGTGCCCTCGCGGAAGTGTTCCCCGATGGTACGGGCCTCGTTGTAGGTCCGGGGGTGCAGCGTCGTGATGCGGTACGGCTCCCGCTCGGACACGACCTTGGGCATGATCACGGGGGCGTTCTTCTCCAGGTTCGGGCGTTCAGGTGTGATGGATGCCACGGGGGCGATTCGTGCGGGACGTCCGTTATCTACCGGCAACGGGATCGGTTCGCGGGGGGCCGGAGGCTGTGCCACTCGTACCGGTTCGTCCGTTACGGGCGTTTGATGCACGGGCTGTTGCCTACGATCCCGGTCGCGGACGCGCTCCGGCTCCGGCTCGGGCTCGAACTCGTCGTCGGGGTCGTAACCCGGGTTGTCGTACCGGTCGTCCTCCACGAGGCCGAGGTAGACCGCCATCTTGCGCATCGCGCCGGCCATTCTCTGAGTCCTCCGCTCTGTGGTGGATTACGGGATTGTCATCTTTGTCACCAACTGCCCGCGATCCACGTGGTCTGCCCGCTCACCGGCGGGAATGACCATATTTTCTGCTGTGGTCCGACTTTCTTCGCGACGTTACCCGAGCCGGGGTCTCGCGCCGAGTACCGCAGTGCCGACGCGCACGTGTGTCGCCCCGGCCGCCACGGCCTGTTCCAGGTCCGCGCTCATCCCCGCGGACACCATGGTCGCAGCCGGATGGTCGGCGCGCAGGCCGGATGACAATTCCACCAGCCGCTCGAACGCGGCCCGTTCGCGACCCGCGTACGGACCGGCCAGCGGCGCCACCGTCATCACCCCGTCCAGACGCAGCCCCGGGGCCCCGGCCACCAGCTCGGCCAACTCCCCCAGCTGTTCGGGGGCGGCTCCCCCGCGCTCGCCCCGCTCGCCCGACTCGGCGTCGAGGGCGATCTGGACCAGGCACCCCAGCTCCCGCTCCGCCTTCCCGGCGGCCGCCGAGAGGGCGGTCACCAGCCGGGGCCGGTCGACGGACTGCACCACGTGCGCGTATCCCGCCACGGAACGGACCTTGTTGGTCTGCAACTGGCCCACGAAGTGCCAGCGGAGCGGCAGATCCGCACAGGCCGCGGCCTTGGGGGCGGCGTCCTGGTCGCGGTTCTCCGCCACGTGACGGACGCCCAGCTCCGCCAGGATGCGTACGTCGCTCGCCGGGTAGGTCTTGGTGACCACGATCAGGGTCACCTCCTCCCGTGCCCGGCCGGCGGCCGCGCAGGCGGACGAGATACGTTCCTCCACCCGCGCCAGGTTGGCGGCGAGCTCAGACTTACGGTCCATCATCGATCAGTCCAACCAGACATATCCGGCAAGCCGGCCGGTCACCCGGTCGCGGCGGTAGGAGAAGTGGTCCGGCGACTCCAGGGTGCAGGTCCCGGACGCCCGGACGTCGGTGACCCCCAGCGCGGCGAGCTGGGCGTGCACCCCGGCCACCACGTCGACGGCGGGGGTCCCCCAACTCGTCTCTCCGTACGCGGCGGGTACGGCCTCGGCCACCTCGTCCCGCATCCCGGCCGGCACCTCGTAGCAGCGCCCGCAGACGGCGGGTCCGGTACGGGCGACCAGCCGGGCGGGGTCGGCGCCGAGCGCGGCCATCGCCTCGACGGCTGCCGGTACCACCCCGGCCACCAGTCCCGGCCGGCCCGCGTGCGCGGCGGCGGCGACCCCGGCCACGGGGTCGGCCAGCAGGACCGGGACGCAGTCGGCGGTGAGCACCGCGAGGGCGGGGCCCCGGCGGGCGGTCACCACGGCGTCGACGGCGGGAACCTCCCGGGAATCTCCCCACGGCCCGTCCACCACGGCGACGTCCCGCCCGTGCACCTGGTTCATCCAGACCACGCGGGCGGGGTCGATGCCGAGCCGTTCCGCGGCGAGGGAGCGGTTGCGCCGGACCGCGGCCGGGTCGTCGCCGACGGCCCCGCCGAGGTTGAGCTCTTCGTACGGAACGGCGCTCACCCCGCCCCACCTGTCGGTGAAGGCGAAGTGGGCGCCGCCCACGGTCTGCTGTCCTATGGTCACTTGGTCACTTCAGGAAGTCCGGAACGTCCAGTTCCTCGGCCGGGCTGTCCTGGTACGGCCGGGCCGACGGGACCGGCGGGGCCGCCGCGGCCGAGGGCTGCGCGGCCTCGCTCACCGGGGCCGGCTCCACCGGCGCCGGGGGCTCCTCGCGCGGGGTGACGCTGCCCAGTCCACCGAAGGACGGGCGGGCCGGCTCGGCCGGGCGGACCGGGGCCGGGGGCTCCTCGCGCTTGGTCGACGCGGCGCCGATGACGTTGTCCCGGCGGGCGGGCGGCTGTCCGCCGTCGAAGCCGGCGGCGATGACCGTGACCCGCACCTCGTCGCCGAGGGCGTCGTCGATGACGGCGCCGAAGATGATGTTGGCCTCGGGGTGGGCGGCCTCGGAGACCAGCTGGGCCGCCTCGTTGATCTCGAACAGGCCGAGGTCGGAGCCGCCGGAGATGGAGAGCAGGACGCCGCGGGCGCCGTCGATGGAGGCCTCCAGCAGCGGCGAGGAGATCGCCATCTCGGCGGCGGCCACCGCGCGGTCGTCGCCGCGGGCCGAACCGATGCCCATCAGGGCCGAGCCGGCCTCGGACATCACGGACTTGACGTCGGCGAAGTCCAGGTTGATCAGGCCGGGGGTGGTGATGAGGTCGGTGATGCCCTGGACACCGCTCAGCAGGACCTGGTCGGCCGACTTGAAGGCGTCGAGCACGGAGACCTGGCGGTCCGAGATGGACAGCAGCCGGTCGTTGGGGATGACGATGAGGGTGTCGACCTCTTCGCGGAGCTCGGCGATGCCGTCCTCCGCCTGGTTGGCGCGGCGCCGGCCCTCGAAGGTGAACGGGCGGGTGACCACGCCGATCGTCAGGGCGCCCAGCGAGCGCGCGATGTTCGCGACGACGGGTGCGCCGCCGGTTCCGGTGCCGCCGCCCTCACCGGCGGTGACGAAGACCATGTCGGCCCCCTTGAGGACCTCCTCGATCTCCTCGCGGTGGTCCTCTGCCGCCTTGCGACCGACTGCCGGGTTGGCGCCGGCGCCGAGGCCCCGGGTGAGTTCACGGCCGACGTCGAGCTTGACGTCGGCGTCGCTCATCAACAGCGCCTGCGCGTCCGTGTTGATGGCGATGAACTCGACGCCCTTGAGACCGACCTCGATCATTCGGTTGATGGCATTGACACCACCGCCGCCGACACCGATGACCTTGATGACTGCGAGGTAGTTCTGCGGTGCTGCCACGTCGAAGGCCTCTCGCCTCGATTACGTGTCGCCGCCCCGCGGAGCGCGGTGCGACGACTGATGCCGAAATTGGGACGGTCCGAACGCGCCGACCCGAACCCTCACCCTGAAGTTTAGGGTTAGGAGTGTGTCTGATCCTTGGACTCTTCCGGACAGGACACTAAGTCGACAAGTAGCGCGTGTTCAACGAACACGCCGAACCTCCCGTTTTTCTTTTCACCCTATGTGATCACCCATATCGCTGGCCAACCAGGGTGCGTCGGGCCTCGACCCGACGTCAACTCCCGGACACCGCGGGGGCCGTGGGAGCGCTCACATCGAAGTGGCCACCACGGGGGGCCGCCTTCAGCAGGGCCGTCAACGCGCGGGCCTTGGCCTCACCCTGCTCGGCGCTCCCCCACATGACCGTCCGGTCACGGGTCAACTCCAGTACGAAGGAATCGTACGAGCCCACCCTGACCCGCAGGACCTCCCTGCTCAGGGCCTCGGGCAGGCCGGCGGCGACGCCCACCGCCTCGATCAGCAGCCGGTCCTCGTCGAACCGGCGCAGGCTCGGCGAGCGCGCGGCGTCCAGCTCCAGGAGGGGAACGCCCGGCGGGGGCTTCGGCACCGTGTCGAACCGGACGCCCGAACCGTCCACTTCCACGAAGTCGGCGTCCTTCTTGATGAGCAGGACGGGTTTGCGCTCAGTGACCTCCAGCCCGATCCCGTTCGGCCAGGAGCGCACCACGTCGACCGAATCCACACGCGGGAGCCGGCCGCGCAGCCGGGCCTCGATCTCGTCGGTGTCCACGCTCGCCAGGGGGGCGCCGACGGGCACCGCGGCCGCCTGCACCACCTGCTGCGGGGTGAGCACGTCGGTGCCCTCGGCGGTGACCTGTTCGACCCGCAGCCAGTCGGACCCGTAGAGCGCCCAGCTGCCGCCGCCGGCGAGCAGCACGGCGGCGGCGAGGGCCGCCAGCACGGGGCCCCGGCGCAGGCGGGCGAGGGGGGCGCGCGCCGTGCCGGGGCCGCTCGGGCCGGATCTCTTCTTCGGTTCGGGTCCGGCCACGGGCGGTGCCTCCTGGGGTCAGCGGGCTCGGTGCGCTGCGATCGCCTCGTACACCATGGCGACCAGCAGTTCGTCCGCGTCCCGGCGGCCGAACTCGGCGGCGGAACGCGACATCTCGTACAGCCGGTGCGGGTCGGCGAGCACCGGGAGGACGTTGTTCTGCACCCATTCCGGGCTGAGCTCGGCGTCGTCGACGAGCAGGCCGCCGCCGGCCTTGACCACCGGCTGGGCGTTGAGCCGCTGTTCGCCGTTGCCGATCGGCAGCGGGACGTAGGCGGCGGGGAGGCCGACGGCGGAGAGCTCGGCGACGGTCATGGCGCCGGCCCGGCAGAGCATCATGTCGGCGGCGGCGTACGCGAGGTCCATCCGGTCCACGTACGGGACCGGGACGTACGGCGGCATGCCGGGCATGTTGTCGACGCGCGGCAGTTCGTTCTTGGGGCCGACCGCGTGCAGGATCTGGATCCCGGAGCGCTGGAGCGTGGGGGCGACCTGCTGCACGACCTCGTTGAGCCGGCGCGCGCCCTGGGAGCCGCCGGAGACCAGGAGGGTCGGCAGGTTGGGGTCGAGTCCGAAGGCGGCGCGGGCCTCGGGGCGGACCGCGGACCGGTCCAGGGTGGCGATGGAGCGGCGCAGCGGGATGCCGACGTAGCGGGCGCCCCGGAGTTTGCTGTCGGGCGTGGAGACGGCGACGGCGTTCGCGTACCGGGAGCCGATCTTGTTGGCCAGGCCGGGACGGGCGTTGGCCTCGTGGACGACGATCGGGACGCCGAGGCGCTTGGCGGCGAGGTAGCCGGGGAGGGCGACGTACCCGCCGAAGCCGACGACGCAGTCGGCCTTGGTGCGCTCCAGGATCTGCTCGGCGGCCTTGATGGTGCCGCGCAGGCGTCCGGGGACGGTGATCAGCTCGGGCGTGGGCTTGCGGGGCAGCGGAACGGCCGGGATCAGTCCCAGTTCGTAGCCGCGCTCCGGGACCAGGCGGGTCTCCAGACCGCGCTCGGTTCCCAGGGCGGTGATGCCCACGGTCGGGTCCTGCCTGCGCAGGGCGTCCGCGAGGGCGAGCGCCGGCTCGATGTGGCCGGCGGTCCCCCCACCGGCGAGTACGACATGCACCGAAATTCACCGCTCTCCGGACGGACGCTTCTTGACGCGCCGTCTCATCGACTTCCAGATCGGCCCGGACCGCTTCCAGCCGAACTTCGGCTGTCGCATCGCGAGCGCCGCGCGCGCCGCGGGCTCCTCACGCGCGAAGGCGATGAGCAGTCCGACGGCGAACATGGTCGGCAGCAGGGCGGAACCCCCGTAGGAGAACAGCGGGAGCGGGACACCGGCGATCGGCAGCAGACCGAGCACCGCACCGATGTTGATCACGGCCTGGGCCGTGATCCAGGTGGTCACGCCTCCCGCGGCATACCTGACGAAGGAATCCTCCGTGCGTCCGGCCACGCGGATACCCGCATAGCCTAGAGCCGCGAAGAGACCCAGTACCGACAGCGTCCCCGCCAGCCCCAGTTCCTCCCCGGTGATGGCAAAGATGAAGTCGTTGTGTGCTTCGGGTAGTTCTCCCCATTTTTCCACACTGGCACCGAGGCCGGAACCGAACCATCCGCCCGAGGCGAGGGCGAAGATTCCATGAACGGCCTGCCAGCATTCACCTTGGGGGCCCAGGTCGGTCGCGCCGATGCAGGAGAGTCGCTGCATCCGGTGCGGGGCGGTCCTGATCAGGACGGCCCCGATCGCCGCAGCGACCGCCAGCACCCCGACGAACAGCCGGGTGGGGGCGCCGGCCAGCCACAGCAGTCCGAACAGGATGGCGCACAGGATCATCGCCGTTCCCATGTCGCCGCCGAGCATGATGAGTCCGAGCAGCAGGAAGGTCACCGGCACCAGCGGGACGAGCAGGTGCTTCCACTGGGTGAGCAGGCCCTTGCCGCCCTTGCGGGCCATGAGGTCGGCGCCCCACAGGATCAGGGCCAGCTTGGCGAACTCGCTGGGCTGGAGCATGAACGGGCCGCCGAGCGAGATCCAGTTCTGGTTGCCCTGGACGGAGACCCCTATCCCGGGGATCTGGACGAGGACCATCAGGAACACGGTCGCCGCCAGCACCGGGTAGGCGAGCGCCCGGTGCAGTCTGACCGGCATCCGGGAGGCGGCGAGCAGCAGTCCGGTCCCGATGGCGGCGGCGAGGAACTGCTTCTGGAAGAAGTAGGAAGGGGACAGGCCCAGCTGGAGCGCCTTGATCATGGAGGCGCTGTAGACCATCACCAGGCCGAGCACGGTGATGAGCAGGGAACTGCCGAAAATCAGGTAATACGCCGTGAGCGGTCGGTCCCAAGTGCGGCGCAGCCGACGGTAGGTGCGCCGGACCCCGTCCAACGACCCGCGGCCGACGGGCCTCCTGGCCGTCGCCGCGGGCCGCTTGCGGAGCTGCGCCCGGACTGCGGTCGGCCGCCGCCCCGGCAGCATCTGCTTGGCCGGCATCAGTCGTCTTCCCCTCCACTCGTACGAGCAGCCGGTCGGACGGGCGCTACGCCCTCGATTCCGCGGCCAGTTCGCGCACCGCCCCGGCGAACGCGTCGCCGCGCTCGCCGTAGTTCGCGAACATGTCCATCGAGGCGCAGGCGGGTGCCAGCAGGACCGTGTCGCCGGGCTCGGCGAGACGGGCCGCCTCCCGGACCGCTGTGAGCATCGCCCCAGTGTCGGTCCGTTCGAGGTCGACGACCGGCACATCGGGGGCGTGTCGCGCCAGCGCGTCCCGGATCAGCGCCCGGTCGGCGCCCATCAGGACGGCTCCGCGCAGCCGCTTCGCCGAGTTGCGGACCAGTTCGTCGAAGGTCGCGCCCTTGGCCAGGCCGCCGGCGATCCAGACGATCGAGTCGTAGGCGGCCAGCGAGGCCTCCGCGGCGTGGGTGTTGGTGGCCTTGGAGTCGTCGATGTACGTGACCCCGCCGGTCTCGGCGACGTACGCGATCCGGTGCGCGTCCGGGCGGAAGTCGCGCAGCCCGTCGCGGACCGCGCGCGGCTCCACGCCGAAGGCGCGGGCCAGGGCGGCGGCGGCCAGGGCGTTGGCGATGTTGTGCGGGGCCGGCGGGTCGACGTCGGAGACCTCGGCGAGCTCCTGGGCGTTCTTCTGCCGGTTCTCGACGAAGGCCCGGTCGACGAGGATGCCGTCGACCACGCCGAGCATGGACGGGCCGGGGGCGCCGAGGGTGAAGCCGATGGCCCGGCAGCCCTCGACCACGTCGGCTTCCTCGACCAGCCGCTCGGTGGCGGCGTCGGCGGCGTTGTACACGCAGGCGACGGAGTTGCCCTCGTAGATGCGGCCCTTGTCGGCGGCGTACGCCTCCATGGACCCGTGCCAGTCGAGGTGGTCGGGCGCCAGGTTGAGCACGGCGGCCGAGTGGACGCGCAGGCTCGGGGCCCAGTGCAGCTGGTAGCTGGAGAGCTCGACGGCGAGCACGTCGTACTCCTGCTCGCCGAGGACCACGTCGATGATCGGGGTGCCGATGTTGCCGACGGCGGCGGTGCGCAGTCCGGCCGCGCGCAGGATGGACGCCAGCATCTGGGTGGTGGTCGTCTTGCCGTTGGTGCCGGTCACGGCCAGCCACTCGGCCGCGCCGCGTCCGGGCGCGGCGTCCCCGGCGTCCGCGGAGTCCGCGGCGTGCGTGGAGTCCCCGGCGGACCGGCGGGCCGCGCGGAGTTCGGCGCCCGCGTCGCGCAGCCGCCAGGCGATCTCGACGTCGCCGACCACGTCCACGCCGGCTTCGGCGGCCGCGCGGAACAGCGGGCTGTCCGGCTTCCAGCCGGGCGAGGTGACGACCAGCTCGGTGCCCTCGGGGAGGGTCTCCCCGGCGCGGGCGCCGTCGGGCAGGTGCCCGAGCCGGACCTCGATGCCGAGGCCGGCGAGTTCGGCGGCCTTCGCGCGGTGGGCGTCGCCGTCACCGTTGTCGACGACCGTCACGGTCGCGCCCAGCCCGGCCAGGGCCCGGGCGGCGCTGATCCCGCTGACGCCGAGCCCGGCGACGGCGATCCGCCGCGGCAGCCCGTACCGCGCCAGGGCGTCGGGGCCCAGCGGGGTCAGGTGGTCACCGGGCCCGCCCGGCCGCTGCGAGTCGCTCACTTGTCCGCTGCCCATCCTGCGTAGAAGATGCCCAGACCCACGATGACGCACATGCCCTGGATGATCCAGAACCGGACCACCACGAGGACCTCCGACCACCCCTTGAGTTCGAAGTGGTGCTGGAGGGGGGCCATGCGGAAGACGCGCTTGCCGGTGAGGCGGAACGAGCCCACCTGGATGACCACGGACAGGGTGATCAGGACGAAGAGGCCGCCCAGCAGCGCGAGCAGCAGCTCGGTGCGGGAGCAGATGGCCAGACCGGCGAGCGCGCCGCCGAGGGCCAGCGAGCCGGTGTCACCCATGAAGATCTTGGCCGGCGAGGTGTTCCACCACAGGAAGCCGAAGCAGGCGCCCATCAGCGCCGAGGCGACCACCGCGAGGTCCAGCGGGTCGCGGACCTCGAAGCAGGCGGCCGGGTTGGTCAGCGTCATCGCGTTGGCGCAGGACTCCTGGTACTGCCAGACGCCGATGAACGTGTACGCGCCGAAGACCATCACCGAGGCGCCGGTGGCGAGGCCGTCCAGGCCGTCGGTGAGGTTCACGCCGTTGGACATGGCCAGGATCATGAAGAGCGCCCAGACCACGAACAGCACCGGGCCGATGGACCAGCCGAAGTCCGTGACGAAGGAGATCTTCTCGGACGCCGGGGTGAGCCCGCGCGAGTCCGAGAACTGCAGCGCGAGCACCGCGAAGGCGATGCCGACGATCAGCTGGCCGGCCATCTTCGCCTTGGCCCGCAGACCCAGCGAACGCTGCTTGACGATCTTGATGTAGTCGTCCAGGAAGCCGACCAGGCCCATGCCGGCCATCAGGAAGAGCACCAGCAGGCCGGAGAACGTCGGCTCGCTGGAGGTGATCACCTTCGTCAGGGCGTACGCGGCGAGCGTCGCCAGGATGAAGGAGATGCCGCCCATGGTGGGCGTGCCCTTCTTGCCGAGGTGGCCGCGCGGGCCGTCGTCCCGGATGAACTGGCCGTAGCCCTTGCGGGCCAGCAGCTTGATCAGCAGCGGGGTGCCGATGATCGTGAGGAACATACCGATGACACCGGCGAACAGGATCTGCCTCATCGGGCGGCAACCTCGCCCTCGGCGAGCAGTGCCTGTGCGATCCGCTCCAGGCCGATGGACCTGGATGCCTTCACCAGCACGACGTCCCCCGGGCGCAGTTCACTGCGCAACAGGTCGATCGCCGCCTGCGCGTCGGACACGAGCACCGACTCCTCACCCCACGAACCCTCGTTATATGCGCCCAGTTGCAGCCAGGACGCTTCCCTGCCCCCGACCGCGACGAGCTTGCTCACGTTGAGCCGGACGGCGAGCCGCCCGACCGCGTCGTGTTCGGCGAGAGAGTCGTCCCCCAGCTCGGCCATGGGACCGAGCACCGCCCACGTACGCCCCCCGCGTTCCTTCGCGGCGCCGCCCATGGCGACGAGCGCACGGAGTGCGGCCCGCATGGACTCGGGGTTCGCGTTGTAGGCGTCGTTGACGACCGTCACGCCGTCGGCCCGCTCGGTGACCTCCATACGCCAGCGCGAGAGCGTGCCCGCGCCGGAGAGCGCGGTGGCGATCTCGTCGGTGGACATGCCCAGCACATGGGCGACGGCGGCCGCGGCGAGCGCGTTCGACACGTGGTGCTCACCGTACAGCCGCAAGGTCACATCACTGCACCCGGTGGGTGTGTGCAGTGTGAAGGAAGGCTGTCCCCGCTCCGTCATCCGGACGTCGGTCGCCCGGACGTCGGCGTCGTCGGCCTCTCCGAAGAGGACCGTACGGGCCTTGGTGCGCGCGGTCATGGCGCGGACCAGCGGGTCGTCGGCGTTGAGTACGGCGACCCCGCCGTCGGCCTCGGCCGGGAGGGCCTCGACCAGCTCCCCCTTGGCCTGGGCGATGGCCTCGCGGCCGCCGAACTCGCCGATGTGGGCGGTGCCGACGTTCAGCACGACGCCGATCCGCGGCGGGGTCAGGCCGGTGAGGTAGGCGATGTGACCGATGCCGCGGGCGCCCATCTCCAGCACCAGGTGCCGGGTTTCCGCGGTGGCGCGCAGCGCCGTGACGGGCAGTCCGATCTCGTTGTTGAGGGAGCCCGGCGTCCACACCGTGGGCGCGTGCTGCTGGAGCACCTGGGCGATGAGGTCCTTGGTGGAGGTCTTGCCGGCGGAACCGGTCAGGGCCACCACGTCGGTGCCGAGGCGGGCGACGACGGCGCGGGCGAGGGCGCCCAGGGCCTTCTCGACGTCGGGGACGACGATCGCGGGGACTCCGACGGGCCGGGTGGCCAGGACGGCGACGGCTCCGGCGGCGACGGCCCGTTCGGCGTAGTCGTGGCCGTCGACGCGCTCGCCGCTGAAGGCGGCGAACAGGCTGCCCCGTTCGACCTCCCGGGAGTCGTAGACGACGGATCCGGTGACCTGGGCGGACGGATCCGGTATGTCGTGGAGCTGCCCGCCGGTGATGTCGGCGATCTCGGCGAGGGAGAGGGCGATCACTTAGTTCACCTCGGCCTGTCGGTCGTGCGGGTGCACGGCTTTCTCGGTTGCGGCGGCGATGGCGGCGCGCAGGACCTCGCGGTCGTCGAACGGGCGTACCACGCCCGCGGTGTCCTGGCCCTGCTCGTGGCCCTTGCCGGCGACGAGGACGGTGTCCCCGGCCCCGGCACGGGCGACGGCGGTGGCGATGGCCGAGGCCCGGTCCGCGTCGACGATGACGGTGCCGCGTTCCCCGGGCGGTACGGACGCGGCGCCTTCGAACATCGCGGCGAGGATCTTCAGGGGGTCCTCGGAGCGCGGGTTGTCGGAGGTCAGGACGGCGGTGTCGGCGTACCGGGCGGCGGCGGCGCCCATGGGGCCGCGCTTGGTGGTGTCGCGGTCGCCGCCGCAGCCGAGGACGATGTGCAGCCGGCCCTCGGTGACCTCGCGCAGGGCGCGCAGGACCGATTCGACCGCGTCCGTCTTGTGGGCGTAGTCGACCACGGCCAGGTAGGGCTGGCCGGCGTCGACCCGCTCCAGCCGGCCGGGCACGCCGGGCACGGCGGCGACGCCGTCGGCGGCGGTCTGCGGGTCCAGGCCGGCGGTGGCCAGGGTGACGACCGCGGCGACGGTGTTGGCCACGTTGAACGGGCCGGGCAGCGGGGCGGTGGCGGAGACCCGCCGGCCGTCGGGGCCGAGGAGGGTCAGGGTGGAGCCCATGTGGCCGCAGGTCACGTCCACGGCGCGCCAGTCGGCGGCGGGGTCGCCGGCGGCGGAGAAGGTGACCACGGGGATCGCCGACTCCTTGGCCAGGCGGCGGCCGTACTCGTCGTCGAGGTTGACCACGCCGATCCGGGCCCGGGCGGGCGTGAACAGCCGTGCCTTGGCCTGGAAGTAGTCCTCCATGTCGGAGTGGAACTCCATGTGCTCCGGGCTGAGGTTGTTGAAGACGGCGACGTCGAAGACGCAGCCGTCGACCCGGCCGAGCACCAGGGCGTGGCTGGAGACCTCCATGGCGACGGCCTCGACGCCGCGTTCGCGCATGACGGCGAACAGGGCCTGGAGGTCGGTGGCCTCGGGGGTGGTGCGCTCGGACTTGATGCGCTCGTCGCCGATGCGCATCTCGACGGTGCCGACCAGTCCGGTGGTGCGTCCGGCTCCGCGCAGGCCGCCCTCGACCAGGTAGGCGGTGGTGGTCTTGCCGGAGGTGCCGGTGATGCCGATCTGGAGCAGGGCCTCGCCGGGCCGCCCGTAGATCTCGGCGGCGAGTTCGCCCATCCGGCCGCGCGGGTCGTCGACCGTGAGCACCGGCAGGCCGGTGGCCGCGGCGCGGTCGGAGCCGGACGGGTCGGTCAGGATCGCGGCGGCGCCGAGCGCGGCGGCCTGGGTGGCGAAGTCGGCGCCGTGCAGGCGCGCGCCGGGCAGGGCGGCGTACACGTCACCGGGGCGGACCGCGCGCGAGTCGTGCGTGATGCCGGTGATCTGCGCAGCGGTTGCCGGAGCGTCGGTACCCAGCAGGGCCGCCAGCTCGCCGAGCGGTGTCGGGCGGGCGGCCGCGGGCCGGGGCGCTCCCGGCGGCGCTGCCGGGGGTTTCTGGGCGGTTCTGGGCTGATCAGCGTGGGGCACGGCGGTGAGCGTACCGGGCGTGGCGGGCCCGCCGGGAATTGAGGGGTCGTGGGTGTTCCGGTTCCCGGGTTGCGGGGTGATGGTCGTCACTGGATGCCTCGTGCTGTTTCTGGATCACTGGCCGGGTTGGAAGGTGACCGGCAGACCGGCGGGTGCGGTTCCGGTCGGGGCCACCTGGAGCGTCTTGAGAGCGAACTCCATGACGGTCCTGAAGACGGGGCCGCAGATCTGGCCGCCGAAGTAGCTGCCTCTGGTGGGGTTCTGGATGGCGCAGTAGACGGTGAGGCGCGGCTTGTCGGCGGGGGCGAAGCCGGCGAAGGAGGCCGTGTAGCCCTTGTAGCGGCCGGTGGCCGGATCCACTCGGTTGGAGGTGCCGGTCTTGCCGCCCACGCGGTAGCCGGGGATCTTCGCCTTGGTGCCGGTGCCCTCCTGGTCGTCGACCACGGATTCGAGCATCTGCGCCAGGGTCCTGGCGGTCTCCTCGCTGACCACGCGGGTCTTCTCGGGGGCGGGGGCGGGGGTGAAGCGCCCGTCGGGGCCCTTGGTGCCGCGCACCAGGGTCGGCTCGATCCGGACCCCGCCGTTGGCGATGGTGGAGTACACGGAGGCCGCCTGCATGGCGTTGACGGACAGGCCCTGGCCGAAGGGGATCGTGTACTGCTGGGAGGTGGACCAGTCGCCGGGCCGGGCCAGGATGCCGCGGGACTCGCCGGGGTAGCCGAGTCCGGTGGGCCGGCCGATGCCGAACTTGGTCAGGTAGGAGTGCAGCACCTCGTTGGCCTGGGCCTGGTTCCTGCCGAGCTGGCCGGTGGCCAGGATGGTGCCGATGTTGGAGGACTTGGCCAGCACCCCGTTGAGGGTGAGGTACCAGGTCGGGTGGTCGATGTCGTCCTTGAACAGGCGGTCGCCGCGGTGCAGCCGGTTGGGGACGGTGACGTGGGTGCCGGGGGTGGCCTTCTTCTCCTCCAGGACGGCGGCCATCGACATCACCTTGGCGGTGGAGCCCGGCTCGTAGACGTCCTGGAGGGCCGCGTTGCCCATGGCCGTGGAGCGGGCCCTGGTGAGGTCGTTGGGGTCGAAGCCGGGCGCGTTGGCCATGGCCAGGACCTCGCCGGTGCGGGTGTCCTGGACGATCACGTAGCCGCGGTCGGCCCGGGACTTCTCGACCTGCGCGGTGATGGCGCTCTGGGCGGCCCACTGGATGTCGCGGTCGATGGTCAGCTCGATGTCCTGGCCGGGTACGGCGGGCTGTTCGCTGGAGCCGGCGGTGGGCACGCGGCGGCCGCCGGACTGGGCGTAAGTGGCCTCGCCGTCCTTGCCGGCCAGCATCCTGTCGAAGGCGGACTCCAGGCCGCCGGCGCCGTGGCCCTCGGCGTTGACGTAGCCCAGTATCCCGGCGGCGAGGGTGCCGTTGGGGTAGACCCGCTTGCTGCTCTCCTCGTGGAAGACGCCGGCGAGGACGTTGGCGCCGGGGCCGTTGTTCTTCTTGTCGGCGGTGGCCTTCTCGGCGAAGACGCGCTTGAGGTCGCGGATCTGGTTCCACACCTGGGGGGTCTGGCGGCGGGCCAGTACCACGTACCGGGTGTTCTGCGTCTTCAGCCGTGCCGTCAGCTCGGCGGCGTCCTTGCCGAGGATCGGGGCGAGGAGGGCGGCGGCCTGCTCGGGGGCGTCGGGGGCCTTGCTCTCCTTCGGCGTGAACATGGACGGGTCGGCGGTGATGTCGTACGCGTCCACGCTGGTGGCGAGGGCCACGCCCTTGCGGTCGGTGATGTCCCCGCGTTCGGCGGCCAGCGTGTAGCTGGCGTAGCGGTTCTTGGAGGCCACGGCGGAGAACGTGGAGGCGTCGACGGCCTGGACCTGGAGCAGCCGCACCACGAAGGCGAGCATCACCAGGGTCAGCCCGATGCTGACGAGTCGCAGGCGGGGCCGCGGGCTGCCGAGCCGGATGGTGTGCGGCTTGCGCGGGGCTGCGGGCCGGCGGGTGGCCGGGCGGGTGGCGGGCCGTCCGCCGGGCTGGGGCGGGCGCGGGCGTGCGGGACCGGGCACGCGGCGGCGGGGCGGCTCCTTGGGGCTCACGTCGTCACCGTCCGGGGGTCGGGGAGGGCTGCGTCTGTGGTGGTGCCGGGTTCTGCGCGGGCGGCTGCCCGGGGGGTGGTGCCGGGCCCCGGTCCGGGGCGTCCTGCGCGGGGGGTTCCGCCGGGAGCTGGGGGGGTGCCGCCCTGCGCGGGCGGCTGTGCCGGGGCCTGCTCCGGCGGCCGGCCCGGCGCGGACGCCGGGTCGGGGACCGGGTCCTGGACCGCGTTCGGGCCGGTCGGGGCCGCGTTCGGGTCGGGAACCCGGGTCGGGGCCGCGGTCGGTGCCGGGTCCGGCGCGGGGGGCGGCGGGGCCTCGGCGGGGACGGGGGTGCCGGCGGTACGGCCGTCCGGGCCGAGGAAGACCGGGCTGCCGCCGGGCACCATGCCCAGCTCCCGGGCCCTGCGCTCCAACGCGTCCGGCGCCGAGTGCGCGTCGACGTCGCGCTGGAGGGCCTGCTGCTCGTCCGTCAGCGCGGTGGTCTCCTTCTTCAGCCGGCTGAGCTGGAACGAGCCCTGGTTCAGCGCCGAGTTCAGCAGCAGCAGGCTGATCAGGCCGCCCGCCAGCAGCGCGACCACCAGCAGCACGAAGGGGGCCCGGGCGGCCTGCGCGGGCCCTCCGCGGGCGGGCCGGCCGGCGCGCACCCGCCGCGCCGCGCCGATCCGGGCCACGCGCATCCGCGTGGCCGTGGCCACCTTGCTCACGCTTCCTCCCGGGTACGCGCTTCGGTGTTCGTTCCGGCCCGGCCCGCGCCGGGCGGGGTCACAGCACGGCTTCGCGGATGCGTTCCACGCCGCGGAGCCGGGCGGGGGCGGCCCGCCGGTTCTCGGCGACCTCCTCCTCGGTGGGCAGCTCCGCTCCCCGGGTGAGCAGCCGCAGCTTCGGCTGGTACTTCTCCGGCACGACCGGCAGCCCGGGCGGGGCCGTGGACGCGGCGCCCGCCGCGAAGACCGTCTTGACCAGTCGGTCCTCCAGCGAGTGGTACGACAGGACGGCGATCCGGCCGCCGACCGCGATCCGTTCCACCGCCGCGGGAATGGCCCGCTCCAGCACGGACAGCTCCCCGTTGACCTCGATCCGCAGCGCCTGGAAGGTCCGCTTCGCCGGGTTGCCACCGGTCCTCTTGGCGGCCTGCGGCAGGGCGTCGCGGATGAGCTCCACCAGCCGTGCCGAGTTGGTGAAGGGCTCCTTCTCCCGTTCGCGGACGATCGCCGAGACGATCCGCTTGGCCTGCTTCTCCTCGCCGTAGGCGCGCAGGATGCGGACCAGTTCGCCCGCCGGGTAGGTGTTGAGCACCTCCGCCGCGCTGATCCCGGTCGTCTGGTCCATCCGCATGTCCAGTGGCGCGTCCTGGGCGTAGGCGAAGCCGCGGCCGGCCTCGTCCAGCTGCATGGAGGAGACGCCGAGGTCGAAGAGGACGCCCTGGACGGCGGGGATGCCGAGCCGGTCGAGGACCTCGGGGAGCTCGTCGTACACGGCGTGCACGAGGGTCGCCCGGTCACCGTAGGGGGCGAGGCGTTCACCCGAGAGGCGCAGTGCCTCCTTGTCGCGGTCGAGCGCGACGAGGCGGACCGCCGGGAACCGCTTGAGCAGGGCCTCGCTGTGGCCGCCGAGGCCGAGGGTGCAGTCGACGACGACCGCTCCCGGCTTCTCCAGCGCCGGGGCCAACAGGTCCAGGCACCGCTGGAGCATCACCGGGACGTGTCGGGATTCGCTGGTCAAGGCGCCCTCTCAGATTACGGCGCGGGCGTATGCGTACGCACCGCGCACGCGGGATGTTCACGGGCCGGAGGGCGGCTGACGGTACCCCGACCGGGCCCCCGCCGGTTTCGCGTCACTTTAGTCCAACGGTCGCCGCGGTCAACGAACCGGCCTCCGCCCGGTGTGGCACCGGTCCGGGAACCCCGCGGAGCCGCGAATCACCCTTACGGCCCCGACCGCGCCACCCCTGTGGATTAGCTCACACAAGACATGTTGACGCCCTTTGTCCAAGCTCACGCAAGGCCTTGACACGCTGTGACCACTAACGTCTGTAGACATGACGACTCACGCAACCCCGCCGACCGACTCCGCATCCCTGGCCCAGGGTGCCGGTGACAGCGTCATCGACCGCCTGATCGCCGCCAACCGCACCTACGCCGACCGCTTCACCGACCCCGGCATGGACGCCCGGCCCGTCCTGCACGTGGCCGTCGTGGCCTGCATGGACGCCCGCATCGACCTGCACGCCGCCCTGGGCCTCCAGCTCGGCGACTGCCACACCATCCGCAACGCGGGCGGCGTGGTCACCGACGACACCATCCGCTCCCTCACCATCAGCCAGCGCGCCCTGGGGACCCGCAGCGTCGTCCTCATCCACCACACCGGCTGCGGCCTGGAGAGCCTGACCGAGGACTTCCGCCACGAGCTGGAGGACGAGGTCGGCCAGCGCCCGTCCTGGGCCGTCGAGGCCTTCCGCGACGTCGACCAGGACGTCCGCCAGTCCATGCAGCGGGTCCGGACCAACCCCTTCCTGCTGCACACGGACGATGTGCGAGGCTTCGTCTTCGACGTGCACACCGGGCTGCTCCGGGAGATCGATCCGGCCTCGTGAGTGACAAGGGCCCGGGCTCCGTCAACAATGCGGTGGGAACGCCGCCCGGGTCCCCTCTCTCTGCCCGGGCCCGGCCGTCCCCGTTCGACGACGTTTTTGGGTGTTTGGGGTGGAGAACCAGGTGACGACCTATGACGACCGCGCTAGCCTCGCGGACCTGACCAGCACCGCCGAGCGGGTCCGCAGGTCCGTCGAAAGCGTGATCGAGGGCAAGCCCGAGGTCGTCCGTATCGCGCTGACCGTGCTCCTCGCCGAGGGGCACCTGCTGATCGAGGACGTGCCCGGCGTCGGCAAGACCATGCTGGCCAAGACGCTGGCCAAGTCCATCGACTGCTCCGTCCAGCGGATCCAGTTCACCCCGGACCTGCTGCCCTCGGACATCACCGGCGTCAGCATCTTCGACCAGCAGCGCCGCGAGTTCGAGTTCAAGCCCGGCGCGATCTTCGCCCAGATCGTGATCGGCGACGAGATCAACCGGGCCTCGCCCAAGACCCAGTCCGCGCTCCTGGAGTCCATGGAGGAACGGCAGGTCACCATCGACGGCAAGACCTACGAGCTGCCCTCGCCGTTCATGGTCGTCGCCACCCAGAACCCGGTCGAGATGGAGGGCACCTACCCCCTCCCCGAGGCCCAGCGCGACCGCTTCATGGCCCGGGTCTCCGTCGGCTACCCCAGCCCGGCCGCCGAGCTGCAGATGCTCGACGTGCACGGCGCGGTGAACCCGCTGGACGACCTCGCCGCCGTGGCGCACGCCCACGAGATCACCAAGCTGATCGAAGCCGTGCGCGAGGTGTACGTGGCCGAGCCCGTCCGGCGCTACGTCGTCGACCTGGTCTCCGCCACCCGCAGCCACCCGGACCTGCGCCTCGGCGCCTCGCCCCGCGCCACCCTGCACCTGCTGCGCGCCGTCAAGGCCTCCGCCGCCCTGGCCGGCCGCGACTACGTGCTCCCCGACGACGTGCAGGCGCTGGCCGCGCCGGTCCTCGCGCACCGGCTGCTGCCCACCGCCCAGGCCCAGCTGAACCGGCGCACCGCCGAGCAGGTCGTCGCCGACATCCTGCAGCGCACCCCGGTGCCCTCCGCCCACCAGCACGGCCAGCAGCCGCCCGGCGTCCGGGGCTTCTGATGAGCGCCGCCACGCCCGGCGGGGCCGGCGGCGGGAGCAACGGGCTGCGCGCCACGCTCTCCGGGCTCACCACCCGCGGCCGCTCCTTCCTGGCCGCCGGCGCAGCGGCCTCCGCCTGTGCCTTCGTGCTGGGCCAGCACGCCTTGCTCCAGGTGGGGCTGCTGGTCGCGGTCCTGCCGCTGATCTGCGTCTACGCCCTGCACCGCACCCGCTACCGGGTCTCCGGCAGCCGCCGCCTCACCCCCATGCGGGTGCCGGCCGGCGCCGAGGCCCGGGTGCAGCTGCGCATGGACAACGTGTCCCGGCTGCCCACGGGTCTGCTGATGCTCCAGGACCGGGTGCCGTACGTCCTCGGGCCGCGGCCCCGGTTCGTCCTGGACCGGGTCGAGCCCGGCGGCCGCCGCGAGGTGTCCTACCGGGTCCGCTCCGACCTGCGGGGCCGCTACCCGCTGGGCCCGCTCCAGCTGCGGCTCACCGACCCGTTCGGGCTGGTCGAGCTGACCCGCTCGTTCAGCACGTACGACACCCTCACCGTGATCCCGCACACCGAACCGCTGCCGCCGGTGAAGCTGACCGGCGAGTCCAACGGCTACGGCGAGGGCAACCAGCGCTCCTTGGCGCTGGCCGGCGACGACGACGTGATCCCGCGCGGCTACCGCTACGGCGACGACCTGCGCCGGGTCCATTGGCGGTCCACGGCCCGCTACGGCGAGCTCATGGTGCGCCGCGAGGAACAGCCGCAGCGGGCCCGCGCGACGGTCCTGCTGGACACCCGGCGGGTCGCCTACGAGGGCGCCGGCCCGGACTCGGCCTTCGAGTGGGCCGTGTCCGGCGCCGCCTCCGTCCTGCTGCACCTGCTCGGACGCGGGTTCTCCGTCCGGCTGCTCACCGACACGGGCAGCACGGTCGGTGGCGAGGCCGCCGGGGGCTTCACCGCCGGCGGGTTCTCCGCCGGCGGCCAGGAGTCCGCCGAAGCCGCCGGACTGATGCTGGACACGCTCGCGGTCGTCGGCCACTCCGACGGCGCCGGGCTGTCCCGCGCCCACGACGCGGTGCGCGGCGGCAACGAGGGCCTGCTGATCGCCTTCTTCGGCGGCCTCGACGACGTACAGGCGGACATGGCCGCGAAGCTGCGGCGGCGCGGTGGCGGCGGGGTCGCCTTCGTGCTCGACCCGGCGGCGTGGGGCGGAAGGGCTCCGGCGGACGCCGCCGTGGCCCCGGCCGCCGAGCGGCTGCGGCGGCTGCGCGAGGCCGGCTGGACGGTCCTCGCGGTGCCGCCGGGCGCCTCGCTGGCACAGCTGTGGCGGCAGGCCGGGTCGGCGGGCACCGCCGCCGGGATGCCGCAGGCCCACGGGACTTCGGGGGGACGGCCATGAGCGGCCGGGCGAGACTGACCGTTTTCGCGGCGCTGGCGACCCTGCTCACGGCGCTGTCCCTGTGGCCGCTGGTCGCCACCCAGCAGTGGCTGCTCCAGGCTGCCGTGCTGCTGGCGGTGCAGAGCGGGGTGGGGGCGCTGGCCCGGCGGGTGCCGCTGGCGCGGCCCCTGACCGTGGCCGCGCAGCTGCTGGCGACACTGCTCCTGCTGATGGTGCTGTTCGCCGGGGAGGGCCGGTCGGTCACCGCCTCGCAGGGACTGGGCGACCAGCTGGTCGGCGGGCTGGGCCGGCTCTACCAGGAGGGCCTGGCGGACGTCGCCGAGTACGCCATCCCGGCCCCGCTGACCGACGGCATCCGGCTTCTGCTGGTCTCCGGAGTACTGCTCGTCGGGCTGCTCGTCGACGTGCTCGCGGTGACCTTCCGCACGGCGGCCGCGTCCGGGCTGCCGCTGCTCGCCCTGTACTCGGTGGCCGCCGGGCTGTCCGGGGGCGGGGACTGGCTGCTGTTCGTACCGGCCGCCGCGGGCTACCTGATGCTGCTGCTGGCCGAGGGCCGGGACCGGCTGGCCCAGTGGGGCCGGGTCTTCGGCGGGGGCGCGTCGGGCGGCTCCGGGTCCGGTGGCGGGCGGGCCCTGGCCCAGGTGCGGACCGGCCGGCGGATCGGCGCGGTCGCCGTCCTGATCGCGATGGGCGTGGCGTACGTGCTGCCCACGCCCTCGGGCGGACTGATGGGCGGCACGGGCGAGGACGGCGGCGGCTCCGGGCCGGGCGGCGGCACCATCTCGGCGGTGAACCCGCTGGTCGCCCTGCAGAACAGCCTGAACGCCCAGGACGACCGGCCGGTGCTGCGCTACCGCACCGACAACCGGCAGGCCGACCAGTACCTGCGGATCGTGTCGCTGGACGAGTTCGACGGGGTGGAGTGGAAGTCCTCCGGCCGGAGCCTGACGGACGTCCCGGAACGGCTGCCGCAGGTGCCGGGGCTGGACGATGAGGTACGGCGGAGCGGGACCGAGGTCCGCACCAGCGTCTCCGCCGCCCAGGACTACGTGCAGCGGTACCTGCCGATGCCGTACCCGGCGACGAAGGTGGAGATCGAAGGCCGCTGGCGGTTCGAGCCGGTGGGCCGGACCCTGATCGGCGACGACCTGGGGAAGAACAAGAAGCAGACGGTGCAGGGCGCCCGGTACACGGTGACCAGCCTGCTGCTGCGGCCGACCGCCCGCCGGCTCTCGGCGGCGCCGAAGCCGCCGGCCCGGTTCCTGGAGGAGTTCACCCGGCTCCCGGAGAACCTGCCGCCGGTGGTGGCCGAGACGGCCCGGCAGGTCACGCGGGGCGCGACGGACGACTACACGAAGGCGCTGAAGCTGCAGAACTGGTTCGCGGTGAAGGAGCTGGGCGGGTTCACGTACGACACGCGGACGTCCTCCGGCTCCGGATCGCAGGCCATCGCCCGCTTCCTGCGGGACAAGGAGGGCTTCTGCGTCCACTTCTCGTTCTCGATGGCCGCGATGGCGCGCTCGCTGGGGATCCCGGCGCGGGTGGCGGTCGGTTTCACGCCGGGCACGGGGCTGTCGGACGGCAGCGTGCAGGTGAGCATGAAGGACGCACACGCCTGGCCGGAGCTGTACTTCGAGGGCGTGGGCTGGACCCGGTTCGAGCCGACGCCGACCCGGGGCACGGCCCCGGACTACACCCGTCCGGAGGCGCCCGCGCCGCTGCCGTCCGCGCCGGCGCCGCTGCCCTCGCAGAGCGCGAACGTCCCCGCGCCGGCGCCGTCCTCCTCGGACGACGCCTGTCCGCCGGAGGCCCGGCGGCTGGGCGACTGCGGGGCCGCGGCGGGCGCGGACTCCTCCCCCACCGACGACGGCGTCGCCTGGGGACCCGTGCTCGGCGTCACCGCGACGGTCCTCGTCCTCCTCGCCCTGCCCCTGCTCCCCCTCCTGTGGCGCGGCCGGGTCCGGGCGGCGCGGCTCGGCCGGGGGGACCCGGCGGCGGCGTGGCGGGAGCTGGGTGACGCGGCGTGGGACGTGGGCATCGTGCCGGACGAGGCGCTGTCGCCGCGGGGTGCGGCGACCCGCATCGTGGAGCTCGGCGCGCTTCCGGCGGAGCCGGCGGCCGCGGTGCACCGGGTGGCGGGCGCGGTGGAACGCGCCCTGTACGCCCCGCCGGGCGCGCCCGCGGGCTACCCGGGGCTGGCGGCGGACGTCCTGGCGGCCCGCGCGGCCCTCCTGGCCGGCACGAATCGCCGGGGCCGGCTGCGCGCGCTCCTCCTCCCCCGCTCGGCGGCCCGCGTCGCCTGGGCGGCGACAGCCCGCTGGACCACCCTGACCCAACGGGCCGCCACCCTCCGCCCCCACCTCCGCCGCGGCTGACCCGCCCGGGGCCGGGCCCCGCGCCTCAACCGCCGATCGGGCTGGATGGCGCGGCCCGGCTCCGCCATGTGCCCGGCACCCGGGCCGGCCCCGCTCAATCGCCGCTCGGGCTTGAAGGGGCCCGGCAGGAGTTGCCTTGCAAGCCGGCCCCGGGCGGCCAGTTCCAGCCTCGCCGGCGATTGCGCGGGGTGCGGGGCGGAGCCCCGTGTGCCCGGGCGGAGCACCGACCGCGCGGCTACGCCTCCGCCGGCCCCGCTCAAACGCCGCTCGGGCTGGATCGGCCCCGCGCGGGCGTGGCCGCTCGGGCCGGCTCCGGGGGCAAATCCAGCCTCGCCGGCGATTGAGGCGCGGGGTGCGGGGCGGAGCCCCGTGTGCCCGGGCGGAGCATTGGCCGCGCGGTAATGGATCCGGGGCATGGGCGCGGCCCGGCGGTGGCTCGTTCCCCCTGGAGCCACCGCCGGGCCGGCGCGCGTGCCGGACGAGGCTCCCGGCCCGCTCCGCAGCCCCGTGTCGGCGGTGCGGGCCGGGTCCTCCGTCCGTGGCCCCCAGTCTGCTGTTCCCGCAGGTGGAGGCCCATCCGTACACGTACTCATCTGTCCGTCTAGGTACGGATACCTAGTTCTACGCCCATCCCCCGCCCCGCGGCACCGCCGACCGGGGGTCCCTTCAGCGCCCCCCGCTCACCCGCCCCCGCAACAGCAGCGACAGCGCCGAGTGCACGTCGTCCAGGGACCGCTCGCGCTGGAAGGACTGCCAGTCCAGCGCCGCCACGAGGACCATCCCGACGAGCGCCGCCGCGGTGAGCGGCACGTCGATCTCGGTGCTGAGCTCCCCCCGCTCGACCCCTTCCCGCAGCACCGTCTCCACCACGGCCACGGCCTCCTGCCGGACCACCATGAGCGTGGACTGCCACGCCCGGTTGGTGCGCCACAGCTCCGCCACGTACAGCTGGGTGAAGGCCGGGTAGCGGTCGATGAAGACCAGGCCGGCCCGGATCATCGCGTCCAGCGCCTCCACCCTGGTGCCGCCGCGTTCCTCCGTGGCGTCGGCCGCGGCCCGCAGGTTGGCGGTGAGCAGCCCGACCCCGTGCCGGAGGAGCTCCTCGAACAGCTCGGTCTTGCTGGCGAAGTTGTAGTAGACCGTGCCCTTGGCGACCCCGGCGCGTTCCGCGATCTCGTCGACGGTGGTGGCGGAGAAGCCCTGTTCGGCGATGAGCGTGACGGCCGCTTCGTAGAGCTTCTGCCGGGTCGCCTGCCGGCGCGTGCTGGTGCTGCTGTCCATGGCGCTGATTGTCACAGGTGTCACGTGTCCCTAGAGGCTCAGTTCGGGGTGCAGACGGTCCATGGTCCAGACCTGCTTGCCGCGGGCCGCGAGGGCGGTGAGCGCGAGCGCTCCGACGGTGAAGGCGGTCAGGACCGCGCAACCCTGCCAGACGGGGGCCAGGTCGCCGCCGGTGATGAGCCGGCGCAGGCCCTCGACGACGTAGGACATCGGCAGGTAGGGGTGGATGGCGTTGAAGAATCCGGGGCTGGTCTGCACCGGGTAGGTGCCTCCGGCCGAGGTGAGCTGGAGCATCAGCACCGCGAGGACGAGGATCCGTCCGGCCGCCCCGAACTTGGCGTTGAGCCACTGGACGATGGCGGCGAAACAGCCGGTGACCAGGGCGAGGAAGCCGATGGTCGCGGCCGGGTGGGCCATCTCCAGGCCGAGGCCGTAGTGCAGTACGGACATCAGCAGGGCGACCTGGAGGACGCCGAGGGAGGCGACCGGCAGCCAGCCGGCCAGGGCGATCCGCCAGGGCGAGGCGCCGGCGGCGAGGGCCCGGCGGTTGAGCGGGGTGATCAGCATGTAGGCGACCATCGCGCCGACCCAGAGGGAGAGCGGGATGAAGTAGGGGGCGAAGCCGGTGCCGTAGTTGGGCGCCTTGTGCAGGGACTCGGCGGCGAGGCGGACGGGGTCGGCCATGACCTCGGTGCGGGTGTCGCGCTGCTGCTGGTCGTAGTCGGGGATCTTGCCGGCGCCCTCGTGCAGACCGGAGGCGAGCTCACCGGAGCCGTCGACCAGCTTGTAGATGCCGCCGTCGAGGCGGTGCGCGCCGTCGCCGAGCTTGCCGACGCCGTTGTCGATCCCGGCGGAGCCCTTGCTGGCGGCGGTGAGGCCGGTGTGCAGCTTGTCCATGCCGTCGGCGACCTTGTGGGCGCCGGAGTTGAGGGCGTTGACCTTGGCGACGGCCGCGTCGAGGTCGGCGGCCAGGCCGGGGGCCTTCTCCGCCAGGTCGCGGGCCTGCTTCTCCAGGTCGGTGAGCTGGCGTCCGAGCTTGTCCAGGTCGCCGCCCGTGGTCTTGACGACGGCGTCGACGTCGCCGGCGAGCTCGGCGGCCTCCGCGGCGCCGTCCTTGACCTCCTTGAGCTTGGGGCAGCTCGCCGGGTAGGGCTTGGGGCCGGTGACGCAGGTCTCGGTGTACACCTCGGAGCTCTTCGCGGAGACCTTCTTGGTGACGGCCGCGACGGCCGGGGCCTTCTCGGCGAAGGTCTTGAGGTGCTTGTTGACGACCTTGGCGGTGTCGGCGACCAGTTCGGCCTGGGCGGCCAGGCCCTTGGGGTCCTTCACGAACGGGCGTGCCTTGGCGGCGGCGCCGTTCACCTTGTCGGCGACGACCTGGGTGCCGGCGGCGACGTCGCGGCTGCCGGTCTCCAGCTGCGCGGCGGCGCCGTCGAGCTTCTTGAGGCCGCCGGCCAGCTCGCCCGTCTTCTCCTTGGCGGTGTCGAGCCCGTCGGCGAGGTCCTTGGCGCCCTGCTTGGCCTTGACGGTGCCGTCCTTGAGCTGGGTGGCGCCGTCGGCGGCCTCGGCGGTCTTGTCGTGCAGGTCGGAGAAGGAGATGAAGATCTTGTCGAGGAAGCCGCGGGAGGCGTTGGTGGAGGCGGCGGAGCGGACCTCGGAGAAGACGGTCCGGGAGATCGAGCCGACGATGTAGTTGTTGGCGTCGTTGGTGCGGACCTGGAGGGCGCCGGTGGCGGGGTCGTCGCCGGAGCTGGAGGCGATCTTCTCGCTGAAGTCGGCCGGCATAGTGAGGGTCAGGTAGTAGGTGCCCTTCTCCAGGCCCTCGGCGGCCTCCTCGGCGTCCACCTCGTGCCAGCCGAAGGTCTTGCTGTCCTTCAGCTTCTTGGCGATCTCGTCGCCGGCGTCGAGGCGCTCACCGTCGACGGTGGTGCCGCGGTCGGTGTTGACGAGCGCGACGGGGACCCGGTCGAGGCGGCTGTACGGGTCCCAGAAGGAGCAGAGGTAGAGGGCGCCGTAGAGCAGCGGGATCAGCAGCAGCGCGACCAGCGCCTTGCGCGGCAGCTTCCCCCTGCCGAAGCGCTTGAGCTCAAGCGCGGCGAGCTTCGGCGAGCGCATCGCCCGTCTCCTTCGCGGTGTCGTCGTGGTCTTCGGTGTTCCCGCCGTCGGCGGGAGGCGCGGCGGCCTCCGCAGGCGCTGCGGGCTCGTCCGCAGGCGCGGCCGCCCCGGCGGGGGCGGCGGTCTCCGCGGGCGCGGCCTCCGCGGGTACGGCCTGCTCCGCCGGCGCGGCCGCCCCGGCGTTTTCCACCGCGGTTTCTGCCGCAGGGTTCGCCTCGGGGTTCGCCTCGGGCGTGCGCCCGGCCGTCGCCGGGGCCGGGGCGGGCTCCGGCGCCGACCCCGTCGCGGGTGCGGTCCGGTCCGCCGGTGCGGGCTTCGCCGCCCGCGCGGCCTTCTTCGTCCGGGTGGCCTTCGTCGCCGGCGCGGGCTCGGCCGGGGCCGGTACGGGGGCGGGGTTCGCTTCCGGGTCGGCCGCGGGAGTGACGGGGGACGCCGCGGCCGGCGGGGCGGTCTTCGCCGGGGTGCCGGCGCGGCGGCTGCGGAGGCGGCCGCCGCGGAGGCGGGTGGGTCGCGGGGCCGGGCCGGTGGAGCCCCCCGGCTCCACCGGCTCCGGCGCGGCGGCCGTCCGCAGGACCACCGCGTCGGCGGGGGCCTCGCTGCAGACGGCGAGCACGGTGAGGCCGGAGTCGGCGAGGCGGCGGAGCAGGGCCCAGGCCTCGACGCGTTCGGCTTCGGAGAGTTTGAGGTCGGTGTCGTCGAGGGCGAGCACCCGGGGGTCGCCCAGCAGGGCGATGGCCACGGAGAGCCGGAGGGCCTCCAGCCGCTCCAGGTCGCGCACGGAGGTGCGGCCGCCCTTGGGCAGGGCGGCCACGTCCAGGCCGGCCGTGGCCAGGGCCGCCTCGATCCGGGCGGCGGTGGCGGCGGCGCGCTCGGCCGGGGGCCGGAGCAGGCCGCGGACCGGGCCGTCGAAGCGGCGCTGGAGCAGCGCGCCCTCGCGGAGCTGCTCGGTGACGGTGAGGGCCTGGTCGAGGTCGTTGACCCCGGGGACCGGGCCGAGTGCGGAGATCCGGCGGACCGCGGCCATCTTCTTCGGCAGCCGCAGCCGGCCGATCTCCGCGTGCCCCTCGGTCGGCTTCATCCGGCCGGTGAGGGCGAGCAGCAGGCAGGTGCGGCCGCTGCCGGAGGGGCCCTCGACGGCGATCAGGGATCCGGGGGCCGCGTCCACGTCCACGCCCCGGAAGACCCAGCCGCGCGGTCCCTTGAGTCCGAAGTCCTCGGCCCTGACGGCCGCGCCTCGCGGGCTGTCCACGCCCTCCCCCTTCGTCGCGTTTCTTTGAACTGACTGGTCAGTTCAAAAACTACCACCCTTCGTAGACCGGGTGCCCCCACGGGGGTCCCCGAAGCCCCGGAATGGCCCGAAAGCGCAGGTCGGGGCGATTGTCAGTGGGGACGGTCACGATGGATGCACGCAGCGCGGCCATCCGCGCCGCCGAGCACGCGACAGAACGCAACGACAGGAGGTTCGTCATGGCCACACCGTCCCCGTCCCCTGTCCACCCCGTCCTGCGGAGGTCCTCCGCCCCGCCGGCCGCCCTCGACCTGCTCGCCAAGGCCCGCCAGGGCCTGGACGAGGCCGCCCTGCTGCCCCGGCCCAACGAGCGGTACGCCACCGCCCACCTCGCCGCCCTGCGGACCGCGGCCGCCGTACTGGCCGCCCGCGGCCGCCCCGAGCCGGTGCACCCGCGCCGCCGGCCCCGGATCCGCAGCGCCTGGGAGGTGCTCCCGGAGATAGCGCCCGAGCTGACCGAGTGGAGCGCCCTCTTCGCCTCCGGCGCGGACCGCCGGGCCCGGGCGGAGGCCGGGATAGCGGGCGCGGCGACCGACCGGGACGCGGACGACCTGGTCCGGGCCGTGGCGATGTTCCTGCGGCTGGTCGAGCGGATGCTGGCGCTGCCGCCGACCCTCCCGCAGCCGCTGCCCCAGCCGCGCCCCGACGCGGGGTGAAGGGGATGAGCTGAGCGGCGCCGGAAGGCAATAGGGTGGGGGCCGCACCGCCCAATGCCACTGCGCCGAGGAGTCATCCGTCGTGTCCGACACTTCCCGTCCCCGCGCCTCCCTCCGCACCGCCGTGGTGTGGGAGGTCCTGAAGGAGGCCCTCGACCGCCGGGTGAAGGCCACCGGACGGGACGTGCTGGACGTGCTCGACACCGGCGGCGGCACCGGAAAGTTCGCCGTCCCGGTGGCCCGGCTGGGCCACCGGGTGACCGTGGTCGACCCCAGCCCGAACGCGCTGTTCGGGCTGGAGCGGCGGGTCACCGAGGCCGGCGTGGCCGAGCTGGTCCGCGGGGTCCAGGGGGACGCCCAGGGTCTCCTGGAGGTCGTCGAGCGCGACTCCTACGACGTGGTGCTCTGCCACGGCGTGCTGGAGTACGTGGACGACCCCGCCGAGGGCGTCGCCAACGCGGTGTCCGCGCTGCGCTCCGGCGGCATCCTCAGCCTGCTCGCCGCCGGCCTCGGCGGCGCGGTGCTCGCCCGCGCCCTCGCCGGCCACTTCACCGAGGCCCGCAACGCGCTCAACGACCCGGCCGGCCGCTGGGGCTCCGGCGACCCGGTGCCCCGCCGCTTCACCGCCGAGCAGCTGTCCGAGCTGGTCGGCTCGGCCGGCCTGGAGGTCGGCGCGGTGCACGGCGTACGGGTCTTCGCCGACCTGGTGCCCGGAGTCCTGGTGGACACCGAGCCGGGCGCCGTCGAAGCGCTGCTCAAACTGGAGGAGGCGGCCGCCGAGCTGCCCGCCTTCCACGCGGTCGCCACGCAGTTGCACGTGCTGGGCGAGAAGGCCGCCTGAACTGGGCGGCTTCCTCCGGGGCGGTCTGCCCGCAAGCCCTCCGTTCCGGCGGCCGGACCCGTATGATCGGGGGACACCGTCCGGTGTGGTGAACAGGCCGTTGGGGAACAATGGCCTCGACGGCCCCCCGAGCGGCAGTACGGTTCGGGTCGGTGCACATCTCGGCCGTGATTATCTGTAAAGAAACGTGGCGTAGAGGGGCGGGTTTCACGGGGGCGATTCCCTGCCTATCCTGAAGGGGACCCCCGGTCGCCACCCCCGCGACCGACGGATGAGGAGGACTCCCGTGCCGCTCTCGGAGCACGAGCAGCGAATGCTCGAGCAGATGGAGCGAGCGCTGTACGCCGAAGATCCCAAGTTCGCGACAGCGCTTGAGGGAAGCGGGCTGCGTACGTACACCCGACGACGGGTCTACCAGGCAGTCGCAGGCTTTCTGGTGGGTATCGCGCTCCTCATGACCGGAATGGTCGCGCAGGGAAATCTGATCTGGATCAGCGTGGTGGGCTTCCTCGTCATGCTGGGCTGCGCGGTACTCGCGGTCACCGGATGGCGCAAAGCACCCAAACCTGGCGAACAGCCCGTCTCCGGCAGCGCCGGCGGCCCGGGCCGCAGCCAGAACCGGCAGCGTCGGTCGATGATGACGCGCATCGAAGAGCGGTGGCAGCGCCGCCGCGACGAACAACAGGGGCACTGAAAAACCACCGGGTGAGGGGGTGGCCGCCGAGGCGGCCGCCCCCTTCCTGCGTCATGCTGGGCGGATGAGCGTGCTGCCCCTGGTGTTCACCAGCGGCTGGGCCAGCGGCATCAACTCCTACGCCGTGGTCCTGCTGCTCGGCGTGTTCGGCGCGGCCGGACTCAGCGACGACGTGCCCGCCGCCCTGCAGCGCACCGACGTCCTGATCGCCGCCGGCGTGCTCTTCCTCTGCGACACCGTCGCCGACAAGATCCCCTACGTGGACTCCCTCTGGGACACCGTCCACACCGTGATCCGACCGCTCTCCGGCGCCGTGATCGGCGCCCTGCTCGCCGGGCAGACCGGCTCGCTGTCCGACCTCGCGGCCGGAGCCATCGGCGGTTCCACCGCCCTGGCCAGCCACACCGTCAAGGCCGGCACCCGGATGGCGATCAACACCTCGCCGGAACCGTTCAGCAACATCGCCATGAGCACCGCCGAGGACCTCGGAGTCGCCGGCCTCGTCACGTTCGCCATGTTCCACCCCGAGGCCGCCGCCGCCATCGCCGCAGTCCTCCTCGTCCTCGGCCTCGCCGCCCTCGTCTACCTGTGGTCCCGGATCCGCCGGTTCCTGCGCCGCCGCGCCCAGCGCCGCGAGGAGAGACAGCGGGCCCGGCGCGAGCGGGCCCCCGACCGGACCGGGACAACACCCGGCTGAACTGGGCCGATAGGGTCGGCCCATGGCACGAATTGCGGTGATCGGCGCCGGGACGGGCGCGATGGCGACTGCCGCCCGGCTGGCCGTGGCAGGCCACCGGGTGACGGTGTACGAGCGCTCGGCCGACTACGGCGGCGCCGTCGGACGGTACGAACGCGACGGCTTCACCTTCGACACCGGCCCCGGCCTGCTGCACCTGCCCGCCGTCTACCGCGACCTGTTCGTCAAGACCGGCAAGCGCCCGCTCGAAGAGTGCGTACGCATGGTCCAGGTCGACCCGCAGGTCCGCCACCTGCTCGCGGACGGCACCGCGCTCACCCTGCCGAACGCCTCCCGCGGCGGCGTGGCGGCCGCCCTCGACCAGGCGTTCGGCGCCGGCGCGGGAGACCGGTGGAACGCCCTGCTCAACCGTGCCCGCGACGTCTGGGACGCCACCCGGCGCCCGCTGCTGGAGGAACCGCTCCGGCCCGACTGGCAGGTACTCGGCCGCGACCCCTACCCCGCCCTGCGCAAGGCCGGCCTGTTCCGCCGCCGCACGCCCGACCTCGGGCGGATCGCGGAGCACGAGCTCGGCGGCCCGCTCGCCGCACTCCTCCTCGACGAGGCACACGGCCACGGCCTGGACTCCGCCGCGCCCGGTGCCGCGACCGTCCTGCCCTACATGGAGCAGACCTTCGGCAGCTGGTACGTCCTGGGCGGCATGCGGGAGCTGGCCACCGCCGTGTACGAGCGCTGCCTGGAACGCAAGGTGGAGTTCCGCTTCGGCGCGGACGTGCGCGAGGTGCTGGTCCGGGACGGCCGCGCGGCCGGAGTGCTGCTGGCCGACGGCACCACCGGCACAGCCGACCAGGTGGTCTGCGCGGTCGACCCCACAGGGCTGTCCCTCCCCGCGCCGGGCGGCGGTTCGCCCTGGCCGGCCGGGGCCAGGCCGCCCCGCGACGGCCTTGAGATGACCGGACGCCTGACCCTCATGCTGGCGCTGCGCGGCACCCGCCCGGAGGGCACCGTGCACCGGACCGAGGTGCACTCCCCGGGCCGCGGCCGGCGGGTGGTGACCGTACTGCGCCCCGACGACCCCGCCACCCGGCCCGACGAGGAGCACGAGGCGGTGACCGTGCGCGCCACCTGCGCGCCCCAGGGCGTCGTGGACTGGACGGACGGCCCGACGGTCCGGAAGGAGGCCGAGGAGCTGCTGGAGGCGGCCTCCAGGGCCGTCCCGGGGCTACGGGAGAGGCTGTTGTGGCAGGAGGTGCGTACCCCGGCGGACGTGGAGGCGTCGACGGGCGCGCGCGGCGGGGCGGTGCCCGGGCCGGCGCTCGCCGGAGCGGAGGGCCGGCTGCTGTACCCGGCGAACACCACGGCGGTGCCCGGGCTCTACCTGGCGGGCGGCTGGGCGCACCCGGGCGGCGGGCTCGCGCACGCCGGGATGAGCGGGGCGCTGGTGGCGGGGCTGATCGTGGAGGGCGCGGACTTCCGCGGCTCACAGTGACGACGCGGGCCGCCGGCGCGGCGGGCCGTAGCGTGGCGCGGGGCCGTAGCGCTACCCCGGGCACGTAGTGCTACGGCGGGTCAGCCGTGCCGCGGGTCAGTAGCGGTACTGCTCGTACTCGCCGGTGCCCTGGTAGGGGTAGGGCTGGGGCTGCTGGAGCGGGTCCTGTCCGGCCCAGGGCTGCTGCTGCGGCGGCGGGTAGGGCTGGCCGGCGTCGCGCTGCTGCGGCACCCACACGCCGCCGGGCGGGGTGTCCGCGCCGTACTGCTGCTGGACGTACGGGTCGGCGTAGCCGTAGGGCTGGGGCTGGGCCACCCCGCCGGTGCCGATGTAGGGGTCGGAGTAGGCGGCGTAGACCTGCTGCTCGCCGCCGGAGTGGTAGCCGCCGGAGTAGTCGTAGCCGGGCTGGGCCTGCGGGTCGTAGTGGGCGGCGTACTGGTGGGCGTCCTGGTCGGCGGTGGTGAAGGGCGAGGCGAAGGGCGCCGTGACGGACGGGTCGGCGGAGGGGTAGCCCTGGTAGGGCGCACCGCCCTGCGGGTCCTGGAGGCTCTGGATGCCGTACGAGCCGGTCTCCTCGGGCACCGGCTCCGGCTGGAAGACGTCCGGGCCGGCGGGGCGGCGGGCGCCGCGGGGCCGGTCGTCGAACACGTCCTCTTCGCCGTCGGCGTCCTCGAAGGCGAAGCCGGACACGTGCAGGGACGGCTCCTCGCGGCGGGGCCGGGCGCCCGCGCGGCGGCCGGCGGGGGCGTGCCCGTCCTCGTCCTCGGGCGCGCCGCGGCGCAGCGCCCAGCCGGCCACGAAGCCCTTGCGGAACGACAGGGTCACCAGGGTCTGGCCGACGGCGAAGGCGGCGGCGCCGACGCCGATGACCATGACGGACGGCAGGACCACGCCCGCGACCACGCCCAGGAAGCCGGCGAACGCGAGCAGCCGCCAGCGCAGGCGCGCCTTGTACTGGAGCAGCACCTCGGCGAGCAGCCACAACGCGACCAGCCCGAACGCGCCGTAGAGGACGTACATCCCCATGCCTGGCCCCTCTCGCCTGCGGCCGCCCGACGGGGGTGCGGCCGGTCTAGGCCCGCTGGTGCAGGCCGAGGTTCTCGTAGATCTCGAGGGTCGCCGTGGAGTTGTTCAGCGTGATGAAGTGCAGCCCCGGGACACCCTCGGACAGCAGCCGCGCGCAGAACTCCGTGGCGAACTCGATGCCAATGGAGCGTACAGCGGCCGGGTCGTCCTTGACGGCGAGCATGCGCTCTTTCACGTCCGCGGGGAAGACCGCGTTGCTCAGCTGGGGCAACCGGTCGAGCTGCTTGATGCCCACAACAGGCATGACCTCAGGGATGATCGGCGTCTCGCAGCCCGCCTTGGCGGCGCTGTCGCGCAGCCGCAGATAATTCTCCGGATCGAAGAACATCTGGGTGATCGCGTAGTCGGCGCCGGCGCGGCACTTGTCCACGAAGTGCCGGATGTCCGTATCCCAGTCGGCGGATCGGGGGTGCATCTCGGGGAAGGCCGCGACGCCGACGCAGAAGTCGCCGGACTCCTTCAGCAGCCGCACGAGGTCGGCGGCGTAGTGGACGCCCTCGGGGTGGGGCACCCACTCCCCCATCGGGTCGCCCGGCGGGTCGCCGCGCAGGGCGAGCATGTTGCGGATGCCGGCGTCGGCGAACTGGCCGATGACGTGGCGCAGCTCGGCGACGGAGTGGTCGACGGCGGTGAGGTGCGCGACCGGGGTGAGGGTGGTGTCGGCGGCGATCTCCTGGGTGGCCTTGACGGTGCCGCCGCGGGTGGAGCCGCCGGCGCCGTAGGTGACCGAGACGAAGCTCGGGGCGACCGCCTCGACCCGCCGGAGGGCGTTCCAGAGGTTCCGCTCGCCCTTCTCGGTCTTGGGCGCCCAGAACTCGAAGGAGTACGAGGGGTTGCCGGACGCGAGCAGGTCACGGACCGTGCGTGCACGATCCGTCCAGGTCGAAGCGGTACCAAGGGCCATACGGGCAGGTTAGACGGGCCTTCCGGCCCGCCGAAGCCGTGTCCACTCCTTGGACGCGGTTTTGGACACTGTGCCCGCCGGGGGCGGGCCGGTCCGGCGTTTCGGACAAAGGCCGCGGAGGTCAGTGGTGGCGGCGGAGGTTGCGGGCGGCTCAGGCGACGCGGTCGCGGACCCGCTTGGCCAGGGCGGCGGCGGCCGCTCCGGGGTCGTCGGCCTCGGTGATGGCACGTACGACGACCACGCGCTCGGCGCCGGCGTCCAGCACCTGGTCCAGGTTGCCGGCGTCGATCCCGCCGATGGCGAACCAGGGGCGTGCGGGCCGCCGGGCGGCGGCGTAGCGGACCAGGTCGAGGCCGGGGGCGTGGCGGCCGGGCTTGGTGGGGGTGGGCCAGCACGGCCCGGTGCAGAAGTAGTCCACGCCGGGCTCGGCGAGCGCGGCGTCGACCTCGGCCTCGGCGTGGCAGGACCGGCCGATGAGCACGGTGGGCGCGAGGATCGCGCGGGCGGCGGGGACGGGGATGTCGCCCTGGCCGAGGTGCAGCACGTCGGAGCCGATGGCGTGGGCGACGTCGGCGCGGTCGTTCACGGCGAGCAGCTTGCCGTGGCGGCGGGCGGCCTCGGCGAAGACCTGGAGGTGTTCCAGTTCCTCGGCGGCCTCCATGCCCTTGTCGCGGAGCTGGACGATGTCCACGCCGCCGGCCAGGACGGCGTCGAGGAACTCGGGGAGGTCACCCTGGCGCTTGCGGGCGTCGGTGCAGAGGTAGAGCCGGGCGTCGGCCAGGGACATGGGAAACCCCCCAGGTGAGCGGGTGTACGGGCCCCGGCGGGGGGCCCGTACGCCGCGGAGCGGATCGGGTCAGAGGGCCAGCGCCTGTGCGCGGCGCTTGACCTCCGTCCCGCGATTCTCGCTCAGGGCCTGCGCGGGGGTGCCGGGCAGGGTCGGGTCGGGAGTGAAGAGCCACTCCAGCATTTCCTGGTCGTCGAAGCCGTCGTCCCGGAGGAGGGTCAGGGTCCCGGCGAGGCCCTTGACCACCTTGTCGCCGTCGATGAAGGCGGCGGGCACCTGGAGGGTGCGGTTCTCTCCGCGGCGCACCGCGATCAGCTGTCCTTCCTTGACCAGCTGGCGGACCCGGGTCACCTCGACGTCGAGCATCTCCGCGATGTCGGGGAGGTGCAGCCAGTCGGGGACGAGGGCGTCGATCTTTGCGTCAATCTCGGTCACGGCACAAGCCTGCCATCCCTGGAGGGGGGCCGGTACCCGAGCCACGCCACCCGAGCGCCGCCCAGCCGCGCAGCCGACGCTCCGCCCGACCACCCGGGGCTCCGCCCCGAACCCTGCTCCGGCGGGCCCCACCAAGCCCGAGCGGCGATCGAGCGGGCCGGCCGGAGTCCGGGGTGCCGGATGAACCCGGGCCGCACTTCGAGCCCGAGCGGCGATTGAGCGGGCACCGGCGGAGCCAAGGTTGCGCAGCCAACGCTCCGCTCAGGCACCCGGGGCTCCGCCCCATACCCCGCTCCTCAAACGCCGGAGGGGCTGGACATGCCCACCCGCCACCGGCCCGCAGGACCACCCCCCGGCGGGCCCCACCAAGCCCGAGCGGCGATCGAGCGGGCCCGGCCGGAGCCCGGGGTGCCGGATGAACCCGGGCCGCACTTCGAGCCCGAGCGGCGATTGAGCGGGCCCCGGCGGAGCCACAGCCGCACAGCCAACGCTCCGCCAGAGCACACGGGGCTCCGCCCCATACCCCGCTCCTCAAACGCCGGAGGGGCCGGATGTGGCCGCCCGGCACGGACCCGCAGGGCCACACCCCCGTGGGCCCCACCAAGGCCGGGCCGGGTCGGTCAGGCGGTGGCGGACTTGAGGGGGGTGGTGGGGTCCGTGAGCTTGGGGGTGGAGAGCTTCGCGCCGGATTCGATCAGGCGGCGCCCCTGCGCCAGGTCCCTGGGCCGGCCGACCGCCAGCAGGGCGACCAGCGCGCCGTCCCGCAGCCAGCACACCGACCACGCCGCCCCGGCGGGCTCGCCCCGCCAGAGCATGGTGTCGGCCCCCGCGTGGTGCCCCGCGTACTGCACGAACCGGTCGAACTGCTCCGACCAGAAGTACGGCACCGGGTCGTACGCCCGGTCCTCTCCCAGGATGTTCGCCGCCACCGTCCGCGGCCCCTGCAGCGCGTTGTCCCAGTGGTGGACGAGCAGCCGCGTGCCGAAGCGGGCCGAGGGGAAGGAGGCGCAGTCGCCCACCGCGTACACCCCGGGCAGCGAGGTCCGCAGCCGGTCGTCCGCGGTGACGGAGCCGTCCGCGCCGAGCTCGACCCCGCTGCCGGCCAGCCAGCCGGTGGCGGGCCTGGCGCCGATGCCGACGACCACCGCGCCCGCCGTCAGCGTGCGGCCGTCGTCCAGCCGGACCAGGCCCGGTTCGACGGAGGCCACCTTCGCACCGGTGATCAGCCGGGCACCGGCCTGCGCGTACCAGTCGGCCATCGGCGCGGTGACCTCCGCCGGCAGGGCCCCGGCCAGCACCCGGTCGGCGGCCTCGACCACCGTCACCGCGCAGCCCGCGGCCCGCGCGGCCGTGGCGAACTCGGCGCCGATCCAGCCGGCCCCGACCACGACGACCTCCGGCGCGGAGGCCAGGACCGGCCGCAGCCGTTCCGCGTCGTCGAGGGTGCGCAGCAGGTGGACGCCGGGGACTCCCGCGGCGCCCGGCAGCGTCAGCGGTTCCGCGCCGGTGGCGAGGACGAGCACCTCGTACGGGACGGGTCCCGCCTCGGTGTCCAGTTCGCGGTCGGCGGGGCGCAGGGCGGTGACCTCGACGCCGAGCCGCAGGTCGATGTCCAGGCCGGTGAAGTCGACGTCGAAGGCGGAGTCCTCGGCCTTGCCGAGCAGGACCGCCTTGGAGAGCGGGGGCCGGTCGTAGGGCTGGTGCGGTTCGGCTCCCAGGAGGGTGACCGGGCCGGTGAAGCCCGCCTCGCGCAGGGCGACCGCCGACTGGACCCCGGCCATGCCGGCGCCGACGATGACGACTCCGGCGCCGGGCTGTGTGTTCTGCGTCTGCTCGCTCACGTGGCCCACCCTAACCATCTGACGGCACGTCAGGAATGGTCACCCTTACCCGGCCCTCCGGCCGGGGGTTAGTCTGGCCACCGTACCTATCCGCGGGAGTCCGGGCGCACCGGGCTGAGAGGGAGGCTGGCCGGCCTCCGACCGTACGAACCTGATCCGGGTCATGCCGGCGAAGGGAGGGGCTGGACGCCCATGCACGGAAACGGAACCGGGCCGACGGACGTACTCGTCCTCGGCGGCGGGATCATCGGCCTGGTCACGGCCTGGCGGGCGGCCGGCCGCGGCCTGACCGTCGCGGTCGCCGACCCGGCGCCCGGCGGCGGGGCCGCCCAGGTGGCGGCCGGCATGCTGGCCGCCGTCACCGAACTCCACTACGGCGAGGAGACGCTCCTCGGCCTCAACCTGGCCTCCGCCGCCCGCTACGAGGAGTTCGCCGCCGAACTGGGCGAGGCCTCGGGCGGAACGGACATCGGCTACCGGGCCTGCGGCACCCTCGCCGTCGCCCTCGACGCCGACGACCGGCTGCACCTGCGCGAACTGCACGCCCTGCAGCGCCGCTGCGGCCTGGAGTCGGAGTGGCTGACCGGCCGCGAGTGCCGGCGTCTGGAGCCGATGCTCGCGCCGGGCGTGCGCGGGGGCCTGCGGGTGGACGGCGACCACCAGGTCGACCCCCGCCGGCTGGCCGCCGCGCTGGTGGCCGCCTGTGAGCGGGCCGGAGTGGTCTTCCACCGCGCGGCCGCCGAACGCCTCACCGTCACCGCGGACCGGGCGGCCGGGGCGCTCCTCGACGACGGCACCGGGGTGTCCGCCGGCCAGGTGGTGCTCGCGGCGGGCAGCCTCAGCGGCAGGCTGGCCGGAGTGCCCGCCGAGGCGGTGCCGCCGGTCCGCCCCGTCAAGGGGCAGGTGCTGCGGCTGGCCGTGCCCCGCGCGTACGCACCGTTCCTGTCCCGCACGGTGCGGGCGGTGGTCCGCGGCAGCCACGTGTACCTGGTGCCGCGCGAGAACGGCGAGCTCGTGATCGGCGCGACCAGCGAGGAGCTGGGCTGGGACACCACGGTCACCGCCGGCGGGGTGTACGAACTCCTCCGCGACGCCCACGAACTGGTGCCCGGCATCACCGAACTCCCGCTCACCGAGACCCGGGCGGGCCTGCGCCCCGGCTCCCCCGACAACGCCCCGCTGCTCGGCCCCACCGAACTGCCGGGCCTGCACCTGGCCACCGGGCACTACCGGAACGGGGTGCTGCTCACCCCGCTGACCGGGGAGGTCATGGCCGAGCTCCTCGCCACCGGCCAACTCCCCGAGGTCGCCCGCCCCTTCAGTCCCCGCCGCTTCTCGGCCGTCCGGGAGGAGTCCTTCGCATGACCGCCACCACCGTCTCCGTCTCCGTCAACGGCGAGACGCGCGAGCTCGCCGCCGGCACCACCCTCGACGCGGTGGTCGCCGTCCTGACCCGGGCCCCGGCCGGGGTCGCGGCGGCGCTCAACGAGGCCGTCGTACCGCGCGGGCAGTGGTCCGCCACCCCGGTCGGCGACGGCGACCGGATCGAAGTGCTCACCGCGGTCCAGGGAGGCTGAACGCACATGGCCGACGATCTCTTCACACTGGGCGGCCGCACCTTCGGCTCCCGTCTGATCATGGGAACCGGCGGGGCGCCGAGCCTGGACGTGCTGGAACGCGCGCTGGCCGCGTCCGGGACCGAGCTGACCACGGTCGCCATGCGGCGGCTGGACCCCACGGTCCAGGGCTCGGTCCTGTCGGTGCTGGCCGGGCTGGGCATCGACGTGCTGCCCAACACGGCGGGCTGCTTCACGGCCGGCGAGGCGGTACTGACCGCCCGGCTCGCGCGGGAGGCGCTGGGCACGGACTGGATCAAGCTGGAGGTGGTCGCGGACGAGCGGACGCTGCTGCCCGACGGGGAGGAGCTGCTGGCCGCCGCGGAGACCCTGGTGGACGACGGCTTCACGGTCCTGCCGTACACCAACGACGACCCCGTGCTGGCGCGGAAGCTGGAGGACGTGGGGTGTGCGGCGATCATGCCGCTGGGGTCGCCGATCGGGTCGGGGCTCGGGATCCGCAACCCGCACAACTTCGAGCTGATCGTGGAGCGGGCCGGGGTGCCGGTGGTGCTCGACGCGGGGGCGGGGACCGCCTCGGACGCCGCCCTGGCCATGGAGCTCGGCTGCGCGGCGGTCATGCTGGCGTCCGCGGTCACGCGGGCGCAGGAGCCGGTGCTGATGGCGGCGGCGATGCGGGACGCGGTCTCGGCGGGGCGGCTGGCGTACCGGGCCGGGCGCATTCCGGTGCGCCGGTTCGCGCACGCCTCCTCCCCCACGGAGGGCGTGGCCGCACTGGACCCGGAGCGCCCGGCGTTCTGAGGGCGCACCCCGGCCCCCGCCCCGGGCCCCGCCCCGGCGCCAGCCCGGCCCCGGGCCCCGCCGGCCGCGGGCGACGCCCGTCACAGTCGCGCTGCAAGCGGGGGCGGGGCGGCGGGGGGCGCGGGGGCCGCTCGTAGAATCGGCGGGTGGATACGACCCTGGACGACCCCCTGGTCGGGCGCGTGCTCGACGGCCGCTACCGCGTCGACGCCCGCATCGCGGTCGGCGGCATGGCCACGGTCTACCGGGCCGTCGACACCCGCCTCGACCGCATCCTGGCCCTCAAGGTGATGCACCCCGCCCTCGCCGCCGACGCCGGTTTCGTCGACCGGTTCATCCGGGAGGCGAAGTCGGTGGCCCGGCTGGCGCACCCCAACGTGGTCGCCGTCTTCGACCAGGGCACCGACGGGGGTTACGTCTACCTCGCCATGGAGTACGTCTCCGGCTGCACCCTGCGCGACGTGCTGCGCGAACGCGGCGCGCTCCAGCCGCGGGCGGCCCTGGACATCCTGGAGCCGGTGCTCGCGGCGCTCGGTGCCGCCCACCGGGCCGGTTTCGTGCACCGGGACATGAAGCCCGAGAACGTACTGATCGGCGACGACGGCCGGGTGAAGGTCGCCGACTTCGGCCTGGTCCGGTCCGTGGACACGGTGACCAGCACCACCGGTGCCGTGCTCGGCACCGTCTCCTACCTCGCGCCGGAGCAGATCGAGAACGGCACGACCGACACCCGCGTCGACGTCTACGCCTGCGGGGTCGTCCTCTACGAGATGCTGACCGGCGCCAAGCCGCACACCGGCGGCACCCCCGCGCAGGTGCTCTACCGGCACCTGCACGAGGACGTGCCGCCGCCCTCCGCCGCCGTCCCCGGCCTGCCCGCCCGGCTGGACGCGCTGGTGGCCGCCGCCACCGCCCGTTCCGCGGAGCTGCGCCCGCACGACGCGGTGGCGCTGCTCGGGCTCGCCCGGGAGGCCCGCGCCGGGCTGGGCGACGCCGATCTGGACGCCGTACCGCCGCAGGCGCGCGCCGGGGAGCGTTCCTCCTCCGAGGACCGCACCGGGGTGATCCCCCGGCCGGTGCCCGTCGCCGGGACGGTCGAGCACACCTCCCGGCTGGAGCCGGTGCCCGCGGCCCCCGCACCCCCGGTCCGCCCGGCGCGCCCGGCCCGCGCGGCCCGCCCGCCCCGTCGCGGACTGTTCCTGGTCGTCGCGGGCGTGCTGCTGGCGCTGGGGCTGGGCACCGGGGTCTGGTACGTGAGCTCGGGGCAGTTCACTCAGGTGCCCAACCTGCTCGGGAAGACGGAGGCGGAGGCCCGCAAGGAGCTCTCGGCGGCCGGGCTCGGCGTGGAACGGATCGACCGGAAGTTCAGCGAGGCCTTCGAACGCGGCACCGTGATGGACAGCGCCCCCGGCTCCGGCAAGCGGATCCGGGGCAACGGCGCGGTGACGCTGGTGGTCTCGCGGGGTCCCGAGACGGTCTCCGTGCCCAACGTGAAGGGCAAGCCTCTGGAGGCGGCCAAGGCGGAGCTGGCCGGTGAGGGCCTGGCCCCCGGCATGGTCACCACGGCGTTCAGCCAGGACGTGCCGCAGGGCGCGGTGCTCAGCACCGATCCGGCGGCCGGCGACAGGCGGGCCCCGGACACGGCGGTGGCCATCGTGGTCAGCAAGGGCCGGCCGGTACCGGTGCCCAGCACGGTCGGACTGCCCGCGGACCAGGCCCGGGCCGCCCTGGAACGGCTCGGCCTGAAGGTGCAGCAGGCGCCGGAGCAGGTGAACTCGCCGCAGCCGGCGGGCCGGGTCGCCAACCAGTCGGTGGCGGCCGGCACCCAGGCCGCGGCCGGGGACACGGTGGTCCTCACCGTCTCGAAGGGGCCCCGCCTGCTCCCGGTGCCGCAGGTGACCGGCCAGGACGCGGCGTCCGCCCGGCAGGCCCTGGAGGCGGCCGGGTTCAAGGTGAAGGTCGACCGGCCCTTCATCCCGCTCGGCGACAGCGTGGAGAGCCAGTCGGTGCCGGGCGGCCAGACCGCCCCCGAGGGCAGCACGATCACCATCCGCACCAAGGGACTGTAGGCGGCGCAGTGATACGCAATCCGGTGGGCGGGCACGTCCCGGTCGCGGGCGGACTGGCCAGGGTCGGCCTGGCCTACGCGCGGAAGATGGGCGCCGAGGCCGTACAGGTCTTCGTGGCCAACCCGCGCGGCTGGGCCACCCCGGCCGGGAACCCCGCGCAGGACGAGCTGTTCCGCGAGGGGTGCGCGGCCGCGGGCATCCCCGCCTACGTACACGCGCCGTACCTGATCAACTTCGGTTCGCACAACGCGGCGACGGTCGAGCGGTCGGTGGAGTCGCTGCGGCACTCGCTGCGCCGGGGCCGGGAGATCGGCGCGCTGGGCGTGGTGGTGCACACCGGCTCGGCGACCGGCGGGCGGCCCCGGGCGGAGGCGCTCGCGCAGGTCGGGCGGTACCTGCTGCCGCTGCTGGACGAGCTCACGCACGACGACGACCCGTTGCTGCTGCTGGAGTCCACGGCCGGACAGGGTTCCTCGCTGTGCTCCCGGACCTGGGACTTCGGGCCGTACTTCGAGGTGCTGGAGTCCCACCCGAAGCTCGGCGTCTGCCTGGACACCTGCCACGTCCACGCGGCCGGGCACGACCTGGCCGGGCCGGGCGGCGTCAAGGAGACGCTGGACCTGCTGGTGGAGACGGTGGGGCCGGGCCGGCTGAAGCTGGTGCACGCCAACGACTCGAAGGAGGCGGCGGGCGCGCACAAGGACCGGCACGCCAACATCGGCGCCGGCCACATCGGCCGGGACGCCTTCGCCGAGCTGCTGACGCACGCCGAGACGGCCGGCGTGCCGCTGATCATCGAGACCCCGGGCGGCGAGGAGGGGCACGCGGCGGACGTCGCACTGCTGAAGTCGCTGCGCTGAGATCCGTTGAGGAATACCCCTGGGGGGTATACGGTTCTGTCTGTAGGCAGGACCGTTGCCCGACGTTGCCAGGGGGTTCCCATGGACCACGCGCACCACCACCAGCAGCACGAAGCCCACGACGCGCACCACGGCCACCACGGCCACCGGCAGGAGCACGGCAAGGTCAGCTGGGCCATGGCCGCGAAGGCCACCCTGCACTGCCTGATCGGCTGCGCCATCGGCGAGGTGCTGGGCATGGTCATCGGCACGGCGCTCGGCTGGGGCAACGTGCAGACCATGGCCCTGGCGATCGTCCTGGCGTTCCTCTTCGGCTACGCCTTCACCCTGCGCGGCGTCCTGAAGGCCGGCGTGGACCTGCGGACGGCCGTCCGGGTGGCACTGGCCGCGGACACCCTGTCCATCACGGTCATGGAAGTGATCGACAACGGGGTGATCGCCCTGTGGCCCGGCGCCATGGACGCCCACCTGTCGGCGCCGCTGTTCTGGATCGTCCTGGCGATCGCCCTGGCGTCCGCCTTCGTGATCACCGTGCCGGTCAACAAGTGGATGATCGGCCGCGGCAAGGGCCACGCGGTGGTCCACCAGTACCACCACTGACGACGGGGCCGCGATCACACGGCGGCCCCGGACCGGAACTAGAGCTCGGGACCGTCCCCGGGCAGTTCCTGGTAGGAGTAGCGCTGCTCGCGCCAGGGGTCGCCGATGTTGTGGTAGCCGCGCTCCTCCCAGAAGCCCCGGCGGTCCGCGGTCATGTACTCCACACCCCGGACCCACTTCGGGCCCTTCCAGGCGTACAGGTGCGGCACCACGAGGCGCAGCGGGAACCCGTGCTCGGCCGTGAGGGGTTCACCGCCCTGGTGGGTGGCGAAGACGGTGCGCTCGGAGGCGAAGTCCGAGAGCCGCATGTTGGAGCTGAAGCCGTACTCGGCCCACACCATCACGTGCGTGACCTGCGGGGCCGGCGGTGCCATCTCCAGCACGGTCCGGGCGAGCACCCCGCCCCATTCGGCCCCCGTCATGCTGAACTTCGTCACGCAGTGCAGGTCGGCGACGACCGAGGAGAACGGCAGGGCCGAGAACTCCTCGTGGTTCCAGCAGTGCTTCTCGCCGTCCGCGGTCGCCCCGAAGACCCGGAACTCCCAGCGGTCGGGCTTGAACCTGGGCACCGGCCCGTAGTGCGTGACCGGCCAGCCACGCTGCAGCCGCTGCCCCGGAGGAAGCTCCAGTTGCTCTGCTCCCGGAGATTCCCGGCTTTCCGGCTGACCCATGACTCCATGGTGACAGACGGGCAAGGGTGGTCATGACCAGGTGACGGCGCATCCGGGCAACTCCTACTAAGGAGGCACTTACTGGACGGCCCCGGGCCGCGGTGCAAGGATGCGCGCACTCCCTAGTTCAGGCTGGGCAGTGGCCCAGCACGGTCTCTGTTGCTTGGAAGGAGCCTCTGCGATGCAGGGCGACCCCGAGGTCCTCGAGTTTCTGAACGAACAGCTCACCGGCGAGCTGACGGCGATCAACCAGTACTGGCTGCACTACCGCATCCAGGACAACAAGGGCTGGACCAAGCTCGCCAAGTACACGCGTGAAGAGTCCATCGACGAGATGAAGCACGCGGACAAGCTCACCGAGCGCATCCTCATGCTGGACGGACTGCCCAATTACCAGCGGCTGTTCCACGTCCGGGTGGGCCAGACCATCACCGAGATGTTCCAGGCGGACCGCCAGGTCGAGGTCGAGGCGATCGACCGGCTCCGGCGGGGCATCGAGGTCATGCGCGGCAAGGGGGACGTGACCTCGGCGCGGCTCTTCGAGGAGATCCTGGCGGACGAGGAGCACCACATCGACTACCTCGACACCCAGCTGGAGCTCATCGAGAGCCTCGGCGAGCCGCTCTACATCGCGCAGCTGATCGAGCAGCCGGAGAGCTAGCGGCCGCGGCCGCCGAGGGCGGCCGGCCGGTGCGGGGCCCGGCGGTCAGGCCGCTTCGGCCAGCTGGGACTCGGCCAGCTCGGAGTCGGGGGCCAGGGCGACGGCCGGGGCCTTGCCCTTCTCCAGCAGCTCCCGGCGGGGGCAGGCGCCGCGCCCGAGGAGGCCCTGGATGGTGCGGACGCAGGAGCCGCAGTCGGTTCCGGCCTTGGTGGCCGAGGCGATCTGGCGGGGCGTGCAGGCGCCGGCAGCCGCGTGTTCCTTGACCTGCTTGTCGGTGACACCGAAGCAAGAGCAGACGTACACGCGGTTCACCTCCCTGGCAGGAACGGTCGGGCAGCCATCCCCTATTCGGTGAGGCTTACCTAACCGTACCCAAAGTTAGGGTGACCTAAAAGCCCTGGGGACGAGTGTGGGGCGCGGATCACAGATCCGCGCCCCACCGCTCGTAGGAAGCTACTCACTGATCACGACTCACTGGTCGCGGTACATCTCCGCCACCAGGAACGCCAGGTCCAGGGACTGGCTGCGGTTGAGCCGCGGGTCGCAGGCCGTCTCGTAGCGCTGGTGCAGGTCGTCGACGAAGATCTCGTCGCCGCCGCCCACGCACTCGGTGACGTCGTCACCGGTGAGCTCGACGTGGATGCCGCCCGGGTGGGTGCCCAGGCCCTTGTGCACCTCGAAGAAGCCCTTGACCTCGTCCAGCACGTCGTCGAAGCGCCGGGTCTTGTGCCCGGAGGCCGCCTCGAAGGTGTTGCCGTGCATCGGGTCGGTGACCCAGCCGACGACCGCACCGGACGCGGTGACCTTCTCGACCAGCTCCGGGAGCTTGTCGCGGACCTTGTCGGCGCCCATGCGGACGACGAACGTCAGCCGGCCCGGCTCGCGCTCCGGGTCGAGGCGGTCGATGTACGTCAGGGCCTCGTCCACGGTCGTGGTGGGGCCGAGCTTGATGCCGATCGGGTTGGCGATCTGCGAGCAGAACTCGATGTGCGCGTGGTCCAGCTGCCGGGTGCGCTCGCCGATCCACACCATGTGGCCGGAGGTGTCGTACAGCTTGCCGGTGCGCGAGTCGGTGCGGGTCAGCGCGCCCTCGTAGTCCAGCAGCAGCGCCTCGTGCGAGGAGTAGAACTCCACCGCCTTGAACTCGGCCGGGTCGGTGCCGCAGGCCTTCATGAAGTTCAGGGCGTTGTCGATCTCCCGCGCCAGCGCCTCGTAGCGCTGCCCGGACGGGGACGACTTCACGAAGTCCTGGTTCCAGGCGTGCACCTGGCGCAGGTCGGCGTAACCGCCGGTGGTGAAGGCGCGCACCAGGTTCAGGGTGGAGGCGGAGGCGTGGTACATCCGCTTCAGCCGCTCGGGGTCCGGCACCCGGGCCTCGGTGGTGAAGGCGAAGCCGTTGACGGAGTCGCCGCGGTACGTCGGCAGGGTCACCCCGTCGCGGGTCTCGGTGTCCTTCGAGCGCGGCTTGGAGTACTGGCCGGCGATGCGGCCGACCTTGACCACGGGCACGGAGGCCGCGTACGTCAGTACGGCGGACATCTGGAGCAGGGTCTTGAGCTTGGCGCGGATGTGGTCGGCGGACACGGCGTCGAAGGCCTCGGCGCAGTCGCCACCCTGGAGGAGGAACGCCTCGCCCCGGGCGACGGCTCCCAGACGGGCGCGCAGCTGGTCGCACTCGCCCGCGAAGACGAGCGGAGGATACGACTCGAGGTCCGCGACGACAGCGCGCAGAGCCTCGGCATCGGGGTACACAGGCTGCTGCGCCGCGGGAAGGTCTCGCCAGGTCGCCTTGGAGGCGGGGGCTTGGGTTTCAGCGTTCACGGTCACCTCGTAAACATTACGTCCTGAATAGGTACGTCCGGCGCGCCGCCCACAACGTGAGACGGATGGATCCGGAGTCACGACGGTGCCGCGCCGCACCGGTGTCGTGGGCTATGGTCGGCGGCATGCACGCGCAACCGCACCTGAACTGGTGGTGGACCGCTCATCCGGCGGCCCACTGACTGCGCGTACCCGAAACCGACGCGAAGGCCGCCCGAGGGGCGGCCTTCGTGTTTTCCACGGCCGTTCCTCCCCACCGTCCCCCCTGGAAGGAACGCCCCGATGAACCTCGACCGGCTTCTGGATGCCGACTGTCCGCCCTTCGCCCTGCTGCGCCGCCGCACGCCGGGCCGCGACCACGACACCGTCGAGCTGCTGCTCGGCCCCGTCCACGAGGCCGAACGTCTCGCCGACGTCCCCGTGGGCGGGCTGGGGACCCTCGCGCTGGTCCCGTTCCGGCAGATCCGCGAGCGCGGCTTCGACGTGCGCGACGACGGCACCCCGCTGAGGATGCTGGTCGCCGAGGAGGCGTACGAGCTGCCTCTCGCCGAGGTGCTGGCGGCGCTGCCCGCGCACCCGGTCCGGGTCTCGGACGGCGGGTTCGACGTCTCGGACGCGGCGTACGCGGAGACCGTACGGCGGGTGGTGGAGGACGAGATCGGCCGTGGCGAGGGCGCGAACTTCGTGATCCGCCGCACCTACCGGGGCCGGATCGAGGGGTTCGGCCGGGCCGACGCGCTGGCGCTGTTCCGGCGGCTGCTGGCGGGCGAGCGGGGCGCGTACTGGACGTACGTGGTGCACACCGGGGAGCGCACCCTGGTCGGGGCGAGCCCCGAGGTGCACGTGCGGATGTCCGGCGGCACGGTCGTGATGAACCCGATCAGCGGCACGTACCGGTACCCGGCGGGCGGGCCCACGGTGGACTCGCTGCTGTCGTTCCTCGCGGACCGCAAGGAGACCGACGAGCTCTCCATGGTGGTCGACGAGGAACTGAAGATGATGTGCACGGTCGCCGACCGGGGCGGCGTGGTGATCGGCCCGCGGCTGAAGGAGATGTCACACCTGGCGCACACCGAGTACGAGCTGCGGGGCCGGTCCACGCTGGACGCGCGGGAGGTGCTGAGGGAGACCATGTTCGCGGCCACGGTCACCGGGTCGCCGGTGGAGAACGCCTGCCGCGTGATCGAGCGGTACGAGTCCGGGGGGCGGGGCTACTACGCGGGCGCGCTGGCCCTGCTCGGGCGGGACGCGGGGGGCGCCCAGACGCTGGACTCCCCCATCCTGATCCGGACCGCCGACATCGCGGCGGACGGCACGGTGCGGGTGCCGGTGGGGGCGACGCTGGTGCGGCACTCGGACCCGGCGGGAGAGGTGGCGGAGACCCACGCGAAGGCGGCCGGGGTGCTGGCCGCGCTCGGCGTGGTCCCGCCGGCGGCGGAGCGGCCCGCGGGCGGCCCGGCGGGCGGTCTGGCGGAGGACCCCCGGGTCCGGGCGGCCCTCGCGGCCCGGCGGGCCGGCCTGGCGCCGTTCTGGCTGCGGATGCAGGAGCCGGCACCGGTGCGGGGGCGGGCGCTGGTGGTGGACGCGGAGGACACGTTCACGGCGATGCTGGCGCACGTGCTGCGGGCGGCGGGGCTGGAGGTCGCGGTACGCCGCTACGACGACCCGGAGCTGCAGGCGGCCGCGCTGGCGCATGCCGGGCCGGTGGTCCTGGGCCCCGGGCCGGGCGACCCGTCGGACCCCGCCGACCCCAGGATGCGGGTACTGCGGGGCCTCGCCCGCGACCTGCTGGCCGGGCACCGGCACGGGCTGCTGGGGGTGTGCCTGGGGCACGAGCTGCTGGCGGCGGAGCTGGGGCTGCCGCTGGTCCGCAAGGCGGAGCCGGCGCAGGGGGCGCAGGTCCGCATCGACCTGTTCGGCGCGGCGGAAGTCGTCGGGTTCTACAACACGTACACGGCGGCGTGCGACGCGCGGGCCGCGGCGGCGCTGGCCGGGCGGGGGGTGGAGGTGTCCCGCGACCCCGCGACGGGGGAGGTGCACGCGCTGCGGGGGCCGGGGTTCGCGGGCGTCCAGTTCCACCCCGAGTCCGTCCTCACCCTCCGCGGCGCGCCCCTCCTCCACGACCTCCTCCACACCCTCCTCCCCGCGTGACCCCGCCGGGGCGGGCCGCCGAACGCCCCGCGCCGCCCCGTGCGCCCCGAACGCCGGCGGGGCGGGACCTGCCCACCCGGGACCGGGCCCGCAGGGCCACACCCCGCCGGGCTCCCCCGAGCCCGAGCGGCGCTTGAGCCGACCGCCCGGCGCCGGGCTGCGGGGCGGCGGCGGCGGTCAGGGGGCCGTGGGGGCGGTGAGGGTGTTTTCCGTGGTTCGGCCGGCGACGTAGGACTGCACGTTGTGAAGCGTTGCGGCAACGATCTGCCCCACCGCCTCGTGCGTGTAGTAGGCCTGGTGCGACGTCACCACCACGTTCGGGAACGTCACCAGCCGGGCCAGCGTGTCGTCCTCCACCGCCTCCAGCGACCGGTCCAGGAAGAACAGGCCCGCCTCCGCCTCGTACACGTCCAGCCCGACCCCCGCGAACCGCCCTGCCCGCAGCTCCGCGACCAACGCCTCCGTGTCCACGAGGCCGCCCCGGCTGGAGTTCACCAGGATCGCGTCGTCCTTCATCGTCCGCAGGGCCCGCGCGTCCACCAGGTGGTGGGTGGCCGCGAGCAGCGGCACGTGCAGGCTGATCAGGTCGGACCGGGCGAACAGGTCCTCCTTGTCCACGTACTTCATCCCGAGGTCCACGCACGCCGGGTTCTCCACCACGTCCCAGCCCAGCAGGTTCATGCCGAAGCCGGCCGCGATGCGGGTGAAGGCCTCGCCGATCTTCCCGGTGCCGACCACGCCCGCCGTGCGGCCCCGCAGGTCGCGGCCCATCAGGCCGTCGAGCCGGAAGTCGAAGTCCCGGGTGCGGTTCGAGGCCCGCACGATGCGGCGGTTGACCGCCATCGCCAGGGTCCAGGCGAACTCGGCCACCGAGTACGGCGAGTAGTACGACACCCGGCTGACGGTCAGCCCCAGCTCCCGCGCCGCGTCCAGGTCGATGTTGTTGAAGCCGGTCGACCGCTGGGCGATCATCCGCGTGCCGCCGGCGGCCAGCGCCCGCAGCACCCGCCCGCCGAGGTCGGCGTTGACGCTGGACGAGACCACCTCGTACCCGGCCGCGATGGGCGCGGTGTCCTCGGTCAGGAAGACGTCCAGGCAGCGCACCTCGTGCCGGCCCGCGAAGGCCTCCTCGATCAGGGGTCTCTCGTCGGCCTGCACACCGAAGGCCAGGATTTCCACGCGCGCTCCCACGGGTCGTTCAGGCGGGTCGTTCAGGCGGGTCGTTCGGGTGGATTGTCACCTTACGACCCGTGGCAGCGCGGAGCGGGATCAGCCGAAGAACACGCCGACCTCGCGGTAAAGCTCCGGGTCCACGGTCTTCAGGCGGGCCGTGGCCTCGGCGATGGGCACCCGTACGACGTCCGTGCCGCGCAGGGCGACCATCTTGCCGAAGTCGCCGTCCCGGACGGCGTCGATGGCGTGCAGGCCGAACCGGGTGGCGAGCCAGCGGTCGTACGCGCTGGGCGTTCCGCCGCGCTGGACGTGCCCGAGGACGGTGGTCCGGGCCTCCTTGCCGGTGCGGGCCTCGATCTCCTTCGCCAGCCACTCGCCGACCCCGGAGAGCCGGACGTGCCCGAAGGAGTCCTTGGTGGCGTCCTTGAGGACCATCTCGCCGTCCTTCGGCATGGCGCCCTCCGCCACCACCACGATCGGCGCGTAGCTCGCCTTGAACCGGGAGTTGACCCAGGCGCACACCTGGTCCAGGTCGAAGCGCTGCTCGGGGATGAGGATGACGTTGGCGCCGCCGGCGAGCCCGGAGTGCAGGGCGATCCATCCCGCGTGCCGGCCCATCACCTCGACCACCAGGACCCGCATGTGGGACTCGGCGGTGGTGTGGAGGCGGTCGATGGCCTCGGTGGCGATGCCTACCGCGGTGTCGAAACCGAAGGTGTAGTCGGTGGCGGAGAGGTCGTTGTCGATGGTCTTCGGCACCCCGACGCAGGGGATGCCGTACTCCGAGTGGAGCCGGGCGGCCACGCCCAGCGTGTCCTCGCCGCCGATCGCGATCAGGGCGTCGACCTCGTTCTTCGCGAGGTTCTCCTTGATCTGGCGGACGCCGTTCTCCACCTTGAACGGGTTGGTGCGGGAGGAGCCGAGGACGGTGCCGCCGCGCGGCAGGATGCCGCGGACCGTCGGGATGTCCAGCGGGACGGTGGCGCCGTCCAGCGGACCCCGCCACCCGTCCCGGAAGCCGAGGAACTCGTATCCGTACTCCTGGACGCCCTTGCGCACGATGCCGCGGATCACCGCGTTGAGACCGGGGCAGTCGCCGCCGCCGGTCAGCACGCCGACCTTCATTGAATCTCCCTTCGACATGGCGGCCACGCTAGTGAGACTCGCGTCACACCAGGCCGTTGTGAAGGGTCGATTCCGGTGGAATTACGAGGCGTTCCGTACGCCAGGTTCACCCGCAGGGATGAACGGCGGTGGTGGGTGGGCCCGTCGGACGTGGACGGTCACAGCGTCTTCCTGCCGCAGGCGCCGTGCGCGGTGCCGATGACCTGCGAGGCCTCCTCGCCGGTGAGGCCGAGTTCCTTCTTGGTCTTCAGGGCCTGGTCGACGAAGGCCTGGCCGTAGGTGACGCAGAGCGCGTTCCCGTGGGCGACGAGTTCCTCGTCGCCGACCCGGTCGAGGGCCGGGTAGTGCTTGCGGATCGTCCGGAGGTAGAAGGCGGACGAGTACCCCGTCAGCCCGCGCACTCCGGTGGTGGACGGGGAGGCGGACGGGGACGCGGACGCGGACGCGGCGGGTGGCGTGGTCGGGGTGTTCGCCCCGCCGTCACCGGCCGCCGGGCCGCAGGCCGGGGCGGCGAGCGCGGTGACGGCGAGACATATCACGGACAGGGGCAGGCGCTTGTGCATGGATCTCCTGGTACGGGGGCGAACCCGAGGATTCTCTCCCGTACCGGGCACCGTTCACGAACGTGTTTCCTGCTAGGCGTCGTCGAGGCCGCGCTCGATGGCGTAGCGGACGAGCTCCACCCGGTTGTGCAGCTGGAGCTTGCCGAGGGTGTTCTGGACGTGGTTCTGCACCGTGCGGTGCGAGATGACGAGGCGTTCGGCGATCTGCTTGTACGACAGGCCCTTGGCGACGAGCCGCAGCACCTCGGTCTCCCGGTCGGTCAGCGCGGGCGCCTTCGGCTCGTCGGGGGCGGCCGGCGCCGGGCCGGCGGCGAGGCGCCTGTACTCGCCGAGGACCAGTCCGGCGAGGCCGGGGGTGAACACCGGGTCGCCCGCGGCGGTCCGGCGTACGGCGTCGATCAGCTCCGCGGCGCCGGCGGACTTCAGCAGGTAGCCGGTGGCGCCGGACTTGACCGCCTCCAGTACGTCGGCGTGCTCGCCGCTCGCGGACAGCACCAGCACGCGCAGCGCCGGGTTGGCGCCGACCAGGGTCTTGCAGACCTGCACCCCGGGCATGCCGGGCAGGTTGAGGTCGAGGACCAGTACGTCGGGGCCCGCGGCCTGGGCGCGGCGGACCGCCTGCGGGCCGTCGCCGGCCGTGGCGACGACGTCGAAGCCGGCCTCGGCGAGGTCGCGTGCCACCGCGTCCCGCCACATCGGGTGGTCGTCCACGACCATCACCCTGGTGTTCCCGTCGCCGGTGCTGCCGGTGTTCTCGCTCATGCGCGGTCCGTCCTCCCCTGGGTACTTTCAGTTCCACTTCGGTGCCCTGCCCGGGGACGGACACCAGCTCGGCGGTGCCGCCGAGGTCCCGCAGCCGGCCGCGGATGGACAGCGCGACCCCCATCCGGCCCTCGCCCTCCGCCTGGTCGAGCCGGCCGGCCGGGATGCCCGGCCCGTCGTCGCGGACCGTGACGATCACCTCGTCGCCCCAGTCCTCCAGCAGGATCCAGGCCCGGGCGCCGTCGCCGGCGTGCTTGCGCACGTTGTCCAGGGCGGCGCCGACGGCCGCCGCCAGTTCCCGGGCGACCGCCGTGGCCAGCACCACGGGCGTGCCGGGTTCGGCGAAGCTGACCCGGGAGCCGGCGTGCGGGGCGAGCAGGGACCGCAGGTCCAGCTCGGTGTGCGGGGCGTCGGCGGACGGGGCACCGGCCGGGTGCGGGTGCCGGTGCGTGGGCGGGTGCGTGGGCGTGGGTGCCTGAGCGTGCGCATGGCCCGGGGTCCGGGAGCCCGTCGTCAGCCCGCCCGCCACGAGGGTCCGCAGGGCCACCTCCTGCTCTCCGGCCATGCGGCCCAACTCGGCAGCCTCGCCGCCGAGTTCGTTGCCGCGTCGCTGGACCATGGCCAGCACCTGGAGGACCCCGTCGTGGATGTCCCGGGCCAGGCGCTCCCGTTCCCGGGTGGCGGCCTCGATCTCCAGGGCGCGGGCGAGGGTGGCCTCGCTGGCGCGGGCGACCTCGACGACGTATCCGATGGCGATGGAGGCCACCCAGACCAGCAGCACGTTGTGCAGGGTGTCCTGGGTGGGGTTCCCGCGGTGGACGGCGATGTTGGCGGCGGCGACGAAGGTGGAGGCGACGCAGGCCCAGCGCCAGCCGCCCTTGATCGCGAAGGCGAGCACGGACCCGGCCGTCCAGATGGTCGGCAGGGTGGGGCCGCCGCCGGCGATCCGCTCCGCGGTGTCGGCGAACGGCGTGAGGAGGATCCCGGTGACGGCCACGGCCAGGTCGGCACCGAGGAACCGCCTGGTGCAGCCGGCGGCGCCCCTGACCTTGGGCAGGGTGGCCAGGGTCCAGACCGCGAGCACGGCGAGGTAGCCGGCGGCGAGCCAGGGCCGGGGGAACTGGCGGTACGCCGAGGCGAACAGCAGCACCGCGTAGACCATGGTGAGCAGCCGGTAGGCGGTCAGGGCACGCCACAGCGGCTGCTCCACCGACATGCGCATGACGCGTTCGCCCTTCACCGTCTCCCCCACCCGGCGCGGGCGGACCCGCCCGCGGTCACCGCGCCGTAGCGCTACTCCGCGCCCGCGTCGCCCTGGTCGCCCTTGTCCGCCTTGTCGCCCTTGGTCTTCTCGGCCCTGGCTTCCTTGGCGGCCTTCTCGGCGTCGGCGATCTGCCGCTTGGCGGCGGTCGCGTAGATGTCGACGTACTCCTGGCCGGACAGCTTCATGATCTCGTACATGACCTCGTCGGTCACCGAGCGCAGGATGAAGCGGTCGCCGTCCATCCCCTTGTAACGGCTGAAGTCGAGCGGCTTGCCGATCCGGATGCCCGGTCGCATCAGCTTCGGGACGATCTTGCCGGGCGGCTGGATCTTCTCGGTGTCGATCATGGCGACGGGGATCACCGGGGCGCCGGTGGCCAGCGCCACCCGGGCCAGGCCGCCGGGCTTGCCGCGGTAGAGGCGGCCGTCGGGCGACCGGGTGCCCTCGGGGTAGATCCCGAAGAGCTCACCGCGCTCGATGACCTCGATGCCGCTCTTGATGGCGGCCTCGCCGGCCCCGCGGGCGCCGGAGCGGTCCACCGGCAGCTGGCCGACGCCCTTGAAGAAGGCGGCGGTCAGCTTGCCCTTCACGCCCGGCGAGGTGAAGTACTCGGCCTTGGCGATGAAGGTGACCTTGCGGTCCAGCACGGCCGGCAGGAAGAAGGAGTCGGAGAACGACAGGTGGTTGCTCGCGAGAATCGCCGGACCCTCGGCGGGAATGTTCTCGAGGCCCTCCACCCACGGCCTGAAGGCGAGCTTCAGGGAACCGCCGATGGAGAACTTCATAGCGCCGTAGATCAACTGATGAGCCTTCCTGTGTCTGTCGAACAGACCTTAACCCGTTGGCGCCCCACGAGCGGTCCGACGGCCCTGGTCGGTGCCTGTCCGGTCGCGTACGGTGAAGCCACACAGCGCGCCCACCCCCTTACGCACGCCACCCCGCACCCCTCATCCCTCGTCCCTCACCCCTCGTCCCGACAAGGAGACCCCGGTGCCCGTCCTTCCTGGTGCCGAGCCGTTCCGCCACGACGGCGGAGAGATCGGCGTCCTTCTCTGCCACGGCTTCACCGGCTCCCCGCAGTCGCTGCGCCCGTGGGCCGAGTACCTGGCCGAGCGCGGTCTGACGGTGTCCGTGCCGCTGCTGCCCGGGCACGGCACCCGCTGGCAGGACATGCAGCTCACCGGATGGCAGGACTGGTACGCGGAGGTCGACCGGGCCCTGCGGGAGCTGCTGGACCGGTGCGAGAAGGTCTTCGTCTTCGGGCTGTCGATGGGCGGGGCGCTGAGCCTGCGGCTGGCCGCGAAGCACGGTGACGCGGTGAGCGGCCTGGTTCTGGTCAACCCGGCGAACAAGGTCCACGACAGGCTGGCCGTGGTGCTGCCGGTGGCCATGCACTTCGTACGGTCCGCTCCGGGCATCGCGAGCGACATCGCCAAGCCGGGCTCGGACGAGGTCGGCTACGACCGGGTGCCGACGCGGGCGGCGCACTCGCTGCGGAAGTTCCTGCAGCTGGTGGACGCGGAGCTGCCGCAGGTCACGCAGCCGCTGCTGCTCCTGCACAGCCCTCAGGACCACGTGGTGCCGCCGGCCGACTCGGCGCGGATCCTGGCGCGGGTGTCGTCGACCGACGTGACGGAAACACTGCTGGAACAGAGCTACCACGTCGCGACGTTGGACCATGACGCGGAGCGGATCTTCGCGGACAGCCTCGCGTTCATCGGCCGGCTCGCGGGGACCGGCGAAAGGGAGGGGGCGGGTACCGGTGGCTGAGCAGGAGGAGCCGTCGGGCGGTGTCCCGCCGCTCGACGAGGAAGCGGCATGGGCGGCGATCGTCGCCGGGTACGGGGAGGAGCCGCCGGACCCGCCGGGGTCGCGGCCGTTCAAGCCGATCGAGGACCTTTTGCTGCCGGAGGAGGACGTGTTGCCGGAGCCGACGCCGTCGCCCGCGCCGTCGCCCGCCCCTGCGCCCGAGCAGGACGGCGGTCCCGACGCCGGATCGGGGTCCGGGTCCGGGTCGGGGTCCGGGCCCGCGGCCACCCCGGCGCTGGGCAGCTCTGTGCTGTTCGTGCCCGGCATGGGCGGGGCGGGGCCCCGGGACCACTCGCTGGCGGAGCCGGACGGGGACGACCCCGACTCGGCGGACGAGGGGCACTTCGTGCCGCCGGAGCCGCCGCCGCTGCCGGCGGCCGACACGACGGCCAAGTTCGCGTGGCTGGCCGTGGTGGGCGGACCGGTGCTGCTGCTGCTCGCGGTGGTGCTGCGGTGGGACATGACCTGGTGGCTGACGACGCTGGGGGTGGGAGGGTTCCTGGGCGGCTTCGCCACGTTGGTGGCCCGGATGGCGCACGGGGACGACGAGGACGACGACCCGGGCCGCGGCGCGGTGGTCTGACCCACCCCGGCCCGTCCCCGGCCCCCGGCGCAGCCCCGGGCCGCCTTGCGGTACCGGGGCCGCGCCCCGAGCCCGAGCGGGCCGTGGCGGAGCCGCAGCCGCGCAGCCAACGCTCCGCCCGACCACACGGGGCTCCGCCCCGCACCCCGCTCCTCAAACGCCGGAGGGGCTGGACATGCCCACCCGGCACCCGCCCCCAGGGCCACACCCCCGGCGGGGCCCCACCAAGCCCGAGCGGCGATTGAGCGGGCCCCGGCGGAGCCAAGGCTGCGCAGCCAACGCTCCGGCCGGGCACACGGCTGGGCTGCCCGGTCGGCGGGTGGGACGGCGCAGGGGGTCAGGCAGGCGCCGGGAGGCGGAGGGCGGCCAGGAGCGGGAGGTGGTCCGTGGCCGCGCGGAGGTCGGCCGGGGACACCCCGGGCAGCCCCACGGGAACCCCGCAGCCCAGCACCTCCACCCCCGCGGAAGCGAACACCGCGTCGATGCGCCGGTCCGGCGCCCCCGCCGGGAACGTGTGCTCCCCGCCCCACGGCGCCACCGCCCGGCAGTCCCGCAGTTCCCCCGCCAGCCGGGCGAAGGCCGGCCCGTCGGGGGTTTCGTTGACGTCGCCCGCCGCCACCGCGTACGGCGCGTCCAGCGCGCGGAGCCGGTCCAGCAGCAGCCCCGCCTGGGCCACCCGCTCCTCCCGCTGGAGCGACAGGTGCGCGCTGAGCACGGCCGCGCGGGCCGCGCCGAAGCGGACCACCGCGGTGGCGAACCCCCGCCGGTGCAGGCCCGGGGTCAGCGGGAGCAGGACGTCCTCGGTGCGTTCCACGGAGGCCCGCAGCGAGCAGAGCAGCAGCGGCCCGGCCGCGGTGGCGCCGCCGCCCAGGACCACCAGGTCGGTCTTGGCGGCCAGCCGGGCCGCGTGCTTGCGCCAGCGGAAGAACCGCGGCGCCTCCTGGACGAAGACCAGGTCGGGGGCGCAGGCCCGGATCACCCGGGCCACGGCCTCCTCGTCGTCGCGCAGTGAGCGGATGTTGTAGCTGAGCACCCGGATCACCGCGGACCCGTCGGGTTCCGTGCGCGAGGGCGGTAGGTCGGGCAGGCCGGACAGGCCGGGCCGGCCCGGCACGTCGGTCTCGTCGGTCGCAGCGTCCATGGAGGCAACATAGGGCGCTGCCCGCCGCGGCCACAGGGGGCACGGCGGGCAGCGCCCTGGAGAACGGCGGAAAAGCGTCAGCCCTGGCGGGCCAGGTCGGCCGCGCCGACCATGCCGGCCTTGCCGCCCAGCTGCGCGGCCAGTACCTGCGCGTGCGGCCGCCACTGGCCGCCGATGAGCCACCGCCGGAAGGACTTGCGGATCGGGTCGAGGACGAGCTCGCCCTCGTCGGAGACCCCGCCGCCGACGATGAACGCGGACGGGTCGAAGAGCGAGGCCAGGTCGGCCAGGCCCGCCCCGGCCCAGCGGGCCAGTTCGCGGAAGGAGTCGACGGCCACCGGGTCGCCCGCCCGCGCGGCGGTGCTGACGTGCTTGCCCTCGATGCCCTCGACGGTGCCGTCGCCGAGGCCGAGGAGGACCTGCGCCCGCTCCGGGGTGGCGTTGGCGCGCTGCTTGGCGTAGCGGACCAGGGCGCGGCCGGAGGCGTACTGCTCCCAGCAGCCCTGGCTGCCGCAGCCGCAGAGCAGGCCGTCCGGGACCACCCGGATGTGTCCGAACTCGGCGGCCACGCCGAAGCGGCCGCGCCGCAGCTTGTTGCCGATGATGATGCCGCCGCCGAGGCCGGTGCCGAGGGTGATGCAGATGACGTCCTCGTGGCCCTGGCCGGCGCCGAAGCGGTACTCGCCCCAGGCGGCCGCGTTGGCGTCGTTCTCCACGACGACGGGCAGGCCGATGCGCTGCTCGACCTTGTCCTTGAGCGGCTCGTGCCGCCAGTTGATGTTGGGGGCGAAGAGTACGGTCGCCCGCTTGTCGTCGACGTATCCCGCGGCGCCGATGCCGACGGCTTCGACGGTGTGGCCGCTGCTGACTTGGGAGACGGCGGTGCAGATCGCGTCCGTCACGCCGTCCGCGGTCGGTGGGGTGGGCACCGTGCAGGTGTCCAGGATGGTGCCCTCTTCGTCGACCACGCCGGCCGCGATCTTCGTGCCGCCGATGTCGACGCCGATGGTGAGTCCCATTAGTCCCTCGGTTTCCGGTCAAACCCCGCCACGGCCAACGGTACCCGAGGGCGGCGCGGTCTCAGTCGAGGTCGATGCGCCCCGACGGCCCCTGACCGTCGCCGTCGCCGTCACCGTGACCGTCGCCGTCGTCCCGGGGGTCCCGGTCCCCGCCGTGCCTCTGCGGCCGGTCCGGTGCGTGCGGCGGCCGCTCGTCGCGGGTCCAGCGGCGCTCGTGGCCGGCGACCGCGGAGCGGTAGGCGGCGAGGAGTTCGGAACCGGCGGCGGCGAGGTGGTCGAAGACCTCGGGGTTGCGCTCGACGACGGGCTTGGCGGCGCTCCTGGCCTGGTTGACGAACTGCCGTACGGCGCCCTGCGCGGCGGCGCCGATCAGCGGGTTGTTCAGCCCGGAGACCTTGTCGGCGACGGCCTCGAACAGCTTGAGCAGTTCCTCGGCGGCGGTGCCGGTGCCGGCGGCGGAGCCGTCGCCGGAGCCGCTCTGCCGGGCCCGGCGGCGCGCCTTCTCCGCGGCGAGGTCCTCGGCGCAGGCCTCGGCCCAGGCGTCGTCGTCGGTGGGGCGGTCGGTGGCCTCGCTCATGGCGGACTCTCCTGCGGATGCTGCGGATGCTGCGCGGGCGGACACCTTCGACGTTACCCGAACGGGGGTAGCGGTTCAGGTGCTCCGGGGCCAGAGCGCCGGGTCCGGGGTGAAGCGGATGCGGAGCTCGTCGTCGGCGAGGGCGGCGCCGGAGACGGTGCAGCGGCGGAGCGCGGAGGGCAGGGGAACGATCCTGCGGTGCGGTCCGGCGGCCAGCAGGAGTTCGTCCCCGCGCCGGACCAGGTCGAGCTCGCGCTTCTCGGCGCCGGGCAGCGGCACCGTCCAGACGAGTACGCCGTCCTCCGCGAGCCGGTCCGTGACCGGCCACCGGGGGCGGGCCGGGGCGGGCAGCGGTCCCGGGTCCAGCAGGGCGAGGTCCTCCGGGCCGCGCGGGTCGCGGCCCAGGTGGGGCAGGGGTCGGGCTCCGGGCCAGCGGGCGGCGTACTTCTCCTGCTGGGCGGCGAGCCCGGCCAGCCACGGCTCCGGGGAGCCGGCGGGCACCATGCGGTTGGCCAGCACCGGGCCGACCGGCAGGCCGTGCAGGGCGAGGCCGAGCAGGCCGGTGCGCAGGGCGTCGGCGGCGGCCGGTCCCGGCTCGGCGACGACGTGGACGCTGGTGCCGGGGGCTTCGACGACGGCCTGGACGGCGGCCAGTTCCCGGTCCCAGCGCTCGGCGGCCTCGTACAGCCACTGCGCGGGCATGGGCACTCCGGCGAGCTGGGCCAGTACGGGCCGCAGCGCGCGGGCGGCCTGCCGCTCGGCGGGGACCAGCCGGGCCAGGTAGCGGCGGAGCTGGGCGGGGAGGGCGAGGGCGGCGACGGCCTGGGGCAGCGGCGGCAGGTCGACGACGACGAGGTCGTGCGGCCCGCCGGACGCGGCGGCGCCGGATGCCGCGGTGCCGGATGCCGCGGTGCCGGATGCCGCGGTGCCGGGCGCGGCGGTGCCGGAGGCGGCCCGGCGCAGGGCCCGGAGCAGGGCGAACTGCTCGGCGCCGGGCAGTTCGGTGAGTTCCTCGGCGGTCAGCGGGCGCGCTCCGAGCATGCCGAGTACGGAGGTGCCGCGTTCCTGGAGGTCGAGGAGTCCGGCGCGGAACTCCTCACCGGAGTCGATCCGGCCGACGGTCAGCCCGGGCACGGGGCCGGCGGCGGCGCCCGGACCGTCGACGGAGCCGGAGCCGGAGCCGGAGCCGACGCCGGCGCCGACGCCCGGGCCCGGGTTGCCGAGGACCGCTCCGAGCGGGTCCCCGGCGTCCCCGGACAGCAGCAGCACCCGCTCGCCGCGCCGTGCCGCCGCGAGTGCGGTGGCCGCGGCCACGGTGGTGCGTCCGGCCCCGCCGGGGCCGGTGATGAGCAGGGTGCGCATGGGGGTCAGGCCGTTTCCACGCGCTTCTTCAGGCCGGCCAGGGCGCGGTCGATGATGACCTTCTCGGCCTTGCGCTTGATCATGCCCAGCATGGGGATCTTGACGTCCACGGTGAGCTGGTAGGTGACCTCGGTGTGCTTGCCGCCGGCGACCGGGGCGAGCCGGTAGGAGCCGTCGAGCTGGCGCAGCATCTGCGACTTGTCGAGGGTCCAGCTGACCTCGTCGGAGCCCTTCCAGGTGTAGGCGAGGGTGTGGTCGTCCTTGATCGCCCCGGCGTCGAGCAGCAGCCGGACCTTCTCCGCGCGGCCCTCGGCGTCGGTTTCGAGCACCTCGGCCTCCTTCACCTCGCCGGTCCACTCGGGGTAGCGGGCGAAGTCCGCGATCACGGCCATGACCTCGGCCGGCGACGCCTCGATCGTGATGCTCGATGTGGTGTGTTCCGCCATCGCGGTGGCTCCTCCGGGCTGGGGTTACCTCCCCGCGTCAGCTGGGGGAGTTCGAGGAAGTGTGCGGCTGGGGCCGCCGCGTGAAGGCTACCGCGCGTCGCGGGATCACCACTCCAGGGCCCAGGGGGTTCCGGTCGCCGCGAAGTGTCCGACGTTCACGCACTCGGTGCCGCCGATCCGCATCCGGCGGGCGAGCGGCTGGTGGACGTGGCCGAAGAGGGCGTACCGGGGGCGGGTCCGGCGGATGGCGGCGAGCAGGGCGGCGCTGCCGCGTTCGAAGCGGCGGGCGACGGTGTCGTAGCAGAGTTCGGGGACCTCGGGCGGGATGTGGGAGCAGAGCACGTCGACCTCTCCGAGCGCCTCGACCTTGGCGGCGTACTCCTCGACGTCGACCTCGTACGGGGTGCGCATCGCGGTGGGCAGGCCGCCGCCGACGAAGCCGAAGACCCGGCCGCCGATCTCGACGCGTTCGCCGTCGAGGACGGTGGTGCCGGCGCCGGCGTACTCGGGCCAGAGGCCGGGGACGTCGACGTTGCCGTAGGTGGCGTAGGTGGGGGTGGGGAAGGCGGCGAACATCTCGGCGTACTGGCGGCGGACGGCTTCCTCGATGAGGCGTTCGCGGTCGAGCCCGTCCCACAGGCGGCGGCCGAGTTCGCGGGCCTCGGCGAACCTGCGCGCGGTGCGGAGGGCGACGATGCGGTCGGCGTTCTCGACGCCGAAGAGGTCGGGGAAGATGCCGCGGGAGTGGTCGGCGTAGTCGAGGAAGAGGACGAGGTCGCCGAGGCAGACCAGGGCGTCGGCTCCGTCCCCTGCGCGGGCGAGGGCCTCGGCGTTGCCGTGGACGTCGCTGACGACATGGACCCGCGTGCGCCTTTTCGATCCATCCATGGGCTCACCCTAGGGGGGCGCGGGCCACGCCGACCAGGGGCGGTCCCGACCGCGGGAGCCTGCCGGACCTGCGGTTACTTCCTAGTCCCGAGCGGCGTGGACTAGTGTCGGGGCGACAATGCCGCGTCATGTGACGCACGGAACATCTGGCCGGTTCCCCCTACCGGGAACCCACTACCGGTGGGTAACGTCCGGTCGGTCCACATCGTGGCGATGGCGCCCCAGAGGAGCAGCAGTCTTGCGCGAGTTCAGCCTTCCGGCCTTGTACGAGGTCCCCTCGGACGGGAACCTCACGGATCTCATCCGCCGCAACGCCGCTCAGCATCCGGACACCGCCGTCATGGCGCGCAAGGTGGGCTCCTCCTGGCAGGACGTCACGGCGACCCAGTTCCTCGCCGAGGTCCGGGCCGCCGCGAAGGGCCTGATCGCGGCGGGCGTCCGCCCCGGCGACCGGGTCGCGCTGATCTCCCGTACCCGCTACGAGTGGGTCCTGGTCGACTTCGCGATCTGGACCGCGGGCGCCGTCACCGTCCCCGTGTACGAGACCTCCTCCGCCGAGCAGATCCAGTGGATCCTGGGCGACTCCGGCGCGGTGGCCGCCGTGGTCGAGGGCCCCGGCCACAGCGAGTCCCTGGCGGGGCTGCGCGAGGCGCTGCCGGAGCTGCGCGAGGTCTGGGAGATCGAGCAGGGCGCGCTGGAGGCGCTGAAGGCGGCCGGCGCGGAGGTCTCCGACGCCGAGGTCGACGAGCGCAGCAGCCTCGCCAACGCCGACGACCCGGCGACGATCGTCTACACCTCGGGCACCACCGGCCGCCCCAAGGGCTGCGTGCTGACCCACCGGAACTTCTTCGCGGAGTGCGGCAACGTCGTGGAGCGGCTCAAGCCGCTGTTCCGCACGGGCGACTGCTCGGTGCTGCTCTTCCTTCCGGCCGCGCACGTCTTCGGCCGGCTGGTGGAGGTCGCCGCGGTGCTGGCGCCGATCCGGCTGGGCTGCGTACCGGACATCAAGAACCTGACCGACGAACTGCAGTCCTTCCGGCCGACGCTGATCCTGGGCGTGCCGCGCGTCTTCGAGAAGGTCTACAACTCGGCGCGGGCCAAGGCCCAGGCGGACGGCAAGGGCCGGATCTTCGACGCGGCGGCCGAGACGGCGATCGCGTACAGCCGGGCGCTGGACACCACCGGCGGGCCGTCCTTCGGCCTGCGCCTGAAGCACAAGATCTTCTCGAAGCTGGTCTACAGCAAGCTGCACGCCGTCCTCGGCGGGCGCGGCGAGTACGCGATCTCCGGCGGCGCGCCGCTGGGCGAGCGGCTCGGGCACTTCTTCCGCGGCATCGGCTTCACGGTGCTGGAGGGCTACGGCCTGACCGAGTCCTGCGCGGCCACGGCGTTCAACCCGTGGGACCGGCCGAAGATCGGCACGGTCGGCCAGCCACTGCCGGGGTCCGTGGTGCGGATCGCGGACGACGGCGAGGTGCTGCTGCACGGCGAGCACGTCTTCAAGGGGTACTGGAAGAACGAGGCGGCCACCGCCGAGGCGCTGACCGACGGCTGGTTCCACACCGGTGACGTCGGCACCCTGGACCAGGACGGCTACCTGGCGATCACCGGCCGGAAGAAGGAGCTCATCGTCACGGCGGGCGGCAAGAACGTGGCCCCCGCGGTGATCGAGGACCGGATCCGGGCGCACGCGCTGGTCGCGGAGTGCATGGTGGTGGGCGACGCCCGGCCGTTCGTGGCGGCGCTGGTGACCATCGACGAGGAGTTCCTGGGCCGTTGGGCTCAGGAGAACGGCAAGCCGGCCGGGGTCACGGCGGCGGAGCTGCGCGAGGACCCGGACCTGGTCGCCGCCGTGCAGAAGGCGGTCGACGACGGCAACGCGGCGGTCTCCAAGGCGGAGTCGGTGCGGAAGTTCCGCATCCTGGGCTCCCAGTTCACGGAGGAGTCGGGCCACATCACGCCTTCGCTGAAGCTGAAGCGGAACGTGGTCGCGAAGGACTTCGCGGACGAGATCGAGGCGCTCTACCGCGGCTGACGCGCGGTCCCCGGGCGCCGGGGTACGGATGTGAGAAGGGCGGGGGGGGCGGCGGGGGGGGGCCCCCCCCGCGCCCCCCCCCCGGCCCCGGGGGGCCCCCCCCCCGGGCGCCCCCCGGGGGGGGGGGGCGGCGCGCCCCCCCCCCCCCCGCCGCCCCCCCCGCCCTTCTCACGTGGGTGCCCGGTCGCGGGCCGGCCACGAGGTTTCGGTCCGGGGCCAGTCGCGCCATCGGGCGCGCACGCGCCGAATGCCCGCTCCCGGGCCTCACGGCCCTCGTGGGATGCCGTTCCGGACGCACCGGTGGCCCGCCGGGAGGTTCCCGCCGGGCCACCGGTGTTCTGCGTGGGTGTTCAGTCCCAGGTGAACTGCCAGGTCCCGGTCCGGGTCTGGCCGTCCGCGTAGGCGGTCGTGTCATGGCCGTCGGGGCAGTACGCGTACTGCTCGATGGCGGCCTCGGCCACCTCCAGAGGGTCCTGTGGCGGCCGGGCGACGTCCAGCACCAGCATCGTGTCGGTCACGAAGCGGAGTTCGGCGCCGAAGCGGTCGTTCCAGGTGTGCAGGAACGCCGCGTGATCGGAGTCGCGCATTCCCCGGTTCTCCGGCCCCACGAACCAGTTGGGTGCGTACGGACGACCCGGCACCAGCCCGGGCACGGACCAGCCGGTCGGGGTGCCGACCAGACACAGCCACGACCCTGTGGACTCAATGGTCGCAGGGGGGTCCGGAACGGACGAGACCTGGACGGCGAGCTGCTCCGGATCGAAGTCCTCCCGCCATCCGCGCCTCTCCTCGTCGTCCTCCGCGTTCGCGAGCCGGTCCGCGAGCACCGCCGCCGTCACTTCGGCGACGATCTCCCGCGGAGCCGTCACGGCCCGGTCGTCGAACACGTCCGGGTCTCCGGGCTCTCCGGCGACCAGCCGGGCGGGGTCGAGGTCGGTGAGCACCGGGTGCATGCCCGTGTGCTCCCTGGCAGCCAGCAGCCGCCTCCACTCGGTCAGGGCCGCAGCCCTGGAAACCCGCCATCCGACGACACCGACGCCCGAGCGGGCGACGGCCGTCTGACGACCGGGGGGCACTTCGAAGCCGGCGTCCGCCAGCGTCTCCATCATCAGGTCGATGTCCACGGTTCGGTCGTTCACCAGCTTTCCGGACATCAGCGGAGATCCTCGGTGATATCGAAATCGTCACCGATGATACGGACACTCGTGAGGCCCACCGGGTTCTGGGTTCCTCGCCTGACGGAATCGATCGCCCTGCGGGCCAACCCCTCGTCGTGGTCCTTCAGCCGGATGACGACGGCGTCCGCTCCCTGCTTCCATCCGCTCCGGATCTCGTCCCTGACGGAGTTCTGGGCGTTCTTGCCCTTCGGAGCCATGACCTTGAACTCCGTACGGATCCCGTCGACCCAGGCGTCGAACGAGCCGCCCGCGCCGGGTGCGAAGCGGTCCGGGCTGCGGCCGGCGCCGCGGGCCACGACGTAGTGCCCCTCGTTGGCGAGTGTGTACGCGACGTCGAACTCCCCGTCCTTGAAGCTGAGGGGAACGTCCCTGTAGTCCTTGCCCTTGAGGTCGGGTTCCTCGCCCGGCCAGGTCCAGGACTCGTCGATCCGACTGAGCACCTCCTTGATGCGGTCGTCCTCGCCCTTGGTGAGCTCGATGCCGAAGAAGTCGACGCCGTTCTCCTGGGTGTAGGCGGACCACTTGCAGGCGAACTTGGGGTCGCCGAAACAGCGTTTGTTCGCGTCCCGTATGCGGTCGAGGGACTCGCCCTTAGCGTGCTTCTCCAGCACCCAGATCTCGAAGAACCTCCGCTCCCGCTGCTTGTGCGCGAGCTTCTTGCTCAGGCGGACCTGCTGCTGGGCGTGGTCCTCGTTGGCGTAGGTGAGGGTCTTCTCGTAGGGCTTGCCGGTGTAGTCCTTGGTACCGACGTCCCAGCCCTTGCTGGTGTACCGGCAGACGAAGCCGGGTTCGTTGCACTCCGACGGCTTGAGGCCCGTCGGGTCGGACAGGTTGACCGGGTTGTTGTTGGAGTAGCTGTACCCGTGCTGCTGCTGCGGGTCGGCCATGTCCATGATCGGGTCCACGGAGACGAAGCGGCCGATGGCCGGGTCGTACTCGCGGGCGCCGAGGTGGGTCAGGCCGGTGTCGGTGTCCTTGGTGCCGCCGACGAAGCCCTTGTCGCCGGTCCAGGCCGTGGGCTGGGTGCCGCGGGCCTCGCCGAAGATTCCGGTCTTGCGGCGGACCACGGTCTGGGCGGCGTCCGCCGAGACCTGGGTGGAACCGGTGCCGTGGTGGTCGTTGAAGACGAAGGTCAGCTTGCCGCCGGTGCGCACCGCCGCCGTCTGGCCCGCGACCGAGTAGTAGCGGGTGCCGGTGACGGTGGTGCCGGCCTTGTCGAGCTTGAGCTCGTTGCCGCCGGGCAGGTAGAGGGTGGTGCCGGTGGAGTCCTTGCGGATCAGCCGGCCGCCCTCGGCGTCGTACAGGTTGGTGCTGGTGTTCGTCCCCTGGGTGACCGAGGCGAGGTGGCCCTCGTCGTCCCACTTCAGGGTCTGCAGCGCGGCGGCACCGATCTTCCGGGTCTCGGTGTTGCCGGCCGCATCGTAGGTGAAGACCGCCTCGTGCGGGCTGGTGCCGGTCTGGGTGACCTTCGGCAGGTTGTGCTTGCCCGCCGCCGGGGCGGCGTAGGTGCGGACGGTGTCCGCGGTCGGGCCGGAGGCCGTCTTGTGCTTGGTCTCGGTCTGCCGGTTGCCGACCGCGTCGTAGGTGTACGAGGTCCAGTACGCGTCCGGACCGCCCACCACGGAGGTGGAGGGAGCGGCGGCACAGGTCTCACCGGTGTTCGTCCAGGCCTCCGTCACCCGCCGCAGGGCGTCCTGCTGGAAGCACTGGGTGTCGGTGGTGCGGGAGGCGTCCTGGCCGAAGGCCGAGGCGATCGAGGTGATGTTGCCGGAGGGGTCGTGCGCGTACCGGACGTCCTCGACGCGCTGCGGGGCGACCTCGCGGTCCAGGTAGGACCGGGTGAGGGAGCCCGAGTGCTCGTCGTACTCGCGGCTCACCCACAGGTGCTGGGCGAAGGCGCCGAACTCCTGGCGGATGTTGCGGCCGTAGTGGTCGTAGGTGTTCGCCGAGACGATCGGGTCGACGCCCGCGCCCACGGTGTTGAGCAGGCCGGAGCCGGACAGGTAGGTGTTGGCGACCTTCTCCGACGGCAGCCCGCCCGCGGCGGGGTGCTGCACCCACATCACCTGGCCGGTGTTGAGGTTGTAGGAGTTGGTCCACTTGTAGGTGCCGGCCAGCAGACCCTCGGCTGCCGGGATCGTCACCTGCTGGAGCACCGGCAGGTAGAGGCTGTTGTACGAGGTGATGGCCGACTCGTAGGCCTGCCCGTTGACCCAGCGGACGGACTTCGCCGCGCGGCCCTTGCCGTTGGTGGCGGTGTCGTACGTCCACTCCGAGAGGAGGGTGGTGCCCTTCTTCACGGCCGTCTTGCGGCCCAGCTCGTCGTAGTCGGTGTGCAGGGTGATCAGGCGGCCGTCGGTGAGGTCCGTGAGCCGGTCGCCCTGGTCGTAGGTGTACTTCGACGTGCCCTTGTCCGGGTCGTCCACCTGGATCTGGCGTCCGCGGACGTCGTAGGTGTACTTCCAGGTCGCGCCCGAGGGATCGGTCGTGCTCTCGATGCGGCCGCGCTTGTCGTAGGCGTACGAGGAGGTCTGCCCGGCCGAGCGGTCCGCCGTCGTGTACTGCTTGTGCGCGACGGTACGGCCGAGCGCGTCCACGGTGGTGGTGGTCGCGGTGCCGCCCTGCGGCGGGACGACCGTGGTGGTGTCACCGGTGTAGCTGGTGGTGGTGCGCTTGGTCTCGTCGCCGAACCGCTTGGCGATCACGGCGGTGACCCGGCCGGCCCCGTCGAACTCGGTGTCGGTGGACGCCGGGTAGTTCAGCTCCTGCCCGGTGACCAGGACGGGCTCGGCCGCGCCGGTGGCGAAGAACCGGCCGGAGCTGCGCCAGGCCAGGCCGCGCGTGTCGTAGAAGCTCTCCGTCACCAGCCGGCCCGCGCCGTCGGGAGAGGGCTCCTGGGTCTGCCGGGCCCGCAGGAGGCCGTCCGAGAAGGCGTAGGCCGTCTTGTAGGCGGAGTCGTGCGACAGGGTCTTGGTCGCCGTGACGACCGGGCCGTCGTTGCGGACCGTGTAGTCGAAGACGTGGTTCGGGGAGTCCGGGTAGGTGGTCGCCGAGCGGGTCGGCAGCCAGACCTTGGTCACCCGGCCGAGGGCGTCGTAGACGGTGGTGGTGATCTTGCCGTTGGCGTCGGTGACCTGCGTCGGCTGGCTCCGCAGCGGGTCCATGACGGAGGTCTCGACGTGACTCTTGGCGTTGGTGATCGCGACCGTGGTGGCGACCTCGCCCGAGGCCGGGGTGTAGGCGGTGCGGGTGACCTTGCCGTAGGCGTCGGCGGAGGCGGTCTGACGGCCGTGGGCGTCGTAGCAGAGCTGGTTGGCGGTGGCGCCGCAGATGCTGGGGACGCTGGTGAGGACGTCGTAGCCGTCGCCCTTGCCGTTGATCCGGTCGGTCTTGGTGATCAGGCCGCTGCCGGGGACGGTGCCGAGGGCTCCGCCGTCGTAGTAGGTGCGGACGTCGTTGATGACGTCGCCGGGGCGGGAGACCGGGCTGCCGCAGGGCACCGCGACGGTCTCGATCCGGCTCACCCGGTCGACGATGCCGGTGGCGGTGTTGCGGGCGTAGCTCTTGGTGACGCACTGCTCGTCACCGGTCTTGTCCTTGTCGCCAGTGAACGACTCGGTGGCGATCATGCCGTACGCGTCGAAGGTGCGGTGGATCTCGGTGGTGCGGACGCCGGCCGTGACCGTGGCCCGGGTCGACTCCTTCTCCACGCCCGTCTTGTACGACACGAGCGCGGGCAGGCCGGGCCGGTTGCGGGTCGCCACGGCTGCCGAACGCCACGGGGTGGACGAGGTCGCGGTGATCAGCTTGGTGAGGTCGTCGCCGTTGTAGGTGGCGGTCTCGCGCACCTGGCCGGCGAACTCCGGACGGTCGGTGACGGCCACGCCCGCCGAGTCCTGGACCGCCGCGCCGTCGATGCCCCGGAAGAAGCGGGACTCACTCAGCGTCCTGGGGTCGGAGGCGGCGCCGGTCCGGGTCTGGACCCGGCCGTAGCCGCGGTTGACCGAGTGGACCCGGTCCTCCGCCTTGGTGAACTCGTCCTCGCTCTTGGCCCAGGCGGCGCCGTCCAGATAGGAGTACGAGGTGACCTTGTCCGGGGACTCCACCAGGTTGTCGCCCTCGACGACCTGGGTCACCACGTAGGTGTTGAACCAGTCGAGCTGGGCGGTCTCGCCCTCGAAGGCCCACTTCACCGGGTAGCAGCGGGTGGTGTTGGAGCCGTCCGCCGCGGGCAGCGAGGTGGGCGTGCAGTCCTGCGGGGAGTAGTACACCCCGATGGTGCCGCCGGTCTCGGTGGTGATCTGCGACATGCGGAGCCGGATGAACGGGGCCAGCCCGTCACCGGTCCTGTCCACACGGTTGGCCTTCTGCTCGCCGGCGAAGGTCACGGCGGGCAGGGTGATGGCGGTGCCGGCCTTGCCGGTGTGCTGGACGGACTTCAGCCACATCGGGGTGGAGATGCCGTCGCCGGAGGGCGGGAAGCTCTGGTCGAGGGTCCAGGTGTCGACCTCCTTGTGGACGCCCCCGGTCAGCACCTTGGTGGTGATCGACTTCAGGCGCATCCGGGACCAGAAGCTCGGGGAGTGCATGTCCTTGCACTCCGTCGAGCCGTCCTTGCAGAACAGGTCGAACGGGACGTCCGGCCAGTTCTTGGCGTTGGTCTCGTCGAAGGTCCCGCAGTTGGCGAGGCAGCGCTCGTCGACCCCGAAGGAGACCTGCCCCATGGGCTTGCCGGTGTAGACGGCGTCGGAACGCAGGCCGTAGTCGATCCGGTCCAGCCAGCCGCCGCGCACGTAGCGGGTGACGGTGGCCTTGCCGTCCTGGGAGACGTTGCGACCGTAGTTGTTGGTCTCCTGCTTCCAGTAGTAGGCCATGGCCGCGCCACCGGGGGCGATGACGTGGTCCAGCTGCCAGCGCCAGGCCTGGTTGCACCAGCCGCTGGCGAAGCTCGCGTTGTAGCAGGGCTCGCCGGACTGGTTGCCGAAGACCGGCACCGTCCAGGTGGAGTTGGTCACCGGGTCGTCGGCGGCGGTGCCGTTGTCCTTCCAGCCCGGCAGACGGTTCAGGCCGAAGAAGTACTGGGTGCCGTCGGTGCCGGTGACCTTCCAGTGCTCGCCGGCGCCGTCGACGCCGGCCGTGCCCTGGTCACCGTTGACCGCGCCGGTCAGCCTCTCGACCTTCTCGCCCGAGTCGGACGCCGGGTGCCAGCCCTTGCCGCTCTCGTAGACGAGTTCGGTGGTCTTGCCGCCGAGGTTGAGGACGGCGTTGTCGTTGAACCAGCACAGGTCGCCGACCTTGGTGGTGTTGGTCCCGCCGGTCTTGTCGTCCTCGCAGCCCTTGTACTTGCGCTCGATGTAGCCGGGCTCCCAGCCCCAGCCGTCACCGATCCAGGACGGCTGGGAGTTGGTGGCCGCGGTGAGACCGTCGACCGCCTGCGAGCTGTACCCCAGCGAGATGGACGGCTGCGGGCCGCCCGGCACCTGGGGCACGGAGATCGGGTAGGTCCAGGAGAAGGCGCCGGTCGAGCCGCCCGCGCTCCAGGTCCCGGAGGGCTGGAGGGAGGTGGCCTTGTAGGTGCCCGTCGGGCCGGACTCCTCCGCCGTCGCGGCCATCACCATGGCGGTCGGGGCCAGCGCGGTGCGGGTGGTCAGCTTGCCGGTCCGGACGTCGTTCTCCGTCGGCAGCGGCTTCTGCGTGCGGCACTCCGGGCGTTCGGGAGTGGTCAGCGCGCAGGAGGGGAGCTGCACCAGCCGGAGCCGGGCCGCCCAGTCGCCGCCGTAGGCGTGGCGGAACGCGTCGTACGCCACCTCGACCCTGGCCGGGGTCTTCTGGGCGAACGAGCCGCCGGGGCGGGACACGGACAGCAGGACGCCGTCCACGCCGGCCTTGCGGGCGGTCTTCCGGTCGGCGACGGAGACCTTGGCCGCGCCGCCGGCGGGGCGGGCCGCGGCCGCGCCGAAGCTCTTCGGGGCCGGACGCGGCGCCTCGGGCACCACGTTGACGGGCAGCGAGCCCACCCGACCGCCGCGGTCCAGGGAGACCTGCCCGGCGCCGGCAGCCGGCCAGGCGGTCTTCGGCTTCTGGGTCCGGGCCGCGGCGTCGGGACGCTTGGTCCCGCCCGCCTTCATGCCGGTCACCGGCACGGCCTTCGGCTGCTTCAACTGCGGCAGTTTCACACGGTCTTCGGCCTGGGCCGCGCTCGCGGCCCCTGGCAGCGCACCCAGGAGGACAGCGGTGGCCAGCGCCACCGATATCCCTCTTCTTCGCGCGTATTTCACGCGTACTCCCCTACGGGTATTTCGAAATATCCGCCGCAGGCTACAGGACGGGAAAAGATTACGGTCCGAGGCCAAACCGGCATGATCGACTCGTCGGGAGGGATACCGACGCAATCGCGATCATGCCCATATGCAGGGCAGAAGCGCCAAGCAGGGGCCAACCGGGAAACCTCAAGGGAACCTCAAGTCCCTGCGCCGAAGAGCGACTGCCGCTGTATCGTCTCGCCGAATATCAACCAGCAAGAGGCCCTAGTGAGACATAGAACCGAATCTTCCGGCCACCGCCGGAATCGGGCGATTCCCCTCGCCCTGATTACCGGAATTCTTACTTCCGGAATTGCCCTTTCCCCGCCGGCCGCCACCCCGGCGGTCGCCGTCGAGGACCCCGTCGCCAACGGCTCGACGAGCGCCGAGGACCACGCCCTCGCCCAGGCGCAGGCCACCGGCCAGCCGTACGAGCTGGTCTCCGCGCGCACCGAGACCACCGACACCTGGGCGCAGCCGGACGGCACCTGGTCCGTCCGCCGGTACGGCGGTGCCATCCGCGTACTGCGCGACGGCGTCTGGGTCGCCACCGACCCGACGCTCGTCTTCGCCGCGGGAGGGGCGGTGAAGCCGAAGGCCTCCCTGGTCGACGTCACGTTCTCCGGCGGCGGCACCGCCCCGCTGCTCTCCGGCGTCAAGGACGGGCGGAACCTCACGCTCGCCTGGCCCAAGGCGCTGCCCATGCCCACCCTCGACGAGAACGTGGCCACGTACGCCGAGGTGCTGCCCGGCGTCGACCTCCAGCTGAAGGCCGAGGTCGAGGGCTTCTCCCAGCTGCTGGTGGTCAAGACCGCCGAAGCGGCGAAGAACCCCGAACTCGCCTCGCTGAAGTTCAAGTTCTCCACCGTCGGCCTGGACGTCTCCACCGACCCGGACACCGGCAGCGTGCTCGCCGTCGACCCGGCCGGGCAGACGGTGTTCACCAGCCCGTCGCCGACGATGTGGGACTCCACCACCGCCACCAGCGAACCCGCCCCGGCGGCCGCGAGCACCTTCTCCGCCACCACGGCGGCCACCACCTCCGAGGAGCCGGCGCCCGCCGACGCCTTCGAGCCCCCGCCGGGTTCCAACGACGCCCCGATGCCGACCACGGTCACCGGGGACACCCTGGAGATCAAGCCCGACCAGGCGCTGCTGACCGACGCCGACACCCAGTACCCGGTCTTCATCGACCCGTCCTGGGACTGGGGCAAGAAGCAGAACTGGACCCGGGTCTACAAGCACTACCCGCGCACCTCGTTCTGGAACACCAAGGACCCGATCCGGGTCGGCTACGAGGCCGAGACGGGCGGCTCCGACCGCATCTCGCGGTCCTTCGTCCAGCTCGACACCACCCCGGTGATGGGCGCGGACGTCAAGAAGGCGACCTTCCGGATCAGGAACACCTGGTCCTGGTCCTGCGAGTCACGGCCGGTGCAGCTCTGGCAGACCGGTGACATCTCCCGGAAGACCAACTGGAGCAACCAGCCGGGCAAGATCGGCACCGTGCCGCTCGGCACGGTGAACGACTCCAAGGGGTGGAGCAAGGACTGCGCCGCCGGCAACCTGGAGTTCGACGTCACCAACCTGATCAAGTCGCGGGCCAAGCCCTCCACCGGCAAGCCCAAGGCGTCCGTCACCCTCGGCCTGTACGCCTCGGACGAGTCGGACACCTTCGGCTGGAAGAAGTTCGACGCCAAGACCGCGGTCCTGGAGTTCGTCTACAACAACCCGCCGAAGAAGCCCGAGGACCTGGGCACGCACCCCAAGACGGACTGCTCCACCGGCGGTGTCATCGGCAACACCCGGGTCAGCCTCCACGCGACCACCGACGACAAGGACGCCGGCAACCTCTTCGCCGAGTTCCGGCTGTTCAAGCCCGGTGTCACCACACCGTTCAAGACGGAGAAGCTGCCCGCGCTCAAGGACCGGGTCACCACCTGGTCCGTCCCGGACGCGGACCTGCCCACCGGTGACTACACCTGGAACGTCGTCGCCCGCGACCAGGACGGCGCGGCCTCCGTGGTCTCGAAGACCTGCAAGTTCACCGTGGACCGGACCCGGCCCAGCAAGCCGCCGGTGATCTCCTCCACGGTGTTCCCCAACGGTGAGAAGGGCTGGCCCGCCACCACCGGCCGGGCCCGAAGCGAGGGCGCCTTCACCTTCGACCCCAACGGCGTCACCGACGTCCGCGGCTACCACTACTGGTCCGACTCCGACCCGGAGGTGAAGGAGGTCGCGCCCGGCCAGGCCGCCAAGGTCACCCCGCCGAGCTACGGACCGCACTTCGTGTACGCGTACAGCGTCGACGGGGCCGGAAACCGGTCGGACGTCGCCACCTACCTGTACTACGCCACCCGCAGCGCCACCCGTGACATCCAGGGCGACCTCAACGGCGACGGCATCCGGGACATCTGGAGCGTCGACTCCAACGGCACCCTGATGACCTACGCCAGCCAGGGCGCCAAGGAGTTCAACAACGCCACCAACGCCGGCGGTTCCTTCACCGGGAAGCAGGTCGCCAACTTCGGCGACTGGCACGAGGACGGGTACAACGACCTGGTCTCCCTGGAGTACGACGCCGTCGACAAGCGGAAGAAGATCCGGGTCTACCCGAACGACGGCACCGGCCGGATCCTCCCCTCGAAGGTCTCCGAGCCCACCGTCACCTGCCCGGTCGCCGACCCGGAGATCGGCTGCGAGTCCGGCGACGACCACTGGGCCGACGCCGACCAGGTCGCCGCACCCGGCGACCTCAACCGTGACGGTCAGCCCGACCTGCTCGTCAAGCAGGGCAAGCTGCTGTGGGCCTACTACGGCAACCGCGCCACCAAGGACCTGGACCTCGCCTACAGCCGCGCCCCCGCCCTGGTGGGCGGCACCGACTGGGACAGGTTCACCCTGATCACCCCGGGCGACGTCAACGCGGACGGGCTGCCGGACCTCTGGCTGCGCGAGGACGCCACCGGTGACACCTTCCGCGCCCTGGCCACCAAGGCCGGCACCCTCGGTGAGGTCGACACGGCCAAGTGGGGCCTGCCCGCGAGCCGGCTGAAGATCGGCTTCGGGGTGCCCGCCAAGGACTACCCGGTGATCGGGTCCTCCGGCGACATGACGAACGACCCCGCCGGTTCCGTCTACGCCGACCTGTGGGCCCGCAAGTCGGACAACACCATGCTCGGCTGGCCGGGCCGGGCCCCGGAGGCCGGCACCAACACCTCCTTCAGCAGCCGGTTCACCATCGACGGCGTGACCGGCGGCGCGTACATCCCGACCGGCACCACCATCGCGTCCGGCCAGTCGTACACGTCCAACTCCGCCAAGCTCACCATGCAGGCCGACGGCAACCTGGTCATCACCTCCGACGCCGGCAAGGTGATGTGGCAGACGAACACCGCGGGCAACCCCGGCGCCACGGCCCTCATGCAGTCGAACGGCAACCTGGTGGTCTACCCGGCCGGCGGCGGCGACTCCCTCTGGGAGTCCAAGTCCCTGGCGGCCGACGGCTACGCGCTGCTCCAGGACCGCGGCAACCTGGTGATCTACAACACGGCGGGCCAGTCCAAGTGGTCCAGCAACACCGTCGTCCGGCACGACTACAACGGCGACGGCCGCAGCGACATGGCGGCCTGGTACGTCGCCGCGGACAACCGGTCCTCCCTCAACTCGTTCCTCACCAACAGCGACGGCACCTTCCAGGGCCCGCTGAAGGGGTACGAGTCGCAGGTGGGCAGCTGGAACATCAGCCGCATGAAGTTCGCGACCGGCGACTACAACGGCGACGGCCGCGGTGACATGGCCGCGCTCTACGACTACGGCGACGGCGTGGTCAAGCTGTTCACGTCGCTGGGGCAGGCCGACGGCAAGCTGGGCTTCCCGTTCGTGTCCTGGTCCTCGGGCAAGGGCGGCTACTACTCGGGGTCGATGACCCTGAACTCGGGCGACTTCAACGGCGACGGCCGCGACGACCTCATGGCCTGGTACTCGTACTGGGACGGCCGGGACACGCTGTTCACCTTCACCTCGAACGTGAGCGGCGGGTTCAACGCCCCGTTCCCCTCGCACCAGGAGGGTGCGACCGGCTGGGACGTCAACCGCTCCAAGTTCATCACGGGCGACTTCAACGGCGACGGCCGCGAGGACCTCTCCGCGCTGTACGGCTACGGCAACGGCGACCTGAAGGCGCTGACCTTCCTCGCCCTGCCCAACGGCGGGTTCGCCAACCACTTCTCCTCGTGGGCGGGCACCGCCACCGGCTGGGGCGACTGGAACCGGACGCACCCGCACGCCGGTGACTTCAACGGCGACGGCCTGGACGACATGATGCTCTGGTACGACTACGCCGACGGCCACGACGCCATGTTCCTGGCGGCCGCCGACCCGCTCAACCGCACCGGCAAGTTCGCCACCTCCACCACCCTGGCGTGGCAGTCGGCCATCGGTAACTGGTCGTACGGGCAGATGAAGATCGTGCCCGGCGACTACGACGGCGACGGCCGGGACGACATCGGCAGCATGTTCGGCTACAGCGACGGCTCGGTGCGGATGTTCACGCACACCGCCGGCACCAACGGCGCCCTGAACGGGGCGAAGGCGGGCTGGAGCACCATCTCCGGCTGGAACTGGTCGAAGGGCACCTTCCTGCGCCACTACAGCTGATCCGGCAGCACGACCGATGCCTTCGGGCCGGTCCCGGCGGCCCTCACCGGCCGCCGGGACCGGCCCGTCCGCGTTCCGGCCCGCGTTCCCGGCCCACGGCCCACGGCCCTAGGCCGGGTCCTCGGCGAGGATCCTGGCCATGTTGCGTTCGGCGAGGGCCGTGATGGTGAGGAACGGGTTCACGCCGAGCGACCCCGGCACGAGGGAGCCGTCGACGACGTACAGGCCCTGGTGGCCCTTGGCCCGGCCGTAGGGGTCGGTCGCTTCCCCCAGCACGCAGCCGCCCAGGGGGTGGTAGGTGAAGTCGCCGGCGAAGGCCCGGTTGCCGCCGAACAGGTCGTGCCGGTAGACCGTGACGTTGCGGCGGTTGATGCGGTCGAAGAGGCTCCTGGCCGCGTTCACGGACGGGCTGCTCTGCTCGCTCCGCCAGTGGAGACGGGCCGAGTCGGTGGCCGGGTCATAGGTGAAGTGGCCGCGCTCCGGGTTCTTGGTGATCGCCAGGTACAGGGAGATCCAGTGCTCCAGGCCCATGGGCAGCGGGGCGATCTCCGCGAACACCGGGTTGGCGGCGTTGTCCCAGTCGTCGATGCCGAGGGCGGGCATGGTGGCCTGCCTGGCGCCGACGGTGTCCCACAGGTGGTTGGCGCGGGCGGTCATCACGTTGCCGTTGGCGCCCCAGCCGAGACCGACCTTCTCGCTGAGCGCGGGCAGGGTGCCGGTGTCGCGGGCCCGCAGCAGGATCTCGGTGGTGCCGAGGCTGCCCGCGCCGAGGAAGAGCCGGCGGCAGCCGAGTTCGCGGGTGCGGGTGACCCGGCCGGACAGGTCGAGGGTCTGCACCGTCAGCACGTAGCCCCCGGCCGGGTCGGCCCGTACGCCGGCCACCCGCTGGAGGGTCTCGATGGTGACGTTGCCGGTGCCCAGCGCGGCGGCGAGGTAGGTCTTGTCGAGGCTGCGCTTGCCGTGGTTGTTGCCGTAGATGACCTCGCCGGCCAGGGCCGACCTGGGCACCTCTCCGGCCGCCTCGCGCCGCATGTACCCGAAGTCGTAGACGTTGGGCACGAAGACCGTGCGCAGGCCGGTGTTGTGGGCGTGCCTGCGGGAGACCCGGGCGAAGCGGTACCACTCGGTGGACTCGAACCAGGCCGGGTCGATGTCGTTGACGCCGAGCATCCGGCGGGCGAGGGGGAAGTACGTGCCGTACATCTCGTCCGCGTCGACGGCCGGGAGGACCTCGGCGAAGTAGGAGCGGCGGGGCGTGGGCGCCATGCCGCCGTTGACCAGGGAGCCGCCGCCGACGCCGCGGCCGACGTACACGGACATCGCGCCGTGGTCCACCCGGTCGAGGACGCCGGGGTACGGGCTGATGTCGCGGTTGACGACGTCGAGCCAGAGGAACTGGGCGAGCGGTGCCTCGGTGCGGGTGCGGAACCACATGGAGCGGTGGTCGGGGGCGGTGGTGGGCGGGAAGACCCGCCCGTCGGGACCGGGGGCGTCCCAGAGCCGGCCCATCTCCAGCACGACGGTCCGTACGCCGGCCTCGCCGAGGCGGAGGGCGGCGACGGCGGAGCCGTAGCCGGAGCCGACGACGACGGCGGGGGCGTAGGAGGTCGGCTCGGCGGCGGCGACCGCCTCGGTCAGGCCGATCCTCGTCACCCCGAGGGTGGCGGCGGCCTGCAGGGCGGCGAGGCCCAGTACGTGACGGCGCGTCAGATTAGGTGACATGGCGGCATGATGGGCGGAATCCCGCCATCCGCCCATACGCGGCGCAGCCACGGTTCGGCGTGACAGTACCCCCTGACAACGCACCGCCCACCCCTACGACCCACAGGGCCGTGACGACCACACGACCCCGAACCCCGACCCGCGCGGCACCACCCAGCCCCGAAGCGGAAGCGCGGCCGCGGCGGTTCAGAGCAGGTCGCGGAGCCCCGCGGCCAGGTGGTCCCAGCGCCAGCGTTCCTCCACCCAGGCCCGCCCCCGCGCCCCCATCCGCGCCCGGAGCTCCGGGTCCTGCAGCAGCGTCACGATCCGCTCCGCCGCGTCCCCCGGGTCGCCGCCGCGCACCACCCAGCCGGTCTCGCCGTCCAGCACCGCGTCCGGCGCCCCGCCGGAGTCGCCCGCGACCACCGGCAGCCCGGTGGCCGACGCCTCCAGGTAGACGATGCCGAGGCCCTCCACGTCCAGCCCGCCCCGCCGGGTCCGGCACGGCATGGCGAAGACGTCCCCCGCCCCGTAGTGCGCGGGGAGTTCGGCCCACGGGACGGCGCCGGTGAAGACCACCGAGTCCGCGACCCCCGTCGAGGCCGCCAGCCGCCGCAGGTCCGCCTCGTACGGTCCGCCGCCGACGATCAGCAGCACCGCGTCCGGCACGGCCGCCAGGATCCGCGGCATCGCCCGGATCAGCGTGTCCTGCCCCTTGCGCGGGACCAGGCGCGAGACGCACACCACGACCGGGCGGTCGGACAGGCCCAGCCGGGCCCGCACCTCCGCGCCGCCCGAGTCCGGATGGAAGGCCTTCTCGTCCACGCCGGGCGGCAGCTGGACCATCCGGTCCGCCGCCCCGGCGGTGAGCGCCGACGCGATCCGCGAGCGCGTGTACTCGCCGAGGTAGGTCAGCGCGTCCGTGCCCTCGCCGATCCGCCGCAGCAGCTGCCGGGCCGCCGGCAGCTGCGCCCAGCCGGCCTCGTGGCCGTGCGTGGTCGCGACGAGCCGGCGCGCCCCGGCCCGCCGCAGGGCCGGCGCCATCAGGCCGAGCGGTGCCGCCGCGCCGAACCACACCGACTCGCAGCCGTGCTCGCGGAGCAGGCCCACCGCCCGCCGGGTGACCCGCGGGGTCGGCAGGAGCATCGTCGTACGGTCCCGGACCACCCGGAACGGCTGCTCCGCGTCGAACGCGGCGGTGGCCTCCCGCCCCTCCGTGCCGCGCTTCCAGGTGGAGGCGTAGACGACGACGCGGTCCGGGTCCAGACGCAGGGCCATATTGTGCAGGAATGCCTGGATTCCGCCCGGTCTCGGCGGGAAGTCATTGGTCACGATCAGCGTCTTGTGCATGGCCTGCCGACAGTACCGGACCGGTTCGGATTGCCGCGTCCCATGGCCCCGAGGCCCCCGACCTGGGCATCATGGCGCGGTGCTCAAGCTCTCATCGGCCTGGTCGGCCACCAGGATCCTGCTGCTGCTCTGCACCTTCCGGGTGATCCCCCTGCCGGGCGGTGACGTGACGATCGACGTCACGGTGATCTACCAGGGGTGGTACGGCGTGCTCCGCGGCGGCACCTACCCCCTGACCGACGTCACCTGGCAGTACCCACCCGGCGCCGCGCTGCCGGTACTGGCCCCGGGGCTCGTCCCGTTCCTCTCCTACACCGCCGCCTTCGTCCTGCTCTGCCTGACCGCCGACGCGGTGGTCGTCTGGCTGCTGGCCCGGCGGGGCGCGCGCGGCGCCTGGTACTGGGTGTGGGCGGTGCCGCTGGTCGGCCCGACGGCGTACGCCCGGTACGACATCTTCGTCGCGGCGGTGGCGGTGGCCGCCCTCCTCCTGCCCCGGGTACGCGGCCCGCTGATCGCGCTCGGGGCGGTGCTGAAGGTGTGGCCGGCACTGCTGATCGCCGGGGTGCGCGGCCGCGCGGCCTGGGTGTCGGCGGCGGTCACGGGGACGCTGCTGCTCCTGCTCTTCGCCGCCTGGATGCCCGGCTCGCTGGCGTTCCTGACGTTCCAGCGGGACCGGGGCACCGAGGTGGAGTCCCTGGGCGCGCTGCCGCTGCACTTCGCGCGCGCGTTCGGCTGGTGGGAGGGCGAGGTGAAGCTGAACTACGGCTCGGTGGAGTTCCTCGGGCCGTGGGTGCAGACGGTGAGCGCGCTCTCCCTGGGGTTGACGGCGGTGGCGTTCGGATGGCTGCTGGTGTGGCGGCTGCGGACCCGGATCCGGTCCGGCGACGAGCGGGTGGTGTACGAGGCCGCGTTCACGGCGGTGCTGCTGTTCACCATCACCAGCCGGGTGATCAGCCCGCAGTACCTGGTGTGGCTGGTGGCCCTCGCGGCGGCCTGCCTGACCCTGGCGGACTCGCGGATGGTGCGGCCCGCCCGGATCCTGCTCGTCGCGACGGCCTTCACCCAGCTGGAGTTCCCGACGTTCTTCTCGCAGATCGTGGCGAGCGAGTGGATCGGCATCCTGCTGATCCTGGTCCGCAACGCCCTGCTGGTGTGGGCGACGGTCGCGGCCTGCCGCGTGCTGTGGTCGGCCCCGGACCCCGCCCCGGCCGCGCCGCGACCCCTGGCGGGCACCCGCGCCGAGGACGACATGGCCCCGGCCCGCTAGGCGAGGTCCGCGCGCAGGGCGGACCTCCATGCGGCGGTGAGGGCGGCGGGGTCGGTGCCCAGGGTGCGGGAGAGGGCCTCGGGCAGCGGTTCGCGGGCCGCGGCCCGGTAGAGCTCGCGCAGGGCCTGCTCGCCCCAGCGGTCGGCGATCAGACGGCAGGCCAGCCAGGACCCCTCGTACGCCCGGGAGACGGCTTCCTGGTCGCCCCCGGGGGTGAAGTCCCGGTCGGCGGGCAGGGCGTCGGGCACCCGGCCCCCGCGTACGGCGCGGGCCAGGGCGGGGGCGGCCTGCGCCGGCGTGTGCGCGCGGCCGCGGTACGCGGCCCAGTCCGCGAAGCCCTCCGAGAGCCACTGCGGGGTCCGGGCCGAGGTGGCCGTGCGGGTCGCCACGTGGGTGAGCTCGTGGGCGAGGACGACCTGCCGGCCCGGCTCGGCCAGGCCCGCGTACGCCTCGGGGTTGACCACGACCCGGTCCGCGGGCAGTGGGGCGGCGCCGACGCGGCCCGTGGTCACGGCGACCGTGCCGCGGTAGGCGGGGGCCGGGGCGCCCAGCAGCTCCGCCATGCGGTCCGCGGAGCCGGGGACCAGTACGACGGCCCGGCCCGGGCGGCCCTCCGGCCAGGCGGCGGAGACCGCCGGCGCGGCCCCGTCGGCGGTGGCGGCAACGGCCCGCAGCTCCGGCTCCGGGCGCGTGCCCAGCACCAGCACCCGGTCGCCCCGCACCACGCTCACCGGGCCCTGGTCCCACAGCTGCGGCGGGGCGCCCGGCGCCGGGCGGTCGGCGAGGACCCGCCAGCGGCCGTCCTCGGCGGCGAGGGACAGCTCCCGCGCGCCGGCGGCCGGGCCGGTGTCGTACCCGGCGAGCCGGTAGCGGAGTTCCGCCGCGGCGGTGGCGCGGGCCCCGCCGGGGTCGACCCTGACCGAGGTGACCTCGTACGCCCAGGACTCCAGCGGTACCCCGGCGGGGCGGCCGGAACCGCCCGCGGCCCAGTCGGCTACCGCCCGGCGCACGTCCGCGCCGGCGGTGCCGCCGGCCGGCGCGCCGCACCCGACCAGGACGGACAGCGCCAGCAGGACGGGCAGCGAAGCACGGACGGCAAAACGAAGCACCCGCCGATGCTACGCGCCCCCCGCCGGCACCCACCCCGCCCGAGCGCACCGGGCGGAACCCCGTGGGGCAGCCGTCGCAGCCGGGCCGCACCATCCAGCCCGAGCGGCGATTGAGCGGGCACCGGCGAAGCCAAAGCCGCACGGCCACCGCTCCGCCCGAGCACACGGGGCTCCGCCCCGTACCCCGCGCCTCAATCGCCGGCGAGGCTGGAATTGCCCACCCGGAGCCGGCCTGCGGGACCAAACCCCGCCGGGCCACTCCAGCCCGAGCGGCGATTGAGCGGGCCCCGGCGGGGCCCCCCGGGGCACCCGTCGCAGCCGGGTCGCGCTTCAAGCCCGAGCGGCGATTGAGCGGGCCCGGCCGGAGCCGAGCGGCGCAGCCGACGCCCCGTCCCACCACACGGGGCTCCGCCGCGGGGCACCCGCGGGGCCGGGCCATGCGGCCTCAGACGCGGGTGACGCCCGAGACCGGCATCATGCCGACCGGGTCGTAGCGGACGGGCGCGCCCGGGTACGGGGCGTGGATGACCTGGCCGTTGCCCACGTACATGCCGACGTGGCTCGCGTCGGAGCGGTACGTGATCAGGTCCCCCGGCCGCGCCTCGGACAGCGGGACCCGCCGTCCGGCGTGCCGCTGCGCCTGGGAGGTGCGCGGCAGGGCGACCCCGGCCTGCCGGTACGACCAGACCATCAGCCCGGAGCAGTCGAAGCCGGAGGGCCCGGTGGCCCCCCACACGTACGGGCGTCCGACGGCGGCACGCGCGGCCATCACCGCGGCCGCGGCCCGACCGGAGCCGGGGGCGAAGGAGGGCATGTCGGGCACGGCACCGGCGCCGGCGCGGTCGCCGGACCGCGAGGAGCGTTCGTAGTCGGCCCGTTCCTCGGAGGGCATGGCGTTCAGCAGCCGCCGGGCGGCCGCCAGCTTGGCGGTGACGGCCCGCTTGTGCCGGGCCACGTCGGCGCGGAGCTCCTCCAGTTCGGCGAGCTTGGCGGCGGCCTCCCGCCGCTGCTGGTTCAGCGCCCGCTGCTCCTCGCGGAGTTCGGTCAGCTGGCGGGCCTGGTGTCCGGTCAGCCGGTCGAGGGTGCCGGCCTTCTCCAGGTACTCGTCCGGGTCCTCGGTGAGCAGCAGTTCCATCGTGGGGTCGAGGCCGCCGGACCGGTACTGGGCGCCGGCGAAGGCGCCGAGCACGCCCCGCATGGTGTTGATGCGGTCCTGGCCGCGGGCGACGGCGTCCTGGGCGCGGCGGACCTCGGCGCGGAGCTTCGCGGACCGCTCCCCCGCCTCGTTGAACCGCTCGGTGGCTTGCTCCGCCTCCTCGAAGAGGCGGTCCACCTGGGCGCGGGCGCCGGACGCCGGGTCGGCGGGGGCCGCGCCGGCGGTGCCGGCTCCGGCCGTCAGGACGGTCGCGGTGGCGGCCGCGGCGGCGGACAGGGCGGTGACCGCCGCGTTCCGGTCGAGGCCGGCGGATGCCGGCCGGCGATGGTTCCCCACGGGAAGCCGCACTCCCTTCCGCTGCGCGGCGCCCGTGTCCGCCCCCGTGGACGGTCGTGGCCGGGCTCCGCGCTGGCAGACAGTAGCCGTGCGGACACACCCCGGCCAACGACCCGCGGGCGGGCGGACGGCGGCGCCCCGCCGACAGACGCAGGTCATCGGCGGGGCGCGGGGTCGTGCGGGGGGCGCGGAATTCGCCCGGACGGTCGACGCACGGGGCGGTACGGCGCGGTGGCCCGGTACGGCGCAGTGGCGTGGTACGGCGGGGTGGCCCGGTACGGCGGGGCGCGGTACGGCGCGCGGGCGCGGTACCGCGCGTGCTCAGATGCGTACCCCGAACTGGGGGTCCATGTAGCTGATCTTCTCGTACTTGACGCCGCCGCGCGGGTTCGAGGCGTGCAGGGTCATGCCGTTGCCGGCGTACAGGCCGACGTGGTGCAGGTCGTCGTAGAAGAACACCAGGTCGCCGGGCTGGAGCTGGCTCAGGGGGATGCGGGTGCCCTCCTTGGCCTGGGTCCAGGTGGTCCGGCTGATGCCGACGCCGGCCTGCTTGTAGGCCCACTGGGTCAGGCCGGAGCAGTCGAAGGCGGTGGGGCCTTCGGCGCCCGATATGTACGCGCTGCCGAGCTTGGTCTTGGCGGCGGCGAGGGCCGCCCCGGCGCGGCCCGAGCCCGTCGCACCACCCAGGCCGGCCCGGTCGCCCGCGTCGCGGCTGGCCCGCTCCTCCTCGTCCTGGAGCTGTGAACGCTCCTGCGCGGTCAGGGAGTTGAGCAGCCTCTGCGCCTCGCCGAGCTTGGTCTGGATCGCGGCCTTCTTCTCGCCGAGTTCCTTGCGGGTGGCGTCGAGGTCCTTGAGCTTGGCGGCCGCTTCCTGCCGCTGCTGGGCGAGGGCGCGCTGCTTGGTCTGGATCTTCTGGACGGCTTCGAGCTGCTGGCCGCTCAACTGGTCGAGGGTGGCGGCCTTGTCGAGGTAGTCCTCGGGGTCGGAGGAGAGGAAGAGGGCGAGCGACTGGTCGATGCCGCCGGTGCGGTACTGGGCGGAGGCCATGGAACCGAGGGTGCGGCGGAGCTCGTTGAGGTCGCCCTGGCCCCGGGCGACCTGGTCCTGGAGCCGGCCGATCTCCTTCTCCAGCTTCTCCTGCTGCTCCTTGGCCCCGTTGAACTTCTCGGTGGCCTTCTCGGCCTCCTCGTAGAGGGCGTCGACCTTGGCCTTCACCTCGTCCTTGCCGGGTTTGGCCGGGGCGGCCACGGCCGAGTGGGAGGAGAGGGCGACGGCAGCGGCGGCGGTCGCGGTGAGCACGGTGACGCGCGCGCGGTTCGGCTGCTTGGGACGACGGTGGGAGGCCACGGAGGCGAGCTCCTTTGCAGCACCTTCGCCGCCACTCGGACGAGTGATCAATCGCACGAAGGTTTGGGCCGCACCCTAGTGACCGGGCTGTGATCACTTCAAATCCTGCGGGGAAAAATTCACGCCGCCCGCCGGCTTCTTTACCTTCACCGAACGCTGCGTACGCGCCCCTTGACCGAGCGTTCCCTCAAATCGGGCATAACGCGCAGGAGTTACGAGACGCGCGAAAGCCGCTTCAGCAACAAGGCGGACGCGACCGGTCGCGCCCCGGCCTTGGCCACGCCGTCGGCCACCTCGCGGTCGGTGGAGACCACGACCACCGGCCGGCCCGGCGGCTCGGCCCGCACCAGCTGCCGGATCAACTCGTCCGCGGTGACGCCCGGCTTGGAGAACAGCACCCGCACCCCGCGCGGCGGCGCGAGCAGCACCGGGGCCGCCAACTCCGCCCCGTCGAACACGCAGGTCATCTCGGCACCGGTCTGCGCGGCCAGCATCGACAGCCCGCCGAGGAGCCGCAGCCGCTGCTTCTCCAGCGGCATCGTCGGGTAGCCGGTCTTGGTGACGTTGTAGCCGTCCACCACCAGATGGGCCTGCGGCAGTGCCAGCAGCTGGTCCAGCAGCGCCGGGTCGGTCTCCGACAGGGCGCGCGCCGCGATGTCCTTCGGGGTCATCCGGCCCGGCTCCACCGCGTCGACGGTGTCGGCGGGACGGGTCGACACCGGTGGCAGCGCCAGCTCCCGGCGCAGCCCCTGGGCCGCGTCCAGCACGGTGTCCAGCAGCAGCCTCAGCCGCATGTCCTCGACGCTGCGGCCCTCCCTCGTGGCCCGCCGGGACGACTCCAGCGCCGACTCGGCCTCGGCGAGCCGCGCCTTGAGGCGCCGGGTCTCGCTCTCCGCGGCCGCCACCTGGGCCGTCGCCTCGGCGCGGATCCCCTCGATCTCGGCGGTCGTCTTCCGCAGGGCGGCCTCGCCCCGCTTGACGTCGTTCTGCGCGCTGCGCAGCTTCCGCTGAAGCGATTCGGCTTCCTTGCGGGCGGCTTCCAGCTCGGCCCGCAGCTGCTCGCCGCCGGTGCGCTGGGCCTCCCGCAGTACGGCCAGCTCCTCGCGCAGCCGCTCCAGTTCGCGCCGGCTCTCCTCGCCGAGCCGTTCGGCGTCGGCCCGCTGGGCCTCCTCACCGGCGGCGGCCACCAGCTTGACCCAGCCGGCCGGGCGCAGCACGTACGCGGCGGCGGCCACGTCCAGCGGGTCGGCGGCCGCGGGCGGGGCCCCGGACTCCAGGGCCCCGGCCAGCTCGGGCTGGGCCTCGCGGACCTTCTCCGCGACCCGGCCGCGGAACACGGCGTCGGTCTCGACGGCCGCGGCCATGGCGTTCCCCGCGAACTTGGCGCGGCGGGTCGGGGTGAAACGGGCGTACTGGCGCAGCTGGGCAGGGAGGTCGGCGAGCGTCAGGCCGCCGAAGGCGTCCGAGACGAGCGCGACGACGCGGCGCCGGACGCCTTCCGGCAGCGGGCGGTCGAGGACCTCGGCGGCGTCGCCGGCCGCACCGGCCGGCTCAGCGCCGCTTGCTGGCTCCACAATCCGTCACCCCTACCGTGATGTTCCGCTTGCCGTTCGCTTGCCGTTCCGTGTCACCGATCCGTGTCACCGATCCGTTCAGGAGTCGGCGCCGGGCCTGTCCACGAGCTCGATCTGGTCCACCGCGTTGCACCAGCGGCAGCGGACCGACTCGATGGTCTCATTGACCACCTCGCGCTCCTCGACCTTCGGCTCTCCGGCGAGGTCGAGGTGCACGTACTCCACGACCTTCGACGAGCGGGTGACGTCGAAACGGGTGAGGTTGCCGCACAGGGTGCAGCGCCACCGGGTCGTGGCGGTCGGCAGGGGAACCGTCATCGTGCCGTCTCTCTCCTTCGTCGCTTGTTCAAGTAAAGCGCCTGACGTACAGCAGCACGTAACCCTACGGGCTGCCCGGCCCGGCGGGGCGTGCAGGCGGTATCCGTCCGGTTACGGGATGCTCTTGCCCATGATCGTAAGGTGGCGGGCGGTGTGCGAGGCGGTCCGGGGGGCGCCGGTGACCTACGCGCTGATCACCGCGTGCTGCGCGGTGTTCCTGCTCGGCCCGGCCTCGGGGATGAACCCGGCGTACGGCTCCGGGGACGCGCTGGTGGAGTCGGGGACCGCCCACTTCCGGCGCTGGGGCGTGGTCCCGGCGGAGCTGTTCGGCGGCCGGGGCGACGGGGAGCCGCTGACCCCGCTGACCGCCCTCTTCGTGCACGGCAGCTGGCTCCACCTGCTGGGGAACATGCTGTTCCTCTTCGTCTTCGGCGCGATGACCGAGGAACGGATGGGCCGGGCGGGGTTCTGGCTGTTCTACCTCTGCACCGGCTACCTGTCGCTGGTGGCGTACGCGGCGGCCAACGCGTCCTCCGACCACACCCTGGTCGGGGCGTCCGGGGCGATCTCGGCGGTGCTGGGCGCCTTCCTCTGCCTGTTCCCCCGGGCCCGGGTGACCAGCCTCTTCCCGTTCCTGCTGTTCCTCCCGCTGCGCTTCCCGGCGTGGATGGTGCTGCTGTTCTGGTTCGCCCTCCAGTGGCTGGCGGCGCACCGGGCCGGCAGCGGGCCCGGGGTGGCCTATCTGGCCCATCTGGCGGGGTTCTCGATGGGCTTCCTCTACGCGTGGGTGCGGTACCGGCGTACGACTAGAGTGAGGCGACCAGCGACGGCCACCGAGGGAGACAGCCAGCCGTGATCACCGCGATCGTGCTCATCAAGACCAGCGTGGACCGCATCCCGGAGATCGCCGAGTCGATCGCCGCGCTGGAGAACGTCAGCGAGGTCTACTCCGTCACCGGCACCTACGACCTGATCGCCCTGGTCCGGGTGGCCCGCCACGACGACCTGGCCGACATCATCCCCGGCCGCATCAGCAAGATCCCGGGCGTGGAGGCCACGGACACGCACGTCGCGTTCCGCACGTACTCGCAGCACGACCTGGAAGCGGCCTTCGCCATCGGCCTGGACGCCTGACCCACTCCCTCACCGCGCGCGCCCCCGCCGCTCAGACGCCGCTCGGCGTCAGCGGGACGCGGGGACGCAGCGGCCGTCCTCCTGGTGGTAACGCCACTTCGCGCCGTCCGCCACCAGTTCCCGCACCGCCCCTACGAAGCGGTCCACGTGCTCGTCGGGGGTGCCCGCGCCGAAGCTGACCCGGATGGCGTTCAGCGAGGGCGCGCCGGGAGCGGTGGCCTCCGGGGAGCCGCACTCGCCGGGCTCCTGCGGGGCAGAACCCAGCAGGGTGCGGACCAGCGGGTGGGCGCAGAACAGGCCGTCGCGCACGCCGATGCCGTACTCGGCGGACAGGGCGGCCGCGAAGTGCGAGCTGTTCCAGCCGTCCACCACGAAGGAGATGACGCCGACCCGCGGCGCGTCGTCACCGAACAGGGAGAGCACCCGGACCCCGGGCACCTCGGCCAGGCCGGCCCGGACCCTGGCGATCAGGTGCTGCTCGCGGGCGACCAGCTCGTCGAATCCGGCCTCGGTGAGGGCCTTGCAGGCGGAGGCGATGGCGTAGACCCCGATCACGTTCGGGGAGCCGGCCTCGTGCCGGGCGGCGGTGGTGTGCCAGTCGACGTCGACGCCGCCGTCGGCGTGGCGGGCCACCGTACGGGAGGCCCCGCCGCCGGCCAGGTACGGCTCGGCCTCCTGGAGCCAGTCGGCCCGCCCGGCCAGCACGCCCGAGCCGAACGGCGCGTACAGCTTGTGCCCGGAGAAGGCGACCCAGTCCACGTCCAGGTCCCGGACCGACACCGGGTGGTGCGGGGCGAGCTGGGCGGCGTCGAGGACGACCCGGGCGCCGTGCGCGTGGGCGGCGGCGGCCAGCTCCCGGACCGGCCACAGCTCGCCGGTGACGTTGGACGCGCCGGTGACGCAGACCAGGGCGGGGCCGTGGGGTTCGCGGTCGGCGAGGGCACGTTCCAGGGTGGCGACGGCTTCGGCGGGGGTGCGGGGCGCGTCCAGGTAGCTGACGTCGGCGTCCCGCCAGGGCAGCAGCGAGGCGTGGTGCTCGGTCTCGAAGACGAAGACCCGGCAGCCGGCCGGCAGGGCCCGCGCCAGCAGGTTCAGCGAGTCCGTCGTCGAGCGGGTGAAGACCACCTGGTCGGACGGGCGGCAGTCGAGGAACGCGGCGACCGTGGCGCGGCTCTGCTCGAACAGGTCGGTGGAGAGCTGGGAGAGGTATCCGGCACCCCGGTGGACGCTGCCGTAGTACGGGGCGTAGGCGGCGACGTCGTCCCACACGCGCTGCAGGGCCGGGGCGCTGGCCGCGTAGTCGAGGGCCGCGTAGGGGACTTCACCGCCGGTGACCAGGGGGACGGTGACGTCCCGGCCCAGCACGGGCAGCGGCCCGGCGCAGCAGGTGTCGGAGTCGGCGGCGGCAGCGGTGGCGGTGGTGTTCAGGGTCGCGGACATGGCGGTGTCTCCCGGGAGGGCAGGGCTGAATGGCTTCGAACGTCCCGTCCGCGGGTACACGGGTGCCGTGTCGGGATGCGGTACGGGTGTGCCTCGACGCGCCGGACCGCTGCGGTCCGCACGGAGGGTGTGAAGAAGGGGGCGCTACGCGCCTATCGCATTCGCTTGCTCACGAAAGAAGGCTCCTCGGGACCAGGACCCCTGGTGTCGAGGGGTCCGCGCTTGCCGCAGGCCTTGCTGCCTGCGACCTGGTCATCACCCGGGGCACCCCGCCACGGACGGAGGGTTGCCGGACAGCAAGCCGGGGCCAAAACGCTGTCACTCGTGACCTGGTCAGACATCCTGCCACAAGATCCACCCAACGCAAGACCCCGGTCCACGATGTGGAACGGGGTCGGTGTGCGTGGGGCTGCGGGGCTACGCGTTGCTGGCCGCCACCCAGCGGTCGAGCGCGGCGCGGGCGGCCCCGGAGTCGACGGCCTCGCCGGCGCGCACGATCGCGGACCGCAGCTGCTCCTCCAGCGAGCCGGAGGAGGGCTCCAGGGCCACCAGCGCCGCCGCCGAGTTCAGCAGTACGGCGTCCCGCACCGGGCCGGTCTCGCCGGCCAGCAGCCGCCGGGCCACGTCGGCGTTGTACGAGGCGTCCGCGCCGCGCAGCGCCGCCACGTCGACCAGGTCGATGCCGACGTCCCTCGGGTCGAAGGGCTGCTCGTGCACGGCCCCGTCACGAACCCACCACACCCGGGACGTGGCGGTGGTGGTCAGCTCGTCCAGGCCGTCGTCCCCGCGGAACACCAGCGCCGAGGAACCGCGTTCGGCCAGCACGCCCGCGACGATCGGGGCCACCCGGGCGTCCGCCACGCCCGTGGCCTGCGCCTTGACCCGCGCCGGGTTGGTGAGCGGGCCGAGGAAGTTGAAGGTGGTGCGGATGCCGAGCTCGCGGCGGGCGGCCGCGACGTGGCGCAGCGCCGGGTGGAACTTCACCGCGAAGCAGAAGGTGACGCCGGCCTCGTCGGCGACCTCCGCCACGCGGGCGGGCGTGAGGTCCAGGTTGACCCCGAGCTTCTCCAGGACGTCGGAGGCGCCGCTCGCGGAGGACGCGGCCCGGTTGCCGTGCTTGACGACCTTGGCGCCGGTACCGGCCACCACGATCGCCGACATGGTGGAGATGTTGACGGTCTTGGCGCCGTCGCCACCGGTGCCGACGATGTCCACCGTCCGGCCCGGCACCTCGATCAGGTTGGCGTGCGCGTACATCGTGCGGACCAGGCCGTTGATCTCCGCGACCGTCTCGCCCTTGGCCCGCAGGGCCACCATGAAGCCCGCGATCTGGGCGTCGGTCGCCTCCCCGCGCATGATCCGGTCCATCGCCCACGCGGTGTCGTCGGCGGTCAGGTCACGGCCGGAGAGCAGGGCGTCGAGGACGGCCGGCCAGGACCCGGCCGCCACGCTGTCGCCGCCTGCCGGGGTCACAACGTTCATGGTCCGCTCCTGGGTCCACAGTCCGAATGGGAAGGGCTCAAGCCTATCCAGCCGCGGGGACGGCAAAGAGCCCCGTCCAGCGACTGGACGGGGCTCTCACCGTGGCGATCGTTTTTCAGTCAAACGGATCAGGCCCGATGGGCCGGGGGAGGTCAGTGGTGGCCGTGGCCGCTCTGGATCTCCTTGTACTCCTCCACCGAGGGCTTGTCGATCTGCGTGCCCTCGCCGTAGAAGCCCTTGCTCAGCTTGGCGCGCAGCTTCTCGCCGCGCGTCACCTTGCGCTCCACGCCGTTCTCGTCGACCGTCGGGCCGATCTCGACCGGGCGGTACTGCTCGTGCGCGGTGAGCTTGTACAGCTGGGACTGCGGGAGCGGCTCGTGGACCTCGACGAACTCACCGTGCGGCAGGCGCTTGATGATGCCGGTCTCGCGACCGTGCAGCACCTTGTCCTTGTCCCGGCGCTGGAGGCCGAGGCAGATGCGCTTGGTGATGACGAAGGCGATGACCGGGCCGACGAAGAAGCCGATCCGGGTGAACCAGGTGATCGAGTTGATCGACAGGTGGAAGTACTGCGCGAACATGTCGTTTCCACCGGCGATCAGCAGGATGACGTACCAGGTCAGCCAGGCCACACCGAAGCCGGTACGGGTCGGGGCGTTGCGCGGGCGGTCCAGGATGTGGTGCTCGCGCTTGTCGCCGGTGACCCAGGACTCGATGAACGGGTAGACCGCGATCGCGACCAGGACCAGCGGGAAGATCACCAGCGGGATGAACACGCCCAGGACCAGGGTGTGGCCCCACAGGTTGATCTCCCAGCCGGGCATGGCACGGATGAGGCCTTCGGAGAAGCCCATGTACCAGTCCGGCTGCGCGCCCGTGGACACGTGGTCCGGGACGTACGGGCCGAGGGCCCAGATCGGGTTGATCGAGGCGATGCCCGCGATGGCGGCGATGATGCCGAACACCAGGAAGAAGAAGCCGCCGGCCTTCGCCATGTACACCGGGAGCAGCGGCATGCCGACGACGTTCTCGTTCGTCTTGCCGGGGCCCGCGAACTGGGTGTGCTTGTGGTAGAAGACCAGGATCAGGTGGGCCACCAGCAGGCCCATCATGATGCCGGGCAGCAGCAGGATGTGGATCGAGTAGAACCGGGCCACGAAGTCGTGACCGGGGAACTCGCCGCCGAAGAGGAAGAACGACAGGTACGTGCCGACGACCGGCACGGACAGGATCGCGCCCTCCATGAAGCGGACACCGGTGCCCGAGAGCAGGTCGTCCGGCAGGGAGTAACCGGTGAAGCCGGTGAACATGCCGAGGACCAGCAGCAGGAAGCCGAAGACCCAGTTGATCTCACGCGGCTTGCGGAACGCGCCGGTGAAGAAGACGCGCATCATGTGCACGAGCATGGCCGCGACGAAGATCAGGGCCGCCCAGTGGTGGATCTGCCGGATGAGCAGACCGCCGCGGACGTCGAAGCTGATGTCCAGGGTCGAGGCGAAGGCCTCGGACATCCGGACGCCCTGCATCGGCACGTACGAGCCGTGGTACACGACCTCGTTCATGCTCGGGTGGAAGAACAGCGTCAGGTACACACCCGTGAGGATGATGATGATGAAGCTGTAGAGGCAGATCTCACCCAGCATGAAGGACCAGTGGTCCGGGAAGATCTTGCGCATGTTCGCCTTGGCGAGGCTGTAGATGCCGAGCCGACCGTCGAAGTAGTCGGCCACGCGCTCGCCACGAGGTGCTTTGCGCTCGGTGTCAGGGGCAGTGGCAGTGCTCATCCGCGCTCCCAGAATGCAGGACCGACGGGCTCTTCGAAGTCGCCGAGCGCTTCGAGGAAGCCTTCGTCATTCACACCGATCCGCAGCTGCGGAAGCGCGTGACCGGCCGGACCGAAGATGACGCGGCCGCCGTCGGCGAGGTCGAAGGTGGACTGGTGGCACGGGCAGAGCACGTGGTGGGTCTGCTGCTCGTACAGGCTGATCGGGCAGCCGACGTGGGTGCAGATCTTCGAGTAGGCGACGATGCCGTCGTGGGACCACTCGAGTTCCCGCTTGTCCTTGATGTCCTCCGGCTTGATGCGGACGATCATCAGGGCGGCCTTGGCGATCTCGGACATGTAGTCGTGCGCGTCCTCCTCCAGGCCTTCCGGCTTGGCGAAGGTCAGCGAACCGACCAGGACGTCCTCGGGACGCAGCGGCTCCATCGTGTTCTGGTTGATGAGCAGCTTGCCCTTCGCCCAGATGGTCTTGCGGAGCTTGTCCTCGGGCAGCGGGCCGAGGTCGCGCAGCAGCACCACGCCGGACAGCGGCACCAGGGCCAGCGCGCCGAGCATCGTGTTGCGGATCAGCGGACGGCGGCCGATCCCGGACTCGTCGGTGCCGTCGCGGAAGTCCTGCAGGACCTTGGCCTTGACCTCCGCCGGAGCGGCGATCGCGTGCCGGTCGTCGGCGACCTCGACGTCGGACATCAGCGTGCGGGCCCAGTGGACCGCGCCGGCGCCGATGCAGAACAGGGCCGTGCCCAGGGTCAGGCCCAGGGCGACGTTGAGCGCGCTCACCTTGCCGAGGGGCCAGATGAACACGATCTTGTCGACCGGGATCGCCACGAACGCGGCGATGAAGGCGATCGTGGCCAGCATCGAGACCGTGAACAGCAGTGCCACGGTGCGCTCGGAGCGCTTGGCGGCCCGCTCGTCGATGTCCTGGATGCGCGGCTTGTGGGCCGGCAGGCCCGGGTCGGCGAACGGGTCGTCCGCGACCGCTACACCGCCGTGGTGCGCGTCGCCCTGCTCGCTCGGCAGGTGCTTCTCTTCGGGAATCTCTTGGCTACTCATGACTTCTTGGCCTTAGCGGTGTGGGCCGCGACCCAGACGGCGACAGCGATCAGCGCACCCAGACCGAACACCCAGCCGAACAGGCCTTCGGAGACGGGACCGAGGCCACCGAGCTTCAGACCGCCCGGGTTGGTCGAGTACTCGCCGTTCACGTGCTGGAGGTACGCGATGATGTCCTTCTTCTCCTTCTCCGGCATGGTCGTGTCGGGGAAGGAGGGCATGTTCTGCGGGCCGGTGAGCATGGCCTCGTAGATGTGCTTCGGCGAGACGTCCTCAAGGTTGGGCGCGTACTTGCCGTGCGTGAGCGCACCGCCCTCGCCGGTGAAGTTGTGGCACTGCGCGCAGTTGTTGCGGAACAGCTCGCCACCCTTGGCGATGTCGGCACCGGCGGGGTCGTACTGCTTCTCGGTCGGCGTGACCGGGCCGGCGCCGAGGGAGGCGATGTACGCGGCCAGCTGGTCGATCTGCGCCTGGGTGTAGATGTTGGGCTTCTTCGGCACCTGGGCGCCGGGCTGCTGGGCGGGCATGCGGCCCGTGCTCACCTGGAAGTCGACGGCGGCGGAGCCGACGCCCACCAGGCTCGGGCCGTCGGAGGAACCCTGCCCGCCGGTTCCGTGGCAGCTTGCGCAGCCCACGGCGTAGAGCTTCTTGCCCTCCTCGATGGCGAGGGACTGGGAGGTTTCATCGGCCTGCGCCTTGCCCGCGGGCGCGAAGGCGGCGTACAGCCCCCCAGTGGCCGCCAGCGCAAGGAGTAGAACGACGACCGCCGCCAGCGGATGGCGTCGTCGTGCGGAGAGCTTTTTCACGGATTACCCCGGTGTCAGGATCTTCTGCGTCGGTGTTTCTGGACGGGTGCCGGGCGTGCCCGGCGGCGTGTTCGCTACTTGATCAGGTAGATCGTGGCGAAGAGGCCGATCCAGACGACATCGACGAAGTGCCAGTAGTAGGACACGACGATGGCCGAGGTGGCCTGTTCGTGGGTGAACCTCTTGGCCGCGTACGTCCGGCCGAGGACCAGCAGGAAGGCGATGAGTCCGCCCGTCACGTGCAGTCCGTGGAAGCCGGTGGTCAGGTAGAAGACCGAGCCGTACGGACCGGACGAGAGGCTCATGCCCTCGTGCTTGACCAGCTCGGTGTACTCGAACACCTGGCCGCCAATGAAGATCGCACCCATCACGAAGGTGACGATGAACCACGTCCGGAGCTTCTTGACGTCACCGCGCTCGGCGGCGAATACGCCGAGCTGGCAGGTGAGGGAGGAAAGCACCAGGATCGTGGTGTTGGTCGCCGAGAACGGCAGGTTCAGGGTGTCGGCCTGAGCCCTCCAGTACTCGGCACCGGTCACCGATCGCAGGGTGAAGTACATCGCGAAGAGGGCCGCGAAGAACATCAGCTCGGAACTCAACCAGATGATGGTTCCGACGCTGACGAGGTTCGGCCTGTTGACCGTCGGGTGCGCGTGCCCGGTATCTACTGTCGTTGCTGTCGCCACGACCGACATTATGTCGGTCGCTTATCCCGCCCTCACCCCGGGGGGTGCCGTTCGGAGTGTCCGGGGGGTGTGCACTGCCCGAACGGCCCATCGGAGCAGTGATCGCGAGCCTGCCCGAAGCGCTGCTGACAGCACGTCGGACGGAGTAGCATCCGCGCCAGGATTTCCTGACGCGTGGAGGAAACAATGCGGGCGACAGCGAGGGTTCTGCTCTACAGCGACGACGCCAACACCCGGGAGCAGGTCCGCCTGGCCACCGGGCGCAGGCCCGCAGCGGGTCTCCCGCCGGTGGAGTTCGTGGAGTGCGCGACGCTCCCGGCCGTGCTGACGGAGCTGGACCGGGGTGGCATCGACGTCTGCGTGCTGGACGGCGAGGCCGTGCCGGCGGGCGGGATGGGCGTGTGCCGGCAGATCAAGGACGAGGTGTTCCGCTGCCCGCCGGTGCTGCTGCTGATGGGGCGCCCGCAGGACGCCTGGCTCGCGACCTGGAGCCGCGCCGACGCCGCGGTCACCCTTCCGGTGGACCCGGTGGAGTTCCCGGACGCCCTGGCGCGGCTGCTGCGCAAGCGGCTCGCGGTGGACGCCTGACGTCCGTTCAGACCTGGGGCCGGAGCCTGGCCACGTCGACCGGGCTGCGGCCTTCCTTCGTGCCCTTGAGCAGGGCGCTGCCCTCCCGCCACTCCTCCCAGTCCATGTTCCAGGCGCCGTAGCCGTTGCCGAAGGCCGGCATCCACTCGCCGATGCTGTTCACGACGGTGACGAGGTCGCCCTCGCGGATGTTCTCGAAGAACCAGGCCGCGTTCCCGGTGCTCATGCCGGTGCAGCCGTGGCTGACGTTCGCGTAGCCGTGCGAGCCGATCGACCACGGGGCGGCGTGGACGTATTCACCACTCCAGGTGACCCGGGTAGCCCAGTAGACAGGCAGGTTGTAGTACTCGCTGCCGCCGATGCCGACCGTGTCGCCGCGCATCCGGACGAAGTACTGCTTGCCGAGGACCACCTTGGTGCCGTTGCGCGTGGCGAAGCCGGGCTTGCCGGTGGTCACGGGGAGGGTGGTGACCACCTCGCCGTTGCGCTTGAACGTCATGTAGTGCGAGGCCGCGTTGGTGATGACCTCGACGCGGTCGCCGAACTCCAGCTTCAGCGGTGTGGAGGCGGCGCCGTGCATGTCGGCGATCCTGATGCCCTCCAGGTTGCTGCGCAGGGTGACGCTGGAGTTCGCCGGCCAGTAGTCCTTGGGCCGGAACTGGATGTGCGTGTCGTCGATCCAGTGCCAGGCGCCCTCGACGGGCTTGGGCCTGGCGTCGACGACCAGGCCGCGTTCGATGAGCGCGCGGGCGGCCTTGTCGGTGACGGGCTCGTTGAGCGTGGCGTCGAGGGGCTGCCCGACGCCGTAGGTGCCCTCCTCAGGGCCGAATTCGACCTTGAGGAGCTTCTTTGCCGGAGTCGTGTCGAAGGACAGCCTGCGCAGGCCTGGGGCGCCCCGCTCGTCCTCCGTGCTGACGGTGACGGAGTAACGGACGCCGGCGGCCAGCGGGACGGTGCTGTGCCAGCGGTCCCCCTTGGCGGAGAGCTCTCCGGCGAGCCTGCGGCCGTGCTGGTCCACCGCGATGACATCGGTGATCCGGCTGCCGTCGGCGCCCTTGGCGGTCACCTCCAGCGGCTTGTCCGGGTCCACGGGCCGGCTGCCCGCCACCTTGTTGAAGGCGACCTGTTCGGCCGCGTCGTAGGGGTTGGCCGACAGCGGGTGGTCGCCACCCCCGCACGCGGTGGCGCCGGCCCCGAGGGACGCGACCAGCAGGGAGCAGCTGAGTACCGTCCAAAGACGCGGTGTGTGACTCATGAAGGTCACGTTAGGGACATATGACTTATTCGTCGCGCCAAGTGAGTACAAACGGGGCCCGAACTCCTCCGAAGAGGTGTCCGGGCCCCGTCCGTGTCGTACGACGCCGTGCCGCGCGTGTTACTGGTTCTGGTTCTCACCGCGGTAGTACTCGTACACCCAGCCCCACAGACCCACCAGGATCACGGGGGTGGAGAAGTACAGCAGCCACCAGCCGAAGATGACGCCGGAGAAGGCGAAGGCACCGCCGACCGCCAGCAGCAGCGGCATCCAGCTGTGCGGGGAGAAGAACCCCAGCTCGCCGGCCTCGTCCGCGACGTCGGCCTCCTTGTTGTCCTGGGCCATCTCGTCCACACGCTTGGCCGTGAAGGCCAGGTAGTAGCCGATCATGACGCTCAGGCCGAAGGCCAGGAACAGCGCGGTGGTTCCGACCGGCTCCTTCGACCACACGCCGTACACGACGGCCATGATCAGGATGAAGGCCGAGAGCCAGAGGAACATCTTGCCCTGGATCTTCACTTGCCGGCCTCCTTGCCACCGGTCACGGCTGCCTTGACGCCGGCGTGGTCCTCAAGGTGTTCGAGGGCCGCGATCTCCGGGTGGTGCAGGTCGAAGGCCGGGGATTCGGAACGGATCCGCGGCAGGGTGATGAAGTTGTGCCGCGGCGGCGGGCAGGAAGTCGCCCATTCGAGCGAACGGCCGTAGCCCCACGGGTCGTCGACCTCGATCTTCTTGCCGTACTTGGCGGTCTTCCACACGTTGTACATGAACGGAAGCATCGACAGGCCGAGCAGGAAGGAGCTGATCGTGGAGATCGTGTTCAGCGCGGTGAAGCCGTCGGCGGCCAGGTAGTCCGCGTAACGGCGCGGCATGCCCTCGGCACCCAGCCAGTGCTGCACCAGGAAGGTGCCGTGGAAGCCCACGAACAGGGTCCAGAAGGTGATCTTGCCGAGACGCTCGTCCAGCATCTTGCCCGTGAACTTCGGCCACCAGAAGTGGAAGCCGGAGAACATCGCGAACACCACGGTGCCGAAGATCACGTAGTGGAAGTGCGCGACGACGAAGTACGAGTCGGAGACGTGGAAGTCCATCGGGGGCGAGGCCAGGATGACGCCGGTCAGACCACCGAAGGTGAAGGTGATCAGGAAGCCGACGGCCCAGAGCATCGGGGTCTCGAAGGACAGCGAGCCCTTCCACATGGTGCCGATCCAGTTGAAGAACTTCACACCGGTCGGTACCGCGATCAGGAAGGTCATGAAGGAGAAGAACGGCAGGAGGACGCCGCCGGTGACGTACATGTGGTGCGCCCACACGGTCACGGAGAGGCCGGCGATCGCGATGGTCGCGCCGATCAGACCGATGTAACCGAACATCGGCTTGCGCGAGAACACCGGGATGACCTCGGAAATGATTCCGAAGAACGGCAGCGCGATGATGTACACCTCTGGGTGTCCGAAGAACCAGAAGAGGTGTTGCCAGAGCAGTGCTCCACCGTTGGACGGATCGAACACGTGGCTGCCGAACTTACGGTCGGACTCCAGCGCGAACAGCGCGGCCGCCAGCACCGGGAAGGCGAGCAGGACCAGGACACCGGTCAGCAGGACGTTCCAGGTGAAGATCGGCATGCGGAACATCGTCATGCCCGGGGCGCGCATGCAGATGATCGTGGTGATGAAGTTGACCGAGCCGAGGATGGTGCCGAAGCCGGAGAAGGCCAGACCCATGATCCACATGTCGGCGCCGATGCCCGGGGAGCGGACCGAGTCCGACAGCGGGGTGTAGGCGAACCAGCCGAAGTCGGCGGCACCCTGCGGGGTGATGAAGCCGGCCACCGCGATGGTCGAGCCGAAGAGGTACAGCCAGTACGCGAACATGTTCAGCCGCGGGAACGCCACGTCGGGCGCGCCGATCTGCAGCGGCATGATCCAGTTGGCGAATCCGGCGAACAGCGGCGTCGCGAACATCAGCAGCATGATCGTGCCGTGCATCGTGAACGCCTGGTTGAACTGCTCGTTCGACATGATCTGCGTGCCCGGACGGGCGAGCTCGGCGCGCATGAAGAGCGCCAGCAGACCACCGATGATGAAGAACACGAACGAGGTGACCAGGTAGAGCGTACCGATGGTCTTGTGGTCGGTGGTGGTGAGCCACTTCACGATCACGTTGCCCGGTTGCTTGCGCCGTACCGGCAGCTCGTTCTCGTACGAGTCGGCTGCGGCGGCACCCTGAGGTTCGTTGAGGATGCTCACAGTTTGTTCGTCTCCGCGTTCCGGGCCGGGTCAGTCTGGTTGATGCCGGCCGGCAGGAAGCCGGTCTGCCCCTTCTCGGCCAGTTCCTTGAGGTGCGCCCGGTACTCCTCGGGCGAGACGACCTTCACGTTGAACAGCATCCGGGAGTGGTCGACGCCGCAGAGCTCGGCGCACTTGCCCATGAAGATGCCCTCTTGGTTAGGGGTGACCTCGAAGACGTTGGTGTGGCCCGGGATGACGTCCTGCTTGAACAGGAAGGGGACCACCCAGAAGGAGTGGATGACGTCGTTGGACGACAGGATGAAGCGGACCTTCTCGCCCTTGGGCAGGTACAGCGTCGGACCCGGGTAGGTCTTGCCCTTGGCCGCCATGTCCGGGTTGACGTCCGCCGGGACGCCCTTCTCGTAGACGCCCTCGGCGCCCGCCGGGAAGTCCTTGGTGTACCGGTCCGGGATGGAGGCGAGCTCCTTCGGGACCGAGCCGGCCTTGCCGGTGGCGGCGTCGCCGTCGACGTCCTCGATGTAGTTGAAGCCCCAGCTCCACTGGAAGCCGACCACGTTGATGGTGTGGGCGGGCTTCGCGGAGAGGGAGAGGAGCTTCGACTCGTCACGCGCGGTGAAGTAGAAGAGCACCGAGACGATGATGAGCGGGACCACCGTGTACAGCGCCTCGATCGGCATGTTGTACCGGGTCTGCGGCGGGACCTCCACCTTGGTGCGGCTGCGCCGGTGGAAGATCATGCTCCAGATGATCAGGCCCCAGACCAGGACGCCCGTGACCAGAGCGGCCGCCCAGGACCCCTGCCACAGCGAGAGGATGCGCGGCGCCTCCTCGGTGACCGGGGTCGGCATCCCGAGGCGGGGGAAGTCTTTCCATGTGTACGAGCAACCGGTGGCGGTTGCCAGGACCGCACCCGCCGTCAGCGCCTGCAGCAGCTTCCGCCGCATCGGGCGCCGCGGCGAGCGGTCGGAGCCGTAGGGACTCACGTAGCGCCTTCCCGAGAGTCTCGGCCCGCGCGGCCGGCTGCGGCCCTCGGGTCGGTCGCCGGCCCTGACGCAGGCAGGGGTTTGGATGTTTATGCGGACCAAACCCTACTGGACGCTATTTGGGGTCGCGCGGGGAGGGTGCCCAACGCGCCGCTACTGCCCCCGAAGGGGTGGCTCGGCCGTACGGGGGACGGCCGGGCCACCCCTGAACGGCCCACTCCGGAAGGCATCTGACGGGGGCTGACGCGGTGTGCCCTACCGTGGCGGGATGCCGTACTTCGACGTCGCCTCCGCCGCTCCGCTGCACCCGGTCGCCCGGCAGGCCCTCCAGGCCTCCCTTGACGAGGGCTGGGCGGACCCGGCGCGACTGTACCGCGAGGGCCGGCGGGCCCGGCTGCTGCTGGACGCGGCCCGGGAGGCCGCGGCGGACGCGGTGGGGTGCCGCCCCGACGAGCTGGCGTTCACCCCATCGGGGACGCACGCGGTTCACTCCGGTGTGGCCGGGGCGCTGGCCGGCCGCCGCAGGGCCGGCGGTCACCTGGTCGTATCAGCGGTCGAACACAGTTCGGTGATGCACGCGGCCGAGGTGCACGCGGCGGGCGGCGGCGGTGAGGTGACGGAGGTCCCGGTGGACCGCACGGGCGCGGTGTCCGCCGCCGGGTACGCCGAACTGCTCCGGCCGGACACGGCGCTGGCCTGCCTGCAGTCCGCCAACCACGAGGTGGGCACCGTGCAGCCGGTCGCGGAGGTGGCGGAGGTCTGCGCGGCGGCGGGGGTGCCGCTGCTGGTGGACGCGGCGCAGTCGCTGCCGTGGGGGCCCGTGGAGGGCGGCTGGTCGCTGCTCGCCGCTAGCGCGCACAAATGGGGCGGGCCGGCGGGGGTCGGGCTGCTCGCGGTCCGCAAGGGCGTCCGCTTCGCCCCGCAGGGCCCGGCCGACGAGCGGGAGTTCGGCCGCTCCCCCGGGTTCCCCAACCTCCCGGCCGTCGTGGCGGCCGCGGCCTCGCTGCGGGCGGTGCGCGCCGAGGCGGAGGCGGAGGGCGCGCGGTTGCGGGTGCTGGTGGACCGGATCCGGCGGCGGGTGGCCCGGCTGGTGCCGGACGTGGAGGTGGTCGGCGCGGCCGACCTGCGGCTGCCCCATCTGGTCACGTTCTCCTGCCTGTACGTGGACGGCGAGGCGCTGCTGCACGAGCTGGACCGGGCGGGGTTCTCGGTGTCCTCCGGATCGTCCTGCACGAGTTCCACGCTGACGCCGAGCCATGTGCTGAAGGCGATGGGGGTGCTGTCGGAGGGGAACGTACGGGTGTCGCTGCCCGTGGGCACCACGGCGGAGGAGGTCAACGCGTTCCTGGAGGTGCTGCCGAGGGCGGTGGCGTCGGTGCGGTCCGAACTGGGCCTGCCGGGGGCGCCGGCGGCGCCGGACGCAGGGGCGGGCGAGGTCACGGTGGACGCGCTGGGGCTGCGGTGCCCGCAGCCGGTGATCGAGCTGGCGAAGGCGATGGGGAGGGTGGCGGTGGGGGGCGTCGTCACGGTCCTGTCGGACGACGAGGTGGCGCGGCTGGACATTCCGGCGTGGTGTGCGATGCGGGGGCACGACTACCTGGGCGAGACCGCCACCGCCCCCGGCCCGTCGTACCGCGTCCGCCGCACCCACTGACCGACGGCCGCCCCGGGCCTGGTCGTCTCGTCCGCGCGCCGGCTGTGGCTGGTCGCGCAGTTCCCCGCGCCCCTTACGGGGCCGGGCGGCACGTCCGGTCTCGCCGGCGTTCGAGGCGCGGGGTTGGTGGGGGCGGAGCCCCCACCACCGGGTCGGGCGGGGGTCAGGCGGAGAGGTGGGACTGGACTTCCGCGGCCGCTTCGTCGCCGTACGCCTTGGTGAACCGCTCCATGAAGTGCGCCCGCGCCAGGGTGTACTCCTGGGTGCCGAGCGTCTCGATGACCAGCGTCGCGAGCATGCAGCCGACCTGCGCCGCCCGCTCCAGGCCGACGCCCCACCCGAGCCCGGTCAGGAAGCCGGCGCGGAAGGCGTCGCCGACACCGGTCGGGTCGACCTTCGCGGTCTCCTCGGGGCAGCCGACGACGATCGGCGCCTCGCCGGCCCGCTCGATGCGGACGCCGCGCGAGCCCAGCGTGGTGACGCGGGTGCCGACCTTGCCGAGGATCTCCTCGTCGGTCCAGCCGGACTTCGACTCGATGAGGCCCTTCTCGTACTCGTTCGAGAAGAGGAAGGTCGCGCCCTCCATCAGGGTGCGGATGTTCTCGCCGTCCATGCGGGCGATCTGCTGGGAGAAGTCCGCCGCGAACGGGATGCCCCGGGTCCGGCACTCCTCGGTGTGCCGGAGCATCGCCTCGGGGTCGTCGGCGCCGATCAGGACGAGGTCCAGGCCGCCGACCCGGTCCGCGACCGCCTTCAGCTCGATCAGCCGGGCCTCGCTCATCGCGCCGGTGTAGAAGGAGCCGATCTGGTTGTGGTCCTTGTCCGTGGTGCACACGAAGCGCGCGGTGTGCAGCACCTCCGAGATCCGCACCGAGTCGGTGTCGACGCCGTGCCGTTCCAGCCAGGCGCGGTACTCGTCGAAGTCGTAGCCGGCCGCGCCGACCAGGATCGGGCGGATGCCGAGCTGCCCCATGCCGAAGCAGATGTTCGGGCCGACACCGCCCCGCCGGACGTCGAGGTTGTCGACCAGGAAGGAGAGCGAGACCGTGTGCAGCTGGTCCGCGACCAGCTGGTCGGCGAAGCGGCCGGGGAAGGTCATGAGGTGGTCGGTGGCGATGGAGCCGGTGACTGCGATACGCACGGCGTGGATGCTCCTGCGAAAGGGGCGGCAAAAGTGACACTTCACGCTACCCGCTCCCGGGCGCCCCGCCGACCGGGCGAAACTACCCGATAGTAACCCTTTCTCCTCCCCCGGCCGGGGCCTACGGTGCCCCCATGACCCACTACAACGCCGCCGGAGCGGCCGCGGAAGCCCTGCTTCGGCCGGGTTTCGCCCGGCTCCTGGGCGACTGCGCCAGGATGGCCCCGCACTGGACGGTTCCGGTGGAGCCCGGCCCCCTCCCGGTGGCGCCCTCGCAGATCCACGGGGTGAGCGTCCCCGCGTCCTCCGCACGGCTGATCGCCTCGACGGCGCAGTACGGGGACTGACACGGAGACCGGGGGGAACCGGTCGCGCCGTTGTCCCGTCCCACCGGCACCACGTGTTGGCGGAGCAGGCTTAAGGAGCGATGCGGTGACCAGCGGGCAGTCCGACACCTCACCCACCACACCCACCACGCCCCCGGCGACGGCACGGCGGCGGCGGCCCTCCCTGGTCGTCGGCGCCGTCGCCGCGGCCGTGCTCGTCGCGGGCGGCGGCACGGCGTACTGGGCCTCCGCGGCGGGCGGCGACAGCGGGGCCGACGGGCCCCGGACCGCCGCGGCCGCCGCCCGGGAGGCCACGCCGCCGCCCGGCCCCACTCCCCCGCCGGGCATCGCCCCGGGCGAACCCGACCCGACCGGCGGCGGTGTGGTGTACGAGGCGGCGGGGGTGCTGCCGGAGGGTCCGGCCGCCGCGCCCTCGTTCAAGGCCGCGGGCGAGGTGACCGCGGCGGAAGTGGCGCGGCTCGCGGCCGCGCTCGGCATCGAGGGAGAACCCGTGCTGTCCGGCGCGGTCTGGGCGGCCGGGCACGGCGGGGACTCCCCCGGTCCGCGGCTGACGGTGACCCGGCAGGCGCCCGGCACCTGGACGTACTCGGCCCAGCGGCCGGCGGGCGGCGACGACTGCGTCCGCGGCAAGGACACCTGCGGTCCCGCCACCCTGCCCGAGGCACCCGGCGAGCCCGTGTCCGAGGCGGCGGCGAAGGCGGCGGCCGCCCCGGTACTGGCCGCGGTGGGCCAGTCCACGGCGAAGCCGGACGCCCGGCTGACCCAGGGCGGCGTACGGGTGGTCACGGCGGACCCGGTGGTCGGCGGGCTGCCCACGCTGGGCTGGTCGACGAAGGTGAGCGTGGGGGCGGACGGCGGGGTGGTGGCCGGCAGCGGCGAGCTGAAGGCCCCGGAGCGGACCGGCGAACGCCCGGTGGTCGGCGCGAAGGAGGCGCTGGCCCGGCTGAACGAGGCCTCGCGGGGCTGGCGGGACACGGGACCGAGCGGCTGCGCGACCCCGGTCCCGCACGACGGCGGTGACACGCCCACCGGCACCGACACGGTGCCGTGCAACCCGGAGCCCCGGCCGATCAAGCCGCCGCGCACGGAGACGGTGAAGGGCGCGGTCCTGGGGCTGACTGCCGCCACGGTGGACGGGGTGCGGGGGCTGGCCCCGGCCTGGCTGTTCGAGGTGGCCGGCAAGGGCGGCGGCCCGGGTCACACGGTGGCCCAGCCGGCCCTGGCGGAGGACCGGGCCCCGAAGGACCCGGAGGTACCCGGGAGCCGGACGGTGCCCGGGTTCTCGTACGGCGAGAGCGACCGGAAACTGACCGTCCACTTCTGGGGCGGGGTGTGCAGCACCTACGCGCTGGAGGTCCGCGAGCACGCGGCCTCGGTGTCGGTGCGGATCACCGACACGCCGCGGGAGCCGGGCAGGGCCTGCATCCTGATCGCCCAGGAGATGTCCGTGTCGGCGACGCTGGAGCAGCCGCTGGGCGGCCGGAAGGTGATCGACGCGTCGACGGGCAAGGACCTGCCCCGCACCTAGCGGTCGCACCCGCACACGCGGAAGGGGCCCGCGCCGGATCCGTCGAACGGATCGGTCGCGGGCCCCTTCGCGGAGCTTCGCGCGGGCCTTCGGGCTTAGCTGAAGGAGTCGCCGCAGGCGCAGGAGCCGGTGGCGTTGGGGTTGTCGATGGTGAAGCCCTGCTTCTCGATGGTGTCGACGAAGTCGATCGAGGCACCGCCCAGGTACGGGGCGCTCATGCGGTCGGTGACGACCTTCACGCCGTCGAAGTCCTTGACGACGTCACCGTCGAGCGAGCGCTCGTCGAAGAAGAGCTGGTAGCGCAGGCCGGAGCAGCCACCGGGCTGTACGGCCACGCGCAGCGCCAGGTCGTCCCGGCCTTCCTGCTCCAGCAGGGCCTTGACCTTGGCGGCGGCGGCGTCGGACAGGAGGATGCCGTCGCTCACAGTGGTCTTCTCGTCCTGAACGGACATCTGCATTCACTCCCGAAGTGGGGCGGACTCTTGCCGTGGGCTGCAACCGACGCGGCCTCGGATTCATTCCCATGCTCGCACACCGGCACCCGGCGATGGAGCCGTGCTTTCCTGGCCGCGAATTCGTCACATCGACACTATGGCCATCGTCAAAGTGACGTGAAGCAGCTATCATAGATAGCGTCAAATAGACGAGAAGTCGAACGAAAGGGTGCGTGTCGTGACCACCGCCCAGCCTTTGGACGTCCAGCCGACGCCCCTCGCCCTCCTGCTGCTCGGCCGCGAGGCCGACCCCAGGAGCGAGCGCGGCGTGGAGTGCCCGGGCGACCTGCCCTCGCCGTCGGACCCCGACCTGGTGGCGCGCGCCCGCGCGGCCAAGGAGAAGCTCGGGGACAAGGTCTTCATCCTCGGCCACCACTACCAGCGCGACGAGGTCATCGAGTTCGCCGACGTCACCGGCGACTCCTTCAAGCTGGCGCGGGACGCGGCCGCCAAGCCGGAGGCCGAGTACATCGTCTTCTGCGGCGTCCACTTCATGGCCGAGTCCGCGGACATCCTGACCACGGACGACCAGAAGGTGGTCCTGCCGGACCTGGCCGCCGGCTGCTCCATGGCCGACATGGCCACGGCCGAGCAGGTCGCCGAGTGCTGGGACGCGCTGACCGAGGCGGGCATCGCCGACATCACGGTGCCGGTCTCCTACATGAACTCCTCGGCCGACATCAAGGCCTTCACCGGCAAGCACGGCGGCACCATCTGCACCTCCTCCAACGCGAAGAAGGCCCTGGAGTGGGCCTTCGAGCAGGGCGAGAAGGTGCTGTTCCTGCCGGACCAGCACCTGGGCCGCAACACCGCCGTCCGCGACATGGGCATGTCCCTGGACGACTGCGTCGTCTACAACCCGCACAAGCCGAACGGCGGCCTGACCGCCGAGCAGCTGCGCGGCGCGAAGATGATCCTGTGGCGCGGCCACTGCTCCGTGCACGGCCGGTTCAGCCTGGACTCGGTCAACGACGTGCGCGAGCGCGTCCCCGGCGTGAACGTCCTGGTGCACCCGGAGTGCAAGCACGAGGTCGTCGCCGCGGCCGACTACGTGGGCTCCACCGAGTACATCATCAAGACGCTGGAGGCGGCCCCGGCCGGCTCCAAGTGGGCCATCGGCACCGAGCTGAACCTGGTCAAGCGGCTGGCGAATCGATTCGCCCCCGAGGGCAAGGAAGTCGTCTTCCTCGACCGGACCGTCTGCTTCTGCTCGACCATGAACCGGATCGACCTCCCCCACCTGGTGTGGGCCCTGGAGTCGCTGGCCGAGGGCAACCTGGTCAACCAGATCCAGGTCGACAAGGAGACGGAGAGCTTCGCGAAGCTCGCCCTGGAGCGGATGCTGGCGCTTCCGTAACCACTGCCACGCGTGAGGGGGCGCCCGGGACCACGGTCCCGGGCGCCCCCTCCGCCGTGCCGGACCCGCCCCGGACTAGTCCGCGCGGGGGCGGACCAGGCCGGACTCGTAGGCGATGACGACCAGTTGGGCCCGGTCGCGGGCGCCGAGCTTGGCCATGGCCCGGTTGACGTGGGTCTTCACCGTCAGTGGGCTGACTTCGAGACGGCCGGCGATCTCGTCGTTGGACAGTCCCCCGGCGACCTGTACGAGGACCTCCCGTTCCCGGCCGGTCAGCGCGGCCAGCCGCTCGGCGTGCGTACCGCCCGGCACGCCCGCGGCGGTGTCGGCGCCGCCGCCCTGGGCCAGGAAGGTGGCGATCAGACCCTTCGTCGCGGCCGGGGACAGCAGGGCCTCGCCCGCGGCGGCGATCCGGATCGCGTTCAGCAGTTCCTCGGGCTCGGCGCCCTTGCCGAGGAAGCCCGACGCCCCCGCCCTGAGGGCCTGGACGACGTACTCGTCCACCTCGAAGGTGGTCAGCATCACCACGCGGACACCGGTGAGCTCCGGGTCGGCGCTGATCAGCCGGGTGGCGGCGAGGCCGTCGGTGCCGGGCATCCGGATGTCCATGAGCACCACGTCGGCCTGCCGCTCCCCGGCGAGGCGGTGCGCCTGGGCTCCGTCCGAGGCCTCCCCCACCACCTCCATGTCGGGTTCGGAGTCGACCAGCACCTTGAAGGCGCTGCGCAGCAGGGCCTGGTCGTCGGCGAGCAGCACCCGGATGGGGGCGGCGGATGGCAGGTCCGTCGTCATCTCTTCCACGGAAGCAGAGCGTACGGGCGCGGGCAGGACGGCGATCAGCCGAGGGCCAGCACCACGAGGGTGGTGGTCGCTGCGACCTCGGCGAGGGCGCCGAAGACGTCCCCGGTGACGCCGCCGAACCGGCGCACGCAGCGGCGCAGCAGCGCCTCCGCGGCGAACAGGGCGAGGAGGACGGCGGCGGCCTGCTGGACGGCCGCCGGTGCGCCGACGGGCAGGGCGGCGAGACCGGCGAGTACGGCGGCCAGCGCGCCGAGGGCAAGCGCCCGCCCTGCGGGCACGGTGGCCGCGACGGCCGCGCCCAGTCCGCCGGGCCGGGCCGCGGGGACCCCGGAGCGGGAGGCCAGGGTGAGGGCGAGCCGGGCGGTCACGGCCGCGACCACGGTGGCCAGCGCACCGAGCTGCCAGCCCTCGGCGTAGATGTCGGCGAGCGCGGCGGCCTGGATCAGCAGGACGACCAGGAGGGCCACCACGCCGAACGGGCCGATGTCGGACTGCTTCATGATCCGCAGGGCGTCGTCGGCGGGCTTGGCGCTGCCCAGGCCGTCGGCGGTGTCGGCGAGCCCGTCCAGGTGCAGGCCGCGGGTGAGGGCGGCCGGGACGGCGAGGGCCACGGCTGCGGCGAGCAGCGGGCCGCCGCCGAGCAGCAGGAGCAGGACGCCGGGGACGGCGGCGCACAGGCCGACCGCCAGGCCGGCGAGGGGGGCGCACTGCATGCCGGTGCGGGCGGCGGGCCGGTCCCAGCGGGTGATCCGGGCGGGGAACACGGTGAGGGTGCCGAACGCGAACAGGACGCCGTCGCGGAGCGAGGCTCTGTCGGCGGGCGCGGCGAGGGCCGGATCGGGCTCGGGATCCGGGTGGTGGGCGGCATGCGAATCGGTCATCGCCGGGAACGCTACCTGTTCCGGCCGACCGGTAAATTGCACATAACGCGCCAAAAGTGGAGCTGGTGGTATGGGTCACTGGTGGTACCGCAACATCATCGAGCCGGGGAAGCTCCCGATGCTGCTCGCCCTGGTGTCGTTCGTGACGTCGTTCCTGGTCACCCGGCTGATCACGCGGATGATCCGGGCCGGCCGCGGCCCGTTCGGGAACATCACCCCGGGCGGTGTGCACGTCCACCACGTGGTGCCCGGGGTGATCCTGGTGATCATCGGCGGGTTCGGGGCGGTGGGCAGCGGCCGCCACGGGTTCGGGGCGCTGCTGTCCGCCGTGATCTTCGGACTGGGTGCCGGGCTGGTCCTGGACGAGTTCGCGCTGATCCTGCACCTGGACGACGTGTACTGGAGCGAGCAGGGCCGCAAGAGCGTGGAGATCGTGGTGCTGACGGCAGCGCTGGTGGCGCTGGTCCTGGGCGGGTTCCTGCCGTTCGGGGTGAACGACCTGACGGTGGAGGAGCGGCAGAACCGCGGGCTGGTCGCGATGAACGCCGCCACCAACTTCTTCCTGGCGCTGATCGCCCTGTGGAAGGGCAAGGCCCGCACGGCGCTGCTGGGCGTCCTGATCCCGTTCGTCGCGCTGGTCGGAGCGGTCCGCCTGGCACGGCCGGACTCCCCGTACGCGAGGAAGTTCTACGCGAACCGCCCGCGGGCCCGCGCGAAGGCGGGCCTGCGGGCGTTCCACCACGACCGGCGGTGGGCCGTGCCGCGGCGGAAGTTCCAGGACTTCATCGGCGGCGCCCCCGACCGCTAGACCGACCGCCCGCCCGCCCGTCCCTAACCGGGGATCAGGCCGTCGTCGCCGAGCATGGCCCGCACCTCGTCGAGGGTGGCGTCGGGGGCGGGCAGGATCAGCTCCGAGGGCTCCAGGGCGTCGTCCGGCAGGGGGGTGCCCAGGTCGCGGACCTTGTCCAGGAGGGCGCCCAGGGTGCGCCGGAAGCCGGACTCGTCGCCGCCCTCCATCTCCTCCAGCAGCTCGTCGTCGAGCTTGTTCAGCTCGGCGAAGTGCGCGTCGGCCAGCGTCAGCTGGCCTTCCCCCATGATGCGGACGATCATGTCGGGCCCCGTCCTACTGCTTGTCGAACCGGTGCTGCGTCTGGGTCTGCGGAGACTGCTGCCCGGCCGCGCCGGGGGCGCCGCCCTCGATGGCCTGCTGCTGCGCCGACGGGCCGCCCGCCAGCTCGGCCTTCATCCGCTGGAGCTCCAGCTCCACGTCGGTGCCGCCGGAGAGCCGGTCGAGCTCGGCCTGGATGTCGTCCTTGGCCAGCCCGGACTGGTCGTCCAGGGCGCCGGAGGCCAGCAGCTCGTCGATGGCTCCCGCGCGGGCCTGGAGCTGCGCGGTCTTGTCCTCGGCGCGCTGGATGGCCAGGCCGACGTCGCTCATCTCCTCCGAGATGCCGGAGAAGGACTCCGCGATCCGGGTCTGCGCCTGGGCCGCGGTGTACGTGGCCTTGATGGTCTCCTTCTTCGTGCGGAAGGCGTCCACCTTGGCCTGGAGCCGCTGCGCGGCCAGGGTGAGCTTCTCCTCCTCGCCCTGGAGCGTCTGGTGCTGCACCTCGAGGTCGCTGACCTGCTGCTGGAGGGAGGCCCGGCGGGACAGCGCCTCGCGGGCCAGGTCCTCGCGGCCCAGGGCGAGCGCCTTGCGGCCCTGGTCCTCCAGCTTGGCGGACTGGCCCTGCAGCTGGTTGAGCTGGAGCTCCAGGCGCTTGCGGGAGGTGGCGACGTCGGCGACGCCCCGGCGTACCTTCTGCAGCAGCTCCAGCTGCTTCTGGTAGGAGTAGTCGAGGGTCTCGCGCGGGTCCTCGGCCCGGTCCAGGGCCTTGTTCGCCTTCGCGCGGAAGATCATCCCCATACGCTTCATGACACCGCTCATGGGCTTCGCGCGCCCCCTTCTGACGGACTTCTCCAGGTCACCAACGGTTGCGGCCCTGAGGACCACAGTAAGGGCCCTGCCTCCATTACCGCACTGTTCGGCGGCGGATGCGCTCCTCCTCCAGGACGAGTACGCCGCCGCCCTCTCAGGCGTGAGGAGTAGGTGATCCCCTTGCATGGAGGACGTCCGCCGTTGCCGGATCGTTCCCCGCCGGACTGGGGCCCATGCCCGCGACCACGTACCCTTGGGTTTTGTGTTTGGTAGCCGTTCCTCCAAGGAAGAGAAGGCCGCCCCCGCCGACAAGGTGAGCGCCGACTTCTCCAAGCAGCCCCGTGACCCGCAGGCCCCGAAGGGCCGCCCGACGCCGAAGCGCGCAGTCGCCCAGTCGCAGCGCAAGACCGTCGTGGCCTCGACCGGCAACCGCAAGGAGGACGCCAAGCGCGCCCGTGAGCGGCGCCGCGCCGAGCTGACCCGGCAGCGGGAGGCGATGGCGAGCGGCGACGAGCGCTACCTGCCCGCCCGTGACAAGGGTCCGGTCCGCCGGTTCGTCCGCGACTACGTGGACTCCCGTTTCGCCGTGGCGGAGATGTTCCTCCCGCTGGCCGTGCTCATCCTGGTGCTGAGCATGGTCCGGCAGCCGCAGATCCAGAACATCGCGCTGCTGCTGTGGCTCGGCGTCATCGCGCTGATCATCCTCGACTCGATCGGCCTGTTCATCCGGCTGCGGAAGGCGCTGAACGAGCGCTTCCCGAACGAGCCGAAGCGGGGGGCCGTGGCGTACGGCCTGATGCGCACCCTCCAGATGCGGCGGCTCCGTCTGCCCAAGCCGCAGGTCAAGCGCGGGGAGCGACCCTGAACGAGGGGCTGACCGGGGAACTGGTCGCCCGCCAGCTGGACGAGCAGATCACGCAGCGCTACCCGGTGGGGCAGCGGCTGCGGATCCTCGACGCGGGCATGGGCCGCGGCGCGCAGACGCTCCGGCTGGCCCGGGCCGGCCACCGTGTGACCGGCGTCGAGTCCGACCCCGAGCTGCTGGCGGCCGCGCAGGCCGCGGTGGGCGGGGAGCCGGCCGGCATCCAGGAGCGGGTGCGGCTGGTGGCGGGGGACAGCCGGGAGACCGGCGCGCAGTTCCTGCCGGGCAGCTTCGACGTGGTGCTCTGCCACGGGGTGCCCAGCGCCGACCCGGACGCGCTGCTCGCCGGGCTGGCCCGGATGCTGGCGCCCGGCGGACTGCTGTCCCTGCTGGTCCGCAACGCGGACGCGGCGGCGATGGCGCCGGGCCGGGCGGGCGACTGGTCGGCGGCGCTGGCCGCGGTCACCGCGCCGGACGCGGTGGGGGCCGGCCGGCTGGACGCGCTCACCTCGACGCTGGCGGGGATCGGGGCGCCGCTGTCGGCGTGGTACGGGGTCGGGGTGTTCCCGGGGACCGACGACGTGTCGCCGGACCGGTTGGCGGCGGAGGACCGGGCGGGGCGTACGGAGCCGTATCGCCGGGTGGCGGAGCGGCTGCACCTGTGCGGGGTCCGCGGCGGCGCGTAGCCCCGCCGGGCCCTGGCCGGGTGCCCCCGGGCGGGGTGCGAAGCGGGGCCAGCCGGCCCCGCCCGCACCACCAGCCTCGCCGGCGATTGAGGCGCGGGGTGTGGGGCGGCGCCCCACGAGCCCGGGCGGAGCCCCCGCCGGGCCCGCTCAAACGCCGCTCGGGCTGGCGGGGGTGCCCCGCCCCGGACCTGGCCGCGCGGCCAATGCCTGGGCCGGGCCATTCCAGCCTCGCCGGCGTTTGAGGCGCGGGGTGTGGGGCGGTGCCCCACGTGGCCGGGCGGAGCCCCCGCCGGGCCCGCTCAAACGCCGCTCGGGCTGGGAGGCCCGCCCGGATCCGGCTGCGCGGGCAACGCTCCGGCCGGGCGCGGGGCCACACCCCCCGGGGTCAGTTCAGGGCTTCGCGGAGGCTCATCGCGTAGAGCTCCAGGCCGTTGTCGTCCGACAGACGGACCCGCTCCGCTCCGCCCTCCAGCAGCTCCCGCCAGTACTCCCCGATCCAGGACTCCGCGTCGCCCTGGGTCGTGAACTCCTCCGGCTCCACCGCGGGAGTGGTCTCCGCGCCGTCCGCCGTCTCGAACCGCCACGTCCACGCCATGTCCGCCTCCGTTGCTCGTCCGTCGAGTCTGGGTGAGTCTGCCCGCAGAGTAGCCGGGCGCGCACCACTCGCGTGGACGCGGGAGGATCTTCCTTGTGGAACTCACTCTGCTCGGCACCGGCACCCCCGAAGGCCTCCCCCGTCCCGGCTGCCCCTGCGCCGCCTGCGCACTGTCCGTCGGCACCCGTGCGCGGGCCGCGACCGCCCTGCTGGTGGACGGGGCGCTGCTGCTCGACCTGACGCCCGGCGCGGTGCTGGCCGCGGCCCGGGCCGGGCATTCGCTGGGCGGGGTGCGGCAGGTGCTGCTGACGCACCCTCACGACGGGCCGGCCGTGGAGCTGCCGCCGGGGCTGCCCGCCGCCGGGCGGGTGCCGGACGGGCGGGAGCTGTCGGTGATCAGCGGGCACCGGGTGCGGGCGGTGCCGATGGACGCCCCGGGCACCGGGTACGAGGTGACCGGCCCGGACGGGGACCGGCTGCTGTACCTGCCGCCCGGCGGGGCGCCCGCCGGGGTCCGGCCGGGCCGCCCGTACGACATGGTGGTCGCCGACGTGCTCGGCCGGCCCGACGCGATCGCCCGGCTGCGCGCCTCCGGCGGGATCGGCCCGGCCACCGACGTGATCGCCGTGCACCTCGACCACGACGTGCCGCCGGGCCGCGAGCTGGAGCGGCGGTGCGCCGCCGCCGGGGCCCGGGCGGTGCCCGACGGCAGCACGCTGCTGGTCGGCGAGTACCACGCGGTGCCCGACGTACCGCGCCGGACGCTCGTGCTCGGCGGGGCCCGGTCGGGGAAGTCGGTGGAGGCCGAGCAGCGGCTGGCTGCGTTCCCGGAGGTGCAGTACGTGGCCACGGGCGGCACGCGGGAGGGCGACCCCGACTGGGCGGCCCGGGTGTCGCTGCACCGCGAGCGCCGGCCCGGCTCCTGGCGGACGGTGGAGACCTGCGAGCTGGTGCCGCTGCTGGCGGAGGACGGCCCCCCGCTGCTGGTCGACTGCCTGGCGCTGTGGCTGACCGACGCGATGGACCGGGTGGACGCCTGGGACGACGCGGCCTGGGCGGACGGCGGCCGGCGGCGGCTGCGCGAGCGGACCGCCGAGCTGGTCGCCGCCGTACGGGCCACCCGCCGCACGGTGGTGGCGGTCAGCAACGAGGTGGGTTCGGGCGTGGTTCCGGCGACGCCGGCCGGGCGCCGGTTCCGGGACGAGCTGGGCCGGCTGAACGCGGCCGTGGCCGGGGAGTGCGAGCACGTGCTGCTGGTCGTCGCCGGCCAGACCGTCGTGCTGAAGGAGTAGCCCAAGGGAGGGAGGAGAGCGGCGGCTTGGCGCCTGTACTGTTCGGGAGATGACCACGCTGAATCTCGACGACTTCTCCGAACTGATCGAGCGCCCCGACGCCGGCGTCCGGCGTGACGCCGAGGACCGCCGCGAACGGCTGGCCGTACCCGTCGGCGCGCTGGGCCGGCTGGACGAGCTCGCCGAGTGGCTCGCGGCCGCGCAGGGTCGGGTCCCGGTCCGGCCGGTGGAGCACCCCAAGGTGGTGCTGTTCGCCGGTGACCACGGCGTGGCGGAGCTGGGCGTGTCCTCCCGGCCCGCGGGCGGGACGTACGCGCTGGTGCGGGACGTGCTGGAGGGGCGGAGCCCGGTGGCGGTCCTGGCGGGCCGGCTCGGCGCCGGGATCCGGATCGTCGACGCGGGCCTGGACTGCGAGCCGGAGCTGCTGCCGGAGGAGGTCGTACGGCACCGGGTCCGGCGCGGCAGCGGGCGGATCGACGTCGAGGACGCGCTGACCTCCGAGGAGGTCGAGGCAGCGCTGCGGCTGGGCATGCGGATCGCCGACGAGGAAGCGGATTCGGGCACCGACCTGGTGGTCCTGGGCGACCTGAGCGTGGGCGGGACCACGGTCGCGGCCACGCTGGTCGGGGCGCTGTGCGGGACGGACGCGTCGGTGGTCACCGGGCGCGGCGGGGTGCCCGTCGACGACCTGGCGTGGATGCGCAAGTGCGCGGCGGTCCGGGACTCGCTGCGGCGGGCCCGGCCGGTCCTCGGCGACCAGGTGGAACTGCTGGCGGCGGTGGGCGGCGCCGATCTGGCCGCGATCACCGGGTTCCTGCTGCAGTGCGCGGTGCGCCGGACCCCGGTCATCCTCGACGGGGTGGTGTCGGCGGCGTGCGCGCTGGTGGCGCAGCGGGCGGCGTTCCGGGCGCCCGACTGGTGGCTGGCCGGTCAGGCGAGCGGCGAGCCGGGCCAGGCGAAGGCACTTGACCGGATGGCGCTCAACCCCGTGCTCGATCAGGGCGTCACAGTGGGTGAAGGAACCGGGGCGTTGCTCGCGCTGCCCCTCGTCCAGGCCGCCGCGGCACTCGCCGCGGAGCTGCCGGAGCGCCCGCAGACCACGGACGCTCCGGCCGGGCCGGCCGCGGCGGGGGAGCCGGCGGCGGGCTGATCCTCCGGGGGTGGCGGCCCCGACCAGGCCGCCGCCCTCTGGATCTCGCAGGAATCGCGATGCCCCATATGATCGCTTTTCATGGGAGAGGTCCGTTTGACCAGCGCAGAAACCGACCGGCAGAACAACAGCAGGACCGAAGAGGGCCGGGCCGGGGCCGGGGGCGGCAGGGGGAGCGCGCGGTCACGCCGCGCGGCCGGCTTCGCGGTCTGGTACCTGCGCGTCGTCACCTTCGTCAACTTCCTCAGCGCCGTGTGGGTCTCGCTCGGGCAGGACCTGCGCGACCACAACACCGAGGACTTCTACACCCCGTACCTGCTCACCGCGGGCTTCGGCTCCGGCCTGTTCTCGCTGCTGCTCGCCGTCACCATGGGGCGCCGCAAGCGGGCCGCGTGGATCCTGAACCTGGTGCTCGCCGGGCTGCTGCTGGTCCTGTTCGTCGCCGCGTTCTGCACCCCCGGCTACCCGGAGATCCGGGAGCACGCACAGAACTGGGTCTCCCTCGGCCTGACCGCCGCCTTCGTGGCCGCCCTGCTGCTGGGCCGCCGCGAGTTCTACGCCAGGGGCGACCGGTCCAACCCGGCCCTGGCCTCCGCCGTCGCCGCCGTCGGCCTGCTGCTGACCTCGCTGGTCGCGGCGCTGCTCGTGGGCGCCGCCAACACCGTGCCCGCCGGCACCGAGGCCCCGTTCCTGGCCCGCTGGAAGTACGGGGTGATGCGCCTGGTCACGCTCGCCGAGAGCGACCGGGGCTACCCGGGGATCGTCACGCCCGGCTGGGTCGACGTGTTCATCAACGTCATGTCCTTCCTGCTGCTGCTGGCCGTGCTGCTGGCCGCGTTCCGCTCCCGCCGGGCCGTCGACCCGCTCACCGAGGAGGACGAGGAGCGGCTGCGCGCCCTCCTCGCCAAGCAGGGCGACCGCGACTCGCTGGGGTACTTCGCGCTGCGCCGCGAGAAGAGCGTCATCTGGTCCCCCACCGGCAAGGCGGCCATCGCCTACCGCGTGGTCGGCGGCGTCTCGCTGGCCTCCGGCGACCCCATCGGCGACCCGGAGGCCTGGCCGGGCGCGATCGAGCCGTGGCTGGCCGAGGCCCGTGAGCACGGCTGGGTGCCGGCCGTGATGGGCGCCGGCGAGGAGGCCGGCACGATCTACGCCCGACACGGCCTGGACGCGCTGGAACTGGGCGACGAGGCGATCGTGGAGACCGCCGACTTCACCCTGGAGGGCCGCGCCATGCGGACCGTGCGGCAGGCGTACAACCGGGTCAGGCGGGCCGGCTACGAGGTGCGGATCCGGCGGCACGCGGACATCCCCGCCGAGGAGATGGCCGAGCTGCTGCGCCGCGCCGACGACTGGCGCGACGGCGCCACCGAACGCGGCTTCTCCATGGCCCTGGGCCGGCTGGGCGACCCCGCCGACGGCCAGTGCGTGATGCTGGAGTGCACCGACGGAACCGGCGAACTGCGGGCGCTGCTGTCCTTCGTGCCGTGGGGGCCCAGGGGGCTGTCCCTCGACCTGATGCGCCGCGACCGCGACTCCGAGAACGGCCTGATGGAGTTCATGGTCATCGAACTCCTGCAACGCTCCGGGGAGATCGGGGTCACCCAGGTCTCCCTCAACTTCGCGATGTTCCGGTCCGTCTTCGAACGCGGCTCCCGGCTGGGCGCCGGACCCGTGCTGCGCCTGTGGCGGTCCCTGCTCAGCTTCTTCTCCCGCTGGTGGCAGATCGAGTCCCTCTACCGGGCCAACGCCAAATACCGGCCGATCTGGGAACCGCGGTTCATGCTCTTCGAGAAGAGTTCGGACCTGCTGCGCATCGGTATCGCGGCGGGCCGCGCCGAGGGCTTCTTGGAGGCGCCCGGCCTGCCGAAGTGGCTGCACCGCAAACACCTGGAGACGATGCGTTGACGCCGCCGACGCACCCCGCCGTACGCCGGTTCGCCCGCCGCGAGTGGGGCCCGCTGTACGGCACGGTGCGCGGCGCGCTGGTGCGGCGGGGGTGGCGGGCGGCTCCGGTGACCCTCGGGGCGGTCTGCCTCACCCTGGTGTTCCAGATCGTCCAGAACCAGGCCTGGGGCTACGGGTTCGTCCAGGACGTGGGGTCGGTGAGGGCCGCCGACCCTCTGTGGCAGGCGCTGCTGCGCACTCCCCTGTCGCTGTTCGTGCCGGCCCCGGACCTGCCGGTGTGGGGGGCGCTGGCGCAGATGCTGCTGGTGTTCGGCATCGCGGAGATCTGCGTCGGCTGGTGGCGGACGCTGGCGGTCGGTTACCTGGCGACGCTCGCCGGCACCACCTACGCGCGGGTGGGCCTCGCCCTGGGCCCTGAACACCCCCTGGGATTGCCGGAGTCGGACCGGCTGGTCAACGACACCGGGCCCTCGGCGGCCGTGGTGGGGCTGGCCGTGTTCGTCTGCTGGCGCTACGGGGCGCACCTCACCGGTGGCCTGGTGGTCCTCGCGATGGCCGCGGAGGTGCTGGTGAAGGACAACCTGGCCGGCGAGGAGCACCTCGCCGCGGTCGCCGCGGTGCTGCTGCTGTGCGCCGCCGTCACCCTCCGGAACCGGCGGACCCCCGCCCCGCCGCCGGGGCTCGGCCCCCGCCCCCGGTCAAGCCCGAGCGGCGACTGAGCGGGACCGGGCCACCGGGGGCAGGCCGTACCGTAGGCGGGTGACGACGACATACCCGGGTGCGCGGAGCGGGCCCTTCGGCGCGCTGTGGGGATGGGCGCGGACGCATCCGCTGGCCACGGACGCCGTGCTGGCGTTCGGGGCGCTCGTCTGCATGGTGCTCGGCTCCTTCGCCGACCCGCACGGGCCGCACGGCCCCACGTTCGGCACCCGCTCCCCGCAGCCCCTGTCCTTCGTGCTGATGGTGCTCGGCGCGAGCGCGCTCGTGCTGCGCCGACGCTGGCCCCGGGCCGTGCTGGTCGCGACCGGGGGGCTGACCCTGCTGGAGCTGGTGTCCGGGGACCCCCGGGCGCCGGTCGCCATGTGCGCGGTGATCGCCCTGTTCACGGTGGCCGCCGGCAGCGACCGGCCCACCACCTGGCGGGTCGGCCTCCTCACCATGACCACGCTCACCGCGGTGGCCATGCTGTCCGGGCCGGCGCCCTGGTACGCGCAGGAGAACCTCGGCATCTTCGCCTGGACCGGAATGGCCGCGGCCGCCGGTGACGCGGTCCGCAGCCGGCGCGCCTTCGTCGACGCCATCCGGGAGCGGGCCGAACGGGCCGAACGGACCCGGGAGGAGGAGGCCCGGCGACGGGTCGCCGAGGAGCGGCTGCGGATCGCCCGCGACCTGCACGACGTGGTGGCCCACCACATCGCCCTGGTCAACGTGCAGGCGGGGGTGGCCGCCCACGTCATGGACCGGCGCCCGGACCAGGCCAAGGAGGCCCTGGCCCACGTACGGGAGGCCAGCCGCTCGGCGCTGAACGAGCTGCGGGCCACGGTCGGGCTGCTGCGGCAGTCCGGGGACCCGGAGGCGCCGACCGAGCCGGCGCCGGGGCTGGCCCTGCTCGACACCCTGGCGGACACCTTCCGGCACGCCGGGCTGCCGGTGTCGCTGCTGCTGGACGAGTCGGACGGGCCACTGCCGGCGGCCGTGGACCTGGCGGCGTACCGGGTGATCCAGGAGGCGCTGACCAACGTCCACAAGCACGCGGGGCCGGGCGCCAGCGCCGAGGTGAGCGTGGTCCGGGTCGGCGTGTCGGTGGAGATCACCGTCCTCGACGACGGCGGTACCTCCGCGGACTCCTCCCCCGGCCCCGGCGCGGCGGGCGAACCGGGCGGCGGCCACGGCCTGCTCGGCATGCGCGAGCGGGCCGGGGCCCTGGGCGGGTCCTGTTTCGCGGGCCCCCGCTACGGCGGCGGCTACCGGGTGCACGTGGTGCTGCCGCTCCAGCCGGCCGCGCCGGAACCGGTCCTGGCGCCCGAGCGCTAGTCGCAGGTGCGGCGCCAAGCGCCGAGCTCGTACTTCTTCTCCAGGGAGCTCAGCCGCAGTTCCCGCGAGAGCCCGCAGAACCGTGAGGTGGGCAGCTCGTACTCGGCGTGGAAGACCGCCTTGCCGGCCGCCGTGAACGGGGCGAGCCGGTGGCACTCGCCGTACTGCGCGCACTGCTCGTTGACCGCGAAGTCGAAGTCCCCGACCAACTCGGGGATCTGCGGCAGGTCGTTCTTCAGGCCCACCGCGAGGCCCCGGTCGTGCGCGAGCCGGGCGATCAGCCGGTTGTAGCGGAGCTGGTCCGCGGCGGTCAGCGGGAACCCGGTGGTGTTGAGGTAGCCGTCCATGTTGTCGGGCTCCACCGCGTCGAAGCCCTTCTTCCGGCACATGTCGATCCGTTCGGCCATCAGCGGCTCCAGCACGTCGGTGCGTCGGATGTCGAGCCAGCGTTCGCCCTCCCAGCCGTTGCCGCGGCCCAGCACCTCCCCGGGGAACCGGCCGGCGTCGGGGCGGAACTCCTCCCAGGCGCCGGTGGACAGGTAGCAGATCAGGCGGCGGCCGTCCTTCTTCAGGGCGGCCGCGGTCTCCCACGAGGTGGTGAACCCGTCGATGTCGTACACCGGTACGTCGACGGAGGTGTCGATCCGGCCGGAGAGCTGCCACTGCCAGGCGGTGCCCGGAGCGGGCCGCCAGCGCTCGCCCGGCACCGGGTCCGGCGGGCCGGGCGGTTCGGGGGCCGCCGTGCACGCGGCGAGCAGCAGCAGCGGCACCAGCAGCAGCGGGGCGCGAAGCCGCGGGCGGCGGCGCCGCCGCTGCGGCACGGGCGGTCGGCGGCGGTTCACCGGGCGGCCTCCAGTGCGTACGGCAGGGTGCCCCACGGGTGCGCCCCGGCGCCCGGGACGGCGCAGTACACCCCGGCGTGCCGGTCCGCGGCCAGTGCGGCGGCGGTGTCCGGGGCGGTCCCGGGCGGCACCGCGTAGACGAGGTGGCAGAACCGGAGCGCGGGATGGCCCGCGGTCCAGCGCGGCACCTCGGCCTCCTGGTAGGCGTCCCAGGGGCCCTCGAAGGTGACCAGCACGTCGGCGAGTTCGGCGTAGCCGGGGTGCGGGTGCGCGCCGTGGTTGAGGACGAGCGTGCGGGCGCCGGCCGCGCGGGCCGCGACGGCCAGCCGCCGGTAGTGCGGCAGCAGCTCGCCGTCGGCGGCGGCCTGGTCGAGGAAGGCCCCGTCGGCCCCGTACCAGTCGCGGTACCGGACCAGGTCGCGGACCACCTCGCCGTGCGGCCGGCGCCCGTAGTCGGTGTCGGTGTAGCCGAGGACGGCCACCCCGGCCTCCCGCAGCCGGGCGGCGGCCGCCGCGAAGCCCTCGTCGGCGGCCCGGCCGGGCCCGCTGGCCGGGTTGAGCACCACCGAGTGGATCCGTTCCGCGTTCCTCACCAGGGCGTCCCAGGCGTCGGGCCGGGCGGCCGGATGCTCGTACAGGGGTACCAGCAGCATGACGTCCTTCCCGTCAGCGGTGGGCCGTGGCACGGCCGAGGAGGATGCAGACCAGGGTCGACAGGACCAGCGCCGCCATGGCCGCCACGAGCAGCTGCAACAGCCGGGGCTGGGCCAGGCCGGCCAGCAGGGCCGCACTCTGCCCGAGGGCGGCGGCCGCGCACACCGCCGCCGCGATCCGGACCGCGCCGAAGGACTGGAGCAGCAGGCCGGTCCACATCACCGTGCCGAGCAGCAGCAGAGTGGCGATCCGGGCCGGGGTGAGGCCCGGCGCGTCCGGCCACAGCAGGGTGCCCGTCACGCCGAGGGCGAGCAGCACGGTCAGGTAGCCGAGCAGGCAGCGGGCGAGGGTGAGGGCCATGGCCCGGCGGAAGGCACGGGTGGAACGCGCCGCCCGCAGCCCGGCCAGGCTGCCGCTGCGGAACCGGTGGAGCAGCCACTCCGCCGGGCCCATGCTGAGCGTGAGGGCCACCGCGGACGGGGCTGCCACGGCTTCCGCGGGGCCTCCGGCCAGGACCTCGCCGAGCGCCGCGTACAGCACGAGCAGTCCGGTGCCCAGGCCGAACACCCCGAACGGGACGGAGTCCGCCAGCCGCGGCCCGCGGGCGGCGAAGTCGTCCTCGACGCCCCGCAGGGTCCGCCAGCGGACCGGGCCGGCGGCCTGCCGGCGGCCGCCCGTACGGCGCAGCCGGCGCGCGGCCGCCCGTACGCCGTCGGCCAGCGGGAGCTCCCGCACGGCCAGCACGCAGGCGGCGGCCAGCGACACCAGCAGCAGCGCCATGCGGAGCGGCACCGGCAGGTCCACCACCAGGCAGGTCACGGCACCCGCCGCCATCGGGCCGAGCGCGCAGAACAGCAGCCGCTCACGGCCCAGCACCAGCAGTACGGTCGCGGCGCCGACGTACACGGCCTGCCCGGCGGCGAAGGCGTAACTGAAGGCCGGCCCGCCGGGAACGGCCAGCGAGGCCGCCGCTCCCAGCAGCGCGCCGGCCGGGGCGCCCACGAGCAGGGTGCGTCCGGCGGCCGCCCGGTCGCCGAGGCCGAGCCAGGAGTACGCGCGGTGTGACAGGGTCTGGTCCCAGACCCAGCCGATCAGCGCGCCGGCCAGCAGGGTCAGCGTCCCGGCGGGCAGGCCCAGCCGGTCCGGCGGGCCTTCGAGCAGGGGCGCGCCGAGGAGGTAGGCCAGGCCGGGCAGGGCGAAGATCACGCCGCGGAGGAGGCAGGCGGTGAGCGGGACCCGCCAGGGGTCGGGGGTGGCGGCGGGTTCGGGGAAGGCGCGCGGGACCCGGGCGTAGAGGTCCTCGGCGAGGCCGAAGGAGTCGTCGCGGCCGTAGGTGAGCCGGATGTGCTCGTCCGTCATGCCGTCGGACTCCAGCACCGCGGCGATCTCGTCGGGGTGGACGGCGGCGGCGATGAACGGGTCGAGCCGCTCGGCGAGTTCCTCCATCGGGTCGGCCGCGGCCGGGCCCTCGCGGCGGGGCCGGGGGACGGCGGGCAGGGCGACCGCGGTGGCGGCGGCCCGCGGCGGGCGGAGCCAGAGGGATCCGCTCACGGCGCGCTCCCGTCCGCGGCGAGCTCCCGCTGGAGGGTGCCGGTGAGCCGCCTGGTCCAGGCCTCGCCCGCGTGTACGGCGGGCAGCGGACCGCCGGCTCCGGCGAGTTCGCGGTAGATGTGCCGGAAGCCGTCCACGGACTGGTCGAGGGTGAACTTCTCCACCACCCGCTGCCTCGACAGGCGGCCGAGTTCGGCCCGGCGCGCGTCGTCGCGGAGCAGGGCGAGGGTGGCGCGGGCCATGAGTTCCGGTTCCCGCGGCGGGACGACCAGGCCGGTGTCGCCGACGGCCTCCCGTACCCCGCCCACGTCGGTGGAGACGGTGGTCCGGCCGCAGGACATGGCCTCGATGATGCTGAACGGGAAGCCCTCGCTGATGCTGGACAGCATCACCACGCTGCCGGCGGCGTAGGCGTCCGCGACCCGTGAGATGCGGCCCTCGTAGGTGATGCCGTCGGTGACGCCGAGTTCGGCGGCGAGGTGTTCCAGCCGCGTCCGGTACTCCTCGCAGCCGGCCGGGACCGGCCCGAAGAGGCGCAGTCGCAGCGCGGGCAGTTCCGCGCGCATGAAGGCGTAGGCGCGGATCAGGGTCTCCAGGTCCTTGATGGGGTCGATGCGGCCGCACCAGCTGAGCGTGGGCACCTCGGGTTCGGCGCCGGCCTCGGGGAAGGTGTGGGGGTCGACGCCGTTGTAGACGGTGCGGATCCGGTCGGCGGGGGCTCCGCCACGTTCCTCCCAGCGCCGGTTGTACCGGTTGCAGGGGGTGATCAGGTCGGCCTGGCGGTAGCCCTCGGAGTTGAGCTCGCGGTAGAAGCCGAGGAGCAGGGCCTTGACCGGCCAGCGGTACTGGGCGGTGCGGTAGCCGAGGTAGCGCTCGCGCAGGTAGATGCCGTGCTCGGTGAGGAGGAAGGGCACTTCGTCGAGGTACTTGGCGGCGAGGGCGGGGAGCGTGGCGAGCCCGCTGCTGACGGCGTGCGCGATGCTGTCCGGGGGTATGCGGACCGTGAGCGGGCGGAGGGCGTGTTCCAGCAGGTCGGTGGCGGTGAGGGCGTCGTGGAGGGTGGGCGCGGCGCCGGCGGTGGTGAGTCCGGGGCGGGTCCACACGCGCATCAGGGTGCGGAGCACCGGTTCGGAACGCAGGGCGGGGGCGAGCCGGCCGGAGCGGGCGAGCCGGGCCAGCTCGCGCAGGGCCTGGCCGAAGCCGCCGTGGCCGGGCTGGAGCAGGGAGAGCAGGAACTGCTCGTAGGTCGCGGTGAACCGGCGGTGGTCGCGGCCGCGCAGGGCGGTGCGGCGGCCGCGGGCGGGCGGCGGTCCCCACAGCGGGAAGGCGGTGTGCCGGTAGACGTTGCGGGGCAGCTCCCAGGTGACGGGTTCGCGGCCGGTGCCGGTGAGGGCGAGTACGTTGAAGTCGACCTCGGGCATCCCGCGGACGAGCTGGTCGCACCAGGTGCTGACGCCCCCGTGGACGTGCGGGTAGGTGCCTTCGGTGAGCATGGTGACATGACGCCCATGGCTCATGTGTGTAAGTCCCCCCATAGGACAGAAAAGGGGCCGGCGCCCGTGGGTCGTGACGGAGCGCCGGCGCTGGGTGTGCGCGTGTGCCGGAGACCGGAGGGTCAGCCGGGCAGCCTGAGCGTGACGGCGCTCTGGAGCAGCTCGGGCCCGGTCCAGGCGGAGCGGGTGCCGGCGTAGGCGGTGCCGTATCCGGTGGTGCCGAGGAGTAGCTGCTTGCGGGTGCCCTCGGGCGCGGTGACCGGGGCGAGGACCCCGGTGGGGGCCTTGACGGTGACCGTGTCGCCGATGCGGTAGGCGGTGACCCTGCCCTCGGCGAGGGCCTTGTCCCAGGCGGCGCGGCGCTGGAGTTCCACGCCGGTGTCCTTCTGGCTCTGGTTCACGATCGGGGTGTTGTCGGCGTGCAGCGCGCGGTAGGTGTCGAGGACCTGGTCGAGGACGGGGTAGAGGGTGCGGTCCTCGGCGAGGTTGGACTGGTGGACGTAGTGGGGGCGCGGGTCGTTGGCGAGTACGTGCCGCAGGGCGGTCCGGGCCTCCTGGGGGACGATGTACGACAGGTAGCCGGTGGCGGTGTCCAGCGGTGCGGGCAGGCAGGTGGAGGTGGCGGGGTTGTCCTCGCAGATGCCGCTGCCGCCGTCGGCACGGCTGGTGTAGATCCAGTTGTACTCGTCGGCCATCTCGGCGTTGGTGCCGGTGTTGTAGTAGACGTTCATCGGGTGCCGGGGCACCGTCTGGGCGTTGCCGAGGGGCCGTTGGGCGGGTTCGCGGGAGTTGTCGCTGGCGATCCAGCGGACGCCGTTGTCGGCGAGGGCGCCGGCCAGGTTGGGGTTGTCCTGGGGCTGCTGGGGGAGGGTCTTCAGCCCGGAGTGCTCCCCGGTGACGAGTTCGGTGCGGTCGAGCGGGATGCCGCGCTGGGCGGCCCAGTCGTGGTTGTCGCGGATCTGCGCGGCGATCTCGGAGCGGCTCATGTACTGGACCGCGCCCTGGGCGTTCGCGGTGCAGCTCCACGGCACGGTGGCGGTGTTCTGCACGCAGCCGAGGAAGGGGTGGGTGTAGGTGTGGTTGATCCACCGGAACCGGGCCTTGTCGGCGAGCAGCTGCGCGGTCATGGCGTCGGTGCCGCCGTGCTGTGCCTTCCACTCCTCCCCCGAGCCGGCGTTGAAGACCATGTCGAGCTTGAAGCCCTGCCGCTGCTGCCACTGGGCGGCGTGGACGGCGTCGGCGGCGGTCATCCGGATCTCGCTCTCCAGGCCCTCGCCTCCGGGGCAGGCGTAGTCGCCGGGGGTGCAGTCGAGCTGCGTGTTCCAGCGGGCGTCGGGGGCGAAGACGTCGTCGACGTGGACGGCGAAGTAGTTGCGGCTCCGGCCGAGGTGGACGCCCTTGGTGAGCCATTCGACGATGCCCCGGGCGAGCAGCCGGTACTGCCGCTGGTGCTGGCTGTAGCCGAAGGTGACGACGAGTTCGCTGCGGCCGTCGTGGGTGTACTCGCCGAGCAGGGAGGCCCGGCCGGAGCCCACGGGGGCGTCGAGGTAGCTGGTGTAGCCGGGGCGCGGCCTGCCCATGAAGCCGTAGCTCTCGGGGATCAGGGACGAGTTGTCCTCGAAGTCGACCTGGCCGCGCAGGTAGCCGAAGGGTCCGGCCTGGCCGGCCGGGGTGACGGTGGCGGCGGTGCCGTCGAGCTGGCCGGCGTAGCCGCCGTTGTCGGTGTACTCCAGGCCGACGCCGGGGTGGGCCCAGGTGTAGGCGTCGACCTGGCGGACGCCGTACGCGGTCTCGTAGGCGGCGAGGGCGGCCATCTCGGGCGAGTCCTCGCCGAACGGGTTCTCGTTGGGCAGGACGACGCCCTGGTACTTGGCGCGCGGCCGGCCGTCGACGGTGTCGGCGAGAAAGGCCGCGTCGACGGTGGGGCGGTCGGACCGGCTCAGCTCGATCCTGGTGAAGGGCACCCCCGAGTCCTTCAGTTCCGTCGTGATGGCCTCCACGGAGGTGCCGCCGTCGTCGACGACGAGCACCCTGAGGTCGACTCGGGGTGTGGCGGCCGCCTCGGCGGCCGCTGCGGGTGATGCTGCTGGTACCGCTACGGACACCAGGGCCGCCGCGACCCATGCGGCTGCGGCCCTGTTCATCCGGTTCCTGTTGACCATGCCGGCCTTTCCCCCCGCAGGCATCCCTCGACGCGGCCCTTGGCGGTCGGTGCCGGGCCGGGGAGGCTCTGTGGAAATCATGCAAAGGGACCCCGCGTCCCCTTGCGAGAGTGGGTCGAGTCTCGCGGACCTCGTCAGGTGTAAAAGGCAAACCTTGAACAGTGGCCACGGATGGGTGAACCTGACGGCCCCTTGATCGAACAATCTGCCAAACCTTCGAGTGGCGTGCGGGGGACCGCGGACGCGTACGCTCGTTCCCGGCGGCCGCCGGGCCCGCTTACGATCGGCTGCGTCGACCGGCGACCCCGGCGAGGGCCACTGCCCACATCACACATACGGAAGCGAGACTTCACCACCGTGACTGCTCTGACTCTCAGCACTGCCGGCGCGGCGACGCTCCGCGCGGACGCCCTCGTCGTCGGCGTGGCGAAGGGCCCCAAGGGCCCGGTCGCCGCCGCGGGCGCCGAGGCCGTGGACAAGGCGTTCGACGGAAAGCTCGCCGCCGTGCTCGACGCGCTCGGTGCCTCGGGCGCCGAGGGCGAGGTCACCAAGCTGCCCGCGCCGGACGGTCTGAAGGTCCCGGTCGTGCTGGCGGTCGGCCTCGGCCCGGTCCCGGAGAAGGACGAGTCGTACGACGAGGAGGCGCTGCGCCGGGCCGCCGGTGCGGCCGCCCGGGCGCTCACCGGCAGCAAGAAGGCCGCGTTCGCGCTGCCGCTGGAGGACGCCTCGGCCGTCACGGCCGTGGCGGAGGGCGCGCTGCTGGGCGCGTACGCCTTCACCGCGTACCAGGGCGTCGGGAAGAACGGCGGCGCGAAGGAGAACGGCGCCAAGCTGCCGCTCGCCGAGGTGGCCCTGCTGGGTGCCAAGCCGCGCGACAAGGAGCACAAGGCCGCCGCGGAGCGCGCGAAGGTGGTCGCGAACGAGGTGAACATCGCTCGTGACCTGATCAACACCCCCCCGAACGACCTCACTCCCGAGGCCTTCGCCGCCGTCGCGCAGACCACGGGCAAGGAACTGGGCCTGAAGGTCCAGGTGCTGGACGAGAAGGCGCTCGTCAAGGGCGGCTACGGCGGCATCATGGGCGTCGGCAAGGGCTCCGAGAACCCGCCGCGCCTGGTGAAGATCGCGTACACCCACCCGGAGGCCGAGAAGCACCTCGCCTTCGTCGGCAAGGGCATCACCTACGACTCGGGCGGCATCTCCCTGAAGCCGGCCGGCCACAACGAGACCATGAAGTGCGACATGTCCGGTGCCGCGGCCGTGTTCTCCGCGGTGGTCGCCGTGGCGAGGCTCGGCCTGCCGGTCAACGTCACCGGCTGGCTGGCGCTCGCCGAGAACATGCCCTCGGGCTCCGCCACGCGTCCCGGCGACGTGCTGCGCATGTACAGCGGCAAGACCGTCGAGGTCCTGAACACGGACGCCGAGGGCCGCCTGGTCCTGGCCGACGCGCTGACCCGGGCCTCCGAGGAGAACCCGGACGCGATCGTCGACGTCGCCACCCTGACCGGCGCCATGGTGCTGGCGCTGGGCGACCGGACCTTCGGCATCATGGCCAACGACGACGCCTTCCGCACCACGGTCCACGAGATCGCCGAGGAGGTCGGCGAGCAGTCCTGGCCGATGCCGCTCCCGACCGACCTGCGCAAGTCCATGGACTCCCCCACCGCGGACATCGCGAACATGGGCGTCCGGATGGGCGGCGGCCTGGTGGCCGGTCTCTTCCTGAAGGAGTTCGTGGGCGAGGGCATCACCTGGGCCCACCTGGACATCGCCGGCCCCGCCTTCCACGAGGGCGCCCCGTACGGCTACACCCCCAAGGGCGGCACCGGCTCGGCCGTGCGCACCCTGGTCCGGCTGGCCGAGCGCACGGCCACCGGCGACCTGGGCTGAGCCGGCGGTCGGCGGACCGCGGTGTGAGACAGCGCACCCCCGGTTTCCCGGGGGTGCGTTCGCTCGCGACGAAAGTCACGGGATTCGGTGGGAATCTACGCAACGGTAACCACCGAATCGGGCAGATCGACCTGCCACAGTACGGGCCCGGCGTCCCGCGTTCCCCTGACAAATGCGAAGATGGGTTCTCGGCAGGACAGGGCCCCCACCACAGGGCCGAAGAAAAGCGGCCGATTACCAGCCGCCGCCCGGTCATCGAGGACCGGCGTACGGCGCACATGCATGGAGGACGTGACGTGGCGAACGACGCCAGCACCGTTTTCGACCTAGTGATCCTCGGCGGTGGCAGTGGCGGTTACGCCGCGGCGCTGCGCGCCTCCCAGCTGGGTCTGGACGTTGCCCTGATCGAGAAGAACAAGCTCGGCGGCACCTGCCTGCACAACGGCTGCATCCCCACGAAGGCTCTGCTGCACGCGGGCGAGATCGCGGACCAGGCCCGCGAGGCGGCCCAGTTCGGTGTCAAGACCTCCTTCGAGGGCATCGACATCGCGGGCGTGCACAAGTACAAGGACGACGTCATCGCCGGCCTGTACAAGGGTCTGCAGGGTCTGGTCGCCTCCCGCAAGGTGACCTACATCGAGGGCGAGGGCCGTCTGTCCTCCCCGACCTCCGTGGACGTCAACGGCCGGCGCATCCAGGGCCGCCACGTCCTCCTGGCGACCGGCTCCGTGCCGAAGTCGCTGCCGGGCCTGGACATCGACGGCAACCGGATCATCTCCTCCGACCACGCGCTGGTCCTGGACCGCGTGCCGGAGTCGGCGATCATCCTGGGCGGCGGCGTCATCGGCGTCGAGTTCGCCTCCGCGTGGAAGTCCTTCGGCACCGACGTCACCGTCATCGAGGGCCTCAAGCACCTCGTCCCGGTCGAGGACGAGAACAGCTCCAAGATCCTCGAGCGTGCCTTCCGCAAGCGCGGCATCAAGTTCAACCTCGGCACCTTCTTCGAGAAGGCCGAGTACACCGAGAACGGCGTGCGGGTCACCCTGGCCGACGGCAAGACCTTCGAGGCCGAGGTGCTGCTGGTCGCCATCGGCCGCGGCCCGGTCTCCCAGGGCCTGGGCTACGAGGAGCAGGGCGTCGCGATGGACCGCGGCTACGTCCTGGTCGACGAGTACATGCAGACCAACGTGCCCACCATCTCCGCGGTCGGCGACCTCGTCCCGACCCTGCAGCTGGCGCACGTCGGCTTCGCGGAGGGCATCCTCGTCGCGGAGCGCCTGGCCGGCCTCAAGGCCGTCCCGATCGACTACGACGGCGTGCCGCGCGTGACCTACTGCCACCCGGAGGTCGCGTCCGTCGGCATCACCGAGGCCAAGGCCAAGGAGATCTACGGCGCGGACAAGGTCGTCGCCCTCAAGTACAACCTGGCGGGCAACGGCAAGAGCAAGATCCTGAAGACCGCGGGCGAGATCAAGCTCGTCCAGGTCAAGGACGGTGCCGTGGTCGGCGTCCACATGGTCGGCGACCGGATGGGCGAGCAGGTCGGCGAGGCCCAGCTGATCTACAACTGGGAGGCCCTGCCGGCCGAGGTCGCGCAGCTCATCCACGCGCACCCGACGCAGAACGAGGCGCTCGGCGAGGCCCACCTGGCCCTGGCCGGCAAGCCCCTGCACGCACACGACTAGTCAGTCACGGGCGCGACGACCACTTCCGCACATTCGTAAGGAGCAACAGAAACCATGGCGGTTTCCGTAACCCTTCCGGCGCTCGGTGAGAGCGTCACAGAGGGCACTGTCACCCGCTGGCTGAAGGCCGAGGGCGAGCGCGTCGAGGCCGACGAGCCGCTTCTCGAAGTGTCGACCGACAAGGTCGACACCGAGATCCCCTCCCCCGTGTCCGGCATCCTGGCCTCGATCAAGGTCGCCGAGGACGAGACGGTCGAGGTCGGCGCCGAGCTCGCCGTCATCGACGACGGCTCCGGCGCGGCTGCGCCGGCTGCCGCTCCGGCCGCCGCCGAGGCCCCCGCGGCTCCGGCCGCCCCGGCCCCGGTCGCCGAGGCCCCGGCCGCCCCCGCACCGGCCGAGACCCCGGCCCCGGCCGAGGCCCCCGCCGGCGCCGCCTCCGGTACCGACGTGACCCTGCCCGCGCTGGGCGAGTCCGTCACCGAGGGCACCGTCACCCGCTGGCTGAAGGCCGTCGGCGAGACGGTCGAGGCCGACGAGCCGCTGCTGGAGGTGTCCACCGACAAGGTCGACACCGAGATCCCGGCGCCGGTCTCCGGCACCCTGCTGGAGATCCTGGTCGGCGAGGACGAGACCGCCGAGGTCGGCGCCCGTCTCGCCGTCATCGGTGTCGCCGGCGCCGCTCCGGCCGCCGCCCCGGCTCCGGCCGCTCCGGCTCCGGCCGCCGCCCCGGCTGAGGCTCCGGCTCCGGCCGCGCCCGCTGCTCCGGTGGCCGCTCCGGCTCCGGCCGCCCCGGCCGCTCCGGTCGCCGCTCCGGCCCCGGTTGCGCCCGCCGCCCCGGTCGCCGCTCCGGCTCCGGCCGCCCCGGCCGCCCCGGTCGCCGCCCCGGCCCCCGTCACCCCGGCCGCCGCCGGCGACGAGGGCGCGTACGTGACCCCGCTGGTGCGCAAGCTCGCCTCGGAGTCCGGCGTCAACCTGAGCACGGTCACGGGCACCGGCGTCGGTGGCCGCATCCGCAAGCAGGACGTCCTGGCCGCCGCCGAGGCCGCCAAGGCTTCCGCCGCGGCTCCGGCCCCCGCCGCCGCCCCGGCCGCCAAGGCTCCGGCCGCGGTGTCCGAGCTGCGTGGCCAGACCGTCAAGATGACCCGCATGCGCAAGGTCATCGGCGACAACATGATGAAGGCGCTGCACTCGCAGGCGCAGCTGTCCTCCGTGGTCGAGGTGGACATCACCAAGATCATGAAGCTGCGCGAGAAGGCCAAGGGCTCGTTCCTGGCCCGCGAGGGCGTCAAGCTCTCCCCGATGCCGTTCTTCGTCAAGGCCGCGGCCCAGGCGCTGAAGGCCCATGCGGTCGTCAACGCCCGGATCAACGACGACGAGGGCACCATCACCTACTTCGACTCGGAGAACATCGGCATCGCCGTGGACTCCGAGAAGGGCCTGATGACCCCGGTCATCAAGGGTGCGGGTGACCTCAACCTGGCCGGCATCGCCAAGGCGACCGCCGACCTGGCCGGCAAGGTCCGCAACAACAAGATCACCCCGGACGAGCTGTCCGGCGCGACCTTCACCATCAGCAACACCGGTTCGCGCGGTGCGCTGTTCGACACCGTCATCGTGCCGCCGAACCAGGTCGCCATCCTGGGCATCGGCGCCACCGTCAAGCGTCCCGTGGTCATCAACCACCCGGACCTGGGCGAGACCATCGCGGTCCGCGACATGACGTACCTGACGCTGTCCTACGACCACCGCCTGGTGGACGGCGCGGACGCCGCCCGCTACCTGGGCGCCGTCAAGGCGATCCTGGAGGCCGGCGAGTTCGAGGTCGAGCTCGGCCTGTAAGGGCCGCTGTTACCAGCCTCACCGTCGGCGCCCCCGTCCGGAACCCTTCCGGACGGGGGCGCCGCCGTATTGTCTACGCATCAGTACTCTCATCAGGACCCTGCGCGAACCCCAGGAGATGAAGCCCCGATGATCACCCCACCCGTGGTGCACTCGCTGCGCGAGCAGATCCGCGAGCACATCGTGGAGGGCATCGTCAGCGGGCGCTGGAAGCCCGGTGAGCGGATCGTGGAGCGCCGGATCGCGGTGGAGCTGGAGGTCAGCCAGACGCCCGTGCGGGAGGCCCTGCGCGAGCTGGAGACGCTGCGGCTGATCGAGTCCGCGCCGAACAAGGGCGTCCGGGTGCGGAACCTGTCCGCGGCGGACCTGGAGGAGATCTACCCGGTACGGGCCGGTCTGGAGCAGATCGCGGCGGAGCTCGCCGCCCCGCGCCTGGCGGCCGACTGCAGCGCCCTGGAGCCGCACGTGGCGGCCCTGTGGGAGGCGGACCGGGCGGAGGACGGCACGGCGCAGGTGCGGCACACGGTGGGCTTCCACCGGGAGATGGTGCGGGCGGCCGGCAACAGCGTGCTGCTGCACACCTGGGAGAGCCTGGGCATCGAGGTGTTCACGGCCCTGTCGATCCGCTGGCTCGGGACGGTGCAGAAGTCGTACGCCGAGGAGCACGAGGCGTTGATCCAGGCCTTCCGGAGGCAGGATCCGGAGATCGGGCTGCTGGTGAAGCGGCATGTCCTGGGGTGCGCCCCGCGCGCCTGACCCCCTGATCGGCGTCCGGTTTGACCCGGATCATCCGGCACTGGGTGCCTATCACGGCGGCACTGCGTGCCGACTTTTGTGATCCGGCCATTTTTTCGACACTTTCCTTTGATCGATCATCGATCAGGGATTTACAGTCGTCGGCGGGCCCCAACCGGGTCCACCGGCCCTGTCCTGCCAGTCAGGGTTCCTTTCTTCACCCCCCTCCTTACTCTGGAAGGCGGCGCACAGCGATGTCCGACCCCGTAGCCAAGCTTCCGAGCGAGCTCGACCAGCTCCCGGACCGCGACACCGAGGAGACCGCCGAGTGGGCGGCCTCCCTCGACGCCGTCGCCAAGGCCGCCGGCAGCCGCCGCGCCGAGTACCTGCTGCGTCGCACGCTCCAGCACGCCGAGGCCGCCGGTCTGGCGCTGCCGAAGCTCCTGGAGACGGACTACGTCAACACCATCCCCACCGCCGCGGAGCCCGCGTTCCCCGGTGACGAGGAGATGGAAGCCCGCATCACCGCCTGGAACCGCTGGAACGCGGCCGCCATGGTGACCCGCGGCTCCAAGTACGGCGTCGGCGGCCACATCGCCACCTTCGCCTCCGCGGCCTGGCTCTACGAGACCGGCTTCCAGCACTTCTTCCGCGGCAAGGAGGCCGACGGGTCCGGCGACCAGCTCTACATCCAGGGCCACGCCTCCCCCGGCATCTACGCCCGCGCCTTCCTCGACGGGCGCATCTCCGAGCAGCAGCTCGACAACTTCCGCCAGGAGTCCGGCGGCAACGGCCTGCCGTCGTACCCGCACCCGCGCCGCCTGCCCTGGCTGTGGGAGTTCCCGACGGTCTCCATGGGCCTCGGCCCGCTGTCCGCGATCTACCAGGCGCGGTTCAACCGCTACCTGCAGAACCGGAACATCAAGGACACCTCCAACTCGCACGTCTGGGCCTTCCTCGGCGACGGCGAGATGGACGAGCCGGAGTCGACCGCGGCCCTGGCCCTCGCGGCCCGTGAGCGCCTCGACAACCTGACCTTCGTGATCAACTGCAACCTGCAGCGTCTCGACGGCCCGGTGCGCGCCAACTTCCGCATCGTGCAGGAGCTGGAGGCCCAGTTCCGCGGCGCCGGCTGGAACGTGGTCAAGACCCTGTGGGGCTCCGCCTGGGACGAGCTGTTCCAGCTGGACACCACCGGCGCCCTGGTCCGCCGCCTGCGCGAGACCCCGGACGCGCAGTTCCAGACGTACGCCACCCGTGACGTGGCCTACATCCGCGAGCACTTCTTCGGCGGCGACCCGGCGCTGGTGGCCCTCGCCGGCCTGCTGTCCGACGCGAAGATCGCCGAGTGCTTCCACACCTCCCGCGGCGGCCACGAGCCCCGCAAGGTCTACGCCGCGTACAAGGCCGCCCTGGAGCACAAGGGCGCGCCGACGGTCATCCTGGCGCAGACCGTCAAGGGCTACACGCTGGGTGCCGGGTTCGAGTCGAAGAACGCGAACCACCAGATGAAGAAGCTGACGATCGACGAGTTCAAGGGCATGCGCGACCTGCTCGGACTCCCGATCCCGGACAGCGCCTTCGCCGACGGCGTCGTCCCCTACGGCCACCCGGGCGCCGACTCCCCCGAGGTCCGCTACCTGCAGGAGCGCCGCGCGGCCCTCGGCGGTCCGGCCCCGGCCCGCCGGGTCCACCAGGTGGCCCTGCCGCAGCCGGCCGACAAGTCGTACGCCCCGCTGCTGAAGGGCTCCGGCAAGCAGGAGATGGCCACCACCATGGCCTTCGTCCGGCTGGTCAAGGACCTGATGCGGGACAAGGAGACCGGCCGCCGCTGGGTGCCGATCGTCCCCGACGAGGCCCGCACCTTCGGCATGGAGTCGCTGTTCCCGTCGGCCGGCATCTACTCGCCGCTGGGCCAGACGTACGAGCCGGTCGACCGCGACCAGCTGATGTACTACAAGGAGGCCAAGGACGGCCAGATCCTCAACGAGGGGATCACCGAGGCCGGCGCCATGGCCGACTTCATCGCCGCCGCCACGTCGTACGCGACGCACGGCGAGACGATGATCCCGTTCTACATCTTCTACTCGATGTTCGGCTGGCAGCGGACCGGCGACCAGATGTGGCAGCTCGCCGACCAGCTCGGCAAGGGCTTCATCGTGGGCGCCACGGCCGGCCGCACCACCCTGACCGGTGAGGGCCTGCAGCACGCGGACGGCCACTCGCACCTGATCGCGGCCACCAACCCGGCCTCGCTCAACTACGACCCGGCCTTCGCGTACGAGATCGCGGTGATCGTCAAGGACGGTCTGGAGCGGATGTACGGGGAGAAGCCCGAGGACGTCTTCTACTACCTGACGGTCTACAACGAGCCGAAGCCGCAGCCCGCCATGCCGGCGGGTGTGGAAGAGGGCATCGTCAAGGGCCTGTACCGCTTCAACACGGCGGCGGACCTCGGCGAGGCCGCCCCGGCCGCCGACGCCCCGAAGATCCAGCTGATGGCCTCGGGCACCGCGATCCACTGGATCCTGGAGGCCCAGAAGCTGCTGGCCGCCGACTGGAACGTGGCCGCCGACGTCTGGTCCGCGACGTCCTGGGGCGAGCTGCGCCGCGAGGCGCTGGAGTGCGACGAGGCGCTGCTGCGCGGCGAGGAGCGCACCCCGTACGTCACCAAGGTGCTGGAGGGCGCGCCCGGCCCGGTGCTGGCGGTCTCCGACTGGATGCGTCAGGTTCCGGACCAGATCAGCCAGTGGGTCCCGCAGGACTACAGTTCGCTGGGCACGGACGGCTTCGGTCTGTCCGACACCCGTGAGGGCGCCCGCCGCCACTTCGGTGTGGACGCGCAGTCCGTCGTGGTCGCCGCGCTGGCCCAGCTGGCGCGCCGCGGCGAGGTCCCGGCCTCGGCCGTGAAGGAGGCCCGGGAGCGCTACGGCCTGTAGGGCCGTCCGAGCGGAGCCACAAGGCCGGTGTCGGCCCCTTGCGGGGCGGACACCGGCCTTTCGCCGTACACGCGGTGGCGGGGCGGGGGCGGACCCAGGATGCTTGGAGCCGTGATGGACGAGACGGAGTTCTGGGAGATCGTGGACCGCACCCGCGAGGCCGCGGAGGGCGACCCGGAGGAGCATGCCGAGCTGCTCGTGGACCGGCTGGCGCAGCTCGATCCGGATTCCGTCCTCGACTTCGCCCGCCACTTCGAGTCCCGCTACAACCGCGCGTACACCTGGGACCTGTGGGGCGCGGCGTGGGTGCTGCTCGACGGGGCCAGCGACGACGCGTTCGACTACTTCCGGTGCTGGCTGATCGGCCAGGGCCGGGAGGTGTTCGAGGGGGCCGTCCACGACCCGGACCAACTGGCCGAGCTCCTGCCCGAGTTCGACGAGGAGATCGACGGGGACGGGGAGGAGCTGGGCTATGCGGCGGACGAGGCGTACGAGCAGCTGACCGGGGTGGTGGCGCCGGACCTGGGGATCCCCGTGCAGCCGGCCGAGCCGGAGGGCGCTCCGCTGGACTTCGAGAACGAAGCCGTCCTGGCGGAGCGGTTCCCCCGGCTCTGGTCCCGCTTCCGGGAGTAGTGCCAAGTCGCGCGAGCGTCGCGGACGGGCGGCCTAGAAGTGGGTCCCGCCGTCGATCCGTATCTCGGTGCCGGTGATGAAGGCGCCGTCCTCGGAGCCGAGCATGGCGACCACGCCCGCGACGGTCTCCGGGCCGGCGAAGCCCTGCCCGATGGCGGGGGCCAGCTTGGCGAAGAGGCTCCAGTCGGTGTCCTCGGGCAGGCCGGGGTCGCTGGTCATGCCGCTCTCGATGGAACCCGGCGCCACGCAGACCACGCGCAGCCCCTGCTTGCTGTACTCGGCCGCCAGGGAGTGGCTCATGGACTGGATGCCGCCCTTGGTGGCCGCGTAGGCGGCCATGTAGGGGTGGGCGAAGGACGCGGAGGTGGAGCTGAAGTTCACGATGACCGGCCGGTCACCCGCCAGCAGCGCGGGCAGCGACTCCCGGACCATCAGGAAGGTGCCCGTCAGGTTCACGGAGACGATCCTGTTCCAGAGCTCCAGGGTGGTCTTGTGGGTGTGCTCGGACCGCAGGACGCCGGCCGCGTTCACCAGTACGTCGAGCCCGCCGAGCGCCCGGGCGGCGGCGGCCACGCCGGTGCGGACCGCGGCCTCGTCGGAGATGTCGAGCACGGCGGTCGTCAGCCGGCCGGCCGCGTCCCCGGCCTGTTCGGCGGTGGCCTCGAGGCCGGCCTCGTTCACGTCGACGGCGTGCACCCGGCCGCCCTCGGCGAGGATGCGGTGGACGGTGGCGCGGCCGATGCCGGAGCCGCCGCCGGTGATGAGGACGCGACGTCCTTCGTAACGGTTCATGGGCGGAGCGTACCGAGAGGATGGCACGATTTGCCAGAGTGACAATGGCGGCAATTGTCCTGGGCGTCCGGAGTACCCTTCCCTCGTGAACTCCCCTCGTCCGTACTCTCCGCAGCCCGGTCCCGGCACCGCGCTGTCGCTGACCGAGCGCCGCAAGGCCGCGACCCAGCTCGACATCGCACGGGCCGCGTGCGAGCTCTTCGCCGAACGCGGCCCCGACGCGACCACCGCCGAGGACATCGCCCACCGCGCGGGCGTGGCGCTGCGCACCTTCTACCGCTACTTCCGCAACAAGCAGGAAGCGGTCGCCCCGCTGCTGGCCGGCGGCGGCGCCGAGTGGCGGGCCCTCCTGGCCGAGGAGTCCCCCGGCACACCGCTCGCCGAGGCCCTGGAACGCGCCGTGACCCGCTCGCTCACCGGCCCGGTGGCCCTCGCGGAGGGCCTGGGCTGGGCCCGCTCCCTGCTCCGCGCCGCCCAGGGTGACCCGGCCCTGCGGGCCGTCTGGTACCGGGTCAACCAGGACTCCGAGGAGGCGCTGGTCCCGATCCTCGCCCACCTGGCGGGCCCGTCCGCCGACCCCCTCCAGGTCCGCCTGCTGGCCGCGGCCGCCACCGACGCCATCCGCGTCTCCCTGGAGGTCTGGTCCACCACCGACACCCCGCCGTCGGGCCCCGCCTCCCCCGCCGACCTGGCCGTCCACTCCCTCCGCGAACTGACCCGCGGCATGTCGATCCTGGCCCCTGGCCGGCCCTAGGGCCGCGGGACCCGGGCGAGGGCGGCCCGGACCGTCTCGGCGGGATCCGGGACGGCGACGCCGAGCTGCCGGATCAGGGAGGCGGTCTCGGTGATGCTCCGGCCGGTGCGGTGGGCGACGCGGTGCAGGTAGTGGAGGGTGAAGTCCTCCACGTCGGGGGCTTCGTCGCGGGCGAGCTCGTCGGAGGACACCAGCCGCAGGGCCTCGCCGGCCGACAGCCCCGCCGGCAGGGCCTCGGGGCGGACCCGCACCCCGTACGAGCGGAGCCGCCTGGTGAGGACCGCGGGGGTCGTGCGCAAGCGCTCGGCGGCGACGAGCACGTGGGCGAGCGGCACCGGTTCGCCGATCGTGCTGCCGAACCACCACCGGAGCGGGCTCTCGGGCCCGAGCACTTCCTGGTCCAGCAGGTTCGGCCTGGCCGGCACCACCAGCGGCACCGTGAACCCGTAGGCCCGCAGCCGCGTGATCCGCTCGCGGACGTGCTCCAGGCCCGTCGCGTCGTCCAGGACGTGGTCGAAGCGGAGCGGATCACCGGGGTCCAGGCAGAGGTGTGGCCTGCACAGCACGTCGAGGTCAGCGGGGGAGGCGTCCGCCGGCAACGGCGCGGGCGGTACGAAGCCCAGGTCGGTGAGCCGGGCGCACACCTCGCCCGGTGTGATGCCGAGCTCCTCCGCGGCCCGGAGGACCTGGCCCGGTGGCGGGGGCCCGGTGCGGTCCAGCCAGGGAGGCCGGCCGTCCCCGTCCCTGCTGAGCAGCAGTGCCGTCTCGTGGGAGGGCCGGTCGGGGAGCGGGCCGGTGTCGACCCGCAGACCGTGGGCCTCCAGCCGCCGACGCACTTCCCGCACCGGAAGGCCCAGGGCGAGGCCGGCCCTGACCAGATGGCCGGCCGGCACGGGGACGTCGACGCGGATCATGCCCTGGTACCTCTGCGCGGGGTCGTGCCACAGCACTGGTTCCCGCTGCGCCGCCTCGACGAGTCGTACGACCTCCTCGGGGACCTGGTATCCGAACCGGCGGATGGTGGCGGCGATCGCCGCCACGTCGCGTCGCTGCGTCACGTTCATCAGCTGTGTCGGCGTCAGCGGACGCTGTTTGTCGTAGCCGCTTTCGAACGCGACGGCGTCGTCCGGCGTCAGCCGGGCATCGGGATCCCAGTCGCGGGGGTCGAACGGGAAACCCAGTCCGGTCAACCGGTGCGCCACCTGACGGGAGTCGGTGCCGAAGTCCACTGCGAGCTCCGCCACCTGGCGGAGACTCTCCGGCCCTTCGGTGGTCAGGAGCAGCACCTGGTCCGAGAGGATCGCTTCGCGTACGGGTCCGGCCGTGAGGACCTCCGGGCAGATCCGCGCCACGGCCTCCAGGGGGCCGGCCGGGCGGCGTGCCAGGAGCCGCCACAGATAGACATGGTCGGGAACGTTGCGGGGCTTGGACAGGTCCGGATAGCTGTCGTACCACCTACCGGTGGGCTCGTCGGGAAACAGCGTCGCGTCCGCCGGGAAGAACCCCGTGCCGTCCGCTCCGAAGCGCATGCCGCGATAGGAGACGTCCCCGCCGCCCGCCAGCACGGCCCCCACGGCGAGGTCGCCCAGCGCAGTGCTGTGCTGGGCCACGGCGCAAAGCCATTCGAACGAGGGCGGCGCCCCCTCGGCCAGGACGCCCGCAGCCTGCTCGAGCAACTTGCGCACCAGGGGCGCGACGTCGTCGAGTACGTGCCTGCGGTCCACCGAGAGCCTTTCCGGGGACCACTGGCCGGAGAGGTTCACCACCACGCCCCTCGGGCCGCCGCCACCGGACGCGAGGACGCCACTGCGCACCTTCGGCTCCACGACCAGACCGTCCACGAGCAGCGCACCGCCGTCCTCGCACCAGACCACGTCCACCCCCTCGGGTGCTTCCCGCCAGGGGCGCAGCCAGCCGTGCGCCACGTAGCGGAGTTCCGCCGGGCGGCCGAAGCGGCCACTGCGCTCCCGTAGCTCGCCGGCCGGCCACCGCTCCGTCCGGCCACCGCTCTCCGTGGCCGTGGTGTCGAACTCCGCGATGGCGAGCAGCCGCTTCAGGACCGCCACCGAAGACCAGTGGTCCGGGACCACGTCCGGGCGCAGCCTCAGCGTGATCGTCGTTCCGGGCTTCCGGCCCGCCTCGGTCTCGCGGTGGATGCGGAAAAGGTGTCCGGGGCCGTAGATCGAGACGCGGTAGTCCGGACCGAGGCGGCCGTCCGGGCCCATCCGGCAGGTCTCGACGGTGATCTCGTCGGCCAGCATGAAGTAGCTGAGCACCCCGATGCCGAACCGGCTGTTGGGGGACAGGGTGACCGGCGGCTCCACCTCCCTCCACGCCGCCCGCTCCTGCTTGAACTCCAGCTGCTCCGCGAACCGGGCGCCGGCCTGGGCGAAGACACCGCGCAGTTCGGACTCGCCCATGCCGACGCCGTTGTCCGTGCACCGGAGGTAGGCACCGCCCTCGTCGACACCCTGCTCGAAGCAGATCTGCCCGGCGTACTCCTCCTCACCGGGAACGGGGCGCTTCCGGGCGAGGTACCGACTGCGCGCCTGCCGGTAGCGGCAGGCGTCCAGCGCGTTCTGGTAGAGCTCGCGGACCGCCAGGTCCCGGTCCTTGTACAGCTCGATGCCCATCGCCAGGTCCCGGAAGCGGCGCCCGTCGCTGCGGAAGCGGGCGTAGCCGTCGAAAGCGCTGCCCGTCGGGACGACGCCGTCGGCGGAGAGCCGGGTGGGCAGCGGGGGCACCGGGTGCGTGATCCGCTCGCGGACCGTGCGGCGGACCGCGTGGAGCAGCTCGTCCGCGCGGGCGACGTGGGCGCCGACCCCTTCCACCACCGCCTCGTGGTGACACGAGGCCTTGAGCACCCGGAGATCCACGGGGCCGCCCCAGTGCATGCCGTCGAGGGTGACGCGCAGCTCGTCCAGGTCCACGGCCTGCGGGACGGCGAGGTGCTCGGCGACGATCTCGGGAAGCGTCGCCATCTCCACCGACATCCCGTACGCGAGCGCGGCGATCAGCATCAGGCGCTGCTCGCGCACCTGCTCGTGCCCGGCGCCGGCCCGGATGCCCTCGTCCGCGGCCAGCCGGCCGAGGAACTCGGTGTGGCAGACGTCCGGGCCGCGCCAGAGCCCCTGGAGCAGGGTGGACACCCGGTCGGCGGTGAGCACGTCACCGAGGGCGGCCGCCGGTGCGCCGAGCTCGTCGAGCAACCCGAGCACCTGCCCGGCGTCCGCGAACTCGGCGTGCTGGATCAGCCGGCGGTGGAACAGCCACCAGCCGACCTGCGCCTCGTGCTCCGGGTTCCGCAGGGCCCGCTGCACCAGCGCCTCGCCCTCCCCGACGAAGCTCTCGAACGCGTGCCGCTCGGGCCCGGCACCGGCCTCGGGCCGCAGGCTCCAGGGTCGGACCCCGTCCCGTAGGCGGGCCGCCAGCCGCAGGTAGTGGACGCGGTGCAGGAAGGGCAGCAGGACGAGCAGCGAGGCCTCGGCCGGGTAGAGGTCGAGGGGCCGCGGGCAGTCGGCCGGATCGCCCAGCAGGAGTTCGGTCCGCTCCAGGAACCGGCCCGCGACCCCGGGATCGCGCCAGGGGTCGTCCGCGAGCAACGGCTCCAGCCGGTCGCGTGCCTCCCCGAGGGCCGCGGCCACGGCGGCGGCCTGCCGCCTCGGGCGATGGGTGTCCCGGACGGACGGTACGTGCTGCCACACCGGGGAGCCGGCGACCTGGCGCACCCAGGGGTCGTCGCTTCCCCCTGCGGGGTCGGTCCCGGATCCGGCGGTCAGGCCGGAGACCGAGAGGCCGCCCAGCGACTGCGTCTGGATCAGCATGCCGATCGAGGCGTTGCCCGTGACCTGGTTGCGCACGCCGTCCCGGCCGCCGCCGGTGCCCTGCTCCACCCGCCCCGCCCCTCTCCCCCGGTTGGGGAAACCTTAGACACGGCGAAGGGCCGCCGTCCCGGATACCGGGGCGGCGGCCCTTGCTGGGTGAGTCAGGCGCGGGTGCGCGGCGCGGCTTAGAGGTCGAAGTAGAGCTCGAACTCGTGCGGGTGCGGGCGCTGGGCGATCGGGGCGATCTCGTGCGTGCGCTTGTAGTCGATCCAGGTCTCGATCAGGTCGGAGGTGAAGACACCGCCGGCCTGGAGGTACTCGTTGTCGTTCTCCAGGGCGGTGAGGACCGCGTCCAGGGAGGTCGGGACCTGCGGGACCTGGGCGTGCTCGTCGGGGGCGAGCTCGTAGAGGTCCTTGTCGATCGGCTCCAGCGGCTCGATCTTGTTCTTGACGCCGTCGAGGCCGGCCAGCAGCAGGGCGGAGAAGGCCAGGTACGGGTTGGAGGACGGGTCCGGGGCGCGGAACTCGACGCGCTTGGCCTTCGGGTTCGAGCCGGTGATCGGGATGCGCATGGCCGCGGAGCGGTTGCGCTGCGAGTACACCATGTTGACCGGGGCCTCGAAGCCCGGGACCAGGCGGTGGTACGAGTTCACCGTCGGGTTGGTGAAGGCGAGCAGCGACGGGGCGTGCTTGAGGATGCCGCCGATGTAGTAGCGGGCGGTGTCGGACAGGCCCGCGTAGCCGGCCTCGTCGTAGAAGAGCGGGTCGCCGCCCTGCCACAGCGACTGGTGGACGTGCATGCCCGAGCCGTTGTCACCGAAGATCGGCTTCGGCATGAAGGTCGCGGTCTTGCCGTTGCGCCAGGCGACGTTCTTCACGATGTACTTGAAGAGCATCAGGTCGTCGGCGGCGGCGAGCAGCGTGTTGAACTTGTAGTTGATCTCGGCCTGGCCGCCGGTGCCGACCTCGTGGTGCTGGCGCTCGACCTGGAGGCCCTGGCGGTCCAGCTCCAGGGAGATCTCGGCGCGCAGGTCGGCGAAGTGGTCGACCGGGGCGACCGGGAAGTAGCCGCCCTTGTAGCGGACCTTGTAACCGCGGTTGTTCTCCAGGGAGCCCGTGTTCCACGCGCCGGCCTCGGAGTCGATGTGGTAGAAGCCCTCGTTCGCGGAGGTGGCGAAGCGCACGCTGTCGAACACGTAGAACTCGGCCTCGGGGCCGAAGTACGCGGTGTCGGCGATGCCGGTGGAGGCGAGGTAGGCCTCGGCCTTCTTCGCGATGTTGCGGGGGTCGCGGCTGTAGGCCTCGCCCGTGATCGGGTCGTGGATGAAGAAGTTGATGTTCAGCGTCTTGTCGCGGCGGAACGGGTCCAGGCGCGCGGTGGACAGGTCGGCGCGCAGCGCCATGTCCGACTCGTGGATCGCCTGGAAGCCGCGGATCGAGGAGCCGTCGAAGGCGAGCTCCTCGGTCGGGTCGAACGCCGCAGCCGGGATGGTGAAGTGCTGCATCACACCGGGCAGGTCGCAGAACCGGACGTCGACGAACTTGATGTCGTTGTCCGCGATGTACTTCTTCGCGTCGTCGGCGTTCTGGAACATCCAACTCCTCCTACTCCCGACCTCCTGGGAGGGACGGGTTGTATAGCTCGTGGCGCGTCAGTGCGGTGCCGCACGCTGACCCGACCATAAGCAGGCGGGATTTCTCAAGCATGACCCATTTGTTTCGCACAAGTTAACCAGGGTCCCCCGCCGGGGCACGGCAAGCGGCCCCGGTACCGTGGTCGGGTGGACAACAGGCAAGCAATCGGATCCTGGCTCTCCGGCCCCCGCGCGGCCGCCGAGGACATGGGCGTCGACTTCGGCTATCCGGGCCAGCGGCTCGGTCTGCCGCAGCAGGGACCCGGCTCCGTGGCCCGGTTCGGACGCCGGCTGGGAGCCGTCGTCATCGACTGGACGGCGTGCCAGCTCATCGCGTACGGCCTCATCACGGGCCGGGACTGGGTGGCCGCCGGCAACTGGGCGCTGCCCTTGTTCCTGGCCCTGAGCGTCCTCACCGTCGGCACGGTGGGCTTCACCCCGGGCAAGCGGATCGTGGGTCTGCGGGTGGTCGCCGAGGGTGGCGGCAGGCTCGGTTTCTTCCGGGTCGTGGTGCGGACCCTGCTGCTCGCCCTGGTCGTCCCGGCGCTGGTCTGGGACCGTGACGGGCGCGGTCTGCACGACCGTCTCGGCCGTGCCGTCCAGGTCAGGATCTGAGGCTCGGCCGGGGTCGGACGTGTCACATCCGTGAACGCCGGAACGTGAGACGGAAACGAGTGAGCGCCCCGGACCGGTGGTCCGGGGCGCTCACTCGTCTCGTATACGGGAAGCCGCGGGAGCGGCCGGAGCGGGAAGCCGGTCAGCGCATCTTTCCGCCGCGCGGCATCCGCATGCCCTTCGGCATCGGACCCTTCGGCAGCGGCATGTTGCTCATCAGGTCGCCCATGGCCCGCAGCCGGTCGTTGACCTGGGTGACCTGGGGGCCGGCCAGGACGCGGGGGAGCTTCAGCAGGGTCGTGCGGACCTTCTTCAGCGGGACCTGGCCCTCTCCCGTGCCGACGATGACGTCGTGCACCGGGACGTCCGGCATGATCCGGGCCATCTTCTTCTTCTCGGCCGCGAGCAGGGGCTTGAGCCGGTTCGGGTTGCCCTCGGCGACCAGCACGATGCCGGCCTTGCCGACCGCGCGGTGGACGATGTCCTGGCTGCGGTTCATCGCGACGGCCGGGGTGGTCGTCCAGCCGCGGCCCACGTTGTCGAGGACGGCGGCGGCCGCTCCCGGCTGGCCCTCCATCTGCCCGAAGGCGGCCCGCTCGGCGCGGCGGCCGAAGACGATCGCCGACGCGAGGAAGGCGACCAGGAAGCCGAGGATGCCCAGGTAGACCGGATGCCCGATCAGGAAGCCGATCGCGAGGAAGACACCGAAGGTGACCAGGGCCACGCCCGCGATGATCAGACCGATCTTGGGGTCGGCCTTCCGGGTCATCTTGTACGTCAGGGCGATCTGCTTGAATCGCCCGGGGTTCGCAGCAGTGTCTGCGTTCGACTTCCTCGCCATGTAGCGAAGTTTACGTGGCCCGCGGCGACCGGGTGGCCACGGCCTCCAGCACGTGTTCGGTTTCGACCCGGTCCTTGGCCCGGCGCCGGTCCTCCAGGACCGCGGACCAGGCGTTGCGGCGCGCACCCCGGATGAGCAGGGACTCTATGCCGCGGACGGCCTCGGCAAGGGTCGGGATGGCGATGGCGCGGACGGGCGCGGCCTGCATGAGGATCCCTTCTCGGTTCTCTCTCGGTGAAGCCATCATCACTGTGAGGTGTTACCAGGGCGTGTCCGGTCGGTCAAACGGTGATGAAAAATTGACGCGGCCCCTGGGCCCCCGGGGGAGCCTAGGGGCCGCGTCGGGCATCGCCGCGGTTACGCCCCGGCCTGGGCGCGCTTCTCCATCGCCTGGCCGTAGAGGCGGCCGGCCCGGTAGGAGGACCGGACCAGCGGGCCGGACATGACGCCGGAGAAGCCGATCTCCTCGGCCTCCTGCGCGAGCTCGACGAACTCGGCCGGCTTCACCCAGCGCTCCACGGGGTGGTGCCGCGGGGTCGGCCGCAGGTACTGGGTGATGGTGATCAGCTCGCAGCCCGCGCCGTGCAGGTCGCGCAGCGCCTCGCTGACCTCCTCGCGCTCCTCGCCCATGCCCAGGATCAGGTTGGACTTGGTCACCAGGCCGTACTCGCGGGCCTTGGTGATGACCTCCAGCGAGCGCTCGTAACGGAAGCCGGGGCGGATCCGGCGGAAGATCCGCGGGACGGTCTCTACGTTGTGCGCGAAGACCTCGGGGCGGGAGGCGAAGACCTCCTCCAGCAGCTCCGGGACGGCGTTGAAGTCGGGGGCCAGCAGTTCGACCTTGGTGTGGCCGCCCTCGCGGCCGGCGGTCTGCTGGTGGATCTGGCGGACCGTCTCCGCGTACAGCCAGGCGCCGCCGTCGGCCAGGTCGTCGCGGGCGACGCCGGTGATGGTGGCGTAGTTCAGGTCCATGGTGACCACGGACTCGCCGACGCGGCGCGGCTCGTCCCGGTCCAGGGCCTCCGGCTTGCCGGTGTCGATCTGGCAGAAGTCGCAGCGCCGGGTGCACTGGTCGCCGCCGATGAGGAAGGTGGCCTCGCGGTCCTCCCAGCATTCGTAGATGTTCGGACAGCCGGCTTCCTGGCAGACGGTGTGCAGGCCCTCGCTCTTCACGAGGCCCTGCATCGCCTTGTACTCGGGGCCCATCTTCGCCCGCGTCTTGATCCACTCGGGCTTGCGCTCGATGGGGGTCTGGCTGTTGCGGACCTCCAGGCGCAGCATCTTGCGTCCGTCGGGTGCTACTGCGGACACGACCGGCTCCCTGTGACTTTCGATTCCTCGGCGCCCACCAGGGTACGCCCGTAATTTCGTACGCTCTTACGTCGGCCAACCCGGCGGGGGCCGGCCGCATTCCCCGGCCGTCAGGCGCCGGGGACGGCCTCGATGTCGCGGGGCCGCAGGTCGGCGTGCTCCAGCACGTCCCTCAGGTGGCGTTCGATCACCGGCAGCACCTCCTCGATGGTGACCTCGCGGCCCAGCTCGGCGGAGAGCGAGGTCACACCGGCGTCCCGGATGCCGCAGGGGATGATCCGGTCGAACCAGGTGCTGTCCGGGTTCACGTTCAGGGCGAAACCGTGCATGGTGACGCCCTTGGCGACGCGGATCCCGATGGCGGCGAGCTTGCGGTCCTCGCGGCGCTGGCCGGCGTTGGACGGGGCGTACTCGGGGCCGTTCAGGCGGGGGTCGAACTCCTCGTCGGTGAGCCGGGGGTCGAAGTCCAGCGACAGGCCGCCGATCGCGGGGCGCTGCTCGACCGGGTCACCGAGGACCCAGACGCCGCTGCGGCCCTCGACGCGGGTGGTCTCCAGGCCGAACTCGGCGGCGGTGCGGATGAGCGCCTCCTCCAGGCGGCGGACGTGGGCGACGACGTCCACCGGCCGGGGCAGCTTCATGATCGGGTAGCCCACCAGCTGGCCGGGGCCGTGCCAGGTGATCTTCCCGCCGCGGTCCACGTCCACGACGGGGGTGCCGTCGAGGGGGCGCTCGTTGTCGGCGGTCCGGCGGCCCGCGGTGTAGACCGGCGGGTGCTCCAGCAGCAGGCAGGTGTCCGGGACCTCGTCCGCGAAGCGGGCGGCGTGCACCCGTCGCTGCTCCTCCCAGGCCTCGGTGTACTCGACCGCCCCGGGGCCGAAGCCCAGGCGGACAAACCGCAGCTCAGTCACCGCAGCGCCTCCTCGTTGAAACCCGCTGAACCTGCTGTATGCACGTATCGCACTCAGCAAGGGTACGGCGGGGTCCGGTTCCGCCGTCTGCGGGCCCCTGGCGGGCGGGGCCGGTCCGGGTCCTCGTCCGCGCGCGGCAGCCTCCGGTGCCCCTCGGAGTGGTCGTTGACCCAGCCGCACACCCCGCACGCGTAGCGGCCGTCCAGCCCGGCGATCAGCGTGCCGCAGCGGCGGCACTCGGCCTCGGTCAGCTCCGGCGCCGGGAGCGGGGCCGTCGACTCCGGATTGGCTTCCATGACCCGGGAGCGTAGCCGCAGTAAAGAGCCAAGCCGGTTCTGCACACGATCGGATGAATGTGGGGCAGAGCGGGCGGAGAAGGCGGGGTTCGCCGCTACATTCACGCCGTTCGCTGGGCCGGGTGACCGGTCCGTCACTCCGGGAGACCGTGGAAGCAGATGACGGAACGACCTGCGCAGCGCGTGCCCAACCGGCAGCTCGCGGCGCTGATCGCTGAAGCGGGATTCTCCAACGCCGGACTGGCGCGCCGCGTCGATCAGCTCGGCCTGGAGCACGGTCTGGACCTTCGGTACGACAAGACCTCCGTGACGCGGTGGCTGCGCGGGCAGCAGCCGCGCGGCACCACGCCCGCGCTGATCGCGGAGGTGTTCACGCGGCGGCTCGGCCGCCGGCTGTCGGCACAGGACCTGGGGCTGGACGCCTGCGCGCCGGTCTACGCGGGGCTGGAGTTCGCGGCCACGCCCGAGGAGGCGGTGGACATCGCGAGCGGGCTGTGGCGCAAGGACTCCGGCTCGCACGCCGAGCTGCGGAAGATCGCGTTCACGCCGGCGGGGCTGGTGGTGCCGAGCCGGGACTGGCTGATCGGGCGGGCCGACGAGCGCGTCGGCCGCGGGGAGGCGGCGGCCGTGGCGGCGGGGGCGGCCGCGGCGGGGGCGCGGGTCCCCGTACAGGGCGGGCGGCCGTCCGTGCCGCGGCAGCGGCAGATCGACCGCGGGCCCGGGCAGCGGGTGACGGCCGGGGACATCGCCGCGCTGCGGTCGGTGGCGGAGCTGTTCCGCACCCTGGACCACGCGTACGGCGGCGGGCACGCCCGCCAGGCCCTGGTCCGGTACCTGGAGCACGAGGCCGAGCCGATGCTGCGCGGCACGTACGGGGAGACCACCGGCCGGCGGCTGTTCGCGGCGGCGGCCGACCTGACCCGGCTGGCCGGCTGGACCTCGTACGACATCGCGGCGCACGGGCTGGCCCAGCGGTACTACGTGCAGGCGCTGCGGCTCGCGCAGGCGGCCGGGGACCGGCCGTACGGGGCGTACGTGCTGGTCACGATGAGCCGGCAGGCGGTGTACCTCGGGCACGGCCGGGAGGCGGTGCAGCTGGCCAGGGTCGCCCAGCAGGGCATCGGCTCGGGTCCGCCGCCGGTCGTGCAGGCGCTGCTGCACTCGGCGGAGGCGCGGGGGCACGCGGTGCTCGGCGAGGTCAGGGCGGCGACGGCCGCGCTGGTCCGGGCCGAGCGGTCACTGGGCGCGGCGCGGCCGGGGGACGACGTGCCGCACTGGGCGCGGGCCTTCGACGAGGGGCAGCTGGCGGACGAGTTCGGCCACTGCCACAGGGACCTCCAGCAGTACCGGGCGGCGGCCCAGCACGCGGAGCGCTCGCTCCAGCTGCGCGCGCCGGGGTACGCCCGGTCCCGGCTGTTCTGCCGGGTGGTGCTGGCGACGGCGCGGCTGGGGCTGGGGGAGCTGGAGCAGGCGTGTGCGCTGGGGGCGGAGGCGGCGCAGCAGGCGATGGAGATGCGGTCGGTCCGGGCGGTGGAGTACGTCCGGGACTTCGAGCGCCGCCTCGAGCCGTACCGCGACGCGGCCCCGGTCCGCCAGTACCGCGACCGCGTCTCCGCCCTGCCCTGACCCCCCGCCGGGCCGGGGCGGTCCCCGCCGCACCGCGCCGGGCCGGGACGCCGCTCCGGGCGGGCCCGGGCGCGGCTGGGCGGGCCTGGGCGCGGCTGGGCGGGCCTGGGCGGGCCTGGGCGGGCCCCGGCGCGACTGACCGCCCCCGCCCGGCCACGTCCCCGGCGCCTCCGGCGGGCCCCGCTCAAACGCCGCTCGGGCTGGAACGCCCGGCCCCGCCAGCACGTACCCTGCGCCACGGGCCGGGCCCGCTCAAACGCCGCTCGGGCTGGAACGCCCGGCCCCGCCCGACAGGCGCGCGGCGGCTGCGCCACAACCAGCCCCGCCGGCGATTGAGGCGCGGGGTGTGGGGCAGCGCCCCACGAGCCCCCGCGAAGCCCCCGGGCACGTACCTGGCGCCACCGGCCCGGCCCGCTCAAACGCCGCTCGGGCTGGAACGCCCGGCCCCGCCCGACAGGCGCGCGGCGGCTGCGCCACAACCAGCCCCGCCGGCGATTGAGGCGCGGGGTGTGGGGCAGCGCCCCACGAAGCCGCCGGGGACGTGCGGCGCGCCGGGGCCCGGTCAGGCGGCGGCCGGGACGGCTGGGGGGGTGGTGGGGGCCGGGATGCCGAAGTCGCGGAGGACCGCCGCCGTCGCCCGCCGCGCCGAGCACAGCGCGCCGTGCACCGTGTTGGTGTCCCGGTGGTCCCCGCACACGTAGAGCCCGGACAGGACCCGCACGGGCCGGCGCCGGTCGTACGGCGGCGGCATCGCCGGCACCGCCTCCGGCGTGTGGTGCACCGCCAGGAGTTCCCAGTCGCGCGTCGCGGTGTCGTGGAGCCGGGCCAGCCGCGCCGCCACCGTGCGGGCCGGCGGTGGCGGCCCGAGCACCGTGGTGGTGACCAGCGAGCGTCCCGCCGGCGCCCGCGTCGGGTCGACCGCGCTGACGACCGCGGTGTGCGCGACCGGCCAGCGCGGATCGCCGTCGAGGAGCAGCGAGCCGTCCGACGGCAGGACCTGCGGCGTCGCGTGGTGCAGGACCGTGACCTGGTGGAAGCCGGGCACCCGCAGCCCCGGCAGGAGTTCCGCCGCCGCCCGCGCCCCCGTGGCCAGCAGGACCGACCGGCAGCGGAAGACGCCGTGCTCCTCGGTGGTCACCGCGTTGACGGAGACCGAGCGCACCCGGACCCCGGTCAGTACGGCCCCCGGCGGCGGCAGGGTCTGCGCCAGCAGCCGCGGCACCGTGGCCGCACCGCCTTCCGGCACCGCGAGCCGGCCCCGGGCGAAGGACCGCAGGGCGAGGTCCGCGACCCGGCTGGAGGTGCCGAGGTCCGGGTCGCACAGCAGGGTGGCGAGCAGCGGCCGCAGCAGCCCCGCGCCGCGGACCCGCAGCGCGGCCGCGGCGGTGCGCTCCGGCCGGGCGAGGATCCGCTCGGCCGGGAGCGCGGCCAGCCGGCCGAGGGCCGCGCCGAGCCGGGCCTGTTCCAGGGAGCGGCCGGCCAGCGCCCGCACCGGGGTCAGCGTCCCGGCCCGCAGTTGCCTGCCGTCCTCCGTGTGGATGAGCGCGCCCGGGGCGAACGGCCGCAGGACGAGGTCCTCCAGGCCGGGCGTGCGGTCCAGTTCCGGGTTCGCGGTGTTGAGCAGCTGGCCGATCCGGTCCAGCCGGAACCCGTCCGCCGTTTCCGCCGTGGCCATCCTGCCGCCGGGGCCCTCCCCGGCTTCCAGGACGGTGACCGAGACCCCGGCCGCGGTGAGGTGGTGCGCCGCCGCGAGTCCCGAGACCCCGGCTCCGACAATGACGACGTCCGCATGGTGTGCGCTGCTGAGCACGTGCCCCTCCCCGAGGTCGGCGCGGCTTGTCTGGTCCTCTTTCCCCAACGGGGCTCCAGGAATACCCGACTGAAGCCCAGGAATTACGGTCAGATTCGGTCGTACGTCCGATGCAACTCGGTCGCACCGGGGGCGCATCAGGGGCACGTACGGTCGCACACGGTCGCGCGGGGTGTCAGGCCAGCGCCGCCCGGATCGCCCCGTCGATCCCCGGGTGGCGGAAGACGAAGCCGGACTCCAGCAGCCGGGCGGGCCGGGCCCGCTGACTGGTCAGCACCTCCCCGGCGAACTCCCCCAGCGCCAGCCGCAGCGCCGCCGCCGGCACCGGGAACGGGGTCGGCCGCCGCAGCACCCGGCCCATCGCCGCGGTCACCTCACGGTTGGTCAGCGCGCCGGGGGCGCACAGGTTCACCGGCCCGGACAGCGCGGGCGTGTCGAGCAGGTGCCGCAGCGCGGCGACCTCGTCGGCCAGCGCGATGTACGACCACCACTGGCGGCCGTCGCCGAGCCGCCCGCCCAGGCCCGCCCGGAAGAGGGGGAACATCCGGCCCCAGGCCCCGCCCTCGCGCGCCACCACCAGCCCGCTGCGCGCGAACACGGTCCGTACGCCGGCCTCCCGCGCGGGGGCCGCGGCCGCCTCCCACTGCCGGCACACCGAGGCGAGGAAGGTGTCGCCGGACGGGCCGTCCTCCTCGGCCACCCGGTCGCCGGTGTCCCCGTAGTAGCCGACGGCCGAGGCGTTGACGAGCACCTCCGGCGGCTCGGGGGCCCCGGCGAGGGCCCGCGCCAGGGCGGCGGTGCCCTCGACCCGGCTGGCGCGGAGCTCCTCCTTGTACGCGGCGGTCCAGCGGTGGGCGCCCACGCCCGCGCCGGCCAGGTTGACCACGGCCGCGCAGCCGGCGAACCCGCCGGGGTCGGCGTGGCCGCCGCGGGGGTCCCAGCGCGCCTCGTCCGCGGCCCGGGGCGGGCGGCGCACCAGGCGCACCACCTGGTGACCGTCGGCGCGCAGGGACCGGACGAGGGCCGAGCCGATGAGTCCGGTCGAGCCGGAGACCGCGATCCGCATGTGCCCATACTGCCAACGGGCGGCGCGCCCGCCGATCAGCCCGCGCCGAGCCAGGTGCCCACCGCGTAGGTGACGGCCATGGCCAGGGCCCCGCCCGTGACGTTGCGGAGGATCGCGCGCGGGACCGGCGCGCCGCCCAGCCGGGCGCTGGTGTAGCCGCACACGGTGAGGGCGGCGAGGACGGCCACGGCGGTGACCGGCACCCGGTGCGCGGGCTCGGGCAGGACGATGGCGAGCAGCGGCAGCAGTGCCCCGATGGTGAAGGCGGTGAGGCTGGCCAGGGCGGCGTGCCAGGGGTTGGCCAGTTCGTCGGGTTCGATGCCGAGCTCGACGCGGGCGTGGGCGCGCAGCGCGTCTCGTGCGGTGAGCTGTTCGGCGGCCTCCCGTGCCACGTCGCGGCTGAGGCCGCGCTCCGCCAGGAGGGTGGTGAGTTCGTCGAGCTCGGCCTCCGGGTCCTCCACGAGCTCGCGGCGCTCCTCGTCGAGGGCGGCGCGTTCGGAGTCCCGCTGGGAGCTGACGGACACGTACTCGCCGGCGGCCATGGAGAGCGCGCCGGCGAGCAGCCCGGCCACGCCGGCGGTGAGGATCGAGGCGCGGGAGGTGGTGGCGCCGGCGACGCCGACGACCAGACCGGCGGTGGAGATGATGCCGTCGTTGGCGCCGAGCACCCCGGCGCGCAGCCAGTTGAGGCGGGTGCTGATGGCTCCGCTCCGCGACCCGCCGTCCACGGTGTGCTCCGTCACGGGACCACTGTGGCCGTGGCGGGCGCCGGTGGCCACCCGTGGGGGCGGTCCGGGGTGCGCGGGCCCGGCGGGGGCACCAGGGTGGAGGGGTGAGACGCGGACGCGAGGAGCCTGGCTGGCTGCGCGGGGCACCCCCGCCGCGCTGGGCCCGGATCGCGCCGGTGGTCGCGCTGGTGGTGCTGGTGCTGGCGCAGTGGGCGACGCCGGGCACGGTGGAACTGGGCTTCTTCCTGGCGGGGCTGCCGCCGGTGGCCGCGTTCGCGTACGGGGCCGCGGGGACGGCCGTCTTCGGCGGTGCGGTGCTGGTGCTGCTCGGCGTGTCGGCGCTGGGGGTGGGGCGCGCGGAGGGCACGGACCTGGCGACGGTGGCGGCGGTGGGCCTGCTGAGCGTGGTCATCGCCTGGGTGCGGCGGCGCCGGGACGCCCAGCTGGTGAGCGTGCGCACGGTCGCGGAGGCGGCCCAGCTGGCGGTGCTGCCGCCGGTGCCGGCGGTGGTCGGCGGGGTGCGCTGCGCCGGGCTGTACCGGGCGGCGCAGCGGGGCACGCTGGTCGGCGGCGACCTGTACGACGTACGGGCCGGGCCGTTCGGGGTGCGGGCGGTGCTCGGGGACGTGCAGGGGCACGGGCTGGCGGCGGTGGCCACGGTCGCGGGCCTGCTCGGCGCGTTCCGGGAGGGCGTGCTGGACGACCCCGAGCTGGGGGCGGTGGCGGCGCGGCTGGACCGGCGGCTGGTGCAGGACTCGGCTGGGGTGGACAACGCCGAGCTGTTCGCGACGGCCCTGTTGCTGGAGTTCCCGCCGGGGCGGGGCCTGGTGCGGGTGGTGTCCTGCGGGCATCCTCCGGCGCTGCTGCTGCGGGGGCGGTCGGTGGAGGAGGTCCGGGTGGAGCCGGGGCCACCGCTGGGTCTGGGCCTGGCGGGCCTGGAGCCGCCGGAGGTGGTCGACCTGCCGGTGGGGGCCGGGGACCGGCTGCTGCTGCACAGCGACGGCGTGACGGAGGCGCGGGACGCCTCCGGGTTCTTCTACCCGCTGCTGCGGCGGGTCCCGGTGGTGGCGCCGCCGCGGGCGTCGCCGGCGGTGCTGGTGGCGGAGGTGTGGCGGGACCTGGCGGCCTTCACGGACGGCGGGCCGCGGGACGACGTGGCCCTGCTGGCCCTGTCGGTCCCTCCCGCGCACGAGGGCGGCGCGGACGGGGCGGGCGCGGACGGGACCGGCGCGGACGGGGCCGGTTCGCCGGTCTGACGGTCCGCCGCCACGGCCGGCCGGCCGTGGCGGGGCCGGCGCCGGTGCGGGCGCGGCCCCGCCACGGGTGGGCGGGCGCTGTGGCGGGTGGCGGGGTGGCGTCAGTGCGTTTCGCGGATCAGCGCGCGGACCATCCGGCAGGTGGTGTTGGACGGCCGGCGGATCCCGGTCCGCACCGCCATGGTCCGGATCTTGCGGTTGGTGGCGCGTTCGGCGTCGTACGTGCCGGAGTCGAGCAGGCATATGGCCAGGCGCATGGCCTTGAGCCGGCGGTTGTGGGACTCGTACCACTCGCGCGGCAGTCCTGCCGGCAGGGGCTTCCTGCGCGGCGCGGAAACGATCGCGGCAGCGGCCATCTACAGCCTCCCAAACGGTAGTTGGCGTCCTGTCGTGCTGTTCTCGATTCTACTGGGGGGCACTGACAAAAGCCCCTGGCCAGGACGGGTGCGGGGCGGTGCGGCGGCGCGGGCGTCACGTCCCGGCGCCTAGGCTGGGGGCATGGAGATCTGGATCAATCCCGCGTGCTCGAAGTGCCGCGGCGCGCTGGAACTGCTGGACGCGGAGGGCGCGGAGTACACCGTCCGCCGGTACCTGGAGGACGTGCCCGACGAGGCCGAGATCCGGGAGGTGCTGGACCGGCTGGGGCTGGAGCCCTGGGAGATCACGCGCACCTCGGACGCGCTGGCCAAGGAGACCGGTGTACGAGAGCTGCCGCGCGAGGAGGCGGCGCGGGACCGGTGGATCGCGCACCTGGCTGCGCACCCCAGGCTGATCCAGCGCCCGATCATCACGGCGGACGACGGCACGGCGCTGGTGGCCCGCTCCGAGGAGGCGGTCCGCGAAGCCCTGTCCCGCACGACCGGGCCCGGCGCCTAGCCACCCCGCCGGCCCGCCCGGCCCGGCCCGCGCGGGCAACGCCCACCCCCGGCCGATCCGGCCCCGCCGACCCATCCGGCCCCGCCGACCCATCCGGCCCCGCCGACCGATCCGGCCCCGCCGGCACCACCAGCCCCGCCGACCAATCCGGCCCCGCCGGACCATTCCCAGCCTCGCAGGCGATTGAGGCGCGGGGTGTGGGGCAGCGCCCCACGAGCCCAACCCGGCTCCCGCCGGACCCGCTCAAACGCCGCTCGGGCTGGAGGTGCCCCACCGGGACCGGGCCGCGCGGGCGACGCCCACGCCCAGCCGCCCCGACCCCACCAGCACCCGCCCGGCAATCCGGCCCCGCCACACGACCAGCCCCGCCGGACCGTTCCAGCCTCGCCGGCGATTGAGGCGCGGGGTGTGGGGCGGCGCCCCGCGTGTCCGAGCGGGCTCCCGCCGGGCCGTGGGGGCAGCGCCTCACAGGCGGCGGGCGAGTTCCGGGGCCGCGGTCAGCGGTAGCCCGTGGTGGCCGGTGTCCGGGAGTACGCCGATCTCGGCGCCGGCCGGCAGGACCGCCGCGGCCGCGCGCGCCGCCCGGGTGGCGTCGTGACAGCGGGACCGCCCGGCGAACAGGGCCAGCACCGGCGGGGCGCCGCTCTCCCGGAGGACCTCCAGGCGGGGCCGCGGCCCGGTGACCGGCCGGGCGGACCGGAAGCCGGCGGTCTCCTCCTGGAGCCGGAGCCAGTGCGGGTCGAGCGGGGTGCCGCCGCTCTCCCAGTCGAGGAAGCGGCGGATCCGGGCCGGGGTGGGGCGGGCCAGCATCGGCAGGGCCCGCAGCAAGTAGCCGGGCCGGAACCCGGTGAACACCTGCGTGGGGTCGAGCAGCGCGAGCCGGTCGATGCGGTGCGGGGAGCGGACGGCGTAGTGGGCGGCGATCCAGGCGCCGTAGGAGTGCCCGGCGAGGTGGACCCGCTGGTGGCCGAGCCCGTCGAGCACGGCGTCCAGCCACGCGTGCAGGCCGGCGACGGTCCGCAGCGGCCGGGCGGGGTCGGGGACGCTCAGGCCGGGGTCGCCGAGCAGGTCGGGGGCGTGCACCCGGTGGGTGCGGGCCAGCCCGGCGGCGAGGGCCGCGCCCCAGACGGTGGAGGTGGCGCCACCGCCGGGGAGCAGCACGAGCGGGGGTGCGTCGGCGGGACCGGCGCTGTTGACCCACGTGGTGCCGTACGGGGTGGGGAGGGCGGCGCCGGTGACCGGGCCGGGCCAGCGCTCCAGTACGGCGCCATAGGCGGCGCGGAAGGAAAAGGAAGCGGTGTGCGGCACGTGTCCCCCTGTCCGGGCCGGCCCCTCCGGGACGAGTCGGCCCTCGGCTTGACCGCCCGGTGACTCGCCGGGCGATAATCTCGCTCAACGAGAGACTTTAGGGGGAGACGCCGTGTCCGACAACGGGAACCGCGACCTGGAACCGGTGCACCTGCTCCGCGCCGTGGCGGTGGAGTTCGGGCTCCGGCAGGCCGAGTTCGCCGCGCGCAACGGGATGCACCCGACCGACGTGCGGGCGCTGATCTGCCTGCTGGACGCGGAACGCGCGGGCGAGCCGGCCACGGCCGGCCTGCTGGGCGCCCGGCTCGGCCTGAACTCGGCCGGCACCACCTCCGTGATCGACCGGCTCGAACGGCTGGGTCACGTCGCCCGGGTGCGCGACGGGCGGGACCGCCGCCGGGTGCTGCTCCGGGTGGAGCCGGAGGCCGTACGGCTGGGCCGGGAGTTCTTCGGGCCGCTGATCGACGGGCTGCTCGGCGTCCTGGACGCGTTCGACGAGACGGAACGGGAGGTCATCCGCCGGTTCCTGACGGCCTCGCAGGCGGTCTTCACCGGAGCTTGAGGTCCGCTCCGCCTAGGGTGGGTCGGTACAAAACCGACAAACCGCCCTCAAGAGACGAAGAAGGACTACCGGTGACCACACCGCCCCCGACCCCGCCCGTCGGCGGACCGCCGCCGCACCGCCCGCTGCCGCCGCCCCGCCGCCGGGGCGCGGACTGGATGTTCGGCGGCGTGTACGGGACGGTCCTGAGCAGCGCCCTGCTGGCCGCGCTGGAACAGCAGGGCGGCGAGTACACACCGTTCTACGACGCCACGTGGGTCCTGGTGACGGCGGCGGCCGCCGCCCTCGCGCACGGCTACTCGCACCACATGGCCGACCACCACGGCCCCCTGGCCCATCGCGGCCGGGTGCTCGTACGGGCGCTGTGGAACGAGTGGCCCCTGGTCGCGGCCACCCTGCCCACGGTGGCGCTGCTCTTCGTGTCCGGGCTGGTCGGCTGGCAGGACGAGTCCGCCGTGACCGCCGTCGGACTGGGCCTGAACACCGCGCTGCTGTTCGCCTGGGGGTCGCTGGTGGCCCTCCGCGTCGGCTACCGGCTGACGTCCGCGCTGCTGACCGGTGCCGCCGACGCGGCGATCGGCCTGGCCATCATCGTGGCGAACGCCGTCATCAAGTGAGCCGTGGTGGGCGGGTCAGCCCGCCAGCTGCGCCTCCGCGGCCGCCAGGAGCTCCGTCAGCCGGAGCCCGAACGCGGCCCCGCGCGGGTCCGGGACCCCGGTGCGGGCCGAGTCCAGCAGCGCGTCCAGGGCCCGTCCGTACGCGCCCGGGACGTCGCCCCAGTCGGGCATCCGGAACACGCCCTCGGTGCCGCGCACCTCCAGGCCGACGCCGGTCGCCGCACGCGGGGCGCTCAGGCCGAGCACGGCCGTGGCGGCCGCGCCCGACTCGTGCCGGAGCAGCAGCTGGACGGTGTCGGCGGGCCCCCGGGCGGCGGTGACGGCGGTGACGTCACCCAGCACCGGGATCAGCACGGAGAGGGCGTGCGGGCCGACGTCCCACAGGCCACCCTTCTCGCGCCGCCAGGGCGAGTCCGCGTAGGCGCCGGCGGTGCCGGCGCCGTCGGGGGCGAACACGCCGCCCAGCCAGTGCGCCGAGGCCGTGAACCAGCCGGTGCGCGCGGCCTGTTCCGCGACCCACCCGGCGGCGGGCTCGGCGAACCGGAGGGTGAGGAAGACGACGGAGGCGACCCCGGCCCGCCCGGCCGCGTCCGCGACGGCGCGGGCGTCCGCCACGGTGGTGGCGACCGGCTTGTCGAGCAGCAGGTGGCGGCCGGCGGCGGCCGCCCGGACCGCGAGCGGGGCCTGGACGTCCGGCGGCAGGGCGAAGGCGACGACGTCACAGTCGGCGAACAGGGCGTCGGGGTCTTCGTACACCTTCACCCCGTACCGGTCGGCCAGTTCGGCCGCGGCCTCCGGGCGGCGGCCCCACACCCCGGCGAACTCCGAACCGCCGCGCGCCGCGTGGGCGGCGAGGGCGGGGGCGTGCGTGCGGTGGGCCCAGGGCCCTGTGCCGAGCAGCCCGACCCGGCTGCGGGGACCGCCTCCGGCGGGACTGAAATCGTACGAAATGCTCACCCTCACAGTGTGCCGCACTCGGACGGACGTACGGCCCGCGACCCGCACGGCACGCCCGACCTGGGCCGGATCGGCCGGTAACACGGGGTTCACACCCGGGCAACGGAAGGGAAACCGCCACGGGGCACGCTGCGGTCGTCACCGCAGCGACCGAGGGACCGCAGCGAGCACGGCGAACGCGGCGGCCCACGGCGCCCGCGACCGCGCTTGAGTCTCGAGGATGGGGCCCGTGAGCTACAAGGCTGAGTACATCTGGATCGACGGCACCGCACCGACCGCGAAGCTCCGCTCCAAGACCAGGATCCTCGCCGACGGGGAGGAGCTGCCGGTCTGGGGCTTCGACGGGTCCAGCACCAACCAGGCCGAGGGACACGCCTCGGACCGGGTGCTGAAGCCGGTCTTCTCCTGCCCGGACCCGATCCGCGGCGGCGACTCCGTCCTGGTCCTCTGCGAGGTCGACAACATCGACCTGACCCCGCACGAGTCCAACACCCGGGCCCTGCTGCGCCCGGTGGCGGAGAAGTTCGCCCCGCAGGAACCGGTCTTCGGCATCGAGCAGGAGTACACCTTCTTCGACGGCGCCCGCCCGCTCGGCTTCCCGGTCGGCGGCTTCCCGGCGGCGCAGGGCGGCTACTACTGCGGCGTCGGCTCCGACGAGATCTTCGGCCGCGAGATCGTGGAGAAGCACCTGGACCACTGCCTGGCCGCGGGTCTGGCCATCTCCGGCATCAACGCCGAGGTCATGCCCGGCCAGTGGGAGTTCCAGGTCGGCCCGCTGCCGCCGCTGGAGGTCGCGGACCAGCTGTGGATCGCGCGCTGGCTGCTCTACCGCACGGCCGAGGACTTCGACGTCTCCGCGACGCTCAACCCGAAGCCGGTGCAGGGCGACTGGAACGGCGCCGGCGCGCACACCAACTTCTCCACCCGGGCGATGCGCGAGGACTACCGGGCGATCATCGCGGCCTGCGAGGCCCTCGGCGAGGGCAGCAAGCCGCTCGACCACGTCAAGAACTACGGCGCCGACATCGACAAGCGCCTGACCGGCATGCACGAGACCGCGCCCTGGGACAAGTTCAGCTACGGGGTCTCGGACCGCGGCGCCTCGGTCCGCATCCCCTGGCAGGTGGAGCGGGACGGCAAGGGCTACATCGAGGACCGCCGTCCGAACGCGAACGTGGACCCGTACGTGGTGACGCGGCTGATCGTGGACACCTGCTGCACCGGCCTCGAGAAGGAGGGCCTGGTCTGAGGCCTGGTCGGTGGCCCGGTCTGAAGCCTGGTCCGGGGCGTGCTCCGAGGTCCGGCCCGGGGCCCTCCGTTCCCGTGCCGTCAGGTGGCGGGAACGGAGGGGCCCTTCAGCCCCACTAGGGGAATATGGGATTCCGCTCCACCAGGTGAGACGAGGCCTACGGCGGGGACCTGACATCTGCTTCAATGAGGCCATGGCCAGCCACTCGCACACCTCGAACGGTCGCAGCGACCTCGAACCGTTCTGGCCGTCCCGTCAGGACCACGACTTCGACCGGGTGTGTTGCCGCGCGAAGAACGCGCCGGCCCTCTAACGCCTTCCGGACCAGGAACCGAACTTCCCGAAGGCCTTCGGTCTGCGCGGCACGACGACGAACCACCGTCCTCCGTCGACTCCGCGTGAAAGAGCTGACCACTCATGGCGAACACCCGTGCCCTGTCCTCCGCTGCGACCGCCACCGCGACCGCTTCCCCCGCCCCGACCCGCTTCCCGTTCCCGGCCACCTCGCCCCGCCACCGGCTGCGCGCCGTGGACCGCGACGAGGTCGCCCGGGTGGCGGACCTCCTCCCGCCCGGCGCCACCTGGCTTCCCGCACCCCAGCACACGCTGCCGGCCCTCCCGGGCCAGCCGCCGATGATCGGCTACCTCGTCCTCGTACCGGCCGAGCAGCAGCCGGGGGTCCCGCCCGCTCAGGGGGCCGGGGCCGTGACCGGGGCCGTGGCCGTGACCGGGGCCGTGGCCGCGGTGCGGTCCGGGCCGCCCGCCGCCGGCGCCGCCGACACGCCCGTACGGATCGACCCGGCCCGGCGCACCGCCGAGGTCGACGGCAGGCTCCTCGACCTCACCTACCTGGAGTTCGAGCTGCTCGCCCACCTCGTGGCCAACCCGTACCGGGTGCACAGCCGGGACCAGCTGGTGACCACCGTGTGGGGTTACGGCCACGTCGGAGACGGCCGCACCGTCGACGTCCACGTCGCCCGGCTGCGCCGAAAGCTCGGCGCCGCGCACCGGGGCGCGATCCAGACCGTCCGACGCGTCGGCTACAAGTACGCGCCCTGACGGGCGGCACGACGTGCCGGTGGCCCGTGCTCCACGAGGGGGAGCACGGGCCACCGGCGGTGTGCGCGGCTACGCGGCCGGCCCGGCCGCCGCCCCGTTCCGGGCGCGGAACCGGGCCAGCAGGCCGAGCGCGCCGTCGAGCAGCAGGAACGCGAGCAGACTGATTCCCAGCATCGGGACGAACCAGCCGGTCACCGCCACCACCGCGGCCAGCGGCAGCAGCACCGTCACCGGGAGCTTCCGCCAGGCGCCGCGCGGCTGCGGCCGGCCGGCGGAGAGGGTCCGCGCCTTGGTCGGGCGGCGCAGCCACCACATCCGGTATCCCCAGAACACCAGCAGCATCACGGCGACCGCGAGCGCCGCGAGGGCCAGCTGGTTGGCCAGGCCGAACAGCAGGCCCATGTGGACGTCGATGCCGAAGCGGGTCAGCTTGGCCAGCAGCGGGTAGTCCGCGAAGCGGAGTTCGTCCATCACCCTGCCGTCGGCCGGGTCCACGGAGACCGCGTCCAGGTGGACGGGGAAGGTCCGGTCCCGCTCCTTGACGACGTAGCCCTTGCCCTCGGACGGCATGGTGATCTGGAGGCTCTCGGTGACGCCGGCCGCGCGGGCCGCCTCGACCACCTCGTCCACGCCGACGTCCACCGCCGGCGGCATGATCATCTTGCCGTCGGCGCCGATCTGGTGACCGGCGTGCTCGTCGCCGCCGTCGGCCGCGCCCGCGGCGCCGCCGAGGGTGGCCGACACCGAGGGGGTGGCTCCGCCGAGGCGGTCCTGCAGGGCGCCGATGTTCTCGCCCGCGTATTTGGACCAGGTCAGGCCGGTCGCGGAGAGCACCACCAGGCCGGCGGCGGCCCACAGGCCGACCGCGCCGTGCCAGGACAGGGTGCGGCGGCGGCCCGGTGCCGCCTTGCGGTCGGGCACGACCAGCTGGGCGCGGCGGGTGCGCCGGCGGCCGATCCACAGCGCGAGGCCGCCGAGGGCGACCACCCACATCCAGCTGGCGGCGAGCTCGCTGTAGTTCCGGCCGAGGTCCCCCAGCTGGAGGTTGGCGTGGAACTCGCTCAGCCAGGCCCGCAGCGGGAGCGCGTCGCCGGAGGTCTCCAGCTCGCCGCGCACCTCGGCGGTGTACGGGTCGACGAAGACGGTGAGGGTGCGCCCTTCGGCCGCCTCCGGGCTCTCCATGATCACCCGGGTGGTGGCCTCCGCGTCGGGGCCGGGCCAGACGCCGACCACCTCGCCCTGCGGGGCGGCCCGGCGGGCGGCTTCCACCTGCTGTGAGAGCGGGAGGGTCCGCTCGCCCACCTGGGCCACGGTGAGCTGGTCGGAGTAGGCGATCTTCTCCGCCTGGAAGGAGAGGGCGTAGAGCAGGCCGGTGGTGGCGGCCACGAAGAGCAGCGGGGCTATGAGGACGCCCGCGTAGAAGTGGACGCGGAGCAGCAGGGGGCGCAGGGCCGCCCAGCCGCCGGCCCGGGTCGCTTGCCGGGAGGTCTGCTCGTCGGCGTCCGGGCGGGTGCGGGCGCCGTGCTCCCGGTCGTCGTCGTGCTCGGGGTGGCGGCCGGGGTCACTGTCGTGGTCGCTGTCGTGCTCGGGGTCGCTGACGCGGGTGTGCGCGTCCGGGATGTCGTCGATGGACATGATGGGTCCTCGGGTTGGCGTGGACATGGGGTAACCGGCCCCAGGTCACGCCGGTGCGCCGGTCAGGCGCGGGCAGGACGGCCGGGGGCCGTGGCGCGGGTGATCGGCCACCCGGGCGGGCCGCGCCGGACCACGGCGTGGGCGTGCACGGCCCCGCGCAGCCGGCGCGGGCGCCGGTACGCGGGGAAGGGCGCCGGGCGCGCGGGCGGTACGGGCACCCGCGCCCCGAGCGCGGCGGCGGCGGCGCGCAGCAGCGGCAGGGCGGCGGCGGACGCCACCGCCCGCAGGGTGTGCAGCAGCCGGAAGACGGCGGCCTCGCCCCAGGCCAGCCAGAGCGCGCAGAACAGCCCGGCCAGCGCGTGGGCGGCGACCATGCCGACGCCGCCGTGCCCGGCCATGGCGGCCAGGTCGGCGAGGCCGGGCGGGCCGGAGGCGTCGGCCAGGCCGGGCAGCGCGGACAGGGCCCCTGCCGGGTCGGCGGTGGTGGCCAGGTCGGCGGCCAGGTCGGCGGCGTGGTCCGAGTGGGAGTGGCCGGGGCCGTGGCCCGGCGCCGACGCGGGGGGCGCGGTGGGCAGGTGGTGGTGGGCCGGGCCGGTCGCGGGGCCGGCGGCGGGACCGGTCGCCGCGGCCGCCGGTGCGTGGGCGCCCGGCTGGGCCGCGGAGAACACCAGGTGGAGTACGCCCTGGACGGTCAGGAGCGATCCGGCGATGCCGAGCGGCCCGCGGCGGCGCCCTGCGGCCAGCCAGGCCAGCCCCCCGGTCACTGCGAACGCGGCCAGGAGTCCGCTCATAGGAATATCGGTATCGGACATGGACGAATGCCCCACCGCGGCCAATGCCACGCACACCGCCGCGAACATCGCGGCCCGGGTGACGCGCATCGGCGCGGGGTTTTCCGTCATGGCCGGTACATGCTCCCACCTGGCCCGACGCTTGGGGAGGGCGGGTACCGCGACGGGCTCGCACGCCCCCCGGCCGCAGGCCCCGGCCCCCTGTGACCGATCATGATCGCGTGAGCCCTTTGCTTCTCGCACCGGCGTACGCCGGGAGCGTGCGGATCGGCGCGTACGTCCGGCCGGCGCACGACGTCCCGCCGGCCCCCGATTACCTATCCGCGACAAAGCATCGGAAAATCATATAAATCACGCAGCAACTTCTTACGCCCGCCCGCTGGAGCCGCCGATGACCGCCACCCCGTCCACCACCGTCGCCAACCTCCGCGACCTCGGCGGCACCCCCCTCTCCGGCGGCCGCGCGGTGCTGCCCGGCCTGGTCCTGCGCTCGGGCCAGCTGGACCGGCTCGACCCGGACGCCGACCCGGCGGTGGCCGCCCTGGGGATCCGCACCGTCATCGACTTCCGCACCGCCGCCGAGCGCGGCGAATACCCCGACCGGGTGCCCGACGGCGCCCGCCTGCTGGTGCGGGACGTCCTGGCGGACAAGGTCAGCGAGGGCCGGGTGCCGGTCGCCGCGCAGCTCAAGGACATCCTGGCGGACCCGATCCTGGCCGAGGAGCACCTGGGCGGCGGCAAGGCGGAGGCCCTGTTCGGCGACATCTACCGCTCCTTCGTCAGCTCCGGCTCCGGCCAGGCCGCGTACCGCACGCTGCTCACCGAGCTGGCCGACCCGGAGTCCGGCCCGCTCCTCTTCCACTGCACGGCGGGCAAGGACCGCACGGGCTGGGGCGCCACCGTGGTGCTCGCCCTGCTCGGCGCGGACGACGAGACGCTGATGGACGAGTACCTGTCCGTCAACCCGGCGGTCCGGCAGGCGTTCGCCCCGCTGATCGAGGGCTTCACCGCGTCCGGCGGCAACCCGGACATCGCGCTCGCCCTGATAGGCGTGGTGCCCGCCTACCTGGAGGCCGCGCTGGACGAGGTCAACGCCCGCTACGGCTCCATGGAGAAGTACGTGCGGGAGGGCCTCGGGGTCCCGGACGAGACGGTGGCGGCCCTGCGAACCCGGCTGACCGCCTGACGAACGCCCCGGGCCGCCCCCGGCCGGGCCGCCCCCGGCCGGCCAGGTCCCCGGCGCCACCGGCCCGGCCCGCTCAAACGCCGCTCGGGCTGGCACGCCCGGACCCGCCCCACAGGCACGCGGCGGCTGCGCCACAACCAGCCCCGCCGGCGATTGAGGCGCGGCGGGGGTGTGGGGCAGGGCCCCGGTGGTCGCGGGGTCACGGTGACCATCCCACGATTCGCTCGTTCTGCTGAACGTGACTGCTCCGGACACCGCCACCCGTACCCCCGCGACCCCGTCCGCCGACGCGCCCCAGGCGGCGGGACCCGGGGTCGGCATCGACCAGGCCGAGGCCGCGATCGTCGAGCACTACCCCCGGCTGGTGCGCCTCGCCTACCTGGTGCTGCCGCCCTCGCTCGGCCGGCACCGCCGGGTGCTCACCGCGCACTCCCTCACCCAGCGGGCGCTCCCCCGCGGCCGCGCGGACCGTCCGGCGCTCGTCCCCGGCCGCCGGGGAGCCGCCGCGCCCGACCCGGGGTACGCGTACGTGCGGCTGCGGGTGCTGCGGGCCGCGCTGGAGGCCGGCGTACCGCTGAGCCTGCGCGGGCGGCCGCTGCCCCGGCGGGCGCAGCTGCCGCCGCTGCTCCCCCAGGTGTGGGGGCTGCGGCTGTTCCCGCGCTCGGGCGGGGCCGAGGAGCTGGCCCTGGACCAGTGGCTGGCCACCCGGAGCGGGCCCGGCCGGGCCGCCTGCGCGCTGCGGGCGCTGGAGCGGCTGCCCGAGGCGGAGGTGCGGCGGGTGCTGGCCGAGGCCGGGGTCGCCGATCCGGCCGCCGCCGTGGCGGAGTCCGGGGACCCGGCGGCGGACGCGCTGCTCTCCGCCCCCGAGTTCGACCCGTGCGTCCTCCAGGCCCGGCCCACCGACCTGCTGCGCCGCCGCCGGTACGGGCGGGCCGCCCTCGCCGCCGGGGCCGCCGCGCTGGTGTGCGGGGCGCTGCTCGGACTGCCCGGCGGCGGCTGGGGCGCCGACGGCCCGGCCGCCCCGCCGTACGCGCTGAACGCCGCCGCCGAACAGGCCCTGGACCCGGCCAGGCTGAGCCGGGCGGAGGCCGGGGCCTGGCGTACGTCCTCGCGCACCGACTTCTCCGTGTGGCCGGCGCGGGGCTCCCGGGTGGAGGACACCGCGCTGCTGCGCCGGGCGCTGGCGGTCTGGGCCCGGCCGGGTGCCTCCGTGGTGGTCTCGGCCACCCCCGGCACCCCCTCCGGCCCGCCGATGGGCCCCGCGCAGCTGCTGTTCGCGGGCGAGGTCGACCAGGCGGTGGTGGTCCTCCTGCACGACGGGCTGCGCGTGGTCCGGTACGCCGAGCCGCTCGCCGGGACGTCGGGCGCGGCGCTGGACTTCGCCCGTACCGACGGGGCTTCGGCGGAGACCGCCGGGGCGCTGGTGGTCGGCCGCGTCGACGGGAACGTCCGCTACCTGACCGCGCCGTGGGTGACCGGCGCGGCCCTGCGCGACCTGCTCCGGCCGGCCGGGGCGGCCGCCGCGCTGCGGATCACCCCGGAGGGGCTGACCCCGCCGGTGGCCTCCCCGGCGCCGGGCGGCACCTGCACCTCCTGGAGCGCGCTGTCCCTGACCGGCCCGCGCTCCTCGACCCTGGTGACCGACCTGGGCGAGCTCACCCCGGCGCGGCTCACCTCCGGCACCCCGGGCGCCACGGCGGAGGCCTCGCCGGCGGACTGGTCCAAGCTGGCGTGCCTGCTTCCGTCCGTCCGCTCGCAGGGGGTGCGTACGGTCAACGCGTGGGCGTACGCGAAGCAGCCGCTGCCGGAGGGGAAGGCCACGGCGTCCTGGCTGTGCACCCGGGCGGAGACCTGGCGGGGCACGGGCGAGCGGGTGCAGGCGCAGTTCCTCGCCCCCGGGTCCGCGACGGCCGCGCCGGCCGCGCAGGCGGAGGACTCGCCGGCCTGCGGTCCGCTGGAGCCGCGGGTGCTGGCGGGGGTGCTGTGGAAGTCGCCCGGCGGAAGGTGGTACGTACTGGCGGCGGGCAGCTCGCAGTTCACCTCGCTCACCGTCGGAGGCGGCGCCTCGGGCCGGGCCACGGGCAACCACCTGGCGGTGCGGGCCCCGGCCGGCGCGCAGGTGGACCTGAACGGCAAACTGGCGGACGGCACGACGGCGGGGGTGCTGCGCTGAAGCGCCCCGGGGCGGCGGACGGGCGACGACTCGGCGCACGAACCGGTGCACGAACCGGTGCACGATTCGGTGCACAACTCGGTGCACGGGTCTGTCGCGGGCACCTACCCATCAGTACATTGACAGCATGTCTAATACGCCGCCCGCCCCCGCCCCCATGGCGTCGGAACACGTGGAACTCCAGGCGCGGAACGTCTCCTTCCGCTGGGAGGACACCCCGCTGCACTGGCTGCCGGACGACCCGTTCGCCTCGCACACCATCAACGTCCTCCACCTGCTCCTCCCGGCCGGCGAGCGGTGGTTCGTCCACGTCTACAAGCAGGCGCTACCGCTGATCGAGGACGAGCGGCTGCGGGCGGACGTGGTCGGCTTCATCGGCCAGGAGGCCATGCACGCGGCCGCGCACGACGAGGTCCTCCCCCACCTCAAGCGCCTCGGCCTTGACCCCACGCCCTACACCGCCCAGGTGGACTGGCTCTTCGAGAAGCTGCTGGGCGACCGCACCCTCCCGCCCGGCAGGGCCCGCCGCTGGTGGCTGCTGGAGCGGATCGCGATGATCGCGGCGATCGAGCACTACACCGCGTTCCTCGGCAACTGGATCCTGAACGCCGGCGAGCTCGACCGGCGCGGCGCGGACCCGATGATGCTGGACCTGCTGCGCTGGCACGGCGCCGAGGAGGTGGAACACCGCTCGGTCGCCTTCGACCTGTTCATGCACGTGGACGGCAGCTACCGGCGCCGCGCCCGCACCTGGGCCAGCGCCTTCGCCGCCCTGGTCTTCCTCTGGCAGCGCGGGGCCCGGTTCTTCATGGAGAACGACCCGACCCTGCGCGACGGGAAGGCCACCTTCGGCCAGTTCGTCCGGGCGGGCCGGCAGGGCACGCTGCCTTCCACCCCGGCGATGCTCCGGTCCATACCCACCTACCTCTCGCGCTCCTACCACCCCTCCCAGGAGGGCTCGACCGCCCAGGCCGTGGCCTACCTGGCCGGCTCTCCGGGCGCGAACGGCGGTGCGGGCCGATGAACCGGGCCGTGGCGCTCGCCGCCGTCACCGGGGCGGCCTACCTGACCCGGCGCGCCCTGCGCAGCCGCATCCGCCGCTCCCCCCTCTGGCCGCTGCCCGCCCTGGAGGAGCCGGTCTCGGGACACTCGCCGCGCCGCTGGCTGCGGGCGCTGATCGTGTCCCGTTCGGAGCCGGCCGAGGGCGTGCTCCGGCTGGTGCTGGAATCACCGGAGCTGCCGTCCTGGACCCCGGGCGCCCACGTGGACGTACGGCTGCCGTCGGGACTGGTCCGCCAGTACAGCCTCTGCGGCGACCCCGCGCTGACCGGCCGCTACACCGTCGCCATCCGCCTCGTCGAGGACGGCCGGGGCGGCTCCCGCGAGGCCCACGCCCGGCTGGTCGAAGGCGCCGAACTGGAACTCCGCCCGCCCCGGAACAGGTTCGAGCTCCAGCCCGCGCCCTCGTACGCGTTCGTGGCGGGGGGCATCGGCATCACCCCGCTCCTCCCGATGCTCCGCGCGGCCACCGCGGCCGGCGCCGATTGGACGCTGCTGTACGGCGGGCGCTCCCGGGCGAGCATGCCCTTCCTGGACGAACTCGCGGCCTACGGCGACCGGGTGACCGTCCGGCCGGAGGACGAGTCGGGCCTCCCCGACCTCGCCGCGCTCTCCGCGCTGCCGGCCGGCACACTGGTCTACTGCTGCGGGCCCGAACCGCTGATGCGGGCGGTCGAGGCGGCGGTCCCCGCGGGGGTACCGGTCCGCACGGAACGTTTCACCGCCGGCCCCGCCACCCCGTACCCGGCCCGCCCCTTCACGGTCGGACTCGCCCGCACCGGCACCGTGCTGGAGGTCGCCGCGACGGAATCGGCCCTCACCGCCGTCCGCCGCGCACTCCCCGACACCCCGTACTCCTGCCAACAGGGCTTCTGCGGCACCTGCCGGCACCGCGTCCTCTCCGGCACGGTCGACCACCGCGACGAACTCCTCACCGACGCCGAACGCGAGGACTCGATGCTCCTGTGCGTCTCCCGCGCCGCGGACGACCACGTCGTCCTCGACCTCTGAGGGCATCCGGAGCCTCGGGGCGGACACCGGCCGCCGCGTTCAGCGGACGTCCGTCATGGTGGCCCCCCCGTCGGTCGGTTAGGCCGCGGAGTTGCGGACCGTGATGGTGCAGAACCCGCTGAGGCCACGCCCTCTAACCGACGACGAAGAGGACCTCCGTCGTGGCACCCCAGCGGCCGACGGCGTCCTTCGCTCGCACGCCCAGCTGGTGGGTTCCCGACGTCGAGGGCGTGATCGTCACCGTGGGCTTCGCACCCACGACCTCGGTCCACGTCGAGTCACCGGAGAGGCGGTAGGCGTAGGCGGTGTTGGTGTCACCCGACCCGGTCCCGGGCGCGAAGGAGAACGAGCCAGGCGTACCCGGGCCGCCGGCGCCGGCGCACGACGTTCCCGTGCACTCGCTGTACGGGCCGTTGAACGTCACCGTCGGCGCAGCAGGAGGCGTCGGGTCGACGGTGAAGTAGCAGCCGACGGCGTGACCGCGGCTGACCAGGGTGTCCGTGGTGTAGGAGAGAGTGGCTGCCGAGTACCGGTACACGGTCCTTCCGGCCAGCTTCACGGGAAAGGCCTCGCTCGTGGGGAGATCGTCCCCGGCGTATCCGGCACTGGGCGACTGGATCTCGCTGCCGACCAGCGTCCAGGTACCGTCCGCCTGCTTCCGCTCCACGCGCAGGGCCGCGCGGAGCCTCGCTCCGTACTCCTCACCCGCCTTGGCCTGCACGACGGCCTTGAGCAGCGGCGTGTCGTCACCCGTGGGCGTCGGGGCCTTCTCGTCCGTCGAGCAGACCGGAGCGGGGGCGCGGGTGACCACGCCCACGCCGGTGGGCCGGTCCGGCTTGTCCAGGTAGGTCACCGAGAGCACCGCGTCGTTGCGGAAGGACTTCCACGCCGTGGCGTCGGTCTCGTTCTCCGCCCGGAGCTCCAGCGTGAGCCGCGGCAGGACGCCGTCGGCCAGGTCGCGGACGGTCGGGGTGAGGTTCTCGTCCTTCTCGGCCGGGTTGTCCGTGAACGTCACCGTCTCGCTGGACGAGCCGCTGCCGCAGGCCGTGCCTGAGGAGGCGCCCAGCAGCCGGTCGCCCATCCGGTCCACCGCGGGCGGCTTGGTCGCCCAGGTCGTCGTCCGGTGGACGGCCCCGCCGGTGCGCAGCAGCTGCAGCGGGCGGGCGGCGCACTGCGCGGCCCCGGCACGGGTCAGGCGGAACCGGGCGTCGAGGACCTCCTTGTTCTCCAGCCCCGACGCGCCGAACTGGTAGTAGAGGCGCTCCACGTGGGCACCCGCCCTGCCGGTCCCCTTGCCACGACGGTCAGGGCCGTTGGCCCAGCCGTGGTCCCGGTAGCCGTCGGAGCGGAGGAAGAGCCGCTCGGTGTCCTTGCGGACCACCGAGGGACTGACGTGCAGGGGGTAGGCCGCGGGGTCCGTCTGCGCCAGCAGACCCGCGTCGGGTACGAGCGTCAGCGCGTCGGAGGTCACCTCGACCGGGGCCGGACGGAAGGCGTCGCCCGCCGAGGGGCCTTCGAGCGGAGATCCGTTCGGCGGGGTGCCCGAGCCACGTGAGTCCCACATGAGGGCCGGCGCCGAAGCGAGCAGCTCGCGCCCCCAGGTGTCCTTGGCGGACCATCCCGAGGCGGGGCTCCCGGCCACCTTCAGGTTCTGCACGGCCAGGGGGAACCTGACCCGCTTCACCGCCGGATGGGCGGCGGCCTGCGCAGACTTGATGACGAGGCCGTACCGGAAGCCGTCGACCGACGCGGTCAGCCTCAGGTCCACGCCGGGCAGCACCTCCGCGTAGGTGGCGGTGTCCCCCGCGAGGGCCGGCTTGGGCAGGGTCCCGTTCCAGCCGAGCGACAGCGTCCGGCCCGCGCCGGGTCGTGCCTTCAGCATGTCCGCGCCGGCGCCGCCGTTGGAGAAGGACACCCCCACCACGCCCGCCCTGGGTGTGAGGCGGCCGTCGGACCCGACCACCAGCGTCGGGTCCACGGCGGTCCAGGCGCCCGCCGGGTTCTTCGCGCGCACCGGGACGGCGGACTTGTCGAAGCGGAAGGTCATTCCGTCCGGGTTCGCGTAGGTGGTCGTGTACTCGGTGCGCCGGCTGACGAGTTCCACGGCGAGGCCCGTCGACTTCGCCTTCTTCAGGGCCAGCTGGGCTTCCGAAGGGGTCTGCGCGGACGCGACGGCGGCGAGGCCGTTACCGGGCAGGACGCCCGCCAGGAGTACGGCACCGAGTGCCGCGCCGGAGGCACGGCGCAGCCGTCCCGCTGTGAAGACCGTCATGTGTTTCCCACCCGCTGCGGGCCCCTCACCGGGGCCCGTTTGAACATGTTCGGCAGACGCTAGGCCAGGTATCACGTGCAGGGCAAGGCATTAGGGTGTGCGGCATGAGTACCGGGGTGCGGCGCAGGATGGGGGTCGAGGAGCGGCGGCAGCAGCTCATCGGCGTGGCGCTGGAGTTGTTCAGCAAGCGCTCCCCCGACGAGGTGTCGATCGATGAGATCGCCGCGGCGGCCGGCATATCGAGGCCGCTGGTGTACCACTACTTCCCGGGCAAGCTGAGCCTGTACGAGGCCGCCCTGCGGCGGGCCGCCGACGAGCTCGCCGGGCTGTTCGTGGAGCCGCACGAGGGGCCGCTGGGGGCGCGGCTGCTGCGGGTGATGGGCCGGTTCTTCGAGTTCGTCGACGGGCACGGGCCGGGGTTCGCGGCGCTGATGCGGGGCGGGCCGGCGGTGGGCAGCAGCCGGACGAACGCGATGATCCAGGAGGTGCGGCAGGCGGCGTACGAGCAGATCCTGACGCACCTGGGCGTCCAGGAGCCGCCCGCGCGGCTGGAGTTGGTGGTGCGGTCCTGGGTGTCGCTGGCCGAGTCCACCGCGCTGATCTGGCTGGAGGGCCGGCGGATCCCGCGGGCCGAGCTGGAGTTGCAGCTGGTGCACGACTTCGCCGCGCTGGTCGCGGTGTCCGCCGCGTACGACGCGGAGATGGCCGCCGTCGCGGGGGCGATGCTGGCCGGTGAGCCCGCCGACGGGCCGTTCGGGGAGCTGGTGGGCCGGCTGGCGGCCCTGGTGCCCGGCGGTGGGGTGCCCGGTCCCCGGTGATAATTCCGGCGTGATCATTGATGAGGGGATCGTGTTCCGGCAGGCCGGGGAGAAGGACGCCGCGACGCTGGTGGCCTTGTACGACGCCGCCGCGCGGTGGATGAAGAGCGGCGGGATCGACCAGTGGAAGGTCGGGGACAAGGACCAGGGGCACTTCCGGGCCCGGATGCGGGACGGTGAGGTGTGGCTCGCCTCGGACGGGGACGGGCGGGTGGTCGGCGCCTACGAGCTGTGGTGGTCCGACGAGGAGGCGTGGGGGGTGCAGCCCCCGGTCGCCGGGTACGTGCACCGGCTGATGGTCGAACGCGACACCGCTCCCGCCGGTACCGGGCGCCGCATGCTCGGACATGCCGAGCGGCGGATCGCCAGGACCGGACGGGAGCGGGCGCGGCTGGACTGCGTGTCCACCAACCCCCGGCTGCTCGCCTACTACCAGGGGGCGGGCTACCGGGTGGTCGGGGAGCTCCCCAACAAGGAGGGGAAGGACGGCCGGGTGTACGGGGTCGTCCTGCTGGAGAAGCGGCTGGATCAGCTCCTGGTGGTCTGACCCCGGGTGAACACGGCGACCGTGCGCGCCGGGACGGTGAACGTCCCGGTGGCCCGGTCGTAGCCGGACCGGCGGACCAGCTGGTCGGAGCCTGACGCCTGCACCGGGTGCAGGCGGTAGTCCTCTCCGGCGAGCGCGGACACGTGCTGGGACCGGGCGGCGGGCGTCGCGTTGAAGACGACGACCAGGTCGCCCAGCGTCATGGTGATGACGCCCGGGGTCTCGTCCTTGCCGGACAGCGGGAAGGCGAGCCGGTCCTGGACCTCCGCCGCCGTGGCGAGGGAGAAGGCCCCTTCCGTGGTGCGGATCCGCAGCAGGTCGCGGTAGGCGCCGGCGGCACCGGTGATGTCGGTGCAAGTGGGGACCGGTCCGGTGAGCAGCGGCTCGGCGTACGGCCACTTCGCCCGGTTGTCGGCCGCCGGCGGGAGGCCGCGGCCGAAGCCGTTGCCGTTGCGGCAGTCCCAGTGGATCGCGTTGAACCAGTCGCCGCTGTCGTAGGAGTTGCGGTCGAGGGACTTGGAGCGGAGCAGGTCGGTGCCGGCCTGGGAGAGCGCCGGTCCCTGGGAGAGCGCCGCCGCGGCCATGGCGATGACCTGCATGCGCGCCTTGTCGGACTCGGTCGTGCCGACCGGGAGTTTGTAGGTCAGGGCGTCGTAGAGGGATTCGTTGTCGTGGGCGTCCGCGTAGGCGAGGGCGTCGCCGGGGTTCGCGGCGTACCCGGCGGGCTGGCCGTTGTAGTCGACGTCGGCGCCCTTGACCGTACGGCCGGCGCTGTCGGTGAAGCGGTACGAGGCGAGGTTGCCGGACAGGCCCACCTTGATCAGGTCCTGGGCGTGGAGCAGGCGGGCGCGCTGCTCGGCCGGGGTGCCGTTGGCCGGTGAGGAGTTGGGGGCGGTGAACAGGCCGGAGGCGAAGCCCTGGACGCGGGGGTCCTCGTCGAAGGGGCCGCCGCCGCGGACGGCGTCCCGCGCCCGGTCGGAGAAGGTGGCGATGCCGGTGCCGGCCATGTTCTTCTGCGTGGCCTGGACGAAGCGGGCGTCGTCGGCGACCTCGCCGAAGTTCCAGCCCTCGCCGTACAGGATGATCGCCTTTCCGTCGACGCCGTCCTTCTCCACGGTCAGGGCGTCGAGGGCCTGGCGGACGGCGAGGACGTTGTCCTTCGGGTGGTGGCCCATGAGGTCGAAGCGGAAGCCGTCGACCTTGTACTCCTTGGCCCAGGTGACGATCGAGTCGACGACCAGGCGGCCCATCATGGCGTTCTCGGGTGCGGTGTTGGCGCAGCAGGTGGACGTGGCGACCTTGCCGTCCGGCAGCAGCCGCTGGTAGTAGCCGGGGACGATGCGGTCCAGCACCGACTTGTCGGACTGGCCGGCCGCGACGGTGTGGTTGTAGACGACGTCCATCACGGTGCGCAGCCCGGCGCCGTTCAGCGACTGGACCATCCGCCGGAACTCGACGGTACGCGCGGTTCCGTTCGGGTCGCTCGCGTAGGAGCCCTCCGGGACGGTGTAGTGCAGCGGGTCGTAGCCCCAGTTGTAGCCGTCCTTCGCCGCGGCGGCCGCGACGCAGGCCTGCTGTTCCTCGGAGTCGGGTGCGTGGGCGGCCAGGTCGCAGGCGGGTTCGGTGCGGTCGGCCGGGTCCTCCGGGATGGTGCCGATGTCGAAGGCCGGCAGGAGGTGGACGTAGGAGGTGCCGGCGGCGGCCAGGGAGCGGAGGTGCTTCATGCCGGCCGAGTCGGTGTCGGTGAAGGCCAGGTACCGGCCGGGGTGGGCGGAGGTGCGGTCCGCGATGGAGAAGTCGCGGATGTGGAGTTCCTGGATCTGCGCCTTGGTGAGCGGTACGGCGGCGGGCTTGCGCAGGTCGCGCCATCCCTTGGGCGCGAGCGCCGGGTCGGTCAGGTCCACGGCCAGGCTGTGGGTGGAGTCGGTGGTCAGGGCGGTGGAGTAGGGGTCGGTGACCAGGTTGGTGACGACCGCCCCGGCGGTGGGTGCCCACACGGTGACGGCGTAGCGGTACTTCTTGCCGGTCCAGGAGCGGGGTCCCTGCGCGGTCCACACGCCGGTGGTGTCGTCGCGGCGCATCGGCACGGTCCGGCCGTCGAGTTCGAGGGCGACCTTCTGCGCGGTCGGCGCCCACACGGACAGGGTCACCCCGGTCCGGGCGAACACCGGGCCGAGTGCGGCCCGGGTGGCGTACAGGTCGTCGAGGACCCCGGCGAGCTGTACGCCGGTGGCGGCCAGCACGGCGCCGTTCGCGGCGCGGGCGGTCGCGACCAGCTGGCCGCGCAGGGCCTCGCGGACGCGTTCGCGGTCGCGCGGGTCGACGGTGAAGGCCCGGTAGGAGGCGAGGTGCGGGAACTTCCGCTTCTGCTCGTCTGTCAGCGCGGCCGCCGGGCGCAGGCGCAGCGCGGTGGCGCCGTCCGTGCCGGTGAGGGTGCCGTTCTCCGCCTTGACGGTGCCCGCCCGGGAGGCGAGCAGGGTCGCGGAGGCGGCGGTCGCGGGAGCGTTCCAGGCGACGGTGTCCCGGTCGATCCAGACCGCGTGCGAGGTGGTGAGGTCGAGGGCGGCGGAGCTGCCCGCGGGCTGCGGGAGCAGGTGCTTCTCGCGTCCGGCCAGCAGCCACACCTCGTGGCCGGCGGCCTTCAGGTCGAGGGACTGATCGGCGGGCAGGTCCTTCTCGTCGCCCTTGTGGAGGATGTACGAGAGGGAGGTGGCCCCGGCGGCGAGGGGTACCTCGTACACCGCGCCGTAGGAGTCGAAGCGGGCGGGCATCAGCGGCTTGGACCAGTCGGTCGGGGTGGCCGCGCCGGCCCAGACGTGCAGCCCCCAGCCGTCGTGGTCGCCGTCCGGCCGCTGGTGGTGGAGGACGGCCTTGGTGGTGTCCTGCGGCGGGTACGCCGGGCGCTGGGGCCGCGGGGCCTCCTTGCCCTGGTCGATCCAGATCTCGCCGGTCCGGGTCACGTCGATGGTGCGGTCGGCGGCGACGTCCTTGTTGCCGTCCTTGTCCACGACCAGGTAGCCGACGGAGTTCGCGCCGGGCTTGAGCGGGACGTACGCGAAGGCGCCGTAGGCGTCGCGGCCGGTGAACGGCGCGCCCTGCGGCCAGGGCTTGGTCTCGGCGACGTCGCCCCAGGCGTACAGGCTCCAGCCGTCGTAGTTCCCGTCGGGACGGTTGTAGTGGACGACCACGTGGTCCCGCTGGGTGGCGGTGGGGGTCTCGGGGACCGCCGGGGCGCCGGTGACGGTCTCGGCGCGGGCGCTCGCGGTCCGGCCGGCGGTGTCGACGACGACGGCCTTGTAGCGGACGGCGGTGCCGGCCGGGGCGGTGAGGTGGTGGGTCACCTTGTGCGGGGCGTGGTCGGCGGAGCCGAGGACCTGCCAGGGGCCGTCGCCGGTCTGCGCGGCGAATACGACCCGGTTCAGGGCGCCGCCGCTGACGTCGGCGGAGACCTCGACCGTGCCCGTGGCTCCGGCGGCCGGCGCCTTCAGGATGACGGCGGGCGCGGCGGCCGGGCCGGGCAGCGGCGCGTCGGCACGGGCCACGACCGACCCGAGGGCGGGGACGGTGAGCCGCAGCCGGCCTTCGGCGGTGACGCGGGCCCCGGTGTCGGGCCCCCCGTAGAGGGTGGTGAACCGGGTGCGGGCCGCACTGTCCACGGGGAGGTCGACGGTGACCGGTTCGGCCCCGTTGTTGACGGCCACGGCGTACTCGTGCCGGGCCCGGCCGGCGCCGTCGGTGCGGGTGAAGCCGTACAGGGTCCCGTCGGCGAGCCGCTCGGTCTGCACGCCGTCGCGGAGCGCCGGGTGCGCCTTGGTCAGCCGGGACAGCCCGGCGATCTGCCGGTACAGGGGGTGCTGCGGGTCGTAGGCGTCGCTGCCGTGGGTGCGGTCGGTGCCGAGCTGGTCGTCGTCCAGGTAGTCGGCGGTCTTCGACGCGAAGAGGGTCTGCCGGGCGTCCTTGTCGCCTCCGGCGCCGGTGAAGCCCTGCTCGTCGCCGTAGTAGACGACGGGGTTGCCCCGGCTGAGGAACATGATCTCGTTGGCGAGCCGGTACCGGGCGAGGAGCTCGCTCTCCGGCGCGCCCGGCCGGTCCTGCTTCAGGAAGGTGCCGAAGCGGCCCATGTCGTGGTTGCCGAGGAAACCGACCTGCTCGTAGGCGTTGGCCTTGTCGGTGGTGTAGCGGTGGTCCTGGGCGAAGACCCCGGCGAGCCGGCCGGCTCCGGCGCCCTGGGAGGCGTACGCGCGGATGGCGTCCTGGAGGGGGAAGTCGAGGGTGGAGTCGAGGCGGCCGCGGGTGACGTACGGGGCGGTGACGGCCGGGTCGGCGGAGTACACCTCACCGAACATGAAGAAGTCGGGCCGTCCCCGCCTGGCCGCGTAGGCGTCGAGGGCGGTGGCCCACTGGGTCCAGAACTCGCTGTTGACGTGCTTGACCGTGTCGATGCGGAAGCCGTCGATGTCGAAGTCGCGGACCCACTTCTCGTAGATCGCGGTCATTCCCCGCACGACCTCGGGGCGTTCGGTCCACAGGTCGTCGAGGCCGACGAAGTCGCCCTGCTCACTCGACTCGCCGGCGAAGGTGGAGTCGCCCCGGTTGTGGTACATCGTCGGGTCGTTGAGCCACCCGGGCACCTTGAGGTCCTTCTTCCCGGCGGGCACCACGGGGGTGCGCGGGAAGGAATCCACCCCGACGGCCGGGAACTTCTTCTTCCCGTCCGCGTACGCGCTGTCGTCGAAGGGCACGCCGTCCTTCGTGAGGTACGGGAACGCTCCCTTCGACAGGTACTCGTAGGACTTCTCCTCGTAGTCGACGACGTCGGCCGTGTGGTTGGTGATGACGTCGAAGAAGACCTTCATGCCCTTGGCGTGGGCCTTGTCGATCAGCTTCTCCAGCTCGGCGTTGGTGCCGAAGTGGGGGTCGACCTGGGTGAAGTCGGTGATCCAGTAGCCGTGGTAGCCGGCCGAGGCGTTCGCGGCCGTGCCCTGCACGGGCTGGTTCTTGAAGATCGGCGCCAGCCAGATCGCGGTGGTGCCCAGCCCCTTGATGTAGTCGAGCCGCTCCGTGAGGCCCTTGAGGTCGCCGCCCTGGTAGAAGCCCTTGTCGGCGGGATCGAACCCGGTCTCCAGCCGCCCTCCGGAGAGCCCGCCCCGGTCGTTGCGCGGGTCCCCGTTGGCGAACCGGTCCGGCAGCACGAAGTAGAACTGCTCCCGGGTCAGGTCGTGACGGGCGGGCTGGGCGGCGAGCCGGGCGTCCGAGGGCGGCGCGGGGGGACGCGCGGCCGCGGCTGCGGGCAGGGCCGGCAGGAGGGTCACGGCCAGGGCGGCCGCGACGGTACCTGCTGCTGGGCGTATCAAGGCGGGACTCCTTGTTCGGGGGAGGAGGACCGCCGCCGGGCGGCACCCGGCGGCGGCCGGGGGATCAGTTGCGCCAGGTGTCGGTCAGGGTGACCTTGCCGTTGGCGGGGACGGTGGCGGTGCGGTTGGCCCCGCTCTCCCAGGTGACGTTCCCGGACCCGTCCTTGCGGACGTACTTGTAGGCGAAGCTGGTGCCCGCGGGCAGGGACACGTCCAGCTTCCAGACCGGGTAGGCGGCCGGGTCGAGCCTGGGCGCCACGGCCGTGTTCCAGCCGCCCAGCGCAGCGTGGTCGCCGACCACGTGCACGTTCTGCCCCGGGACCGTGGTGGCGGTCACGGCGAAGGACGCCCCGCCGGCGGAGGCCGTGCAGCTGCGGGCACCGGCGTGCAGGGCCAGGGCGGTACCGGGCGCGACGGTCGCGGTGAACTGCCCGGAGCCGTTGACGGTGACCGTCCGGTTGCTCTGCACGTCGCAGTAGTCGCCGGCCGGCAGGGAGCTCTGGAAGGTCCGCGTCAGCGCGGCGCCCTCGTGGTTGATGGCGACGTACGCCTTGGCCCCACGCCCGAACGCGATCTGGTCCCCGCCGTTGTCCCACCAGTTCACGACGCCCTGACCGTGGGCCGTGTTCCGGAAGGCGACCATGGAGGAGATCTCCCGCCAGGCGTGCTGGCACTTCCACCCGTCGGTGTAACAGGCGTTCACCCGGCCCCCGTTGGGCGGCCCGGCGTCCTTGTCACTCCACTCGTACCCGGAGTGCACGTCCGGGGACCCGTACGGCCAGGCCAGCATGAACACCGAGGCGAGCGTGTAGGCCGACCCGTACTTGTAGTTGAGGGTCTCGCCGTTCCGCTCGGTGTCGTGGTTGTCCACGAACACCCCGGACTTACCGGAGGCCATGTACCCCCAGCCCTCCCCGAAGTTCTTCAGGTAGGCCAGGTTCTCGCTCTGGAACACCCGCTTCAGGTCACGGGCGTACCGGAACTCCTGCACGTCCCCGCTGCCGAGGTACTCACTGGGCGAGACGGCCTCACCGGCACCGAATATCGCCTCCTGCTTCCAGTAGACGTTCGGGTTCGTCAGCCGCGACTTGATGTTCGCGAGGTCACCGGCGGGCATGTGCTTGGCGGCGTCGATCCGGAACCCGTCGACACCCAGCGACGACAGGTCGTTCAGGTAGGCGGCGATCCGCCCCCGCACGTACTCCTCGCCGGTGTCCAGGTCGGCGAGCTTGACCAGCTCGCAGTTCTGGACGTTGCCCTTGTCCTGGTAGTTGGTGATCTCGGCCCGGCAGTCGTCCATGTCGGAGCCGGAGTAGACACCGGGGTAGTCGTACTTCCGAAACGTCGACCCGCCCGTCCCCACCAGGGTGGCGTTCGGGTCCTGCGGACCGGCCATGTGGTTGATCACGGAGTCCACGACGACCTTCACCCCGGCGGCGTGACAGGCGTCGATCATGCTCTTGAACGCGGCCCGGTCCCCGAGCCGCCCGGCGATCTTGTAGCTGACGGGCTGGTACGAGGTCCACCACTGGGACCCCTGGACGTGCTCCTGCGGCGGGGACACCTGCACGTACCCGTACCCGGCGGGGCCGAGCGACTCGGCACAGGCCCGGGCGACGTCGGCGAACCGCCACTCGAAGAGCACCGCCGTGACGTCCTTGGTCCCGGGCGGAGCGGCGACGGCCTGCTGCGCGGGCACGACGAGGGCCGCGGCGGACACCGCCGCCGCGGCCAGGGTTCTTACTGTGCGCGTGGGGCGCATGGGGGCCTCCTGGCGGAGAGGTTGGGGATTGTGGCGACCGTAGGGGGCACCCCATCGTGTTGCAAGACCTTGCGCAAGAGATTGCAGAATTGTTTCCGATCTCCCCTTGCAACTCCCCCGCACCGGGCCCGTTTCCCCCCTTTCGCTCACTCTGCGTGCCCGTACGCGCATAGCCTGTGCGGGTGAGCACGCAAGACACGGACCAGTCCAGTCGGGAACTCGACCCGGAGGACGAGTCCGGGGCGGTGGTGACGGCGATCGGCCGCCGACTGAAGGTGTGGCGTGAGGCCGCCGGCCTCACCTTCGGCCAGTTCGCCGCCCGCATGGACTACGGCCCCGACCTGATCAGCAAGATCGAGCGCGGCCAGCGCATCCCCCGCCCGGAGTACCTCGGCAAGGCGGACGAGGCGCTGGAGGCGAAGGGCAAGATCTCCGCCATGAAGGCGGACGTGATCAAGGCCCGCTAACCGAAGAAGGTCCGGGACCTGGCCAAGCTCGAGGCCCAGGCCGTGGAGATCGGTGCGTACGAGAATCGCCACCTCGCACGGCTAGCCGGCGGACGGCGGGAGGGGGACGGGGGCGGAGGGCTGGGGTGTCCGGGACGTAAAGCGTGATTTGCGGCGCTACCACCGCCCGACCGCCCGGGTTCCTCGCGGGCGCCGTAAATCATGCAGTCCCGGACACCCCTGCCCGGAGCCCCCCGCCCCCCGCCCCCGCCCCCGTCCACCCTCAGCGCGGCCGCCCCCGATGCTCCCGCCACGCCGCCAGCGCCTCCGCCCGGCCCCCCGCCGGGTTCGCCGCGTGCCAGTCCCGCAGGAACCGGTTCAGCTCGAACTGCGCCCCGATCTCCCCCGGCTCAGCAGCAGCCGCACGCGTCTCGTACCAGTGCGCCACCGCATCCCCCAGCGTCCGCCCGGCCCCCTCCGCCACGAACGCCCGCATGAACCCGTCGAAGTGGAACCCCGCCCCGATCTCCCGCCGGAAGAACTCCCGCAGCACCTGACTGCACCGCTGCCCCTCGGGAATCACCGTGGACGCGTCCACCGGCGCGGCCAACTGCCGCCCGCCCCGCCGCGCCCGCACAGGCGCAGCCGGCACCGCGCCCCCGTCCAGCACCACCCGCAGCCGCTCGGTCAGCGCCGCCTTGCCCCCACCCCGCGGCACCCCCAACTCCCGCGCGAGCGAACTCAGCTCGGCCAGCGTCCAGTACCACCGGACCAGCTCGTCCCCACTCAGTCCCGGCCCCAGCTCCGGCCGCACCTCAGACCCCGAATTCGTACTCACGTTCCCACCTAGGGGCCACCACCGCCCGGACCGGAACGCGGGATGGCGCCGGGGCCCCGTGACGGGCCCCGGCGCCTGGCGGGTCTCGGAGACGATCCCCGAGCTAGTGGACCGCGGCCGGCGGCTGCGCCGTCGACCCGCGGACGACGAGTTCCGGCTGGAACACGAACTCCGTGCGCTGGACCGGGTTCCCGGCCACCGCCTCCAGCAGCGCCCCCACCGCCGCCGTGGCCATCGCGCGCACCGGCTGCCGCACGGTGGTCAGCGGCGGATCGGTGAACGGGATCAGCGGGGAGTCGTCGAAGCCGACGACCGACACGTCCTCCGGCACCCGCAACCCCCGCTCCCGCGCCGCCCGGATCACGCCGAGCGCCATCGGGTCGCTGCCGCAGACCACGCCCGTGCAGCCGCGGTCCAGCAGCGCGCCGCCCGCCGCGTGGCCGCCCTCGACGGTGAACAGCGTGCGCTGGAGGTCCGCCTCCTCGCAGGGCAGGCCCAGTTCGGCCAGGGCCGCCCGGAACCCCTCCGCCTTGCGGGCGGAGGGCACGTACCGGGTCGGCCCTATCGCCAGCCCGATCCGCTCGTGTCCGAGGTCCGCGAGGTGGCGTACGGCCATCCGCGCCGCCGCCCGGTCGTCCGGGGAGACGAACGGCGCGTTCACGTGCTCGTTGAACCCGTTGATCATGACGAACGGCACCCCGCGCGCCACCAGCCCCTGGTACCGCGCCGGGTCCGCGGCCGCGTCGGCGTGCAGGCCGGACAGGAACACGATGCCGGTCACACCGCGCTGTTCCAGCTGCTCGACCAGCTCGTCCTCCGTCGCCCCGCCCGGCGTCTGCGTGCACAGCACCGGCGTGTACCCGTGACCCGCCAGCGCCTGCTCGATGACCTGGGCGAACGCCGGGAAGATCGGGTTGGTCAGCTCGGGTATGAGCAGCCCCACCAGCCCGTTGCTGCGCCGCCGCAGCCGCACCGGCCGCTCGTAGCCGAGCAGGTCCATCGCGGCCAGCACCTTGTGCCGGGTGCCCGCCGCCACGCCCGCCTTGCCGTTCAGCACACGGCTGACGGTCGCCTCGCTGACCTGGGCCTGCGCGGCGATGTCCGTCAGCCGGAGGGGGGAGGTCACCCCGACGTCACCTGCCACCACACCGTGGTGTCGGCCGGCAGCACGCCGTCCCCGCCCGGCACCACGCCGTCCTCGCCCACCGCGCCGCTCGACAGCAGGACCTCGCCCGCCACGGGCAGGGTCACCGCCCCGCCCGTCGTGTTGGCGGCGCAGAGGAAGTCCCCACGGCGGAACACCAGCACGCCCTCGGGGGCCTCCTGCCACTCCACCGTCTCGCCCGCGCCCAGGTCCGGCCGCTCGCGGCGCAGCCGCAGCGCGGCGCGGTACAACTCCAGCGTGGAGGACGGGTCCCCGGTCTGCGCGGCCACGCTCAGCTCCGCCCAGGAGTCCGGCTGCGGCAGCCAGCTGCCACCCGTGCCGAAGCCGTACGGCGCCTCGGTGCCCGACCACGGGATCGGAACCCGGCAGCCGTCGCGGAAGCCGTCCTGGCCGGCCGCGCGGAAGAACGAGGGGTCCTGGCGGACCTCGTCCGGCAGGTCGGTGACGTCGGGCAGGCCGAGCTCCTCGCCCTGGTAGACGTAGGCCGAGCCGGGCAGCGCCAGCATCAGCAGGGTCGCCGCCCGGGCGCGCCGCAGGCCGAGCTCGCGGTCGCCCGCCTCGCGCAGCTGCGTGCCCAGGCCGGCGGGGTTCGCGAACCGGGTCGCGTGCCGGGTGACGTCGTGGTTGGACAGCACCCAGGTGGTGGGGGCGCCGACGGGCCGCATCGCGGCGAGCGAGCCGTCGATGACCTCGCGCAGCGCGGCGGCGTCCCAGTCCGTCGTCAGGTACTGGAAGTTGAACGCCTGGTGCATCTCGTCGGGGCGGACGTACCGGGCGGTGCGCTCGACCGTGGGGGTCCAGGCCTCGGCGACCAGGACGCGGTCGCCCTCGTACTCGTCGAGGATCCGGCGCCAGGAGCGGTAGATCTCGTGGACGCCGTCCTGGTCGAAGAAGGGCATGACGTCGTTGCCGAGCAGCTTGAGCTGGTCCCCGCCGCCGATGTCGGGCAGACCGGGGGCCTTGACCAGGCCGTGGGCGACGTCGACGCGGAAGCCGTCGGCGCCGAGGTCGAGCCAGAACCGCAGGATCGAGCGGAACTCGTCCTGGACGGCCGGGTGCTCCCAGTTGAAGTCGGGCTGCTCGGGCGCGAAGAGGTGCAGGTACCACTCGCCGTCGGCGACGCGGGTCCAGGCCGGTCCGCCGAATATGGACTCCCAGTCGTTGGGCGGGAGTTCGCCGTTCTCGCCCTGGCCGGGGCGGAAGTGGAAGCGTTCGCGCAGCCGGGAGCCGGGGCCCTCGCGCAGGGCCTGCTTGAACCAGTCGTGCTGGTCGGAGCAGTGGTTGGGCACGAGGTCGACGATGATGCGCAGGCCCAGGGCGTGGGCCTCGCGGATCAGCGCGTCGGCGTCGTGGAGGGTGCCGAACATGGGGTCGATGGCCCGGTAGTCGGCGACGTCGTAGCCCGCGTCGGCCTGCGGGGAGGCGTAGAAGGGGCTGAGCCAGACGGCGTCGACCCCGAGTTCCTTCAGGTAGGGGAGTCTGCTGCGCACGCCCGCGAGGTCGCCCATGCCGTCGCCGTTGCCGTCGGCGAAGCTGCGCGGGTAGACCTGGTAGATCACCGCGTCTCTCCACCATCCCGTGTGCGTGCCGGTGGTCGGTGCGGCGGGGGCAGCGAGGTGCTGGGTCATGTCATCCCTGGGGTTTCGGGGTGGACGGCGCCGCCCTGGTCGGGGGCGGCGCCGTGCTGGAACGGTTGCGTGCGTGCGTACGTACGTGACGTGCGTTGCGTACCGCGTGCGTCGGCCGGCCGGCCGGTCGGACGCGCGGGCCGCGACGGCCCGCGCGCGGCTCAGCCCTTGGTGGCTCCGGCCGTCATGCCGGCGACGAGGTGCCGCTGGGCGAAGACGAAGAACACCGCGGCGGGGACGGCGATGAGGACCGAGGCGGCCGTCATCGGGCCCCAGTTGGCCGTGTACTGGGTGACGAAGGTCTGCAGGCCGCCGGCCAGGGTCAGGTTGTCGTCGCCGACCATGAAGGCGGAGGCGTAGGCCACCTCGCCCCAGGCGGTGATGAAGGAGTAGAAGCCGGTGACGGCGAGGCCGGGGCGGGCCAGCGGCAGGATGAGCCGCCAGAAGGTGCCGAAGGGGTTGAGGCCGTCCACCCGGCCGGATTCGTCGATCTCGACGGGGATGGTGTCGAAGAAGCCCTTCATCATCCAGGCGCAGAACGGCACGGCGATGGTGAGGTACGTGATGATCAGGCCGACCGGCTGGTTGAGCAGCCCGAGCTGCCCCATCAGGTTGTAGAGCGGCACGATCAGGATGGCCATGGGGAACATCTGGGTGATCAGCAGGGTCCACATCAGCGGGCGCATGCCGGGGAACCGGAAGCGGCTGACGGCGTAGCCGGTGGTGGCCGCGATGAACACGCCGAGGACCGTGGTGACGCCGGCGACCAGCACGGAGTTGGCGAACCAGGTGAAGAAGGAGGTGGACTCCACCAGGAAGCGGTAGTTCTCCAGGGTGGGGTCCTTGACGAAGTCCGTGCTGACGGCCTTGCCCGCGGGCTTGAAGGAGGTCAGCAGCACCCAGAGGACCGGGAAGACGGCGATGACGGAGGCCGCGACGAGGGTCGCGTGCAGTCCGAAGGAGGCGAGCGGCGAGCGCTTGCCGCGCGGGCGGACGGGACGTGCGGGACGTACGGAGGCGGCCACGGTCACCACACCTCTCCCTGCTTGCGCAGTGCGCGCCGGTAGACCAGCGCGAAGATCATGAGCAGGGCGAGGATGAGCACGCCCCATGCCGCCGAGCCGGCGAAGTCGCGGGGGCTGGACACGAACGCCTCGCGGAAGGCCTGGGTCACCAGGATCTCGGTGGAGTCGCCGGGTCCGCCGCGGGTCAGCAGGAAGATCACCGGGAACATGTTGAAGGTCCAGATGGTGGAGAGCAGGATCACCGTCATGCTGACCGCGCGCAGTCCGGGCAGCGTGATGTGCCGGAAGCGCTGCCAGGCGCTCGCGCCGTCCATCTCGGCGGCCTCGTAGAGCTCGCCGGGGATGGACTGGAGGCCGCCGAGGAGGGCGACCATCATGAAGGGGACGCCGAGCCACACGTTGACGGTGATGACGGCGAGCTTGGCCCAGGTGGGGTCGTCGAGCCAGGGCACGGCCGCGATGCCGCCGCCTTCGAGCACCTTGTTGAGGATGCCGTTGTCGCGGTTGAAGAGGAACCGCCAGGCGAAGACGGAGACGAAGCCGGGCACCGCCCACGGCAGGATCAGCGCCATCCGGTAGGCGGCGCGGCCCCGGAAGTTCCGGTTGAGCATGTTCGCCAGGACCAGTCCGAGCGTGAACGTGACGGACACGCAGACGACGGTCCAGGTCACCGTCCACACCAGCCGCTGCCAGAACACCGGGTCGCCGAGGACCGCGGCGTAGTTCTGGAGCCCGACGAACTCGTACGTCGCCTCGATGGTGTTGGCGCCGATGGTCCGGGCGACGTTGCGCTCGTTGGCGTCGGTCAGCGACAGGTAGACGCCGCGGACCAGCGGCCATCCGATGATCACGCCGAGTACGAGGACCACCGGGGCGACCATGGCCCAGGCGTACCAGTGGGTGGCGAGCGCGCGCTTCAGGCCGCCGCGGCCGCGGCCGCGGGCGGTCTTCTCGCCCGCGGCCGGTGCCGCTGTCCGGCTGGTGTGGACAGCCATGGTGGTGTTACTTCCAACCCTTGAGGATCTTGCGGAACTCGGCGCCGGCGGCCTTGGCCGCGTCCTCCGGGCTGGAGGCGCCGGTGACGGCCTTCGTGTACTCGACCTGGAGCGGGGCGAAGAGGCTGCCGTTCTCCGGGATCCAGGCGCGCTCGACGGCCTTGTCGACGGCCGGCTTGAAGAACTGGACCATCTCGTTGGACTTGACGTCGGGCTGCTCGTACGCGGCGGTCCGGGTCGGGAGCAGGCTCAGCTCCTTGGTGACCTGCACCTGGACCTCGGGCGAGGTCATGTACTCGACGAAGGCGTGGGCGGCGGCGCGGTTCTTCGAACCGGCGTAGACGCCGAGGTCGTGGCCGCCCTGCGGGCCGCCGGCGCGGGCGGAGCCGGCCGGGACCGGGGCGATGCCGAGGTTGGCCTTGTCGGTGAACTGGGCGCCGGCGTAGGCGTCCTTGATCGCCCACGGGCCGTTGACCATCATGGCCACTTCGCCGTTCTTGAAGGCGTTCTGCATGTTGTCGTAGCCGTCGGTGGCGTTGGTGATCGCGGCACCCGAGGTGACGAGGTCACGAGCGGCCTTGAAGGCCTTGACGCCGGCCGGGCCGTCGACGGTGACGGTCTTGTTCTTGGCGTCGACCAGGTCGCCGCCCTCGCCGTAGATGAACGGCAGGAACCAGTAGGAGTCGTCGCCGCGGAGGTACAGGCCGGTCTTGCCGGTCTTCTCCTTGATCTTGGCGCCGGCGGCCTTCAGCTCCTCCAGGTTGGTGGGGGGCGTCACACCGGCGTCGGCCAGCATCTTCTTGTTGTAGAAGAGGCCGAGCGAGTCGATGACCTGGGGAACGGCGTACATCTGGCCGTCGAACCTGCCGCTGGCCGCGGCGGCCGGCAGGAAGTCGGCGTCGACCTTCTTCGCGGTCTCGGCGGGGACCTTGTCCAGGTAGCCGAGGGAGGCGAAATCGGCCACCCAGCCGACGTCGGCGCGGATCACGTCGGGCGCTTCGGAGCCGCTGCTGAAGGCGTTCTTCACCTTGTTCTGCGCGTCGCCGTAGGGGACGTTGACGTACTTGACGGTGACCTTGGGGTGCTTGGCCTTGAACGCCTCGGCGATCTTCTGGAAGGTCGCCTTCTCGGTGTCGTTGGAGGTGTCCCACCAGGTGACGGTGCCCGAGAGCTCCCCGCCGGCCTTGACCTCGCCGCCGCTGTCCTTGTCGTCACCGCCGCAAGCCGTCGCCGCGAGCGCCAGGGCCGCGACCAGCGCGGTGGCCGCTATGCCACGCCGCATATGAACTCCTTCGATGATCCCGGCCGCGCCCTCGCGGTCCCGAGTTGCCGAGAACGTAACAAGCCTGAAAGCTGTCCGAAAGAGCTTGCGGCAAATTTCTGCAAGCGGAGGCGATTGTTACATCCGCGTGTCCGGACGGTGCCCCAGGCGTTGACCCGGTATGACCCAAGAGCTCGCCCCACCCCGCGTCGCAAGCGCTTCCGCAAGTGCTTCCGCAAGCGCTTCCGCAAGTGCGGCCGACCCGGCGGCCGGCGGCGGGGCGGGCGCGGGCTGGTGGCGCGACGCCGTCATCTACCAGGTCTACGTCCGCTCCTTCGCCGACAGCGACGGCGACGGTGTCGGCGACCTCCGGGGGATCCGCGAGCGCCTGCCCCACCTGCACCGCCTCGGCGTGGACGCGATCTGGCTCACCCCCTTCTACGCCTCCCCCCAGGCCGACGGCGGCTACGACGTCGCCGACTACCGCTCCGTCGACCCGCTCTTCGGCGACCTCGCCGACGCCGGCGAGCTGGTCCGCGCCGCGCACGCGCGGGGGCTGAAGGTGATCGTCGACGTGGTGCCCAACCACACCTCGGACCGGCACCCCTGGTTCCTGGCCGCCCTCGCCGACTCGCCCGGCGGCCCCGACCGGGCCCGCTACCACTTCCGGCCCGGCCGCGGCCCGGACGGATCGCTGCCGCCCAATGACTGGGAGTCCGTCTTCGGCGGGCCCGCCTGGACCCGGCTCCCGGACGGCGAGTGGTACCTGCACCTGTTCGCCCCCGAGCAGCCCGACCTCGACTGGGACCACCGGGAGGTCGCCGAGGAGTTCCACTCCGTGCTCCGGTTCTGGCTGGACCTGGGCGTGGACGGGTTCCGCGTGGACGTCGCCCACGGCATGGTCAAGGCCCCCGGGCTGCCCGACGTGGGCGCGGCCCGGCAGGCCACCCTGATCGGCAGCCAGCCGCTGCCCTTCTTCGACCAGGAGGGCGTCCACGAGATCCACCGCTCCTGGCGACGGCTGCTCGACTCCTACGGCGGCCAGCGGATCGGCGTCGCCGAGGCCTGGGCGCCCGACTCCGAGCGGCTGGCCCGCTACGTCCGCCCAGACGAGCTGCACCAGGCCTTCAACTTCCGCTTCCTGCAGTGCCCCTGGGACGCGGAGGCGGTCCGTACCGTGGTCGACGAGTCAATGGCCGCCACCGACGCCGTCGGCGCCCCCACCACCTGGGTGCTGTCCAACCACGACGTGGTCCGCCACCGCACCCGTTACGGGAGCCTGCGCCGGGCCCGCGCCGCCGCCCTGTTCATGCTGGCCCTGCCCGGCTCCGCCTACCTCTACCAGGGGGAGGAACTGGGCCTGCCCGAGGTCACCGACCTCCCCGACGAGGTGCGCCGGGACCCCGCCTTCCTGCGCACCGCCGGGCAGGACGGGCTGCGCGACGGGTGCCGCGTCCCGCTGCCCTGGTCCGGCGAGCTCCCCCCGTACGGGTTCGGGCCCGGCGGCAGCTGGCTGCCTCAGCCCGACACCTGGGCCGGGCTGAGCGTGGCCGCGCAGACCGGCGACCCGCACTCCACCCTGGAGCTCTACCGCGCCGCCCTGGAACTGCGCCGGGAGCTGCCCGGGCTCGGCGGGCCCGAGGCCGGGCCGCTGCGCTGGCTGCCCTCCCCCGAGGGGGTGCTGGTCTACTCCCGGCCCGGGTTCGTCTGCACCCTCAACACCAGGCCGGAGCCGGTGGAGCTGCCGGTGCCCGGCCGGCCCGTACTGTCCAGCGCGCCGGTCGAGGCGGGCCGTCGCACCGCCTGGCTGCCCGCGGATTCGTGCACGTGGTGGGCATCGTGAACGAACGCCCGGTAAGGTCCAGTCCCATGACCGCGCGGCTTGCCGACATCGCAGCTCAGGCGGGGGTCAGCGAAGCCACCGTCAGCCGGGTGCTCAACGGCAAGCCGGGTGTGGCAGCGGGCACCCGCGAATCCGTGCTGGCCGCGCTCGACGTGCTCGGCTACGAGCGGCCCGTACGGCTGCGGCAGCGCAGCGCGGGACTGGTCGGGCTCATAACCCCCGAGCTGGACAACCCCATCTTCCCGGCGCTGGCCCAGGTCATCGGGCAGGCGCTGACCCGGCAGGGCTACACCCCGGTGCTGGCCACCCAGACCCCCGGCGGCTCCACCGAGGACGAACTGACCGAGATGCTGGTGGACCGCGGGGTCTCCGGCATCATCTTCGTCTCCGGCCTCCACGCCGACACCACCGCCGACACCACGCGCTACGACCAGCTGCGCGGGCAGGGCGTCCCGTACGTCCTGATCAACGGCTTCTCCGACAAGGTCCAGGCCCCCTTCGTCTCCCCCGACGACCGGGCAGCGATGCACCTGGCCGTCACCCACCTCACCGCCCTCGGGCACACCCGGATCGGGCTGGCCGTCGGCCCCAAGCGGTTCGTGCCGGTGCTGCGCAAGATCGAGGGCTTCCGGTCGGCCGTGCACGAACGGCTGGGCCTGGACGAGGCGGCGGCCGAGGAACTGATCCAGCACTCCCTCTACACCCTGGAGGGCGGGCAGGCCGCGGCGGCCGCACTGATCGAACGCGGCTGCACGGCCGTGGTCTGCGCCAGCGACATGATGGCCCTGGGCGCGGTCCGGGCGGCGCGGCAGCGCGGGCTGCGGGTCCCGCAGGACGTGTCGGTGGTCGGCTTCGACGACTCCCCCCTCATAGCCTTCACCGATCCGCCGCTGACCACGATCCGTCAGCCGGTGCAGGCGATGGGCCAGGCGGCGGTGCGCACCCTCCTGGAGGAGATCGGGGGCACTCCGGCCCCGCACAGCGAGTTCGTCTTCATGCCCGAGCTGGTGGTCCGCGGGTCCACGGCATCGGGTCCGCGCCGGCCGTAGGGGATGCCGCGGCGGGGGTCCTCCACAGGGCGGATGCCGGGCCGGCCAAGACGGTACCGAGGGATGATCGGGCCCGCGACGCCATCTGGCAGACTCTGACCCCATGGGTGAATCGAGCGTGAAGACACTGGAAACCCTTACGGACGTCTCGTCACCCACCGTGACCGGAGGGGAGGGCCGCCCGGAGGGCCGGCGCACACTCCTGGAACGGATGCGCGCACCCCGCAGGCCGCGGATCTGGTTCGAGATCCTGCTCATCGCGGTGAGCTACTGGACCTACTCGCTGATCCGCAACGCCGTGCCGGAGCAGAAGGCGGTCGCGCTGCGGAACGCCGACTGGATCTGGGAGGTCGAGCAGGGCCTCGGCATCGCCGTGGAGCAGACGGTCAACCACGCCGTGAACTCGGTCACGTGGCTGATCGTCGGCATGAACTACTACTACGCGACGCTGCACTTCGTGGTGACCATCGGCGTGCTGGTGTGGATCTACCGCCGGCACCCCGGCCGGTACGCCGCCACCCGCATGGTGCTCTTCGCCACCACCGGCGTGGCCCTGGTCGGCTACTACCTCTACCCGCTCGCGCCGCCCCGGCTGATGAACGGGCAGGACTTCATCGACACGGTGCTGGTCCACCACACCTGGGGCTCCATGGCCTCGGGCAACCTCAAGAACATGTCCAACCAGTACGCGGCCATGCCCTCCATGCACATCGGCTGGTCGCTGTGGTGCGGGCTGACCATCTACGCGGTGGCCGCCGCCCCCTGGGCGCGGATCCTCGGCCTGCTGTACCCCACCGCCACCCTGGTGGTCATCGTCGCCACCGCCAACCACTTCTGGCTGGACGCGGTCGGCGGCATCATCTGCCTGGCCTTCGGCTACACCCTCTCCCGCGCCTGGTACGGCGCCCTCCCCCACCGCCTGCCGCGACTGCCGCTGGACGGGGACCCCCATCCGGCGACCGCCTACCTGCGGGCCCGGTTCGGCAGCGGACGGGTCTGAGGGCCGCCCCGGTGGGGGCGTCACCCGGTCGCACCGCCCGGCGCGCGGCGGCACCCGCCCGGGACCAGGGTGGACCGCGCCCGTCCGAACCGGAGCCTCCGGCACCGCACGGGTCCACCGAGAGGGGATGTCCCATGCGAACCCAGCTCTTCCTCACGGCCGGCGGCCTGGCCGCGGCGCTCCTGGCCGGCCCGGCCGCGCCGCTCGCGGCGGCCACCGGCCACGGCTCCGGCTCGGGCGACCGGGTCGACACCGGTCTCCGGCCGCTGGTCTCGTACCACGCGGAGTACGTGCCGGCGGGCGCCACCGCCCGGGTCCGGGCGCACTACCGGCCCGGCGGCAAGACGCTCGTGAAGTTGCGCGTGCGGGGTCTCATACCGAACCGCGCGTACGGCGCGCACGCGCACCAGAAGGCCTGCCACCCGACGGACGGGGCTGCGGCCGGCGGGCACTTCCAGTACGTACAGGACCCGGTGCAGCCGTCGACGGACCCCGCGTACGCCAACCCGGACAACGAGATCTGGCTGGACTTCACCACCGACGCCCGGGGCGAGGCCACCGCCCGCGCGCTCGTCGACTGGCAGTTCCCGGCCGACCGGCGCGCCCACTCGGTGATCGTCCACGACCACCGCACCAGGACCGGCCCCGGCGAGGCCGGCGTGGCGGGCCCGCGGCACGGCTGCCTGACCGTGCCGTTCTGAGCCGCCCCGGTCCGCGGCCGGCGGCGCGTGCCCGTCAGGCCCCGTAGAAGTACTCGTCGACCACCGCGCGGGCGCGGCGGGTGACGCGGCGGTAGTCGTCCAGCATCTCGCCGACCCGCCCTTCGCCGTAGCCGAGGTAGCGGCCGACGGCGGCCAGTTCGCGGGCTTCCGTGGGGAAGGTGTCGCCGGCGCGGCCGCGGACCAGCATGACCGCGTTGCGGACGCGGGTGGCCAGCACCCAGGCCTCGTCGAGGACCTGCGCCTCCTCGGTGGGGATCAGCCCGGCCGCGTGCGCGGCGGACAGGGCCTGCCGGGTGCGGGTGGTGCGCAGGCCGGGCTCGGACCAGCCGTGCCGGAGCTGGAGGAGCTGGACCGTCCACTCGACGTCGCTGAGGCCGCCGCGGCCGAGTTTGGTGTGCAGGGTGGGGTCGGCGCCGCGCGGCAGCCGCTCCGACTCCATCCGGGCCTTGAGGCGGCGGATCTCGCGGGCGGCGTCCTCGCCGATGCCCTCCATCGGGTAGCGCAGCGGGTCGACCAGCTCGATGAAGCGGCGGCCGAGGTCCTCGTCGCCGGCCACCGGCTCGGCGCGCAGCAGGGCCTGGCTCTCCCACACCAGTGACCAGCGCTTGTAGTAGGCGGCGTACGAGGCGAGGGTGCGGACCAGCGGGCCGCTGCGGCCCTCGGGGCGCAGGTCGGCGTCGATCAGCAGCGGCGGGTCGGCGGTGGGCAGCTGGAGCAGCCGGCGCATCTCGGCGATGACGGTCTGGGCGGCGCGGGCGGCCTCCTGTTCGTCGACGCCCTCGCGGGGCTCGTGGACGAAGAGGACGTCGGCGTCCGAGCCGTAGCCGAGTTCGTGGCCGCCGAACCGGCCGACGCCGATCACCGCGAACCGGGTGGGGAGGGTGTCGCCCCAGGTGTCGCTGACGGCGGCGCGCAGGGCGCCCCCGATGGTGGCGGCGGTCAGGTCGGAGACGGCGTCGCCGACGCGGTCGACGAGGGCGCCGGGGTCCTCTATGGCGGGCTGGTCCTCCGTCCCGTACGAGGCGATGATGTCGGCCGCGGCGGTACGGAACAGCTCGCGCCGGCGGACCCCGCGGGCGGCGGCGACGGCGGCCTCGGCGTTCCCGGCCCGGCCGACGGCGGCCAGCACCTCCTGTTCCAGGGCCTCGGGGGTGCGCGGCGCCAGTCCCTCGGGGTCGCCGAGCAGGGCCACCGCCTCCGGGGCCCGCATCAGCAGGTCGGGGGCGAAGCGGCCGGCGGACAGCACCCGGGCCAGGTTCTCGGCGGCGGCGCCCTCGTCGCGGAGCAGGCGGAGGTACCAGGGGGTCTTGCCGAGGGCGTCGGAGACCTTGCGGAAGTTGAGCAGGCCCGCGTCCGGGTCGGCGGAGTCGGCGAACCAGCCGAGCATCACGGGGAGCAGGGTGCGCTGGATCGCGGCCTTGCGGGTGACGCCGGAGGCCAGGGCTTCGAGGTGGCGCAGCGCGGCGGCCGGGTCGGCGTAGCCGAGGGCCTCCAGGCGCTGGCCGGCGGCGCGCGGGGAGAGCCGGGTCTCGCCGGGGGCGAGCTGGGCGACGGCGTCGAGCAGCGGCCGGTAGAAGAGCTTCTCGTGGAGCCGGCGGACCACGGAGGCGTGCCGGCGCCAGGCCTTGTTGAGTTCGGCGACGGGTTCGGTGCGCAGGCCCATGGAGCGGCCGAGGCGGCGCAGGTCGGCCTCGTCCTCGGGGACCAGGTGGGTGCGGCGCAGCCGGTACAGCTGGATGCGGTGCTCCATGGCGCGCAGGAAGCGGTAGGCGTCGCCGAGCTGGGCGGCGTCGGCGCGGCCGACGTAGCCGCCCGCGGCGAGGGCGTGCAGGGCGTCGAGGGTGGTGCCGGAGCGGAGGGTGGAGTCGCTGCGGCCGTGCACGAGCTGGAGGAGCTGGACGGCGAACTCGACGTCGCGCAGGCCGCCGGGGCCGAGTTTGAGTTCGCGGTCGACCTGGGCGGCGGGGATGTTGTCGACGACGCGGCGGCGCATCTGCTGGACGTCGGCGACGAAGTTCTCGCGTTCGGCGGCCTGCCAGACCATCGGGGTTATGGCGTCGACGTAGGCGGTGCCGAGTTCCGGGTCGCCGGCCACGGCGCGGGCCTTGAGGAGGGCCTGGAACTCCCAGGTCTTGGCCCAGCGCTGGTAGTAGGCGAGGTGGGAGGCGAGGGTCCGGACGAGGGGGCCGTTGCGGCCCTCCGGGCGGAGGTTGGCGTCGACGGGCCAGATGGTGCCTTCGACGGTGGTCTCGGAGCAGATCCGCATCAGGTGGGAGGCGAGGCGGGTGGCGGCCTGCAGGGCCTTGGCCTCGTCGGCTCCGTCGGCGGCGTCGGCGACGAAGATGACGTCGACGTCGGAGACGTAGTTGAGTTCGTGGCCGCCGCACTTGCCCATGGCGATGACGGCGAGCCGGCACAGGCGGGCGTCGGCGGGTGCCGCGGCGGAGGCGATGCGCAGGGCGGCGCGGAGGGTGGCGGTGGCGAGGTCGGCGAGTTCGGCGGCGGTCTGGGCGACGTCGGTGGTGCCGCAGACGTCGCGGGCGGCGATGGAGAGCAGGCAGCGGCGGTAGGCGACCCGGAGCGTCACCGGGTCGTGCGCCTCGGCCAGGCACTCCTCGAACTCGGGGAGGCCGGGGTGCAGGTCGGCGGCCTCGTAGGTGACGAGTGCCTGCCAGTCGCGGGGGTGCCGGGCGAGGTGGTCGGCGAGTGCCTCGGAGGCTCCGAGGACGCCGAGCAGCCGGTCGCGCAGCGGTTTGGCGGTGACGAGGGTGGCGAGCAGGGCCGGGCGTTCGTCCCCGCTCTGCGCCTCGGCGAGCCGGGCGAGGCCGCGGAGGGCCAGGTCGGGGTCGGCGGTGGCGCCGAGGGCGTCGAGCAGCACCGGGTCGTTGCGTACGGCGGCCAGCGCGTCGGAGTCCAGCAGCCGTCCGGCCGCGGACGGGTCGGTGAACCCGCTGCGCAGCAGCCGGATGAAGGTGCTGCTCCTGCGTCCCGGGACCGTCATCCCGCTGCCTCCCGCGTCCGTCGCCGCCAGCCGTGATCCCTGCCGAGCCTATCCGGCGCCCCGGGCGCGTCCCTTCCCGGCGCGGCCTCCGGACGCCCGGGGCGCCGCCGCACGTGTCGAACGTCACACGGGGTGCCGGCCGGTGGACAGCGCTCCGCGAATCCGGCGATACGGGTGACCGTTCATCAGCGGGCGGCGGGCGTGTGGGGCTTGGACGTGCGCCGGAGGGGGTCGCGTCCGCATCGCGGGCGATTCTTGCGATCACAAACGCTCGGGGCACAATCAGAGCCGGTCTTTTCAGGAACCAGTGGAGTCATCGACGAACTCGGTGAACCAACTTCGCCGAAATGACCTCTACCTGACTGTTCAGCGGATTTCCGCACCGGACCGACCTCCCCAAGGCGTGACAGATGCTTCCAGCCCCGCGCATCCGCCTCGCGGCCCTGCTCACCGTGCTCACCGCCGGCGCCACCGGCGTCCTCGCCGTCGCGTACGGACAGGAGACCGGCACCGAAACCGGTCGAGCACCCGGGGGCAAGGCCGTGGCCGTCCGCCCGATCTCCACCAACGACGGCTCCGTGCTGCAGATCGTCGCCCACCCCGACGACGACCTCTTCTTCATGAACCCGGACCTCAGCCGCACCCTGCTCTCCGGACACCGGCTGACCACCGCCTACCTCACCTCCGGCGAGTCCGACGGCGTCAACGCGGCCGGGAAGGACCCGCGCCCGCCCGCCGACCGCGCCGCCTACGCCGAGGCCCGCCAGAACGGCATCCGCGCCGCCTACGCCCAGATGGCCACCGGCGACCGGGCCTCCGCCTGGAGCCGCACCGAGATACCCACCGCCGGCGGCGGCCGCGCCGAGGTCGACGTCCTGCTCGCCAAGCCGGAGGTCAACCTGGTCTGGCTCCAGCTGCGCGAGGCCGGGAGCATAGGTGCCGACCGCCCCAACAGCCTCCGCGGCCTGTGGAACGGCCGGATACCGGCCCTGTCCGCCCAGCTGACCTCCGGCAGCCCGGTCAAGCAGCCGTTCACGTACACCAAGGAGCAGGTCACCGCGACCATCGCGGGCGTCATCGAGCGCTACAAGCCCACGACCATACGCATGCAGGACCCCACGCCCGGCAAGCACTTCAAGAGCAACACCCCGGACGACCACCAGGACCACATGTACGGGGCCCGCTTCACCCAAGCCGCCACCGAGCGCTACGCCCGCCTGAAGAACCGCCCGCACTTCACCGTGCAGAACTACCTCGGCTACCACAACGGCGTCCTGCCCCGCAGTCTCGACCCCGGCACCATCGAGGCCAAGATCGGTTTCCTGCGCACCTACGGCTGGGCCGACCGCCACGACCACTGCGGCAGCCCGGCCGGATGCGGCGACCGCAAGGTCGGCAACATAGGCACCGGCCACATCTGGGCCCAGAGCCTGCGCTACACCCGCGCCGACAACACCTCCTGGCTGGCCGAGGGCACCGGCGGCCGGCTGTGGGCCTTCGCCGCACTCGACGGTCAGATGGCCTACTGGACCCGCGAGGGCTCCGGCCCCGACGCCGGCTGGACCGGGCCCGTCCTGCTCCCCGGCACCGGCATCGACCCGGGCGCCACGGCCGCCCGGCTGCCCGACGGCCGCGTCGCCGTCTTCGGCACCCGCACCACCCTGGGCACCGCGCCCGACCAGTACCGGCGCGAGGTCGTGTACGCCGTCCAGACCGCCCCCGGCGGCCGGTTCGGCGCCTGGAAGTCGGCAGGAACCCCCGAGGCCACGGACGCCGAGGGCACCTCGGCGATCAGCGCCCCCGCGGTGGCGGTGGGCCCCGACGGCCGCATGACCGTCTACCTCCGCGACGCCCGGCGCACCCTGCGCGCCGCCACCGAGCTGCCCGCCGGCGGCTTCGGCCCCTGGCAGCAGCTGGGCGGCGGCGACCTCCACAGCGACCCGGTCGCCGCCACCGACTCCGCCGGCCGCACCCACGTCTTCGCCACCACCGCCCGGACCGTCCTCGCCTGGACCCGCGGCACCCCGGCGGGACCGCTCCAGGGCCCCTTCGCCACCGGCCTGCCCCCGACCACCGTCCCGCTGTCGGCCACCCCCCAGGACGCGGGCATCCGCCTGTTCTTCCGCCGGCCCGACGCCGGTACGGTGCGCTCCGCGCTGGTCACCGCGACCGGCGGCAAGCCCACCGTCTCCCCCGTCACCGAAGCCGGCGGGCGCGGCGGTCACGGGGCCGTCAGCGCCACCGCCGACCTGCTGGCCGGCCGTACCGACAAGGGCGGCATCGGCACCACCCCGCTGGGCACCACCCCGGCCTGGACCGACTCCCGCGTCCTCTTCGCCGGGGCCCCGGCCGCCCTGCGGGAGACCGCCGGCTCCACCACCACGGCCGTCCTCGGCCTCGACGCCCGCCTCCACACCACCACCCGCACCACCACCGCGCCCAGGCCGGCCTGGCACCCCGCCACGAGCTGACCCGCCCACCGGTCCACCCGCCCCCCTTGCCCGGCGATCATGCATCGCCGATGCTGACGGTCCGTCGCCGCAGACGCGGCCGACGGACCGTCAGCACCAGGGGGAACGCACGCATGACCGTCAACCACGGGTCCGATCCGGGCCGCCGCCTCGTCCTCGGCGCGACCGCCGGCGCCGCCGTCGCACTCGCCGCGGCCGGCACCGCCCACGCCGGGACCGCCCACGCGGGCACCACCCGCGCGGGCGGGCACGGCGCCGGCCGGGCCCGCATCGACCAGCGCTCCGTGGACCGGGCCGCCGCCCGCCTCGAAGCGGACCTGGTCGCCGTCCGCCGCGACCTGTACGCCCACCCCGGGACCGCCGGCGAGGAGGACCACGTCGCGCGCGTCACCGCGGCCCGGCTGCGGGCCGCGGGCCTGGAAGTCACCGAAGGGGTCGCCGGACACGGCGTCGTCGCCGTCCTGCGCGGCGCCCTGCCGGGCCGTACCGTCGCCTACCGGGCCGACGTGGACGCCGTCCCCGCCAAGGGGGTCCAGACGCCGGGCGGCGCCCCCGGGCCGGTGCACGCCTGCGGCCACGACTTGCACGCCACCATCGGCATCGGCGTCGCCGAGGTCCTCGCCGGGCTGCGCCACCGCCTCGCGGGCACCGTCGTCTTCCTGTTCCAGCCCGCCGAGGAGACCCTCCAGGGGGCCGCCGCCATGATCGCGGCCGGGGTCCTGCGCGACCACGCGCCGCGCGAGATCCACGCCCTGCACTGCGGCCCGTTCCCGGTCGGCACCCTCGCCGTCACCCCCGGCGTCGGCCTGCCCGGGCAGGACCAGGCCACGGTCACCTTCGGCGGCCCCGACCCGGCCGCCTCCGCCGCCGCCTTCGCCGCCGCCCACCACGCCCTCGGCACCGTCGCCTTCCCGAAGGAGGCCGACCTCGAACGGCTCGTGGAGCAGGTCCGCACCCCGGACGGCCCGCTCGCCGAGTTCCTCGTCACCAAGGCCTCCGACCCCGAACCGGCCTCCGACGGCCGGCTCTCCGTGCGCGCCGCGTACCGCTGCTGGCCCGAGGCGCGGTGGCCGGAGGTCCGCGAACGGATCCGCGCCCTCGCCCGAACCTTCCCGGACACCACCGTGGCCTTCCGGCCGGAGCCCTTCCCCGCCCTGGTCTGCCCCGAGGACGAGGCGAACGCCCTCGCCCGGCACCTGCGCCACCGGCTCGGCCCGCGCGCGGTGACCACCCTGTACGCCGCGTTCCCGTTCAACGGCGAGGACTACAGCCTGTTCCTGCGGCAGCTGCCCGGCACCTACACCTTCCTCGGCGTCCGCACGCCCGGCGCCCCGATGGACACCGCCTTCCCGCACTACCCGGCCTTCACCCCCGACGAACGGGCCATCGGCGTGGGCGTACGCGCCATGGCCGGCTGGCTCGCCGAACGCACCGCACACCGCGCATGAGAAGGCCCGTGGGGCTCCCGGCCACCCGACCGCGAGCCCCACGGGCCCCCAATCCGCCCTCCCGACCGCCGTTACAGGACCGGGAGGTTCTTGCGGAGTTCGAAGGCGGAGACCTCCGAGCGGTACTCCTCCCACTCCTGCTTCTTGTTGCGGAGGAAGTCATGCCCGGCGAAGACCCGTCTACTGGTCACGTCATCGGAACTGCGCGCCGTGCGGATGCAGGAGTCGTAGTTGGTCGAGGTTGGTCGCTCTGGGCCGTCCTCCGACGGCCCAGGGACGGCCCAGCGACGATCCCCGAGGGGAAGCACTCCCCCTCGGGGATCTTCGTTCCTCTCCAACACCTGTAGGCGGCGCAGAAGGCGGCAGGCTCGGCGTGTTGGACGTCCAGCATTGACAATCAGCCATGGCTTGAACGTAGGCAATCGCTACACAGTCCGCCGTTCATGCGTTCAGTCAGCACTGGATCCGAGAAGCTCACGACAGAAGCCCTTGCGGAGATCACCAACGGGCCGCAAGCTGGTTCGCTAAGCATCCTGATGCAGCGCGAGGGGGGACCGTGGCGACTCGAATCGGTACAGTCGCATTCTTCGAAATCGTCCGCGCGAAAGATGGCGAAAATCCGCGCATGCTTCACGCCGAATGGCAGAACGCGCTAGCAACACTGCAGCAAAAGCCGGTAGAGGAACGAATTTTTACCCATACCCAGAATAGCTACATCGGTCAAACCGTATCGGCGGGCGGTCGCTTGAACTTGCTTGTCGGTCGCGTTGGCACCAAGGATCTCCAGACAGTGGATCTCGACCTCGGTCACATCGAGGAGATTCGACTGGAAGGAAACAAGGGAACCATCGACACAACCACCGTCTGCTTCCTGGATTATGGAAACATTATTGGGGTACTCCAAGGAAAACCTGGATCGCCTCGCGCTTCGTCAATTCAGAGGTGGTTGAACGCTTGTGGGGTGGCCGTCGAGGAGATCGCGCTTTGGCCCGTAATCGGACACAACGTCTGGGAGAAGCTCGAAAAAGCATCGGCTGTTCACAGCTTTGAATTCAGTTATCGCCCCAGTCCGGCCATTCCGCCACCCGACGGGATAGGACTGGCTAGCTTTGTGCGACTGAGTAATGAGAGATACCCGGATCACCGAATCACCCTCAAGGTAGAGGTACCCAAGAGGAACGGCCCTGGCGTGGTTGGCCGGCTCCGCGGACAGAGGCAGCTCCAGGGGGACATCCACTCACTCATGACGGAGTTGGGTTACCTAGAGGGTCCCACAGGAATCGTAAGGGCTCAGGCAAACGTGACACTGCAGGAGGAGGACGGTGAGGTCAAGGATGAACCCTTGGATTTCATCAAACATCACATCACTGCTAAGTGCAGGATCGAAGTCCGAGCAGATGATCGGCGCCCCCGCTACGAGTCGGCCGTGGACGCGATTCTGGAGGCCGCACTGGACCGCGAGACTGACCTGAGGGCGGCTGTCAGTGGGTAGGGCTACCGTTGAACTCCTCAGCTGAGGGGGATGACATCTATGGCCAGGATAGTCACAAGAGTCCGAGATACATGGAGTGAAACTCCGGGCATCGATTGGTGCACTACGGCTCTGATTCTTGCCGCCCACCTGGCGTGGTCGAAGTGGGGAGGGAAACCTCCCTTCTTCGAAGGATTGACAACTGACCGTCGAAAAGATCTATACACCACGGCGGCGTCTGTTTCGGCATTGGTTGGGGGATTCGGTACCGCAGCAATTGCACAGTACGCCAGCGCGCGCGGGCAAACGATGCAAGCCATGCGTCGACGCTTTGGCGCGAGCCTTCGAAAGAACTGGTCTAGCGTGCTCACGAGCATGTTGATTGTTTCTGGCGGATGCCTTGCGCTTCTCCTACTGGATCGCAGCGCAAAGCCGGGAGCTACCGCTTGGCTAGCTGAAGCAATTCTTATTCTGGGAGCAACTAGGGCACTCCGTCTGGTGTGGCTATTCAACGCACTTATCGGAGTGTCCGATCGCGACGCCGTAGAGCCTCTCCGGTCCCCCGCCGTTCGACTTGTCGGTGACCCTCAAACTTCAGCCACAAGATCGGATCGTGAATGAAAAACAGGGGAATCAAGCATCGGGCTGAAAGTTAGTCGCCAAGGGCGGCCAGGTGATCAGCGAAGCTGCTGGTCAGGCTCTCCAGTACCGCCTTCCCCTTCGCGGCTGTGGCCAGCGAAGGGAAGCCAATTACGCCTGTAGTCGTGTACTCCCTCATGCCGAGAGTCAGGAGGAAATGGGCGGTCGCTCGCATCATGGTCGGCTGTCTCGTAGCCGGGGCGCACCAAGGCGGGTTCCTCGTGGAGCAGGATCGAGGTCTCGATCTCGCCGGCGTGCATGTCGTCGTGAGCGTTGCTGGACAGGCCTGCGTGCTCGCGAGCCTGGTTCCACTCTCGGCTCTGGGGGAAAAGGCTCATCCGTGGCTCTGTCAGGTTGGCTTCCTGCACGATGTTGGAGAGCACGTAGTTGCCGCCGTGCGCGTTTACCAGGACCAGCTTCCGGATGCCGGAGGCCTCCAGGGAGGCGGCGATGTCCGTGATGACCGCGTGCAGCGTCCGGGCGCTGATGCTGACCGTGCCGGGCCACGTCCCGTGCTCGTGGCTGCACGCGATCGAGATGGGCGGCAGGCTGAGGACAGGGTAGGTCGCGGCGATTTCGGGCTCGATGTCGAGGCCATCAGCCAGCGGCCGCGGTGGCTGCATGTGGCGCATCAGGTGAAGGTCGTGAACGGGCAGCTCGTGTTCGGCCCGCCCAAGCGCAACAAGGAGAGGGACGTCCCGTTGCCCGACAGCGTGGCGGACGCGATCGAGCGGCACTCCGAGGAGTACCCGCCCGTGGACGTGACCCTGCCCTGGCTCCGGCCGGACGGGCCGACCGTCACCAAGCGGCTGCTGTTCTCGCTCCCCGGCGGCGGAGCGGTCCGGCGGACCGACTTCAACACCCGCGTGTGGAAGCCCGCGCTCGTGGCGGCCGGAGTCATCCCCGAGCCGGAGCCGGGCGAGCGGCACGCGTCCGCGCGGGAACACGGCATGCACGCCCTGAGGCACTTCTACGCATCGGTGCTGCTGGACGCCGGCGAGAACATCAAGGCTCTCAGCACCTACCTGGGACACGGCGATCCGGGATTCACGCTTCGCACGTACACGCACCTGATGCCGACGAGCGAGGGGCGGACCCGGCGGGCCGTGGACGGGCTCTACGGGGGGACCGATTCCCCGCCGGACGGCCCACAGAGGGCCCAAGGCCGGTGAGAGAGCTCAGGGCCAGCGACGCGCCGTCGCTGGCCCTGAGTGTGGTTCGGGCTCCGGAAGCCCTTTGACCTGCGGCTACAGCACCGGGAGGTTCTTGCGGAGTTCGAAGGCGGAGACCTCCGAGCGGTACTCCTCCCACTCCTGCTTCTTGTTGCGCAGGAAGAAATCGAAGACGTGCTCGCCCAGGGTCTCCGCGACCAGTTCGCTGCGCTCCATCAGCGAGATGGCCTCGCCGAGGTTCTGCGGGAGGGGCTCGATGCCCATCGCGCGGCGCTCGGAGTCGGAGAGGGCCCACACGTCGTCGTCGGCCCCGGCCGGGAGTTCGTAGCCCTCCTCGATGCCCTTGAGGCCCGCGGCCAGCAGCACCGCGTACGTCAGGTAGGGGTTCGCGCCCGAGTCGATGGAGCGGACCTCGACCCGGGAGGAGCCGGTCTTGCCCGGCTTGTACATCGGGACCCGGATCAGCGCGGAGCGGTTGTTGTGGCCCCAGCAGATGTACGAGGGGGCCTCGCCGCCGGAGCCGGCGGTGCGGGAGGAGCCGCCCCAGATCCGCTTGTACGAGTTGACCCACTGGTTGGTGACGGCCGAGGTCTCACCCGCGTGGCGCAGCAGGCCCGCGATGAAGGAACGGCCGACCTTCGACAGCTGGTACTCGGCGCCCGACTCGTAGAAGGCGTTGCGGTCGCCCTCGAAGAGGGACAGGTGGGTGTGCATGCCCGAGCCCGGGTACTCGGAGAAGGGCTTCGGCATGAACGTGGCCTGGACGCCCTGCTCCAGGGCGACCTGCTTCATGACCAGGCGGAAGGTCATGATGTTGTCCGCGGTGGACAGGGCGTCGGCGTAGCGGAGGTCGATCTCCTGCTGGCCCGGGGCGCCCTCGTGGTGGCTGAACTCCACGGAGATGCCCATGGATTCGAGCATGGTGATGGCCTGGCGGCGGAAGTCCATGCCCACGTTCTGCGGGGTGTGGTCGAAGTAGCCGGAGTTGTCGGCCGGGACCGGGCGGCTGCCGTCCACCGGCTTGTCCTTCAGCAGGAAGAACTCGATCTCCGGGTGGGTGTAGAAGGTGAAGCCCAGGTCGGAGGTCTTGGCGAGGATCCGCTTGAGCACGAAGCGCGGGTCCGCGAAGGACGGGGAGCCGTCGGGCATCAGGATGTCGCAGAACATGCGGGCGGTGCCCGGGGCCTCGGCGCGCCACGGCAGTATCTGGAAGGTGCCCGGGTCCGGCTTGGCGATCATGTCGGACTCGTAGACGCGGGCGAAGCCCTCGATCGCGCTGCCGTCGAAGCCGATCCCCTCGTCGAAGGCCTGTTCCAGCTCGGCGGGGGCGACCGCCACCGACTTGAGGAAGCCGAGCACGTCGGTGAACCACAGGCGCACGAAGCGGATGTCGCGCTCCTCAAGCGTCCGGAGGACGAATTCCTGCTGCTTGTCCATGCCTTCATCCTCGCAGTTCAGACGGCTTGTGCACCAGCTGCGCCGGGCCCGGGCGGACCAGTATGGCGAGCGGTGGTTTCCGCCAGATTACGCATCCCGTGCGCCCGGTGCGCACCCCGCTCTGACCAGGGGGCCGTCATGAGCATTACCATCTGCGCCCATGGGGGGCCGGGATTACACGCAGCACGGGCGCGGAGTGCGCCCGGCGGCGCTGCTGTGCGCCCTCGGCACCCTCGTCGCGGCCCTGTTCCTGTGCGCGCCGCGGGCCGCCGGGGACTCCCCCGCGGGCCGGGCCGCCGCCCGGGGCCATGCCGCCGCCCACCCGGTGGGCGCCGCGGCCGCGGCGGCGGACGCCGCCCACGTCTGCCCGTACGAGCCGCCGGGCTGCTCGGCCTTCTCGCACCAGACCCCGGGTGTGCTGCCCGTCCCGCCGCCCGTGGTGGCGGCGCCGGGCGCAGGCGGGGCCCCGCGGGTGGTGCCGGCCGGTGCGCCCGGCGGGCGGGTCCCGGTGGAGCCGCAGGCCCGCGGCCCCGACCTCCACGTCCTTCAAGTGCTGCGGACCTGACGGATCCCGCGCACGCACGCGTAACGGATCGCCCACCCCCCTCTGCAGAAGGACGAGAGAGCCCAGATGGCTGCCAAGACCGGCAAGAACGACGACATGAACACGCGCCAGGCCCGCATAGCCGAGATGCGCCGCGCGGAGAAGGCCCGCGACCGCCGCAACAAGATCATCGCGATCACCGCCTCCTCTGTGGTGGTCGTGGGCCTGGTCGGCTTCGGCGGCGTGGTGCTCTACCAGCAGAAGGCGGACGAGCAGCGGCGCGAGGACTCCCGGAAGGCGCCGGTCACCGGTGAGCAGAGCTGGGAGGCGGCCAAGCTGGGCCGCAACCACGTGGAGACCCCGGTCAAGTACGAGATGACCCCGCCGGTGGGCGGCGACCACAACCCGCGGTGGATGAACTGCGACGGGGACGTCTACAAGAACCCGATCCCGGAGACCAACGCGGTGCACTCGCTGGAGCACGGCGCCGTCTGGGTGACGTACAACGACAAGGCGAACAAGGCCGACGTGGACAAGCTCGCCGAGAAGGTCGGCAAGACCCCGTACACGCTGATGAGCCCGGTGAAGGAGCAGGCCGGCGCGATCATGCTGAGCGCCTGGGGCAAGCAGGTGACCGTGGACAGCGCGGCCGACCCGCGGGTCGACCAGTTCTTCACCAAGTACGTCCAGGGCCCGCAGACCCCCGAGCCGGGTGCCGCCTGCACGCAGGGGCTGGCGGAGCAGTGAGCGCGTCGGTGAACCGTACGTACTGGGCGGCGCTCGCCGCCGTCCTGGCGGCCCTGGTGTTCGCCGCGGTCGCCACGCTGTCGACCGGCACCACGGCGAGCGGGTCCTCCGACTCCGGGCCGGACCTGCCGGACACCGCCTCGGCGGACGCGGGCTTCGCCCGTGACATGTCGGTGCACCACCAGCAGGCGGTGGAGATGTCCTTCGTCGTCCGCGACCGGACCGGGGACGAGGCGGTCCGCAGCCTGGCCTACGACATCGCGAACACCCAGGCCAACCAGCGGGGCATGATGCTCGGCTGGCTGGACCTGTGGGGGCTGCCGAAGGTGGCCCCGGGCGGTGCCGAGCCGATGGCGTGGATGGCCGGGTCCTCCGGGTCCTCCGGGTCGTCCGGGTCGTCCGGGTCCTCCGGGTCGTCCGGGGGCCACGACGGTCACGGCGCCGGCCACGGCGGGCACTCCGCGCACGCCGGCGTGGCGACCAAGCCGGGCGCGCTGATGCCCGGCATGGCGACCAAGGCGGAGCTGGCCGAGCTGGCGAAGGCCGAGGGCCGGCAGGCCGAGGTGCTCTACCTCCAGCTGATGACCGACCACCACAAGGGCGGCGTGGCCATGGCCCAGGGCTGCGTGCAGCTGTGCGAGACCCCGGTCGAGCGGGAGCTGGCCAAGGGGATGGTGGACGCGCAGGAGTCGGAGATCCGGCTGATGACGGACATGCTGAAGCAGCGGGGCGCCCAGCCGCGCGGCTGAACCGTCAGCCGGCGCCCGGCCGGGACCCGGGCTCCGGGTCCCGGCCGGGAGCGGCCAGGACCGCCCCCGCCACCTGGTGGGGGCGGTCCAGCATCACCAGGTGCCCCGAGGGCTCGGCGACCTCGAAGCGGGCGCCGAGCACGTCGGCCAGGGCGGCCTGGCGGGACAGCCAGGCCACCGAGGAACGGCGGCCGGTGCCGTCGTGGCCGGCGAGGACGGTGACCGGGGCGGTCAGCGGCCGGGTGGCGCGCAGCACGGCCAGTTCCGCGGCCATGTCCGGGTAGCGGGCGTTCTCCAGCAGGGCCCCGCGCCAGACCCGGCCCGTGCGGTAGCAGCGGCGGACCTCCTCGCGGGGTGCCGGGTCGGGGCCGCCGGTGCGGGAGGCGCGTACGGCGGCCCGGCGGACCAGCGGGCCCAGCGCGGCCGGCAGACCCGCGGCGGTGACGGCCCGGCCCAGCCCCCGGGCGGCCGCGGTGCGCAGGGCGGTGCCGGCGGCGGTGGTGCGGGGGGTCTCCTCGACGCTGGCATCGAGGAGGACCAGGGCGGCGGTGCGGTCCGGGTGGAGCCGGGCGAAGGCCTCCGCGTGGAAGCCGGCGATGGAGTGCCCGGCCACGGTGGCCGGGCCGGGCAGGCCCAGCGCGTCGAGCAGGGCCGCGATGCGGTGGCCCTCCGCGACGGTGCCGGGCGGGGCGGTGGCGGGGGCGCTGAGGCCGTGGCCGGGGCGGTCGAAGCGGACGACGGTGCGGTGCGGTGCGAGCAGTGCGGCGACCCGGTCGAAGTCGAACCAGCTCATGGCCAGTCCCGCGGAGAGCACGCAGACCGGACCGGTGCCCTCGACCGTCACGTGGACCGGCACCCGGTCGGCGCCGGCCCGCACGAAGCCCGCGAAGGTCATGTCCGGCGTTCCCGGTGGACGGAGTACGCGAGGACGCCCAGCCAGACGGCTACGACCAGCACCTGGAGGCGCTGGCCGGCGCCGAGGGCCCAGGTCCCGTGCCCGGCGGTGAACATGGCGATGGAGACCAGCGTCCAGACGGTGGCGACGAGTTCCACGGCGGCCAGGGCCGGTCCGTAGCGGGCGAGCGGGGCGAACCAGCCGTAGCGGCGGGCGGCCACGGTCAGCGCGACGATGGCGGTGATGGCCCCGCACATGGCCAGGCTGCTGCTCACGGCGTGGGCCTGGTGGGTGGCGGGGACGAGGCCGGCGGTCTCCCGGGCGGCGCATTCGGGGTCCACGGTGGGCTTGCAGGACAGCGGCAGCCAGGAGTCGGCGGCGGTGGCGGCCCCGAAGAGGGCGACGCCGGCCCAGCCGGTCACCGCCCAGAAGAGGCGGGACTCCGGGTGCCGGGAGAGCCGGAGCAGGGCCAGCAGCGCGCCGGCGAGGGCGAGGAGGCCGGCGGTGAAGTCGGTGGCCCGGAACAGCCCGCCGAGCGGCTGGTCCTCGGCGGCGAGCTCGCTGACGTACGTCTGGACGGGGTCGAGCCCGGTGGAGAGGACGACTTCGAGCACCCAGGCGGTGTACGCCGCGGCGCTGAGGCCGAGCAGGGCGGCGATCGGCCGCGTACCTATCGTGGACATAATGTGACTAATCCTAAGCGGGGTGGAGTTCCGCACCCCTTCCGAGGGGGAGGACGTGGTCCGGGCCTCACGCGTTGCCTCCGCCCGGGCACTTTCGAAAGCCGTTTCGATGTCCGGGCTGGACATGACAGGCTGACGCCGATCGACGCACGGTCACCGGCCACGTAAGGAACACGCAGCAGGCATGAGCACGCCCCCGAACCCGTCCGACACCCCGCCGCCCGGCGAGCCGGCCCCGGCGCCCCTCTCGCTGGAGAAGACCGCGCAGGCCGAACCGGCCCCGGCCCCGGCGGAGACCCCGGCCGAGCCGGTGGCGAAGACCCCGGCCGAGGCCCCGGCAGCAGCCCCGGCCGAGCCGGTGGCGCCCCCGGTGGCGCCCGCCGCGCCCGCCGCGCCCGAGGCGCCGGCCGTACCCGACGTGCCCGCCGCGCCCGGGGCTTCTGCCGTTCCCGGGGCGCCCGCCAACCCGTTCGCGCCGCCCGGCACCCCGGTGACCACGCCCATGGCCCCGCAGCCCGCCGGTCCGTGGGCGCCGGTCCCCGGTCAGGCCGGCGGGGCGTACCCCGGCGGGCCGCACGCGGGAGCCCCCTACCCCGGGGCCGCCTTCCCGCCGCCGCCCACGGACAACGGGCTCGCCGTGGGCGCGCTGGCGCTCGGCCTGCTCGCCTTCCTGCTCGGCTTCGTCCCGTACGGCTTCGTCTTCGCCGTCTCCGCCGGCTCGGTGGCCATCGGCCTCGGCGCCGCCGGCATCGCCCGGGCCCGCAGGGGCGCGCCGCGCAAGGGCATGGCCGTCGCCGGAACGGTCTTCGGGGCGCTGTCCTTCGTCTCGATGCTGGTCGGCCTGGTGCTGACCTTCGTGGTCGTCGACGAGCTGGACCACCGGATCACGGAGGCCGTCGAGGAGTCCTACGACGACAGCCTGGGCGACCCGTACCCGGCCCCGTACCCGGCCCCCGACGCGCCCCGCGCCACGCCGTCCCCCAGTGACGTCCCGGGCGTGACCAGCCCGCTCGCCTTCGGCCAGACCTTCCGTTACGACGACGGGGTGGAGGTGACCGTCAAGAGCGCCGAGGGCTACCAGCCGGAGCAGAACCGGTACCTGCCGAACCGGCCCACCTTCGCCGCCAAAGTGACGGTCACCATCACCAACAAGTCGGCCGAGCGGCTGGAGATCCGGCTCGCGCTGCCCTCCGCCCGCGACGACAAGGGCCTGGAGGCCGACCGGATGTTCGATCCGGACGTGAACCGTCCGTTCAGCGGCTCGCTGCTGCCGGGCCAGTCGGCCACCGGCGTGTTCGCGTACGGGCTGCCCGAGGGCACCAACGGCCTCCAGTTCGAGATCGCCCCGGGCCCGGTGGACTACAAGGGCGCGATCTGGGCCGGCAACCTGGGCTGACCGGCGTCCGCGGCAACGGATCCAGGACATCGCGTCAGAAAGACGATTACACTGGATCCGTGCCTCAACTTCGCCTCGCGCTGAATCAGATCGACGCGCACGTCGGCCACATCGCGGCCAACGCCGACTCGATCGTGCACTGGACCCGGCACTCCGCCGAACAGGGCGCCCACCTGGTGGCGTTCCCCGAGATGGCGCTCACCGGGTACCCCGTCGAGGACCTCGCCCTGCGCGAGTCCTTCGTGGACGCCTCCCGGTCCGCCCTGCGGGACCTCGCCTCACGGCTGGCCGGCGAGGGGCTCGGTGAACTCCCCGTCGTCGTCGGCTACCTGGACCGCGCCGAGCGGTCCGAGGCGCGGCTCGGCCGGCCCGCCGGCGCCCCGCAGAACGCGGCGGCCGTCCTGCACCGGGGCGGGATCGCGCTCCGCTTCGCCAAGCACCACCTGCCGAACTACGGGGTGTTCGACGAGTTCCGGTACTTCGTCCCGGGCGACACCCAGCCGGTGATCCGGGTGCACGGGGTGGACGTGGCCCTGGCCATCTGCGAGGACCTCTGGCAGGACGGCGGCCGGGTCCCGGCCACCCGGGCCGCCGGGGCCGGGCTGCTGGTGTCGGTCAACGCCTCGCCGTACGAGCGCGACAAGGACGACGTGCGCCTCGAACTGGTCCGCAAGCGCGCCCAGGAGGCCGGCTGCACCCTGGCCTACCTGGCCATGACGGGCGGCCAGGACGAGCTGGTGTTCGACGGCGACTCGATCGTCGTCGACCGGCACGGCGAGGTTATCGCCCGCGCCCCGCAGTTCTCCGAGGGCTGCGTCCTGGTCGACCTGGACCTGCCGGCCGCCCCGTCCGCCGCGCCCGAGGGGGTCGTCGGCGACGGCCTGCGGATCGACCGGGTGGTCCTCTCCGAGGAGCCGCTGGAGCCGTACGAGCCGGTGGTGCCGGGCGGCGAGGCCGAGCGGCTGGACGACGAGGAGGAGGTCTACCGGGCGCTGGTCACCGGCCTGGGCGCGTACGTCCGCAAGAACGGCTTCCGGTCGGTCCTCGTCGGGCTGTCCGGCGGCATCGACTCGGCGCTGGTCGCGGCGCTGGCGTGCGACGCGCTGGGCGCGGAGAACGTCCACGGCGTCTCGATGCCGTCCAGGTACTCCTCCGAGCACTCCAGGCAGGACGCGGCCGAACTGGCCCGCCGGACCGGCCTGCACCTGCGCACCGTCTCGATCGAGCCGATGTTCGACGCGTACATGGGGTCGCTGGGCCTGTCCGGCCTGGCCGAGGAGAACCTCCAGTCGCGGCTGCGGGGGACGCTGCTGATGGCCGTCTCCAACCAGGAGGGCCACCTCGTGCTGGCTCCCGGGAACAAGTCGGAGCTGGCCGTGGGCTACTCCACGCTGTACGGGGACTCGGTCGGGGCGTTCGGGCCGATCAAGGACGTCTACAAGACCGACGTGTTCCGGCTCGCCCGGTGGCGCAACCGGGCCGCGGCCGCGCGGGGCGAGACCCCGCCCATCCCGGAGAACTCCATCGAGAAGCCGCCGAGCGCGGAGCTGCGGCCGGGGCAGGTGGACACCGACTCGCTGCCGGACTACCCGGTGCTGGACGCCGTACTGGAGCGGTACGTGGACCGGGACCAGGGCATCGCGGCGATCGTGGCGGCGGGGTTCGACGCGGAGCTGGTGGCGCGGATCCTGCGGATGGTGGACACGGCGGAGTACAAGCGGCGCCAGTACCCGCCGGGCACGAAGATCTCCGCGAAGGGCTTCGGCAAGGACCGGCGGCTGCCGGTCACGAACGGCTGGCGCGAACACGCGTAGCCCGCCCCTGGCCCGCCCGGCGGGGCCGCGGAGCCCGTACGCCGGGCGAAGCGTGCCCCTGCGCGTCCGCGGCTCCGCCGGGGCCCGCTCGAACGCCGCTCGGGCTTGGATGGCCCGGCGGGGATGCGGCCCCAGGCGGCAGAACCAGCCCCGCCGGCGATCGCGGCGCGGGGCACGGGGCGGAGCCTCGTGTGCTCGATGAAGCGCCAGCCGCGCGTCCGCGGCTCCGCCGGGGCCCGCTCAATCGCCGCTCGGGCTCGGATAGCCCGGCGGGGGTGCGGCCCCACGGGCCGGCTCCGGGCGGCAAAACCAGCCCCGCCGGCGATTGAGGCGCGGGGTGCGGGGCGGAGCCCCGTGGGGTCGAGCGAAGCGCCGGCCGGGCCAGCTACGGCTCCGCCGGGCCCGCTCAAACGCCGCTCGGGCTTGATGGGGCCCGGCAGGGGTGCGGCCCCACGGGCCGGCTCCGGGCGGCAACACCAGCCCCGCCGGCGATCGCGGCGCGGGGTGCGGGGCGGAGCCCCATGTGGTCGAGCGAAGCGCCGGCCGGGCCCGCTCGAACGCCGCTCGGGCTTGGCGGGCGGGGCCCCGGGCTGCCGGTCGGGGCCGGGCAACGCCCCGCAGCGCTACGGCGCGGTCGTGAGGCGCGCTGCGATCGGGAGGTGGTCGCTGCCCGTGCGCGGGAGGGTCCAGGACGCCTCCGGGGTGACGCCCCGCACCATGATCTGGTCGATCCGGGCCATCGGGAACTCCGCGGGCCAGCTGAACCCGAAGCCGTCGCCCGCCGCCCCCTGGGTGGAGCGCATCTGCGAGGTGACCGGCGAGAGGGCGCGGTCGTTCATCGTGCCGTTCAGGTCCCCGAGCAGGACGACCTTCCGCAGCGGTTCGTGCGCCAGCGCCTGCCCCAGCGCCTCGGCGCTGTTGTCGCGCTGGTTGGCCGTGAAGCCCGCGTTCAGCCGGACCCGTACCGACGGCAGGTGCGCGACGAAGACCGCCACCTCGCCCTGCTCGGTCCGCACGGTGGTCCGCATCGCCCGCGTCCAGCCCATCTTGATGTCCACGGGCCGGGTGCTGGTCAGCGGGTACCGGCTCCACACCCCGACGGTGCCCTCGACGGCGTGGTACGGGTACGTCGCCGCCAGCGCCTTCTCGTAGACCGGGACGGCACTCGCCTTCAGCTCGGTGAGGGCCAGCACGTCCGCGCCGGAGCCGGCGACCGACTCGGCGGTGCCGCGCGGGTCGGCGTTGTCGGCGTCCACGTTGTGCGTGGCCACGGTCAGGTCGCCGCCGGGGCCGGCCTTGTCGGTGACCAGACCGCCGAAGAGGTTCAGCCACACGACGGCCGTCAGCAGTATCGCGATCAGTGCCGTCGCGGACTTCCGGATCACCGCGCCGGCCAGCAGCAGCGGCACCGCGAGGCCCAGCCAGGGCAGGAAGGTCTCGATCAGGCTGCCCGTGTTGCCGACGCCGTTCGGCAGGTGGGCGTGGAAGACCATCACCAGCGAGACCAGCGCGGCCAGCACCGCGAGGACGATGCCGCGCCGCCAGATGCCGGGGTCCTTGCGGAGGTCGGCGAGGCGGCGCCGGAACGCGGGCTCGGAGGGCTCGGGCTCCGAGCCGCCGTTCCCGGTGTCCGCTACATACGCCTGTGCCATGCCACTGCCCTCGCTGCCGTGCTCGCGCTCCGTTCCCGCCCCTTGACCCTAGGCGATATCCGGAGCCTTCCGTGCCGTTCGTTCCGGTCCGTACGACCGCAAGGACGAAGGGCCCCAGCACAAGGGTTCCCCTTGTCACGAAACGCGCACATTCACCCGTGCGGACCCGGACGGCCGCACCGGGGACCACCGGCCCTTCCGCCCCGGGCCGCACGGGTGCGACGATGGTGGGTGAGTCCGGGGACGCCGTGAGGGCGCCTCGAGATGACACAAGGAGCAGTTGCAATGACGCATGCCCCCGTTTCGCCTGCGCGCGAAACCGGCCAGAAGCCGGGCCCCGCCCTCTACGGCGGCAAGGGAACCCGGCGCATCACCGTCCGCGACCTCACCCTCGCCAAGGAACGCGGCGAGAAGTGGCCCATGCTCACCGCCTACGACGCGATGACCGCGTCGGTCTTCGACGAGGCCGGCATCCCGGTCATCCTGGTGGGCGACTCGATGGGCAACTGCCACCTCGGGTACGACACCACCGTCCCCGTCACCATGGAGCAGATGACCATGCTGTCGGCCGCGGTGGTCCGCGGCACGAGCCGGGCCCTCGTCGTCGGCGACCTGCCGTTCGGCTCCTACCAGGAGGGGGCAGTACAGGCACTGCGCAGCGCGACCCGGCTGGTGAAGGAGGCGGGTGTCGGCGCGGTCAAGCTGGAGGGCGGCGAGCGTTCGCTGGCCCAGACCGAGCTGATCGTGCAGGCCGGCATCCCGGTCATGTCGCACCTGGGCCTGACCCCGCAGTCCGTCAACGCCATGGGGTACCGGGTGCAGGGCCGCGGCGACGAGGCCGCGCACCGGCTGCTGCGCGACGCCAAGGCCGCGCAGGACGCCGGCGCCTTCGCCGTCGTGCTGGAACTGGTGCCGGCGGAGCTGGCCGCCGAGGTGACCCGGTCGCTGCACATCCCGACCGTGGGCATCGGCGCCGGCCCGGACTGCGACGCCCAGGTCCTCGTCTGGACCGACATGATGGGCCTCACCGGCGGCAAGATGCCCCGCTTCGTGAAGCAGTACGCGAACCTCCGCTCCACCATGACCGACGCGGCCCGCGCCTTCGCGGAGGACGTGGTCGGCGGAACGTTCCCGCTGGAGGAGCACAGCGTCCACTAGCCGCACCCGGCACCCGGCACCCGGTCCGCGGCCCGCGGCCGACGGCCCTCCGACACCTCGGCGTCGGAGGGCCGTCGGAGGGCTGTCGGTGGACTGTCGGCCCGCTGTCGGTGGCGGCTGTTCTCATGTAGGGCATGACGCGAATCGACAAGAACCCCGGCGGCGGCGGAAACGCCGTGGAGGTCCGGGGCCTGGTCAAGCACTACGGCGAGACCAAGGCACTGGACGGCGTGGACCTGGACGTCCGCGAGGGCACCGTCCTCGGTGTGCTCGGCCCCAACGGTGCCGGCAAGACCACCCTCGTGCGCTGCCTGTCCACCCTGATCGTCCCCGACGCCGGCACCGCCACCGTGGCCGGCTTCGACGTGGTCCGCCAGCCCCGCCAGCTGCGCCGCACCATCGGCCTCACCGGCCAGTACGCCTCGGTCGACGAGCGGCTCTCCGGCTGGGAGAACCTCTACATGATCGGGCGGCTGCTCGACCTCTCCCGCAAGGACGCCCGCCGCCGCGCGGACGAGATGCTGGAGCGGTTCTCGCTGACCGACGCCGCGAAGAAGGTCGCCGGGATGTACTCCGGCGGCATGCGCCGCCGTCTGGACCTCGCGGCCTCCCTGATCGGCCACCCGGCCGTCATCTACCTGGACGAGCCGACGACCGGCCTGGACCCGCGCACCCGCAACGAGGTGTGGGACGAGGTGCACCGCCTGGTCGCCGAGGGCGCGACCGTGCTGCTCACCACCCAGTACATGGAGGAGGCCGAGCAGCTCGCGAGCGAGCTGACGGTCATCGACCGCGGCAAGGTCATCGCCAACGGCAAGGTGGACGAGCTGAAGGCCCGGGTGGGCGGCCGCACCCTGCGGATCCAGCCGGCCGACGCGGCCGACCTGCCGGACATGGCCCGGTCGCTGACCGAGGCCGGCCTCGACGGGGTCGCCGGCACGCAGGCGGTGCCGGACGAGGGCGCGCTGCTGGTCCCGATCCTCAGCGACGAGCAGCTGACCGCCGTCGTCGGCCTTCTGGCCGCCCGCGGGTACGGCATCTCCGACGTCAGCACCTACCTGCCCAGCCTGGACGAGGTCTTCCTGGCCATCACCGGCCACCGGAGCGCGTCCGCCGGGGACACCGACCACGAGACCGAGGAGGTCGCGGCATGAGCACCACGACGACCAGTGCGCCGGTGCGCGGCGGCGCGGCCCCCGGCACCCCCGGGCAGGACCGGGCGACGGCCGGCGAGGGCCGGCTCGGGCTGCGGGCCAACCTGCGCCACATCGGCGCCCTGTCGCGCCGCAACGCCCTGCAGATCAAGGCGAACCCCGAGTCGATCTTCGAGGTCGTACTCATGCCGATCGTCTTCATCCTGCTGTTCGTGTACGTCTTCGGCGGCGCGATCGCGGGCAAGGGCAACCAGGACGCCTACGTCAACTACCTGGTGCCCGGCATGATGGCGATGATGGGCCTGAACATCGCGATGGCGGTGGGCACCGGTGTGAACGAGGACTTCCAGAAGGGCGTGATGGACCGGTTCCGGTCCATGCCGATCGCCCGGTCCTCGGTCCTCATCGCCAAGATCGTGGTCGAGATCGGCCGGATGCTGATCGCCACCGCCATCCTGCTCGGCATGGGCTTCCTGCTGGGTCTGGAGATCAAGACCTCGGTGCTCGACCTGCTCGCCGCGGTCGGCCTGTCGATGGTCTTCGGCGCCTCGCTGATGTGGATCTTCATCCTGCTCGGTCTGACCATGAAGACGGCCCAGGCCGTCCAGGGCGTCGCGATGCTCGTGCTGATGCCGCTCCAGTTCGGCAGCTCGATCTTCAGCCCGCCGTCCTCGATGCCAGGCTGGCTGCAGAGCTTCACCGACTACAACCCGCTGTCGAACCTGGCCGACGCGGCCCGGAACCTGATCAACGGCGGGCCGGTCGCCCACTCGGTGTGGATGACCCTCGGCTGGACGGTGCTGATCACCGTGGTGACCGCCCCGCTGGCCGTCGCCAAGTTCCGCAAGAAGACCTGATCCGGACCACACCGGACCACCCCGGACCGCACCGGACGGTGCCGGATCGCGTCCCGGACCGGACGGGTCACACGAGGGCGGTGGCCTCCTCCATGGTGAGGCCGCCGCCTTCGGCGTACGCCGCCTCGTACGCGGTGTCGCCGAGCGCGGCCCGGGCGAGCTCCTCGGCCCGCGCCGCGGCCTCCCGCTCGGTGGCCACGGGCACGTGCCCGGTCGGCACCAGCGCCCGGTAGGCGCCGAGCAGACGGGCGGCGTCGGCGGCCGGGCCGGCGCCCCCGATCCCGGCCAGGGAGCCGGCCGCGGTGGAGAGGTAGACCGCCTGCATCTGCGGGGCGACCATGCGGGCCAGCGGGTCCCGCACCACCTGCAGGGCCTGTGCGATCACCTTGCGGGCGTGTTCGTACTCGCCCTCCAGGTTGTCCAGCCAGGCCATCACGCCGAGGAGGAAGCCGTCGAAGATGGCGTACGCGCCGAAGGCGAACTCGTCCCGCAGGTGCTGCAGCTGGGTGCGGGCCTCGGGGATCCGGCCGGTCCGGCCGTACCGGGTGGCGAGGAACATCCGGGCCGCGGGCAGGGCCTCGTTGCCGAACCGCTGCGGGTTGCCGAGGACGGCGGTGAGGATCTCCTCGGCCTCCCGGCCCTCGCCCAGTTCCAGCAGGGTGCCGGCCATCCGGACGCGCAGCACCGCCACCTGGGCCTTGGCGCCCAGCTGTTCGGCGTACCGGATCGCGGCCCGGAAGTCCGCGGCGGCCAGGGCGTACTCGCCGCGCTTCTCCCAGGACTCGGCACGCGCGGAGAGGGCCTCGGCGCAGCCCCAGTCGTCGCCCAGCCCGCGGAACAGGGCCAGGCTCTCCTCGGCGTCGCGGGCGGCGTCGCCGACCCAGTCGGCGCGGTTGGCGAGCACGTTGGCGCGCAGCTGGAGGGCGGAGCCGAGCTCCCAGTGGTAGCCGAGCTCGCGGGCGGAGTCCACGGTCGCGTCGAGGACGCGTCTGAGCAGCTCCGGATCCCCGGCGATCATGACGGCGTAGATCCACAGGGCGGCGGGGGCCCGGCAGGTCTGCGGCTGGCCGGGGCGGTAGGTGGCGACGATCCGCCGGACCCGGTCGCGGATCTCGGGCGAGTGCCAGTCGGCGTTGCTCTGGTCGCGGGCGGCCAGCCGGATCAGCTGGACGCCGCGCCAGGCCTCGGTGAGCAGTTCGCCGCCGTAGGGCGGGGGCGTGTCGACGACCCGCCCGTAGACCGGCGCGGCCGGTACGACGGGCCCGTCGAAGGGGTCGGGGCCCAGGGCCGCGGCGGCCTCGGACCAGTGGCGGGACTCGGTGCGCAGGTCGTGCATGTGCCAGTACCAGGCGAGGCCGTGGATCAGGCAGAGCACCTCCTGCTCCTGGCCGCCGGCCACGGCCCGGCGCAGGGCGGTGCGCAGGTTCTCGTACTCGGTGGTGAGGGTGCGGGCGGCGGCGCGCTGGCCGCTGCCGCGCAGCCGGGGCTCGTGGGTGCGGGCGAGTTCCCGGAAGTGCACCAGGTGGCGGTGCTCGGCGGCGGCCCGGTCGCCGGGGGTCTCGGCGAGCCGTTCGGCGGCGTACTCGGCGACGGTCTCCAGCAGCCGGTAACGCATCTCGCCGCCGTCCGTGGGGGCGGCGACGACGAGGGACTTGTCGACGAGGGCGCCGAGCCGGTCGGCCACGTCGCGGGCGTCGACGGGCGTCCCGGCGGCCGCGCCGGGGGCGGGGGCAGGGGCGGCGGGGGCGGGGGCGGCGGCGGAAGCGGCGGCCGGGTCGGCGGCGGGGTCGGCGCATACGGCTTCGGCGGCGGCGAGGTCGCAACCGCCGGCGAAGACGGACAGCCGGCGCAGGACGGCGCGTTCCGGTTCGTCGAGCAGGTCCCAGGACCAGTCCACCACCGCGCGCAGCGTCTGCTGCCGGGGCAGCACGGTCCGGCTCCCACTGGTCAGCAGCCGGAACCGGTCGTCCAGCCGGTCGGCGATCTGGCGCGGGGTCAGCAGGCGCAGCCGGGCCGCTGCCAGCTCGATGGCCAGCGGCATGCCGTCCAGCCGGTGGCAGATCTCCACGGCGGCGGCCCGGTCGTCCTCCACCCGGAACCCCGGGCGGGCGGCCGCGCCCCGGTCCTGGAGCAGCCGGAGGGCGACCGGGTCGGGCAGCGGGTCCACGGGCCGCAGCGCCTCGCCGGGCACCCCGAGCGGCTCCCGGCTGGTGGCCAGGACCCGTACGCCGGGGCAGCGGGCCAGCAGCTCCTCGGCGAGGCGGGCGGCGGCGTCCACGACGTGCTCGCAGTTGTCCAGGAGCAGCAGGAACCGGCGCCGCTGGCAGTGCTCGACCAGGCGTTCCACCGGGTCGTCGCCGGTGCGGTCGGTCAGCGCCCGCAGCTCCTCGGCGGCGGCGCCGCGCAGCATGGTCTCGCGGGCGCCGAGCGCGGCGAGGACGGCCTCGGGCACGTCCTCGGGGTCGTCGACGGGCGCGAGCTCCACGAACCACACGCCGTCGGGCCAGCATTCGCCGTCCTGCGCCTCGGCCGCCTCCTGCGACAGCCGGGTCTTGCCGGCGCCGCCGGGGCCGAGCAGGGTGACCAGCCGGGCGCGGCGGAGGTCCTCGCCGATGACCCGGATGTCGTCCTCCCGGCCGACGAAGGTGGTCAGCCGGGCGCGCAGGTTCCCGGCGGCGGGCGGGGGCACGGCGGCGGGCGGGGGCACGGCGGCGGGCGCGGCCGCGCCGCGGGCCGGCGCAGGTGCCGGGGCGGATGCCGGGGCCGGGGCACGTGCCGGGGCCGGAGCCGGAGCCGGAGCGGGTGCCGCGGGTTCGGGGGCGCCCGCCGGGCCGAGCAGTTCGGCGTGCAGGGCGCGCAGGCCCGGGCCGGGGTCGGTGCCCAGCCGTGCGGAGAGCTCGCGCCGTACGGCCTCGTACGCGTCCAGCGCCTCGGCGGGCCGGCCGGCGTCCCGCAGGGCGCGGATCCGCAGCACCTGCAGGGTCTCGTCCAGGGGCCGCTCGGCGCACAGCGCGGCCAGCTCGTGCAGCGCGGCGTCCGCCCCGCCGAGGGCGAGGACGGCGGTGAGCCGGCCCCGCCGCGCGTCCATGCGTACGGCGTCCCAGCGGGCCGCCTCGGCGCCCGGGGCCGGCAGGTCGGCGAGGGCCCGCCCGCGCCACAGGCCGAGGCCGGCGTCGTAGAGCTCCACGGCCCGGGCGGGCTCGCCGGCGGCCAGGGCCCGGTCAGCGGTGCGGGTGAGGTCCTCGAACCGGTAGGCGTCGACGTCCTCGCGGGCGGCGGCGAGCAGGTAACCGCCCCCGCCGGAGAGGACGGCTCGCTTCCCGAGCACCCGGCGCAGCCGCCCGACCAGCGCCTGGAGCGCGGCGACGGCGTCGGCGGGCGGGTCGCCGTCCCACACGTCGGCCACGAGCGCCTCGGCGGTCACCGCCCGCCCGGGCCTCAGCGCGAGCGCGGTGAGCAGGGCGCGCAGCCGCGGGCCGCCCACGCCGACGGCTCCCCCGTCGTCGCGGACCGCCTGGGCACTGCCGAGAATCCCGTAACGCACTGACCCATTCTCCCCGGGTCACCCCGGGGGCGGCGCAACCGGATTTCCGCGCCGCACGGGTGTGCGAGGGACCGGGGGGTGGGCGACGGAAGGGCCTGCGGGGGCCGGGGGTATGTTGCGCCCATGGTTCACACGGCGCGCCGCGGCGAGCGGCAGATCAGTCCCGTCTTCCTCGGCATCCTCGCGATCATGGCGGTGACCGGCTGGGCCGTATGGACCGGCTACGCCGCCAGCGCCGGCCTCGCGATCTTCCTGTTCGTGACCTCGGCGTGGATCGTCTCGCTGTGCCTGCACGAGTACGCGCACGCGCGGACCGCCCTGCACAGCGGCGACCTCACCGTCGGCGCCAAGGGCTACCTGACGCTGAACCCGCTGAAGTACACGCATGCCGTGTTCAGCATCGTGCTGCCGGTGCTGTTCGTGATCCTGGGCGGGCTGGGCCTGCCGGGCGGCGCGGTCTACATCGAGCGGGGGCACATCCGCAAGCGCTGGCAGCACAGCCTGATCTCGGCGGCGGGCCCGCTGACCAACGTGGCGTTCGCCGTGGTCTGCACGGCGCCGTTCTGGCTGGACGCCCTGGACGGGGTGCCGCTCGCCTTCCGGTTCGCGCTGGCCTTCCTGGCGCTGCTCCAGGTGTCGGCGGCGATCCTGAACTTCCTGCCGGTGCCGGGGCTGGACGGGTACGGGGTGATCGAGCCCTGGCTGTCGTACAACGTGCGGCGGCAGGTGGAGCCGCTGGCGCCGTTCGGCCTGATCGCGGTGTTCGCGCTGCTGTGGATCCCGGAGGTGAACCGGTTCTTCTTCGACGCCGTGCACGGCCTGCTGACCACGCTGGGGGTCTCGGACCTGGAGTCGTACTGCGGCTGGGACCTCTACCGCTTCTGGCAGGACGTCCCGCCGGTGTGCGAGGCCGCGTAGCGGCTGCGCGCTAGCCGGACACGCCCTGGTCGCCCGGCCCGCCGGCGGGGCGGGCCGCCTTGGCCTTGCGGATGTAGAACCAGGCGAGGTTCGAGGTGACGCCGGCCATCAGCACCCAGACGATGCCGAGGAAGCTGCCCTCCACGAAGGCGACCACCGCCGCGGCCACGGACAGCGCGCAGACGACAAGGGCGAACACGGCAAGGCGGGGCATGGCGGCGGGGCTCCTCGGGGACACGGGGCGGGTGGTGCCCCACCAGTGTCCCCCATGGCGTGCAGTGGTCCCGTAAAGACGGGAGGAGCGCGGGAGGGGCGCCCGCCGCCCGGACCGTCAGACGTCGGTGACGCGCAGGCCCGCGTGGGCCTTGTAGCGGCGGTTGACCGAGATGAGGTTGGCGACGAGGGACTCGACCTGGTGGGCGTTGCGGAGGCGGCCGGAGAACACGCCGCGCATGCCGGGGATGCGGGCGCACAGGGCCTGGACCAGGTCGGTGTCGGCGCGGGTCTCGCCGAGGACCATCACGTCGGTGTCGATCTCCGCGACGTCCTTGTCCTGGAGCAGGACCGCCGACAGGTGGTGGAAGGCGGCGGTGACCCGGGAGTCCGGGAGCAGGGCGGCGGCCTGCTGGGCGGCGGAGCCCTCCTCGGGCTTGAGGGCGTAGGCGCCCTGCTTGTCGAAGCCGAGCGGGTTGACGCAGTCGACGACGAGCTTGCCGGCGAGTTCCGCGCGCAGGGATTCCAGGGTGGCGGCGTGGCCGTCCCAGGGCACGGCGACGATGACGACGTCGCTGCGGCGGGCGCATTCGGCGTTGTCGGTGCCCTCGATGCCCAGGCCCAGCTCGTCGGCGGCGGTGCGGGCGCGTTCGGCGGCCCGGGAGCCGATGATCACCTTCTGTCCGGCCCGGGCGAACCGGTAGGCGAGGCCGCGGCCCTGGTCGCCGGTGCCGCCGAGGACGCCGACGACGAGGCCGGAGACGTCGGGCAGGTCCCAGGGGTCCCTGGCCGGGGGCTTGCTGGTGTTGTCCGTGGAAGTCATGGGGGCGAGGGTACTGCCGGGTAGCCGAAGGCCGAACGGGTGCGGCCGGTGGATCTGCCCACGGCCGGTCCGCGGGTCCGGCAGGATGCGGCGTATGGATGCGGTCAGGGTGGCGCTGCTGCGGGAGGTCCTCGCCGGTACGGAATGGCCGCGGGCGGCCCGGCGGTTCGCGGGGGCGCTGCGCGGTTCGGTGGTTCCCGCCGGGGGCGGGCTGCTGCTGGTCGGCACCGAGGAGTACGAGCCCTGGCACCTGGCGGCGCACCTGGTGGACGAGGCGGCCTGGTCGGGGCTGCCGGCGCTGGCGCCGACGCTGGTGCGGCACCGGGTGGCGCCCGGGGAGCCGCCCCACCTGTCGGTGGGCCTGGGCCGGCTGGAGGCGGCCCGACGGGGGGAGACGCTGCTGGTGGTGGCTCCGGAGCGGCCCGGGGAGGGGCTGCTGGGGCGGGTGCACGACGCGCGCCGGGCGGGGGCGACCGTACTGTCCCTGGACGGCGGGGACGCCGGGCTGGAGGGGCTGGCGCACGACGCGCTGTCCGTGCCGGCGGACGCGGACCTGGACCTGGACACGGTGCAGCACCTGGTCAGCGCGGCTGCCGGGGAGAACGGGCCGTCGCCGCAGCGGGGGTCGCGGCGGTTCCGGGACCGGCTGGCGCGGCTGGCCGACCGGCTGACCGCGCCGCCGCCCAGCCGCTGGTGAGCCGGCCCGGGTGGTTCAGCCGCCGGAGGTGCCGCCGCCGGTGCCGTCCTCGTCCCCCTCGCGGGACTTGTCGTTCCACCTGGGGTCGTTCTGCCACTCCAGGTCGCGCTCCCGGGCGGTCTCCATGGCGTGGGCGGCCTCCGCGGGGGTGGTGTAGGGGCCGAACCGGTCCTTGGCCGGGCATTCGGGCCCTTCCTCCACCTTCCGATGGACCAGGCAGTAGTACCACTCGCCGGGTTTGCCCACCTGCCGCTTCTTGAACAGGGCCATGTACGGTCTCCTCTCTCTGCCGCCATGCTGCCCGATCCCCGCTCGTTACACTCGCTTGCATGTCTGGCCAGTCGCTGCTCGTTCCAGGGGAGCTCTCCCCCACCCGTTCCGTTCCCGGCAACATCCGCCGTCCCGAGTACGTGGGGAAGCCCGCGCCCACTCCTTACAAGGGGCCGGAGGTGCAGTCCGCGGAGACCGTCGAGGCCATGCGCAGGGCCGGCCGGATCGCCGCCCGGGCGATGGAGGAGGCCGCGAAGCTGATCGCCCCCGGCGTCACCACCGACGAGCTGGACCGGGTCGCGCACGAGTACATGTGCGACCACGGCGCCTACCCGTCGACGCTGGGGTACCGGGGCTTCCCGAAGTCGCTGTGCGCGTCGGTGAACGAGGTGATCTGCCACGGGATCCCGGACTCCACGGTGCTGCGTGACGGCGACATCGTGAACCTGGACGTGACGGCGTACATCGGCGGGGTGCACGGCGACAACAACGCCACCTACCTCTGCGGCGAGGTGGACGAGGAGTCGCGGCTGCTGGTGGAGCGGACCCGGGAGGCGCTGAACCGGGCGATCAAGGCGGTCAGGCCGGGCCGGCAGGTCAACATCATCGGCCGGGTCATCGAGTCGTACGCGAAGCGCTTCGGCTACGGCGTGGTCCGCGACTTCACGGGCCACGGGATCAACACGTCCTTCCACTCCGGCCTGATCATCCCGCACTACGACAGCCCGCACGCCACCACGGTGATGGAGCCGGGGATGACCTTCACCATCGAGCCGATGCTGACCCTGGGCACCCACGAGTACGACATGTGGGACGACGGCTGGACCGTGGTGACGAAGGACCGGAAGCGGACGGCCCAGTTCGAGCACACGCTCGTGGTGACCGAGTCGGGGGCGGACATCCTCACCCTGCCGTAGGCCTGAGGGCCGGAACAGGTTTTTACCGACAGGGCGTCGGGAACACATTGACTTAGGTAAACCTAAGCAGCAGGATCGGGGGTGGCGGCGCTGCCGCCACCCCGGTTCGCCTTCCTACGGAGGTCCTGTCTTGGACGCCTTCTCAACGGTCATCCGCGTCGCGTCGCACGAACAGCACACCGAGGCCGAGAGCTCGACCTTCATGAGCGACCTGCTGGGCGGCCGGCTCGGAGTGGACGCCTTCACCCGCTACACCGAGCAGCTGTGGTTCGTGTACCGGGCCCTGGAGGACGGCGCCGAGGCCCTCCGGGACGACCCCGTCGCCGGACCGTTCATCCGGCCCGAGCTGATGCGCGTCGCCGAGATCGAGCGGGACCTGGCGCACCTGCGCGGGCCGGACTGGCGCGCGACCCTCGCGGCCCTGCCGGCCACCGAGGCGTACGCGGCCCGCGTGGCGGAGTGCGCGGCCGAGTGGCCGGGCGGCTACGTGGCCCACCACTACACCCGCTACCTCGGCGACCTCTCCGGCGGCCAGATCATCCGCGACAAGGCGGAGCGGACCTGGGGCTTCGAGCGCAAGGGTGACGGGGTCCGGTTCTACGTCTTCGAGCAGATCTCCAACCCGGCGGCGTTCAAGCGGGCCTACCGCGAGCTGCTCGACGCCATCGCCGCGGACGACCTGGAGAAGCAGCGCATCGTCGACGAGTGCAAGCGCGCCTTCGACTTCAACGGCGCGGTCTTCCGCGAACTGGGCGAGAGCTTCCCCCGGTCCGCGTAGCGGCGCCCGGCTGGGTCAGTCCCGGCCCCGCCGGCCCGGGCCGCCGGGCGGCTGGTCCGCGAAGCGGACTCGGCCGCCGATCTCGATGGTGCCGTCCGGGCCCGGGGCGGTGAGGATCTGCGAGCCCGCGCCCTGGGTGATGTTCAGGGCGCGGTTCAGCTGTGCCGTCAGCAGCATCGCCGCCGAGCCGGTGGCCTCGTCCTCGACGATCGCGCCGTCGGGACGGCGCGGGAAGCCGCGGGCCCGGACCCGGCCCGCGGCCTCGTCCTCCCAGGCCCACGCGTACAGCCAGCCCTCGCCGGGCGGCGGCGCCGGGAGCGCGTCCACCTCGGCCGGGTCGGCGTACTGCTGCGTGCGCTTGGCCGTGACCCATTCGGCGCGGCCGGTGATCCAGGTGAACTCCCCGTCGTCACGGGTCCACACGGGCCCCGCGGGCGGGTTGAGCTCCTCGATGTCGAGCAGCCAGGCCACTCCGACCAGCGGGTGCCCGGCGAAGGACATCTTCGTCCCGGGCGTGCGGATGTCGACGACCCCGCGCTCGGGGTCGTCGACGAACACCGTCTCGCTGTAACCGAGTTCGGCCGCCAGGGCCTGGCGGCCGGCGTCGTCGGGGCAGGTCCGCCCGTCCCGGACGACGCCGAGCGCGTTGCCGTACCGCCCGTCGCCCGCGCAGAAGACCCTGAGTACGTCGAGATCGTTCACGCGGGCATTCAAGCACGGGTCAGTCGCGGGCGGTGCGGCGCGTGCGGGCCGCGTACACGGCCCCGGCCCCGAGGGCGACCGCGGTGCCGGAGGCGGCGAGCAGTGCGCCTGCCGGGAGTTCGGCGCCGGTGGCGGCGAGGTTGCCGCCGACGGTGCCGCCCCCGCCGGTGATGGTGCCCGCGGTGCCGGTACCGGTGCCGGTGGTGGTGCCCGCGGTGCCGGTGCCCGTGCCGCTGCCGGCCGTGCCGCCGTTCGGCAGCGGGGCGTTCCCGGCCACGGAGACCGACAGCGTCAGCGGGTCGACGGGGTCGCCCGCCTTGTAGGGGGAGCCGGTGGTGCCGTTGGCGAAGACGGCGGCGCCATCGGCGGTGAGGGCGGCCGGGACCGCGCCGAGGGCGAGGACGCCCTTGTTCGGCTTGTAGTCGGTCCCGGACAGGTCGAGGGTGGCGAAGCGGACGCCGGTCTTCTGCCCGGACGCGGTCTTCACGTCCAGGACCAGGGTGCCGGTCCGGCCGGCGCCCTCGACCCTGAGGTTGCCGAAGGTCATGTCGATGCCGTGGGCGGCGTACAGGAACCTCAGGCTGCCGTCGAAGGAGGCGGTGAGCCTGCGCCCGCCGGTGTCCAGCTCGCCCCGGCCGAAGGAGAAGTCGAACAGCTCGCCGTTCTTCACCGCGCCGCCGGCCGGGGTGACCGTGCCGCCCGCGCCCTGCACGTAGCGGCGGAAGGACTCCTTCATGCCCCAGGTGGCCCTGCCGGCGAGGACCTTCTGCGGGCCGCCCGTCGCCGGGGGCGTGGTCGCCGTGGAGCTGGGCTTGACGGTCGGGCCGCCGGTGGGCGGGGTCGGCTTGGCGCTGGTGCTGCTGGGCGAGGGGCTCGGCCGCGGCTTCTCGAACTCCAGCGCGGCGGTGAGCGGGTCGCCCGGGGTGCCGGCGTACGAGGCCGAGCCGAGGGCGGTGGCGGCCTGCTCCGTAAGGGTGGTGGCCAGGTTGGTCATGGCCTGCCCTGCGAAGGCGACGCCGGCCAGCGGGACGTCCTGGTCGGTCTTGCCGGACTTGGTGACGTCGGCGGTCAGCTTCTTCGTGCCGGTGTCGAAGCGGAAGTCGGAGAGCTTGACCTCGAAGCCGTGGCCGGTCGGCGGGGCGGGCGAGAAGAAGGTGACGCTGCCCTTGAAGGCGGCCTTGACGACGTGTCCGGCCGCCGGGTCGTACTGGCCGGTCGCGGCGCCGAACCGGAACGTGCCGTCGGCGTTCCGCCGGGCACCGTCCGCCACCGTCATCCGGCCGTGCGCCATGCCGGTGACGTACTTCCGGTAGCTCTCGCGCACGCCCCAGTCGAGGGTGCCTCCGGTGATCTTGACGGGCCCGGTGGGGCGTTCCGCGGCGGTGGCGGGGAGCATCAGGGCGGTGGCGCCGAGGGCGGCGGCGGTGAGGGTGGCCGCCGCGACGGCGATCGGGCGGCGGGAGGACGAGGACATGGGTGGGTTCTCCTGAACGGACGGGGAGTCGGGTTGATCGGAGGGTGAGGGCGCGGGGCGGTCAGTCCCGCGCCTCGGTGGTCGGTGTATCGCCGGCGGGGGCGCTGCCGGGCGGCGTGCCGTCGGCGGGTGCGCCGTCGTGCGGGGCCGGCGTGCCGGTGGCGGCGGAGGCGGCAGAGGTGGAGGCAGCGGAGGTGGAGGCGGCGCGGCGCCGGCGGAGTGCCGGGTAGGCGGCCGCGCCGAGCAGCAGGAGCAGGGCCGCGCCGAGGGCGGCGTACAGCCCGGTGTCCGGCGCGGGTGCTTCCGCGGCGCCGGGGGTGGCGGACCGCTCGGCGGCGGCCGGGGCGGGGGCCGCGGCGGACGGCGGCGCGGGGGCCGCGGCGGACGGCGGGGCGGTGGAGCCGAGGTCGGGGAGGGCCGGCAGCCGGGCCGTGGAGTCCAGGGCGACGGCGAGCGAGACGGGGTCCATCGCGGTGCCGGCCCTGTACAGGGAGCCGAAGGCCCTGGAGCCGCCCTCGGTGAGGGTGGCGGGGGCTTCTCCGAGGACGGCCAGTGGGCCCTCGGTCCTCAGGCCGGGGGCGTCGAACTCGGCCAGGGCGACGGCCGGTTCGGTCCGCCCGCCGGACGTGACGTCCGCGGAGAGCACGCCCTTGCCGTCCGCGATCCGGACGGCCACCCTGCCGAGCTTGAGGTCGAGGTGGGCGCCGGTGAAGTGCACGGTGCCGGCGAACGCGGCGTCGAGCCTGCCCGACCGGGCGTCGTAGACGCCCCTGCCCCGGGGGAACCGGAACAGCGCCCCGCCGTCGAGGGCGCCATCGGCCAGGGTCCACTTGCCCTGCCCGACGGGACCGGTGACGTACTCGCGGAAGGTGCGGCGGACGCCCCAGTCGACGGCGGCGTCGGCGAAGGAGCCCCGCGGGGTGGAGGCGGCCGGGCTGGGCTCGGGTCCCGGCGGGGTGGCGCTCGGGGCGGACCCGGCGGCGGTGTCCCCGACGTCGGCGGAGAGGGAGACGGGGTCGAGGGCGGTGCCGGCCGCGTAGTAGCCGGCGAAGGCCTCGGCTCCCTGCGCGGTGAGGGTCGCGGGGACGCGTTCGAGGACGACCGGGCTGCCACCGCCCGCCATGTTCACGCCGCCGAGGCCGAGGGTGGCGAAGGGCACCTGCGAGCGCCGGGTGACGGCACCGGTGTCCTTGGCCCGGCCGGTGACGTCCACGTGGAGCACGCCCTTGCCGCCGGAGACGCGGACGGCGGGGCGGCTGATGGTGAGGTCGAGTTCGTGCGAGCCGTCCGGTTTCCGGTGGCCCAGGAAGCGCACCCCGCCCGTGAACGCGGCGTCGAACGCGCCGGTGGCGGGGTCGTACGAGCCAGTCGCGGAGTGGAAGCGGAACAGGCCGCCGCCCACCGTGGCGGCCCCGTCCTTCAGCTGGAACTCGCCTTTCCCGATGGGACCGGTGACGTAACTCTGGAAGGACGACTTGACGCCCCAGTCGAGCCGGCCGCCCTGCACGGTACGAGCGGCCGCCACCGCGGCCGCGGCGGGGAGCAGCGCTCCCAGCAGGGCCGCCAGCAGGACGGCTGCGGCGTACGCACGGACGGCTCTCACCGGCATGGGGAATCCCCTCCAGGGTCTGGCAAGCAAGGTTAGGCTAACCTAAGCTACGCCTGGCCGGGTTTGGCAACCCCTCCGGCTGACAGAACCTCAAGTCCGTGTCCAGAAGGGTGTCTTCGTGCCTCACCCCGCCACCCCGACCCGCTTCCCGCGCCTGGCCGCCGCCGTGACGGCCCTGGCCCTCGCCCTGACGGGCTGCGGGGGCGCGGCCGACGGCTCCGGCAGCTCCGGCGGCCCGGCGGCCCGCCCGGCCGCGGCCCCCGACCGGGTCGAGCCGCTCGAACCGGCACCGGTCCCGGCCCTGCCCGCGACCGTCGCCTCGGCGGACGGCGGCACCGTGACGGTCGGCTCGGTGGACCGGATCGTCCCGCTGAGCGGCAGCCTGAGCGAGATCGTCTACTCGCTGGGCCTGGGCGGCCGCGTCGTCGCCCGCGACGTCACCACCACCTTCGAACAGGCCGCCGCCCTGCCCGTGGTGACGCGCGCCCACGACGTCTCCGCGGAGAGCGTGCTGTCGCTGCGCCCCACCCTGGTCCTCGCGGAGACCACCACCGGCCCGGCCGAGGCGGTGCGGCAGATCCGCGACGCGGGCGTCCCGCTGCTCGTCGTGGCGCCGGCCAAGTCGCTGGAGGACGTACCGCGGCGGATCGACACGGTGGCCCGGGCGCTCGGCGTCCCGCAGGCCGGGGAGCAGCTCGGAAAGCGCACCGCGGACCGGATCGCGGCCGCCCGCGCGGGGATACCGTCGTCCGGTTCCGGCTCCGGTTCCGGTTCCGGTTCCGGCGGTGGCGCCGCGGCCAGGCCCCGGGTGGCCTTCCTGTACCTCCGCGGCAGCGCCTCCGTCTACATGCTCGGCGGCGCCGACTCCGGCGCGTCGTCCCTGCTGGAGGCGGCCGGCGCGGTGGACGCGGGCAAGGAGTCGGGCCTGGCCAAGGACTTCACCCCGATCACCAGCGAGGCGCTGGCCGCGGCCGCGCCGGACGCGATCCTCGTGATGGCCAAGGGCCTCGAATCGGTGGGCGGGGTCGACGGCCTGGTGAGGATCCCCGGCGTGGCGCAGACCCCGGCGGGCATGGACCGGCGGGTGGTCGTCGTGGACGACGGCGTACTGCTCAGCTACGGCCCCCGGACCGACCGGGTACTGGCCTCGCTCGTGTCCCAGCTGCACCACCCGCGCGGGGCGTGACCTCCGGTGAACCTCCCGCACGAAGACCCCGCACGGCCCGCATCACCGGCCGCGGCCCGGAAGACCCCCGCCCCGGAGGCCCCGACCGGGGCGACCCGCGAAGCCCAGCGGGAGCCGGCACCCGGAGCCCGGCCCCACAGCGCACCCGGGACCACGCCCGCAGCTCCGCCGGAGGCCGTGCCGGGGACGGCGCCCGGAGCCCCGCCGGAGACCGCGCCGCAGGCCGGGCCAGGGGCCACGCCCGGAGCTGCCGTGCCCCGGCGGCGTGGGCGGGGCGGGCTGCTCGCCGCCGGTCTCGTCATCGCCCTGGTCCTGCTCGCCCTCCTCTCCGCCGGCATCGGTGCCTACCGCATCCCCACCGGCGACGTCCTCGCCTCCGCCGCGCACCGGCTGGGCCTGGGCGGTGCCCCGCTCGACCGGGTCGGGGAGAGCGTGTTGTGGAACGTACGGCTGCCCCGGGTCGTACTGGCGCTGCTCGTCGGGGCCTCTCTCGGCTGCGCCGGCGCCCTCATGCAGGGTGTGTTCGGCAACCCGCTCGCCGAGCCCGGGGTCATCGGGATCTCGGCGGGCGCCGCCGTCGGCGCCGTCGCCGCCATCGCGCTCGGCCTGACCTTCCTCGGCAACTGGACCGTCGCGGCCTGCGCGTTCGCCGCGGGGCTGGGCACCGTCACCGTCGTGTACGCCCTCTCCCGCAGCGGCGGGAAGACGGAGGTCGTCACCCTCATCCTCACCGGTATCGCGGTCAACGCCTTCGCCGGAGCCCTCATCGGCCTGTTCGTCTTCTTCGCCGACAGCGGCCAGGTCAACCAGATCACCTTCTGGCAGCTCGGTTCCCTCGCCCAGGCCACCTGGCCCAAGGTCCTCGCGGTGCTCCCCTGCGCCGCGGCCGGTCTGCTGCTGGCTCCCCTGTACTCCCGTCGGCTGGACCTGCTGGCGCTCGGCGAGCGCCCGGCCCGGCACCTCGGCGTGGAGGTGGAGCGGCTGCGGACCGCGTTGGTCCTGCTGGTCGCGCTGCTCACCGCCGCCGCCGTGGCCGTCGCCGGCGTCATCACCTTCGTCGGGCTGCTCGTCCCGCACCTGCTGCGGATGGCCAACGGCCCCGGGCACCGCTTCCTCGTGCCGGGCAGCGCGCTGGCCGGAGCGGTCGTCCTGGTCGCCGGCGACCTGGCCGCCCGCACCGCCGCCCAGCCGGCCGAGCTGCCGCTGGGGGTCCTGACGGCTCTCCTCGGCAGCCCGTTCTTCTTCTGGCTGCTGCGCCGGACCCGCCGTCGGCAGGGAGGGTGGGCATGAACCCGCTGCGACTGCGGCGTCGCCGGCGGAGCGTGCCGGCCCGGCCCGGCGCCGGCGAGGTGGTCGCCGAGGCCACCGGGCTGCGGATCCGGCTGGGCGCCGGGGAGGTGCTGTCCGGCATCGACCTGACCGTGCGCGCCGGAGAGGTGCTCGCCCTGGTCGGCCCCAACGGGGCCGGCAAGTCCACCCTGCTGGCCGCGCTCGCCGCCGACCTGCCCGCGTGCGGCGGGGAGCTCCGCATCTGCGGGCGGCCCGCCGGGGAGTGGTCCGCGCCCGAACTCGCGCTGCGCCGCGCCGTGCTGCCGCAGGCGGCCGCGCTGTCCTTCCCGTTCCCGGTGGCGGAGGTGGTACGGATGGGGCGGGCGCCCTGGGCCGGCACGCCGTACGGGGACGAGGCCGAGGACGACCGGGCCGTGGCCGGGGCGATGGCGGCGACCGAGGTGTCCGGGTTCGCCGGGCGGCCGTTCTCCGCGTTGTCCGGCGGGGAGCGGGCCCGGGTCGCGCTGGCCCGGGTGCTGGCGCAGCGGGCGCCGCTGCTGCTGTTGGACGAGCCGACCGCCGCGCTGGATCTGCGGCACCAGGAGCTGGTTCTGCGGATCTGCCGGGAGCGGGCGGGGGCGGGGGACGCGGTGGTCGTGGTCCTGCACGACCTGGGGCTCGCGGCGGCTTACGCGGACCGGGTGGCCGTGCTGCACGGGGGCCGGATCGCCGCGGCCGGGGCGCCGGCGGAGGTGTTCGAGGCGGGGCTGCTGAGCCGGGTCTACCGCCAGCCGGTGGAGGTGCTCCCTCACCCGCGTACGGGCACGCCGCTCGTACTCCCGACCCGCGTGACGGCGGTTCCGCCCGGGCCGGCGGACGGCTGAGGCGCGGGACCCGCGTGCCCGGGCGGAGCCCTGGCCGCCGCGCAGCCAAGGCTCCGCCCCAGCCGCTCAAACGCCGCTCGGGCTCGAAGCGCCGCCCGAACGGTCACCGCGCGACCCCGCACAACCCGGCCCCGCACGGCCAAACCCAGCCCCGCCGGCGATCGAGGCGCGGGGCACGGGGCAGCACCCCGCGTGGCCGAGCGGAGCCCCCCGCCGCGCAGCCAAGGCTCCGCCGGAGCCCGCTCAAACGCCGCTCGGGCTGGAAACACCGCCCACGCGGCACGGGGCGGAGCCCCGAGTGCCCGGGCGGAGTTCTGGCCGCGCAGCCAGGCTCCGCCCGGACGCCCCGGCGGGTCAGGGGATGCGCGTGCCCTCGCCGCCGACCCGTACCCGCGGGTCCCCCGCCCGCAGTTCGACGGTCAGCACGCCCGGCCGCCGCATGTCCTCGCCCTGGTGGAGGGTGAGCCGGGCCTCGGCCGGCACCAGCCCCAGCTCGCGGGCGTACGCCCCGAACGCGGCTGCCGCCGCGCCGGTGGCCGGGTCCTCGACGACCCCGCCGACCGGGAACGGGTCGCGTACGTGGAACACGTCCGGCCCGGCCCGGTGGACCAGCTGGACCGTGGTCAGGTCCAGCCGCCGCATCAGCGCCTCCAGGCGCGCGAAGTCGTACGCGAGGTCGGCGAGCCGGGCCCGGGTGCCGGCGCCCAGGACCAGGTGGCGGGCGCCTGCGTACGCGATCCGGGGCGGGAGCGCCGGGTCGAGGTCCGCCGCGGGCCAGTCCAGCGCGGCGAGCGCCTCGGAGAGGTCGGCGTCCGGGACGTCCTCGACGTGCGGTTCGACGCTGGTGAGCGTGGCCCGCAGGACGCCGCCCTCCCCCTCGGCGACCGTGACCGGCACCGTCCCCGCCTGCGTGGCGAACAGCAGCTCGCCCGGCCCCAGCCGCTCGCCGAGCGCGACGGCGGTGGCCACGGTCGCGTGCCCGCAGAAGGGCACCTCCGCCTTCGGGCTGAAGTAGCGGATGGTGAAGGCCCGGCCGGGCTCCCCGCCGAGCCCGTCCGGCGGCGCGGTCAGGAAGGCGGTCTCGCTGTAGGCGAGTTCGGCGGCGATGGCGAGCATCCCGGCCTCGTCGAGCTCGGCGGCGTCGAGGACGACCCCGGCGGGGTTGCCGCCCTCCGGGTCTGCGGAGAACGCGGTGTAGCGAAGCACTTCGGTCATGCCCACCCCAACCCGGGCCCTCCGCAGGGCATTCCCGGCCGGGGCGTCGGTCGGCCGCGTCGGGGCGTCCGGGGTCGGCGGGCAGGGGTTCGGTGGGGGTGGGTGGGGTCAGCCGCGGCCGATGTAGGGCATGGTCGTGGCCATGACCGTCGCGAACTGGACGTTCGCCTCCAGCGGGAGCTCCGCCATGTGCAGGACCGTGCGGGCCACGTCCGCCGCGTCCATCACCGGTTCGACCGCCAGCTGCCCGTTGGCCTGGAGGATCCCGGTCTGCATCCGCTCCGTCATCTCCGTCGCCGCGTTGCCGATGTCGATCTGGCCGCAGGCGATCCGGTACCGGCGGCCGTCCAGCGACAGGGACTTCGTCAGGCCGGTCATCGCGTGCTTGGTCGCCGTGTAGGCGACCGAGTTCGGCCGCGGGACGTGCGCCGAGATGGAGCCGTTGTTGATGATCCGCCCGCCCTGCGGGTCCTGCTCCTTCATCATCCGGAACGCCGCCTGCGCGCACAGGAACGAACCGGTCAGGTTGACGTCGACGACCTGCTTCCACGCCTCGTAGCCGATGTCCTCCAGCGGCACCCCGGCCGGCCCGAACGTGCCCGCGTTGTTGAACAGCAGGTCCAGCCGCCCGTACCGGTCGCGGACCGCCGCGAAGAGGGCCGTCACGTCGTCCGGGTCGCTGACGTCCGCCCGTACGGGCAGCACCCGCGCCGGATCCGGCGCGGCCGCGGCCACCGCCTCCAGCGGCTCCGCCCGGCGCCCCGCGACGGCCAGGGACCAGCCGGCCCCGGCCAGGGTCAGGGCGACGGCACGGCCGATGCCCGAGCCCGCGCCCGTGACGACAGCGATCTTGTTCCCGGTTGCGTTCATGAGGCCGGAGGGTACGGCACCGCGGGCTCCGGGCCCGGGACGTTCCGATAGCTGAGAACATGGGTCGGCCGGGTGTGAAGAGACGACCATAGGACTGGAGTGCCCATGTCAGAGAGAGGTCCCGCGAAGGCCCCCTCCACCACCGTCCCCACACCCGCCCCCACCGACACTGCCGGCGCCGGCGCGGCCGCGCGCCGGACCAGCCTGCTGGTGGTCTTCGTCCTCGGCGGGCTCACCGCCCTCCCCCCGCTGTCCATGGACATGTACCTGCCGGCGCTGCCGCAGGTCACCACCGCCCTGGGCAGCACCGCCGCCACAGTCCAGCTGACCCTCACCGCCTGCCTGGCCGGCATGGCCCTCGGGCAGCTGGTCATCGGCCCGATGAGCGACAAGTGGGGCCGCAAGCGCCCGCTGGCCGCCGGCATGGTGGTCTACGTCCTGGCCACCGCCATCTGCGCGCTGGCCCCGACCGCCGAACTGCTCATCGGCTTCCGGCTGCTCCAGGGCCTGGCCGGCTCCGCGGCCATCGTGATCGCCCGGGCGGTGGTCCGGGACCTCTACGACGGGGTCGAGATGGCCCGGTTCTTCTCCACCCTGATGCTCATATCCGGCACCGCCCCGATCATCGCCCCGCTGATCGGCGGCCAGGTCCTGCGGTTCTCCGACTGGCGCGGGGTGTTCGTGGTGCTGACCGCCGTCGGTGCCGTGCTCACCGTGGTGATGTGGTTCGGCCTCGGCGAGACGCTGCCGCCCGAGCGGCGGCACACCGGCGGCGTCGGCGCGGCCCTGCGCACCATGCGCGGGCTGGCCGCGGACCGCGTCTTCGCCGGCTACATGCTGGCGGGCGGCTTCGGCTTCGCCACCCTCTTCGCGTACATATCCGCCTCCCCCTTCGTCATCCAGGAGATCTACGGCGCCTCCCCGCAGACCTTCTCGCTGCTCTTCGGCGTGAACTCGGTGGGCCTGATCGCCGTCGGCCAGGTCAACGGCAAGCTGCTGGTCGGCCGGGTCAGCCTGGACAAGGTGCTGGCGGCCGGCATAGCCGTGATCACCGCCGCCTCGGCGGCGCTGCTCCTGATGTCCTCGGGTGTGTTCGGCGAGGTGGGGCTGCTGCCGGTCGCGGCCGGGCTGTTCGTGCTGATGTCCGCGATGGGCCTGGTGCTGCCCAACACCAACGCCCTGGCCCTGATGCGCACCCCGCACGCGGCGGGCACCGCTTCCGCCCTGCTCGGCACCTCTTCGTTCCTCGTGGGGGCCGTGGCCTCGCCGCTGGTGGGCATCGCCGGGGAGGACACCGCGGTGCCGATGGCCGTGGTGCAGCTGGCCTGCTCCCTGCTGGCCGCGGCCTGCTTCCTCGGCCTGTGCCGGCCCTGGCGGCCGGCGGCGGCCGCCTCGGCCGCCACCCCGCCTCCCGGCTCCGCCACCCCGCCGGCCTCCGCCACCCCGCCGGACTCCGGCCCGGCGCAGGCCTCCGGCCCGGCGTCGGCATCGGGTCCGGCCTCCGCCTCCGCCCCGGGGCCCGACGCGCCGTAAACTTCGCAGGTGAACCCCGAACCCACCACCGCCGAAACCCTGCGCGCGACCCTCGCCGGTCTGCTCGACGGCCTGCCGCCGAAGCAGGCGGCGGCCGCCGTCGACCGGCTGATCGCCAACTACCGGGGCCGGACCCCCACCGACGCCCCGGTCCTGCGCGACCGGTCCGACGTGGCGGCCTACGCGGCGTACCGGATGCCTGCGACCTTCGAGGCGGTACGGGCGGCCCTGGCCGGTCTGGTGGAGGCCGCTCCCGGCTGGGCACCGGCCTCGCACGTGGACGTGGGCGGCGGCACCGGCGCGGCGACCTGGGCGGTGGACGCCACCTGGGCGGGCCCGCGGGAGACCCTCGTACTGGACTGGGCGGAGCCGGCCCTGGCCCTGGGACGGGAGCTCGCCGCGGACTCCGGCTCCGGCGTGCTGCGCGGCGCCGAGTGGCGCAAGGCGGCCATCGGCACGGGGCTGGAGCTGCCCGCGGCGGACCTCGTGACCGTCTCCTACGTACTGGGCGAGCTGACCGCCGAGGCCCGCCGTGCGGTGGTGGCCGGGGCGGCCCGCGCCGGGCAGGCGGTGGTGGTCGTCGAGCCGGGCACCCCCGAGGGCTACCTCCGCATCCGGGAGGCGCGGGACGCCCTGATCGCCGCCGGGTTCACGGTGGCGGCGCCCTGCCCGCACGACGGGACCTGCCCGATCGTGGTGGGCGAGGACTGGTGCCACTTCTCAGCCCGGGTGAGCCGGTCCTCCCTGCACCGGCAGGTGAAGGGAGGCTCGCTCGCGTACGAGGACGAGAAGTTCGGCTACGTGGCGGCGGTCCGCTTCCCGGTGGCCCCGGCCGCCGCCCGGATCACCCGCAGGCCGCAGATCCGCAAGGGCCTGGTGCTGCTCGACCTGTGCGGGCCTGAGGCGGAAGGGCTGACCCGGGCCACCGTGAGCAAACGGCACGGCGACACGTACAAGGCGGCCAGGGACGCGGAGTGGGGCGACGCCTGGCCGCCACCGGCCGGCGACTAGCCGGACGGCGGCGGCCGGACGCGGCGCGCCGGCACGGGCGACCCGTACCGGGCGCGCGGGCGGCCCGGGCCTCAGGCCCGCAGCTCCAGCGTGCAGCACTTCACGCTGCCGCCACCCTTGAGCAGCTCGCCGAGGTCCATGCCGATCGGCTCGAACCCGCGCTCCCGCAGGGGCCCGAACAGGCCGGTGGCGCCCTGCGGCAGCACGACGTGCCGGCCGTCCGAGACGGCGTTCATGCCCAGCACCGACGCGTCCTGGGCGGTGGCGATCAGCGCGTCCGGGAAGAGCCGGCGCAGCACGGCCCGGCTGCCCGGCGAGAACGCCTCCGGGTAGTACATGACCTCGTGGGCGTCGAGCACGCAGAGCGCGGTGTCGAGGTGGTAGTACCGCGGGTCGACCAGGTCCAGGCCGATCACCGGGCGGCCGAAGAACTCCTGCGCCTCGTCGTGCGAGAGCGGGCTGGACCGGAAGCCGCGACCGGCCAGGATCCAGTCGGCGGTGACCGCGAAGTCCCCCTCGCCCTCGTTGATGTGGGAGGGCTCGTGGACGTCGGTGAAGCCGTTCGCCCGGAACCACTCCAGGTGGGCCTCGGCCTCGGCGGCCCGCTCGGGGTAGGCGAACCGGGCGCCGAGCACCCGCCCGTCGATCACGGTGGCGCCGTTGGCCGCGTACACCATGTCGGGCAGGCCGGGGCGCGGGTCGAGGGTCTCGACGGTGTGCCCGAGCGAGCGGTAGCGGTCCCGCAGGTCCTCCCACTGGGCCAGGGCGAGCGGCAGGTCCACCGGTTTCGCGGGGTCCATCCAGGGGTTGATGGAGTAGGTGACCTTGAAGTGCTCGGGTGGGCACATCAGGTAGCGCCGGGGTGTGGCGTCTCTGCGCAAAGAAGGCTCCTCACGAAGCGGATGTGGGTGAAGAGTGGTGGAGAGAATCGTCTCTCCTCAACCGGTACGGCGCAGTGAACTGTTCGGGTGGTTTACCGGACGAACAGTCGATGCGACCGGTACGGCATGAAGACGAGACGTCTCGGATTGATACCCTGCCGCCATGGGTAAGACGCCTGACGCATCGCGACGCAGCGACCGCTCGCGCCGCGCGATCCTGGACGCCGCCCTCGCCCTCGTCGGCGAGGTCGGCTACAACAAGCTGACCATCGAGGCCATCGCGGCCCGCGCCGGGGTCGGCAAGCAGACCATCTACCGCTGGTGGCCGTCGAAGGCGGCGGTGCTGCTGGACGCCTCGCTCGCGCTCGCCGGCGACGCGGCGGAGGAGGGGCAGTGGACGGGCTTCCCGGACACCGGCGACCTGGCCGCCGACCTCAAGCAGGTACTGCGGGCGACGGTGGACGAGTTCAACGACGAGAAGTACGAGGCGCCCGCCCGGGCCCTCACCGCGGCCGGGGCCACCGACCCGGAGCTCGGCGCCCGCTTCACCGAGCAGCTGCTGGAGCCCCAGCTCGCCCTCTACGAGGAGCGGTTGCGGGCGGCCCGGGAGGCCGGCCGGCTCGCGGAGGACACCGACCTGCGGCTCGCGGTGGAGATGCTGCTGGGCCCGCTGACGTACCGCTGGCTCCAGCGGACCGGGCCGCTGACCCACGACTTCGCGGACGCGCTCGTGGAGCGGTGGCTGACGGGGGTCGCTCCGCGCTGAAGGCGCGGGTGAGAGGCCGCGGGTGAAGGGACGGTGAAGGTGCGGTGAGCAAAGTCACCGCGGCTTCACCGGGGCGCAATCGGCCGCCACCGCTGGCCGAGAAGCGCCTCTATGTCGCGATTTCGCCGCTATTGCCGCCCCGGTGGGCCGGACCCCCCGGTTGGGAAGTCCGGTCACCCCGGGCGCAGGATGGTGGGACCATGTGAGGGTCTGCCGGGGCGACGAACGGTGAGGGGATAGATGGGGTCCGAGTCTGGCCGCTTCAAACGCGGTGAGCGCAGCAGGATTTCGCAGTGGCTGAGCCGGCGGCAGAAACCCACCGCCGAAGACCCCGGACGTGAGCGCGAGGCGCTCCTGCTCTCCGTGGCCGCCGCGGGCCTGCCGATCGCGCCCGCCGCGCACCCGGTCGGCTACCGGTGCTCGTGCGAACGCATCGGGTGTCCCACCCCGGCCCGCCACCCGCTCTCCTTCGCCTGGCAGACCCAGTCGACCACCGACCGCGCGCAGATCGAGCGTTGGGCGCGGAACCAGCCGCAGGCCAACTTCGTCACCGCGACCGGCATGGTCCACGACGTGCTGGACGTCCCGCTGGACGCCGGACGCGAGGCCCTCGACCGGCTCCTCGCGGCGGGCATCGCGGTCGGCCCGGTCGCCGAGTCCGGCTCGGGCGACACCGGCGGGCAGGCGCGGATGCTCTTCTTCACCGCGACGCGGGGCACGCCGGAGGACGAGGACGAGTGGTGGCCGTGCGAGCTGGACTGCCACCCCGAGACCATGGACGAACACCCCGGACTGCGCTGGCACTGCCGCGGAAGCTACGTGCTGCTTCCGCCGGCCGCGCTCCCCGGTGACCTGGCGGTCACCTGGGTCCGCGGCATGGAGCACGCGCTGCCGGATCCGCTGACGCTGCTGGAAACCCTGACGGACGCCTGCGCCCAGCACACCCAGCCCGACCACGCCATCGCCTGGCCCCTGAGCCGCTGACCCCGCGGGGCGCCGCTCCACCCGGCGGCCCGACCCCGCGCCTCGAACGCCGGCGGGGCTGGACTGCCGCCCCGCGCCCAGACCCCGGCCGGGCATCCCAAGCCCGAGCCGCACCTGAGCGGGCCCAGCCGGAGCTCCGGCCAAGCACGCGGGGCGCCGCCCCACACCCCGCGCCTCAAACGCCGGCGAGGCTGAAATGGCCCGCCAGCACATGCCCGCCGGGCGGAATGCCGCGCAGCGGCATTCCAAGCCCGAGCTGGGGGCACCTCCCAGCGGTAGCTGGGGACTATTGAGCGGGCCCAGCCGGAGCTCCGCCCGAGCACGCGGGGCTCAGGCCCGGGGCTCCGGCCGGGTGTGCGGGGCGCCGGGGCGGGCCGGGCCGGGGGCGGTCAGTGGATCGCGGTGACGACCACGTCCAGGGACCACGGCTTCGCGGGCTTCGCCGGCGGCTCCGCCTCCACCACGTACCCCAGGTCCCGCAGCGCGGACACCAGCTCGAGCGGGGTCGAGGGCACCGCCCCCGCCCGCAGCAGGTCCCGCACCAGCCGCCCCTTCGTCGCCTTGTTGAAGTGGCTCACCACCGACCGCTTCTCCACCCCGTCCACCACCTGCGCGTGCAGCACCCGCACCGTGGCCGTCCGCCCCGCCGGCTCCCCCTTCGGCTTCCACGCCGCCGCGTACGCCGAGGACCGCAGGTCCAGGACCAGCCCGTCCCCCGCCGCCTCCGGCAGCACCTCGGCCATCGGCGCCCGCCAGTACGCGCCCAACGCGCCCAGCCCCGGCAGCTTCACGCCCATCGAGCAGCGGTACGACGGGATGCGGTCGCCGATGCGGACCGCGCCCCACAGGCCGGAGAACACGAGCAGCGAGCGTTCCGCCAGCGCCCGGGCCGGGGCGTCCAGCCCGGCCAGGTCCAGGGCGTCGTACAGCACCCCGGTGTAGATCTCCGCGGCGGGCAGCGCGGCCGCCGTCCGCAGGCCGGCGTTCTTCGCGACCTCGGCCCGCAGCCCCTCGCCGATCCCCAGGACCTCGCGCGCCTTGAGCTCGTCGCCCGCGCACAGTTCGACCAATTCGTCCAGGACCGCGGCCCGCGCCCCGGCCAGCCCCGGCAGCGACAGCGACCCGGCGTCCAGGGGTGCGCCGGAGCCGCCGGCGGCCTTTCCTTCGGACGGCGGCAGCAGCACGAGCACGGTGGTTCTCCTTCTCACGGACACGGCACGGGGAGTGCGGCCCCCGCACGAGGGTAGCCCGCGGGCGGGACCGGCCGAACATGAGCGAACCCCCGCCGACCGCCATACGCTCGGTTCATGCCACGCCGCCACATGCACATGACCGGAGCGGACGGGGCCGCCCTGCGCGTCGCGCTGGACGGCCTGCGGATCAGGCTGGAGGTGCCGGAGGCGTTCCCGGCCCGTGCGACCGAGGAGGCGGAACGTTCCGCCAAGTCCCCTCGGCCACCCGCCCCGGACGCCACCGACATCCCCTTCTTCACCATCGACCCGCCCGCCTCCGTCGACCTCGACCAGGCCATGCACCTGGCCCGCCGCACCGGCGGCGGCTACCGCGTCCACTACGCCATCGCCGACGTCGCCGCGTTCGTCACCCCTGGCGGCGCCGTGGACCGCGAGGCCCAGCGCCGGGTCACCACCCTCTACTTCCCCGACGGCAAGGTCCCGCTGCACCCGGCCGCGCTCTCGGAGGGCGCGGCCAGCCTGCTGCCCGGCCAGACCTGCCCCGCCCTGCTGTGGCGGCTCGACCTGGACTCCGACGGCCGGGTGGAGTCCACCGACGTCCACCGCGCCCTCGTCCGGAGCCGGGCGAAACTGGACTACGCCTCCGCGCAGCGGGCCATCGACTCCGGGACCGCCCACGAACCACTCGCCCTGCTCCGCGAGATCGGCCGGCTCCGGGAGGCCCTCGAAGCGGAACGCGGCGGCGTCTCCCTCAACGTGCCCGAGCAGGAGATCACGGCCCACGACGGCGGCTACGCCCTCGCCTACCGGGCACCGCTCCCCGCCGACGGCTGGAACGCCCAGATCTCGCTGATGACCGGCATGGCCGCCGCCGAACTGATGCTCGCCGCCGGCACCGGCATCCTCCGTACCCTGCCCACCGCCCCCGACGGCGCGGTCGGCCGGCTCCGCCGCACCGCGACGGCCCTGCACATCGACTGGCCCCACCACGTGCCGTACGCGCAGCTGGTCCGCTCCCTCGACCCGCGCCGCCCCGCCCACGCCGCCTTCCTCCAGGAGTGCACCACCCTGCTCCGCGGCGCCGGCTACACCGTCTTCACCGGCGGCCGGTCCCCCGACCCGGCGGTCCACGCCGCGGTGGCCGCCCCGTACGCGCACTGCACGGCCCCACTGCGCCGGCTCGCCGACCGGTACGCCGGCGAGCTCTGCCTGGCCGCGGCAGCCGGCACCGCACCCCCGGACTGGGTGCTGGCCGCCCTGCCGGCGCTGCCCGGGCGGATGGCGGACGGCGGCCGCCTCGCCAACGCCGTGGAACGCGAGTGCGTGGACCTGGTGGAGGCCGCCCTGCTCGAGGACCGGGTCGGGGAGACCTTCGAGGCCACCGTGATCGACGTGAAGGACAACGACCCCCGGGTCGGCACGGTCCACCTGACCGAACCGGCCGTGGTGGGCCGGATCGAGTCCCCCGGCGCGGACCTCCCGCTGGGCGACCGGCTCCGGGTCCGCCTCGACCGGGCCGACCCGGTGGCGGCGAAGGTGCTGTTCAGTCCCGCGTAGAGGCGGCCCGCAGGGCGGCGACCACGGCGCCCGGGTCGTCGGCGTGGAAGCGGATGGTGCGGGCCTCGCCGCGGGCGCCGAGCGGACGGACGAAGCCGACCGGCCGGTCGAGCTCCACCGTGACGCTGGTCTGGCTGCCGACGATCAGGTCGAGCACCCCTTCCTCCCGCACCGTGACGATCCGCCCCTCCGGGTACCGCCGGTCCACCCGGGCGGAGACGACCGACCCGCGGGGCACGGTCAGGTCGAACAGCGCCCCGTACCTGAGCCTCAGCGACCCGTCGGCCCGAAGCACGTGCGGCCGCGTCACGCAGGCGGCGTGCATCGCCAGGACGATCAGCACGCCGTACACGTCGAGCACCAGCACCACCTGGTGGACCGCCGGCCAGGGGATCAGCAGCGCCAGGGCCACCGTCTCCACCACCGACACGAACACCATCCCGTACATCATCGCGGTCTGCGGCCCGGTGTACGCGGCCGCCAGGTCGCCCTCGCGCACCCCGTGCCGCCGGCGCAGGACCCACAGGCCGAGCGAAGCGCCCGCCCGCAGTTCGTGCCGCAGCAGCCGGCGCGCCTGCACGGGCACCACCGTGGTCACCGCGCCGCGCAGGGCCTCCCGGCGGCCGTCGCCCCGGGCCCGCCCGGCCGCGTACAGCGACCACAGCGTCACCGCCTCCAGCAGCAGCACGCACAGCACCAGCACCTCGGCGAGGACCACCGCCCAGCCGGGCAGCCGCAGCCCCGCCCCCAGGCAGGTCGCCAGCACCAGCTCGGCCGGGACCACCGCCGCCACCGCGATCCGTGCCGCCCGCACCAGACCCGTCATGCCCGGCCCCGTCCGAGGAAGGCGTCCATCACCCGGCGCACCACCTCGGCCTGGGCCGGCGCGTACTCCGCCAGCAGGGCCTCCTTGAAACCCTCCGCGGGACGCACGGGCCGGTCGTCCGCCGTGACCGCCGCGAACACCTCGTCCGGCACCGCCGCGATCAGATCGCGGGCCAGGCCCGGGATCCGGGGGTCGTCCGTGCGGGCGTCGTGCAGCTCGTCCAGCCGCTCGTACAGTTCCAGGACGGCCGGATCCGCGGCCAGCGGACCCAGCACCGCGTACAGCGACTCGCCGCCGCCGGCCGCGTCGAGCAGCTCCAGGTGCTCGCGGTCCTTGCGGGCGGTGGCCGACGTCGTCTCCGGAGCGCCGGCCAGCAGGGCCGCCAGCGCGGGCGACACCGGCTCGGTCCCGCCGGGCGGGGCGGCCCGCAGCGCCGCGAGCCGCTCCCGGCGCCCGCGGATCTCCGCCTCCTGCCGGGCCAGGTCCGCGTCCAGCTCCTCCAGCACCTCGGCCAGTTCCCGCCCGGCGTCGTCGGCGAGCACGTCGCGCACCTCGTCCAGGCTCAGACCGAGCTCGGTCAGCCGCCGTACCCGGGCCAGCAGGACGGCGTCCCGCACCGTGTACGAGCGGTAGCCGTTGGCCCGCCGCTCCGGCTCCGGGAGCAGCCCGACATGGTGGTAGTGCCGGACGGCCCGGGTGGTGAGCCCGACCAGTCCGGCGATTTCTCCGATCCGCATGCGGCCAGTAGAAACCCTGCCGCTGCGTCAAGGTCAAGCGGCGCCGGGGCAGCCGGTAGCATGGTCACCACGGCAGACGAGTCGGCCGGGCGGCCGCGACGGGACCCCAGGGTCCCGCCGAGGAACGTCCGGGCTCCACAGGGCAGGGTGGTGGGTAACGCCCACCCGGGGTGACCCGCGGGACAGTGCCACAGAAAACAGACCGCCGGGGACCTCGGTCCCCGGTAAGGGTGAAACGGTGGTGTAAGAGACCACCAGCGCCTGGGGTGACCCAGGCGGCTAGGTAAACCCCACCCGGAGCAAGGTCAAGAGGAGTCGTTCTCGGACGGCTCTGCGCGGACGATCGAGGGCTGCCCGCCCGAGTCCGCGGGTAGACCGCACGAGGCCGGTGGCAACACCGGTCCTAGATGGATGGCCGTCTCCCCGGGGACCGCGAGGACCCCGGGTGACAGAACCCGGCGTACAGGCCGGCTCGTCTGCCTTCCCCGTGCATCGAAGTCCGCGAAGGCCGCGGCCCCCGCCCGTCCGGCGGGGGCCGCGGCCTTCGCCGCTTCCTCAGCGCAGGTGCGAGGTGTCGTTCAGCAGCCGCAGCGAGGCGTTGCCGTCCGCGTAGTACGCCACCGCGGAGAGCGAGGCCGCGGAGAGCTCCATCCGGAACAGCGACTCCGGCGGCGCGCCCAGCGCGAGCCGGACCAGGGTCTTGACCGGGGTCACGTGCGTGACCAGCAGCACCGTACGGCCCGCGTGCGCGGCCAGCAGCCGGTCCCGGGCCGCCGACACCCGGCGGGTGACGTGGGTGAAGCTCTCGCCGCCGCCGGTCGGGGCCGACCGCGGGGAGTCCAGCCAGGCCTGGAGGTCCGCCGGATAGCGGTCCTTCACCTCGGCGAAGGTCAGGCCCTCCCACGCGCCGAAGTCGGTCTCGCGGAGGTCCTCCTCCACCGCGACCGGCAGACCCAGCCGGTCGGCTACCGCCTGCGCGGTCTCCCGGCAGCGGCGCAGCGGGGAGCTGACGATCGCCTGCACGGTGCCGCGGGCGGCCAGCGCCGCCGCGACGGCCTCGGCCTGCCGGCGCCCGGCGGGCGACAGCTCGGGGTCGCCGCCGCCACTGCCGGAGAACCGCTTCTCCGGGGTGAGGGCGGTCTCCCCGTGCCGGAGCAGCACGAAGGTGGCCGGTGTGCCGAGGTCGGGCGCGGCCCAGCCGGCCGACGGCGCGGTACCCGCCTGCGCCGGCAGGACCCCGGAGCCCGTGCCGGGTGCGGTGAGCGCCGAGGTGCCGCCGGCACGGCCGGAGCCGAACAGGGCGTCTGCCGCTTCCGGCTCCGCGGCGGCGGCCCCGGCCGACCCGGCGGTGGCCGCCGCGCCGGCGGAGCCGGACCGCGCCGAGGCCAGCGCCGCGCGGGCCGCTGCCGCGCCGGCGGCCTGGTCGCCGGGCGCGCCGGCCGGCGGCCGGCCGGCCAGGGCCCGGGCCGCACCGCGGTCCAGGGCGGCGGAGGAGTCCGCCGGCTGCCACTGCTCGCCGCGCTTGCCCGCGTCCATCGCCTCGTTCGCGAGCCGGTCCGCGTGCTTGTTCCGCTCGCGCGGGATCCACTCGTACGACACCTGCGCGGGCGGCAGGATCCCGCCCGCCTCGGCGGCCAGCGGCTTCATGTCCGGGTGCTTGATCTTCCAGCGGCCGGACATCTGCTCCACGACCAGCTTGGAGTCCATCCGGACGGTGACGACCGCGTCCGGCGACAGCTGGCGGGCCGCCTTCAGGCCCGCGATCAGCCCCTTGTACTCGGCGACGTTGTTCGTGGCGACGCCGATGTACTCGGCCCGCTCCGCCAGCGTCTCGCCGGTCACCGGGTCGAGCACGACCGCGCCGTAGCCGGCGGGCCCCGGGTTGCCCCGGGAGCCGCCGTCGGCCTCGACCACCAGCCTCATCAGATGCCCGAGTCGGCCGTGCGGACCAGGATGCGCCCGCAGTTCTCGTGGCGGAGCACCTTGTCCTTCGGGGCCGCCTTGACCTCGTTGACCTCGGCCATGTCCAGCTCCAGCTGGCAGCCCAGGCAACGCTTCTGGTAGAGCTTGGCCGCGCCGACCCCGCCCTGCTTGGCGCGGATCTTCTCGTACAGGGCGACCAGGTCGGCGGGGACGGAACCGACCACGACCTCGCGGTCCTTGGAGACCGCGGCGACCTCGTCGTCGATGGCGGCGGTCGCCGCGTCCCGGCGGGACTTCGCGTCGTCCGCCTTGACCTGGAGCGCGGCCACCCGGTCGGTCAGCTCGGCGACGCGCTCCTGCGCGGACTCGCGGCGCTCCATCACCTCCAGGACCACGTCCTCCAGGTCGCCCTGCCGCTTGGCGAGCGAGGCGATCTCGCGCTGGAGGTTCTCCAGGTCCTTGGGCGAGCTCACCGCGCCCGAGTCCAGGCGCTGCTGGTCGCGGACCGCGCGCTGGCGGACCTGGTCGACGTCCTGCTCCGCCTTGGTCTGCTCGCGGGCGGTGTCGCTCTCCTCGGTCTGCGCGGCGACCAGCAGGTCGCGCTGCGCCGTGAGGTCCTTGGTGAGGGAGTCGAGCTCGGCGTGCTCGGGCAGCGACCTGCGCTTGTGGGCGAGCTGCGACAGCCGCGTGTCCAGGGCCTGGACGTCGAGAAGTCGGATCTGGTCGGCGGGCTCGGCGTTCAGTTGGGGGCTCCTAGAGAGAAGGGGACTGCGAAGGGGCGTCGGACGGCGCGTGGGCCGTCCAGGGATCGGTGACGGTGCGCGAGACGTGGGTCCGCAGACCCCAGCCGTGGCGCTCCGATACGGCGTCGAGCTCGGCCGCGGCCTGCTCGCACCAGGGCCACTCGGTGGCCCAGTGGGCGGCGTCGACGAGGGCGAGCGAGCTCTGCGCGCGGGCCTCGGACACCGGGTGGTGCCGCAGGTCGGCGGTGAGGAAGGCGTCCACGCCGGCGGCGCGCACCTGCTCGAAGAGGCTGTCGCCGGAGCCGCCGCTGACGGCGACGGTGCGGATCAGGGCGTCGGGGTCGCCGGCGGCGCGGATGCCCTGCGCGGTGCGCGGCAGCCGGGCGGCGGCGCGGGCGGCGAACTCGCGGAGCGTCTCGGGGTGGTCGAGCTCGCAGATGCGGCCCAGGCCGCGGCGGCCGGAGGGGTCGGTCGGGTCGGGCACGAGGGGGCCGGTGACGCGCAGGTCGAGGGCGCCGGCCAGGGCGTCGGAGACGCCGGGGTCGGCGGTGTCGGCGTTGGTGTGGGCGACGTGCAGCGCGATGTCGTGCTTGATCAGCGTGTGCACGACGCGGCCCTTGAAGGTGCCCGCCGAGACGGTGGTGGTGCCCCGCAGGTAGAGGGGGTGGTGGGTGACCAGCAGGTCGGCGCCCAGCTTCACCGCCTCGTCGGCGATCTCCTGGACGGGGTCCACGGCGAACAGGACGCGGGAGACCTCGGCGTCGGGGTCGCCGCAGACGGTTCCGACGGCGTCCCACTGCTCGGCGCGGGCGGGCGGCCAGAGGGCGTCGAGGGCGGCGATGACTTCAGAGAGACGGGGCACGGGCCAAGGCTACCGTCCGTCGTGGCCGCCCCGCCGACCGCGAGGGCCGGGTGCGGGGCGATCACCGGCGGCCCGGTGGGGGGCCGAGCACAACCGGCCACCGCGGCACAGCCGAATCGCCGGGCGGCCACCCTTATGTGTGAAGCGGGAAGGCTCGCGTTGTTCGGCAGGAAAAGCGAAAACTAGCTTGCCCACCGGAGGTGACGCACGGATGACTGCCTGTACCGCGGCCGCTGCCGTGGGATCCGCGCCGGTTCCGTTCACGATCGCCGCGGACGGGTCGTACGCGGCCCGGCTCGCCGGAACGGACGAGGCCCGCTACCCCGAGCGCTGGACGCTCTCCGGGCCCGAGCCCTACGCGGTGCCGCTGCCGCTGGACCAGCCCGAGGAAGCGGACAGCGAGGTGCTGCCGCTCGCCGACGGCCGGGTGCTGATCCACCGCAGGGTGGCCGAACGGCACGCGTTCGCCCTGCTCTACCCGACCGGGCCGGGCACCGGGGAACTCCTGCTGGGCACGGTGGAGGATCCCGGGGAGGGGCGGGGGGAAGGGCGGGTGACGCTGCTGCCGCCGGCGCCGGACGGCCGGAGCGCGTACGCCCTGGCGGTCGGCGGCGGGGAGGACCCGGTCACCACGGTGTGGCGGATCACGGGCGGGGCCGGCGGCACCGGCCCGGAACGGGCGGCGCGGTTGCCGGGCCGCTGTTCCGGCGGGGTGTGGCTGGACCGGGCGGGCCTGCTGCTGGCGCTCGACCGCGAGCGCGACGGCCACACCAAGGCGGTGGCGGTGGACCTGGGGCGGGGCGGGGAGGTCTCGCCGCTGCTGCAGATCTCCGACACCAGCGAGGACCGGCTGCTGCTGGCCGACGCCGACAGCGGGCTGCTGCTGATCCGCTCGGACGCGCCGGGCGAACCCCGGCTCGGCTGGGGCGTGCTGGGCAGCTCCCGGCCGGTCCGCTTCCCGGAGTGCCTGCGGGCGCTGGGCGCGGACGCGGTGCCGTTCGCGGCGCAGCCGGGGCAGGCGCTGATGCCGGAGACCTGCGCGGTGGCACTGCGGCTGGCCGATGCGCCGGTGGGGGGCGGTGCGGGGTTCGGGGGCTCGGGGGACGCGCTGGCCCTGTGGCGGCCGGCCGACCGGCACGTGTTCCGGCTCGGGGCGCCGGCGGGGTGGCTGGGTGGGGCGGGGTTGTGGACGTACGACGGCCGGCTGAGGCTGCCGTACGCCACGGCCGAGGTGCCGTGCGGGGTCGCGGCGCTGGCGATGCCGCAGCCCCCACCACCCGCGCTCCGCGTGGACCCCCCACCCCGCCCGGTCCCCCTGGCCCAGGCCCCCTTGGCCACAGCCTCCTGACCGCCCTGGGCGGCCGCCCTCCGCCCCGCCGCGCGCAGGGCCCCGGCCCCGGCCCGGGCATCGGGCCGCCGGGCGGGGGTGCGGCCCGGCCGCCGCGCCGGGCCGGGGCTGGGGCCGGTCAGGGGCTGGGGCCGGTCAGGGGCCGGGGCCGGTCAGGGGTGTTTCAGGGAGAGGACTTCGGGGGCGGCGAAGGTTTCGCCCGCCGGCCGCGCCGCGTAGTGCGCGCCCAGCACCCCGTCCAGCTCCTCGAACGAGAAGCACTCCTTCGCCGTGTCGAACTTCGCCGCCACCCTCGGCCGCTCCATCACCACCACGATCCCCCCGTGCACCACCAGCAGCTGCCCGTTCGCCCTCGCCGACGCCGGCGACGCCAGCCAGCCGACCAGCGGTGCGACGTGCTCCGGCGCCAGCGGGTCCAGCTCGCCCTCCTCGGGGACCTCGAAGCCCGCGAAGACGTCCTCCGTCATCCGGGTCCGCGCCCGCGGACAGATCGCGTTCGCCGTGACCCCGTACTTCGCCAGCGCCAAGGCCGTCGAAGTGGTGAGGCCCACGATCCCGCCCTTCGCCGCCGCGTAGTTCGGCTGCCCGGCCGACCCGCCGAGGAACGCCTCCGACGAGGTGTTGACGATCCGGCCGTAGACCGGGCCACCCGCCGCCTTCGACCGCTCCCGCCAGTGCGCCGCCGCGAAGTGCGTGGTGTTGAAGTGCCCCTTGAGGTGGACCCGGATCACCGAGTCCCATTCCTCCTCGCTCATCGAGAAGATCATCCGGTCCCGCAGGATGCCCGCGTTGTTGACCAGGACGTCCAGCTTCCCGAAGCTGCTCACCGCGAGCCCGACCAGCTCCCGCGCCTGGTCGAAGTCCGCCACGTCGCCGAGGTGGGCCACCGCCCGGCCGCCCGCCGCGCGGATCTCCGCGACGACCTCCTCGGCCGGTGCGGCGGAGGCCTCGCCGGAGCCGTCCCGGCCGGGCTGTCCGAAGTCGTTGACGACCACGCTCGCGCCCAGCCGGGCGAGCTCGATCGCCTCGGCCCGGCCGAGTCCGCGGCCGGCGCCGGTGACGACGGCGGAGAGTCCTTCGAGTGGCAGTGCCATCTAGCCGTTCCTCTCGGGGAGGGAGCGAAGCAGGGTCAGATCTCTATGCACGTGCGCAGGGCGACACCCGTACGCATCTGGTCCAGCGCGTCGTTGATCTCCGCCAGCTGGACCCGGTGGGTGATCAGGCCCGCCAGGTCGATGCGGCCGGCCCGCCAGAGGGAGATGGTCCGCTCGTAGGAGCGGAGCACGTCCCCGCCGCCGTACATCGACGGCAGGATCCGCTTCTCGTCGAAGAACAGCGAGAACATGTTGATCTGGAAGTTGTCGTCGAGGCCTCCCGCGCCGACCACGCACACGGTGCCGCCGCGCCGGGTCATCTCGTACGCGGTCTGCGTGGTCGACGACTTGCCGACCACCTCGAAGACGTAGTCGAAGCCCTCGCCGCCGGTGATCCGGCTCCGGGCGTCGGCGAAGGCCTCGGGGGAGACGGCCTCCGTGGCCCCGAACCGCAGGGCCGCCTCGCGGCGCGACTCCACCGGGTCCACGGCGACGATCTGCGAGGCCCCCTGCACCTTCGCGCCCTGGACCACGGAGATGCCGACGCCGCCGCAGCCGATGACGGCGACGGAGGAACCGGCCTCCACCCGCGCGGTGTTGATGGCGGCGCCCAGACCGGTGGTGACACCGCAGCCGATCAGCGCGGCGATGTCGAACGGGACGTCGTCGGGGATCGGTATCGCGCAGTTCGCCGGGACCACCATCTCCTCGGCGAAGGTGCCGGTCCCGGCGAAACCGAAGACGTCCCCGCCGCCCCGGCGGAAGTTCGGGGTGGCGACGTTGCCGAAGCTCTCCAGGCACAGGTGGCCCTGGCCGCGCTTGCAGGCGGGACAGTGGCCGCACGGCGGCAGCCAGCAGACGAGGACCCGGTCGCCCTGCTGGTGCCCGGTCACGCCGTCACCGATGTCGGTGACGACGCCGGAGCCCTCGTGGCCGGGGACGAACGGGGCCGGCTGCGGCAGCACGCCGTTCATCGCGGAGAGGTCGGAGTGGCACAGGCCGGTGGCCCTGATCCGCACCCTGACCTTGCCGGGGCCGAAGCCCACGGCCTCCATGTCGTCGACGACTTCGAGCTTGTCCTGGCCGATCTCGCTCTGCAGTGCTGCGCGCACGGTGCGGCTCCTTGGGTTCGGTCCAGCGGGTGCTTACGCGTGTTCGACGACGGTGTCCGCGAGGACCGGCGCGTCGTCCCGTTCGACGGCGGTCACCGACACCTGGACGCGGCCGGGCTCCTGCCACATCCGGATCCGCAGCGTCTCGCCGGGGAAGACGATCCCGGCGAAGCGGGTGCGGTAGGACCTGACCCGGGAGACGTCCCCGTCCAGGGCGGTGTCCACCACGGCCTTGAGGGTCATGCCGTACGAGCACAGGCCGTGCAGGATCGGCCGGTCGAAGCCGGCCAGCTTCGCGAACTCGGGGTCGGCGTGCAGGGGGTTCCAGTCCCCGGACAGCCGGTAGAGCAGCGCCTGCTCGTCGCGGATGCGGCGGTCCTCCACCCGGTCCGGTTCCCGTTCCGGCAGCTCCATCCGCTCGGAGGGGCCCCGCTCCCCGCCGAAGCCGCCCTCGCCGCGTACGAAGATCTGCGCGTCGGAGGTCCACAGCGGGCCGTCGTCGTCGGTGACCTCGGAGCGCAGCACGATCACCGCGGCCTTGCCCTTGTCGTACACGGCGGCGACCTTGGAGCGGGAGGTGGCCCTGCCCTTGACCGGGATGGGCCGGTGCAGCTCGATGGAGTGCCCGCCGTGCAGCACGGCCGCGAGGTCGACCTCGATCCCCGGGGCGCCGAGCCCGCCCAGCATGGCCATGCCGGCTCCGGCGACGGTCGCGAAGCTGGGCAGGACGTGGAGCTTGGACTCGAGGGTGTAGCGGAGCTCGTCGGGGTCGGTGGCGGGAACGCCGGCGCCGAGCCCGAGGTGGTAGAGCTGGATGTCCTTGTGGTCCCAGCCGATCTCGCTCAGGCGAGGTTCGGCTGCGAGGGCCCTGGCGGCATCGATCGGCATGAGGATGCTGCTCCTTGTTCCTTTGGGAGACCCCGGTGCGGCCGTCCGCACCGTCGGCCGCACCGGGGTCGTATGCGGACCGGAGCCGTCGGCGCTCTTCTAGAACGCGTTCTATCCGCTCCGGTGAGGGAATGTATAACGCACGCCCCGGCACTTGTGAAGACCGCTGACGTCACGTCAGATCAGGCGCCGTGGACACCCGGGGCCTACCCTTGACGGGTGGACGAAATGCCCCGGAACCTGCGTCCCGCCAAGTCCCTGCGGGTCCTGATGGTCCCGCCGGACCCGGCGCTGGCGGTACTGCTGGAACTCCAGCCGGACATCGAGGTGGTCGCCTCGCCGATCCAGCGCCCCGCGGTCGCCCTCGTCGACGGGGTGGCCGGGGCCGCGGAGGTGCTGGCGGAGGACCCGGAGTGCCGGGTCCTGGTCACCACGGGCTCCGCCCACCCGGGCCTGCTGGACGCCGTCCTGGCCGTCGGCGCGTCGGGCCTGGTGCTGCGCGACGGCCCGGTCGAGGACCTGGCCGACGCCATCCGCCGCGCCTCCATGGGCGAGAACGTGGTCGACCCCGGCCTGCGGGGCCCGTGACCGGGCCGCCGCGGGCGCCCGGCCGGCGTCAGCGGCGCAGCAGCGTCACCACGGCCGCGCCGCCCAGGCCGATGTTGTGGGCCAGGGCCACGCGCGCGTCCGGCACCTGGCGCGGGCCCGCCTCGCCGCGCAGCTGCCACACCAGTTCGGCCGCCTGCGCGAGGCCGGTCGCCCCCAGCGGGTGACCCTTCGATATCAGGCCGCCGGAGGGGTTGACCACCCACCGGCCGCCGTACGTGGTGGCGCCCGACTCGACCAGCTTCCCCGAGGCGCCGTCGCCGCACATGCCCAGCGCCTCGTACGTCAGCAGCTCGTTGACGGAGAAGCAGTCGTGCAGCTCGATCACGTCGACGTCCTCGATCCCCAGCCCGGACCGCTCGTACGCCAGGCGGGCCGCCGCCGCGGTCATCGGCTTGCCGACCACGTCGATGCAGGAGCCGGAGGCGAAGGACTCCTCCGTGTCGGTGGTCATCGCCTGCGCGAGGATCTCCACGGCCCTGCCGTGCAGGCCGTGCCCCACCAGGAACCGCTCGGAGACGACCAGGGCCGCCGCCGCGCCGTCCGAGGTGGGCGAGCACTGGAGCCTGGTGAGCGGGCGGTGGATCTCCTTGGCGGCGAGGACCTCCTCCACCGTGTACACGTCCCGGAACTGCGCGTTCGGGTTGTCCGCCGAGTGCCGGTGGTTCTTCTCCGCGACCGCCGCCAGCTGCGCCGCCGTCGTCCCGTAGCGCTCCATGTGCTCGCGCGCCGCGTTGCCGAAGATCTGCGCGGTGGGCGGGGTCATCTCGAAGCCGTGCCCGGCGGACATGATCCCGTAGTGCCTGGCCACGGGGGACGTCCTGAAGTCGCCGCCGTCCGCGCCGCCGCCGAGGGAGCCCCGCTTCATCTTCTCGAAGCCCAGCGCCAGCACGCAGTCGGCGATGCCGCCCTCGACGAGCTGGCGCGCCATCATCAGCGCCGTCGAGCCCGTCGCGCAGTTGTTGTTGACGTTGTAGACCGGCACCCCGCTCAGTCCCAGCTCGTACGCGGCTCGCTGGCCGGCCGTCGAAGGCTGGAAGCAGTACCCGACCGGGACCTGCTCGACCAGGTCGTACGGGACGCCGGCGTCGGCCAGCGCGGCGCTCCCCGCCTCCCGGACCATGTCCCAGTACTGCCAGTCCCGTGACTCCGGCTTCTCGAACCTCGTCATGCCGACGCCCACGATGTACGACTTCATCCGCGTTGACTCCTAGTCCCTGGGGAGGCCGAGGATCCGCTCGGCGACGACGTTCAGCTGGACCTGGGTGGTGCCCCCGGCGATGGTCAGGCAGCGGGACATCAGCATCCCGTGCACCGCCCGCTCCCCCGCCCCCTCGCACACGGCGCCCGCCGGGCCGAGCAGTTCGAGCGCGAGCTCGGCGGTCCGCTGCTGGTGCGGGGTCTGGATCAGCTTGCGCACCGAGGCGCCCGCGCCCGGCTCCAGCCCGGACACCTGCTGGAGGGTGGTCCGCAGCCCGATGCAGGCCAGGGCGTGGGCCTCGGCGGCCAGCGCCCCGACCCGGGCCCGGCAGGCGCCGTCGAGGTCGGCCGCCCGGCCGAGGAGCGCCTCCAGTCCGCTGTCGAAGGTCATCTGGTCGGCCATGTGCACCCGTTCGTTGCCGAGGGTGTTGCGGGCCACCCGCCACCCGCCGGTCGCCTCGCCGACCAGGGCGTCCGCCGGGAGGGGCGCGTCGTCGAAGTACACCTCGTTGAAGAGGGCCTCGCCGGTGATCTCCTTCAGCGGCCGTACGTCGATGCCGGGCGTGTTCTTCATGTCGACGACGAAGTAGCCGAGGCCCTCGTGCCGGGGTGCGGCCGGGTCGGTGCGGGCGAGCAGGATGCCGTAGTCGGCGGTGTGGGCGGAACTCGTCCACACCTTCTGCCCGTTGACCTTCCACCCGGTGTCCGTCCGTTCGGCGCGGGTGCGCAGCGAGGCGAGGTCGGAGCCGGCCTCCGGCTCGGAGAACAGCTGGCACCAGGTGATCTCGCCGCGCAGGGTGGGCATGACGTAGCGCTGCCGCTGTTCGTCGGTGCCGTAGGCGATCAGCGAGGGGACCACCCAGGTGGCGATGCCGAGCTCGGCGATCCTGACGCCGGCGGCCTCGAGTTCCTGCTGTACGACGAGCTGTTCGACGGGGCCGGCGCCGAGCCCGTACGGCGGCGGCAGGTAGGGGGCGGTGTAGCCGGTGGGCGCGAGGACCCGCCGGGCGGCGGCCGGGTCGAGCCCCCGGGCGTCCCGGACGGCCTCGCGGGCCCGGGCGCGGTACGTCCCGGCTTCCGCGGGGAGCTCCGTACGCAGCTCACGGCGGGCTCCGGCGGCGGCCAGGCGGACGGCCCGGGTGCGGTGGCCGTCGCCGGGGCCGAGCAGCGCCCGTGCGACCAGGGCCCGGCGCAGCTGGAGGTGGGCGTCGTGTTCCCAGGTGAAGCCGATGCCGCCGAGGATCTGGATGCAGTCCTTCGCGCAGGAGTAGGCGGCGTCGAGCGCGGTGCCGGCGGCGAGGGCGGCGGTGAGGGCGCGCACCTCGGGGTCCGGCTCGGGGGTCTCGCCGGCGGCGCGCACGGCGTCCCAGGCCAGGGCGCGGGCCTGCTCGACGCGGACGAGCATGTCGGCGCACAGGTGCTTGACGGCCTGGAAGCGCCCGATGGGCCGGCCGAACTGCTCGCGGACCTTGGCGTACTCGGTGGCGGTGTGCAGGGCCCGGGCGGCGGTTCCGCAGGCGTCCGCGGCGAACAGGGCGCAGGCCAGGTCGTGCACGAGGGCGGGGTCCAGCGCCAGCAGCCGGCCCGCCGGTACGGTCGTTCCGCGGGCCCGGACCTCGGCGGTGGGGCGGGTCGGGTCGGCGCTGTCGTGCGTGCGGACGTCCAGGGTGGCGGCGTCCACGGCGAACCACAGGGTGCCGTGCGCGGCCTCGGCGGCGAGGACCAGCAGGTCGGCCCCACCGCCCCCGAGCACCGGGGGCGCGGTCCCGTCGAGGAGGTGGCCGCCGCCCTCGACGGCCACGGCGGTCATGCCGCCGGGGCCGAGGGCGGCGGCGGCGATCCGGGACCCGTCGGCGAGGCCGGCGGTGAGCTCGCCGGCCCCGGCCCGGTCGAGCAGCGCGGAGGCGAGGGCGTGCGACAGGTGCGGCCCGGGCAGCGCCTCGCGGGCGGCGGCCTCCAGGACGACGGCGAGGTCCAGCAGGCTGCCGCCCTCCAGGTGCGGGGCGAGCAGCCCCTGCGCGGCCATCGCGTCCCACCAGCCGGGCCGGCGCCCGGCGGCACCCGGCGGGGCGTCGAGCAGCTTCCGCACCTCCTCGACCGGAACGGCACGCGCCACCCACCCGCGCACGGCTTCGGCCAACTCCCGCTGTTCCGTGGTGATTCCGATGCCCATGCGCGGCAGGGTAGAACACGTTCCATTCTGACGGAAGGTCAGAATGGAACGTGTTCCCGGACACGCCGCTGTCAGTGCCCGCCCTTAGCGTCCGACCATGAGCATGATCGGCGAGTACGCCCGCCTGACCCCTGCCGAACTCGACCGCGCGGTCCGTGACCCCGCTTGGGCCCGGCAGTTCGTCGACGAACTGATCGACACCGAACCGGACGAGGAACCCGACGCGTCCCGGGCGCGCCGCCACGACGTCGGCAAGATGTGGCACGCCCTGGACTTCCTGCTGGACCGCATCACCTTCCCCGTCGACGTCGTCCACGGCGAGGAGAAGCTCCCCCGAGCCCCGCACTGGGGCTACGGCCCGCCCCGCTACCTCACCCCCGGACGCGTCCGCGCCGCCGCCGAGGCCCTCACCGTCACGCCGCACCACGCCCTGACCGAGGGCGTGGGTCCGGCAGACCTCGCCGAGGCCGGCATCTATCCCCACGTCGTCTGGGAACGCGGCGAACCGCTGGACCACGTGACCAGCCACTACCAGGAGCTGGTCCCGTTCTTCCAGGCCGCCGCCCGCGCCGGAGACGCCGTGCTCATCTGGCTCGACTAGCGACGGCACCCCCGGGCATGGCCCCCTACCGGGCGGTAGGGCAGCATGAGGCCCCGCACGTCCACGTCCCACCACCGGAGGCACCATGGCCGCCACGCCCAAGCCGGAGACCCTCGCCGCCTTCGAGGCCGCGAAGGGCTTCATGCCCGTACGCGAGGGGCTGGCCCTGTACCAGGCGGCCTCGGAAGCGGCGGCGCTCGGCCTGCCGCTCCTCGAAGTGGGCACCTACTGCGGGCGGTCCACGATCCTCCTCGCCGACGCCGCCCGCGAGGCGGGCGTCCCGGCCGTCACCGTGGACCACCACCGTGGCAGCGAGGAGCAGCAGCCCGGCTGGGAGTACCACGATCCGACCGTCGTGGACCCGGAGATCGGGCTGATGGACACCCTGCCGACGTTCCGCCGGACCCTGCACCGGGCCGGCTTGGAAGAGCACGTGATCGCGATCGTCGGACGGTCCCCGCAGGTCGCGGCCGCCTGGGGCGGCCCCCTCGGCTTCGTCTTCATCGACGGCGGCCACACCGACGAACACGCCACCGGCGACTACGAGGGCTGGGCCCCCCACCTGGCGGAGGGCGGCACGCTGGTCATCCACGACGTCTTCCCCGACCCGGCCGACGGCGGCCAGGCCCCCTACCGCATCTACCTGCGCGCCCTGGCCTCCGGCGCCTTCGAGGAGACCTCGGTCACCGACTCCCTCCGCGTCCTGCGCCGCACGGGCCCGGGGATCTGAGGGGGGCGGGGCGGGGGCGGGCGCGGGGGCGGCTGGGCCTGCTGGGGCGCGACCTGGATCCCGGGCGGGGGTGGGGCGGCTGGGCCCACTGGGGCGGAGCGCGAATGCCGGGCGGGGGTGGAAGCGGCTGGGCCCACCGGACCGGAGCGCGAATGCCGGGCGGGGGTGGAAGCGGCTGGGCCCACCGGACCGGAGCGCGAATGCCGGGCGGGGGTGGGAGCGGCTGGGCCCACCGGACCGGAGCGCGAATGCGGGGCGGGGGTGGGGGCGGCTGGGCCCACCGGACCGGTGGCGTTGGGTGCGTCGGGGTGGTTGCCCGTCCGTCCCATCGTCCTTCCGGGGCGTGCGTCGGCGTCAAGGGCGCTCCTTCGTCGCGTCGCTGCGCGATGGCCTCCGGCCACCCTTGACCCCGCCACCCGCCCCGGAAAAACGACAGACGAACGGACAACCCAAAACAAGGGCAAGGGGTGCCCGTTCCCTACGGGTCCGCCCGTTAGCTGTCCGGCGCCGGGGGCGGCGGCCCAACCCGCCCTCCGGGCGGGAGCCCCACTTTCACCCACCCGGAAGGTGCAGCAGACGACCCGTCCCAGGGGCACCCCGGATCGCTACGCGCTTCGGCCGTCTCAGTGTCCCCGTCTGGTCGGTGGCGGGACATAGACCGCCCAAGGGCGGAGGGCCATCCGCCTCGTTGGCGGCCCCTGGAGTCCTTTGGGGCGTGGTGGGTCGTTAGTGAGCGCCAGACGGTCCTGGAGTGAGGCAAGGAGACCGGTCGAGCCCAAAGGGCTCGCGATATGCCCTATTTGAGGGGCTTTGCCACCCCTTCCGTCAGCCCGAGGGGCGCCTGACTGCAATCCACGACGCGCCAGACGGTCTTTCGTTGCGGACATCGACCCCAGACGGTCTTTCGGCCGCCGAGACCGCCGGAGCGCGTAGCGATCGATGGCGGCCTATGTCCGGCCACCGATCAGACGGGGACACTTTGCCGAGTGGAGGGTGTAGCGGTGTGGGGTGCCCTGGGGCGACCCGTCTGGTGCACCTTCCGGGTGGGTGAAGGTGGGGCTCCCGCCCGGAGGGCGGCTGCCGCCGCCCCCGGCCCCGGCGGGCAGCCGGGCAGGGCCGCATCCCTGGACACACCCCTTGCCCTTGTTTTGGGTTGTCCGGTCGTCTGTCGTTTTTCCGGGGACGGCCGCCCTGTCAAGGGTGGCCGAAGGCCATCGCGCAGCGACGCGACGAAGGAGCGCCCTTGACAGGGCGGACGGCCACGGAAGGACGATGGGACGGACGGGCAACCACCCCGACGCAACCAACGCCACCGCCCCAGTGAGCCCACCCGCCCCACCCCCGCCCCGCGTTCACACTCCGGTCCTGTGGGCTCACCCACCCCCACCCCCGCCCCGCATTCCCACCCCGCCCGAGCACGCCCAGCGCCCCCACCCCCGCCCCCGATCCCCGCCCCCGCCTTCCCCCCGTACTCGCCCCCGGATGGCGGAGGGTGCGTACGGAGGGGCGTGGGGCGGTCTAGCATCGCGACGTGCCGTACGACGACAGTCCTCCGCCGCCCGAATACTCCGGCTCGGTCAGCCCCGACCGGCCCTGGTTCGCGCGCCGTTCCAGCTATGCCGTCGCGCTCGCCGCGCTCGCGCCGACCTGTCTGGCCGGCTGGGTCCTCTTTCAGGTGAGTTCCGGGACGGGGACCGTGGGCGAGCAGCCCAGGGTCGTGCCGCTGCCCGCCACCCACTCCACGTCCGCGCCCGGGGCCGGGGACGCCAAGGCCAGTGGGTCGGCACCGGCCACTGCGGGCACGCCGGCCGGTCCGGCCAGTCCTGCCAGCCCGGCCGGTTCGCCCACGCCCGCCACCCAGGTGCCCGCGCCCGCGCCCGCCAAGGGGCCGCTCGCCGGGAAGGTCGTGGTGATCGACCCCGGGCACAACCCGGGGAACTTCCAGCACGCGCGCGAGATCAACAAGCTGGTGGACGTGGGCACGCACCGCAAGGAGTGCGACACCACCGGCACCACCACCAACGCCGGTTACCGGGAGGCGGACTTCACGCTCGACGTGTCGCGCCGGCTTCGCACCGCCCTGGAGGCGCACGGCGTGCGCGTGGTGTTCACGCACACGGCGGAACGCCCGTTCGGGCCCTGCATCGACGAGCGCGCCCGGCGCGGCAACGAGGCGAAGGCCGACGCCGTCGTTTCGGTGCACGCGGACGGGTCCTCCGCCGGCAACCGTGGGTTCCACGTCATCCTGCCCGCCCGGGTCAAGGGCGGCACCGCGGACACCGCGCCGATCGTCGGCCCCTCCCGCGAGCTGGGCGAGCGGATCGTCGGCAACTACGTGCGGACCACTTCCATGGCCCCCTCCAACTACGTCGGCGGAGGAACCGGGTTGGTGGTGCGGGACGATCTCGGCGGGCTCAATCTGTCCACGCGGCCCAAGGTGTTCGTCGAATGCGGCAATATGCGTGACGCCAAAGACGCGGCGCTGCTGACGAATCCGGAATGGCGGCAGCGGGCGGCGCAGGGCATCGCGGACGGCATCGTCGGCTTCCTCGGCGGGTAGGGAGTCGGGGCCCGAAGGGATCCCCGACCCGCTCGGACCCGGGAACGGAAACATCCGTACGATGGTCCCCGCCCGCGACCGAGACCTAGAAGGACACCGACGACGTGAACATCCGCTCCCTCACTCGAGGCGACGGCGTGGTGATCGGAGCAGCGGTGCTGCTGTTCATCGCCTCGTTCCTCGATTACTACTCCATCGACTGCGCCGCCCGGTCCGTGGGCCTCGACCTCGCACCGGGCGTCGGTGACGCCGCCGTGGCGCGCTGCGAGGACTCGATCCCCAGCGCGTGGGACACCGACTCGATCGGCATCGTCCTGCCGTCGATCTTCCTCCTCGGCTTCGTCGCCGCGGGTCTGATCATCGCCTCCCGCTTCCTGCCGGAGGGCCGCAAGCTGCTGGGCATCCCGTTCGCCGGCTGGGGCACGGTCCTGGCCGTCGCCGCGGCCTGGTCCGCCCTGTGGTCGCTGATCGTGCCCGGTGGTGCCGACGTGGGCGCCGGTTCGATCGTCTCGTTCCTCGCGACGGTGCTGCTGGCGGGCGTCGCCATCGCCGGCCCGAAGGTGCCCGCGCTCGCCGGGCCGCTGCTGCCCGCGCCGTCCCCGGCCGCGGTGCCGCCGTACGGCGGGCAGCCCGGGCAGCCTGACGCCGGGTACGGGTACCCGGGCGGGCACCAGCCGTACGGTGCGACCCCGCAGCCGGTGCCGCCGTACGCCGGCCAGGGCGGCGCCCAGGGCCAGCACGGCCAGCAGGGCCCGCAGGACGTGCAGCCGCAGCAGCAGGCGCAGCCCGCGCCGGCCGCGGACTTCGCGCCGTTCTGGTTCGCGGTCCCGGTGGCGCGTCCGCTGTTCCCGGAGGACGGTTCGCCGAACCCGATCGCCGAGCTGGCGCCCGGTACCTGGTACCTGGCGGTCGACCAGCGGGGCCCGGGTGCCCTGGTGGCGCAGACCCAGGACGGCCGGCGCGGCGTGCTGAACGACACCTCGGACATCCAGCGCGGCTGACCGGCCCGCTGCGGCGTACGACGGCGACGGCCCCCCTGCTCTTCCGGCAGGGGGGCCGTTGCCATACAGTCCCCTGACGACTCGTCAGATCAGCTGCCGGCCCGGCGCCGGCGGAGGGGGACGTACATGCGCCTCGGACTCGCACTCGGCTACTGGGGGCGCGGCCCCGACCCGGCCCACGTCGACCTCGCCGTCGAGGCGGAGGCGCTGGGCTACGACTCCGTGTGGACGGCGGAGGCCTGGGGTTCGGACGCCTTCACCCCGCTGACCTGGATCGCCGCCCGCACCTCCCGCATCAGGCTGGGCACCGCGATCGCGCAGATGGCCGCCCGCACGCCCACCGCGACCGCGATGCACGCGCTCACCCTGGACCACCTCTCCGGCGGCCGGATGATGCTGGGCCTGGGCCTGTCCGGGCCGCAGGTGGTGGAGGGCTGGTACGGGCGGCCGTTCCCGGCGAGCCCGCTCACGGCCACCCGCGAGTACGTCGACGTGGTCCGGCAGGTGCTGCGGCGCGAAGGCCCGGTGGAGCTGGACGGCCGCTTCCACTCCCACCCCTACCGCGGCTCCGACGGCACCGGCGTCGGCAAGCCCCTCAAGCCGATCACCCACCCGCTGCGCGCCGGCCTGCCGCTGCTGCTGGGCGCGGAGGGCCCGAAGAACATCGCCCAGACGACCCGGATCGCGGACGGCTGGCTCCCGCTGTACTGGTCGCCGTCCCGCCCGGACGTCTACCAGGACTCCCTCGCCGGCCTGCGGGACGGCTTCGTGGTCGCGCCGATGGCCCGCGCGAAGGTCTGCGCGGACGTGGCGGAGGGCCTGCTCCCGGTGAAGGCGATGCTGGGCTTCTACATCGGCGGCATGGGGCACGCGGCGCGGAACTTCCACGCGGACCTGATGGCCCGCATGGGTTACGCGGAGGAGGCCCGGCGGATCCAGGAGCTGTTCCTGGCCGGCCGCAGGCAGGAGGCGGTGCTCGCCGTGCCCGACGCGTTCGCGGACGAGATCTCGCTGGTCGGGCCGCGCGAGCGGATCGCCGAGCGGCTGGAGCTGTGGCGGAAGGGTCCGGTGACGGACCTGCTGGTCACGGCGCCCGACCCGCACACCCTGCGGGTGCTGGCGGAGCTGAACTCCTGAGGGCCGGCACCCCCGGGCCGGCGGGTCAGCCGCCGAGCTGGGAGGTGGAGGGCACCTGGTCGCGGACGGGGGCTCCGGCGCTCGCCCCCGCCGTCTTCACGTCGTTGATCATCTTCTCGAAGTTGCCGATGTCCGCCTCGCTGGCCTCGCCCTTGCGCAGCTTGGTGCCGAGGTTCTTGAGGGACTCGATCCCGTCCTCCAGCGGCGCCACGGCCCGGGACAGCAGCTCGTCGCCCTTGGCGTTGTTCAGGGCAGCCTTCAGCCGGTTGTAGGTGAAGGCGCCGGCGAGGCCGGCCTTGACCAGCGCGAGGGTGCGGCCCTCCGCGCCCTGCCGGAACCTTCCCTCGCGGTACGGCTTGACGATCCACTGGTACGTCGCGCCCGCCGCGAGGCCCGCGTTGGCCACGAACCGCGTCTTGGCGAACTTCTGCTGCTCGGCGGAGTTGGCCGGCGAGGCCGTGGGGGCGGCCGTGTCCCCGCCGCCGCCCCCGCAGGCGGTGGCTCCGGCCAGCATGGCGCAGGACAGGAGCAGCGCCAGCAGGGCGCGGCGGAACCGGGCGGTGCTTCTGCGTACGGGCGCGGGTACGGGCACGGGTACCTCCGGGGTGCGGTTGACCTTCCGCAGCCTCGCCCGGTCCGGGGCCTTCCACCACCCGGGGGATCCGTTCGGGTTTCGACGGCGGCGGCGGGGCAAGACGAGGGGCATGCCGTATTACCGCAGTGGAGGCGGATCCGCGGCCCGGCTGGTGGCGCTCGTCACCGACGTGGTCTGCGCGATCATCGTCGTCTGGATCGTGATGGCACTCCTCGGCGCCAACCGGGCGAACGAGGTGGTGGAGTGGTTCCATGACGCGGCGAGCTGGCTGGCCGGCTGGTCGGTCGACATCTTCTCGTTCGACGCGGAGTGGGCGCGCGTCGTCGTCGGCTACGGCCTGGCCGCGGTGGTGTACGCGGTCGCGGGCCACGCCCTGGCCCGCGCCCTGGCCCGGCCCCGTGCCTGAGGCGTGCCGGCCGCGTCGGGTGCGCCGACGCGGCCGGGGCGCCCGGTCAGGCGCAGCAGGCGGGTTCCAGGCCCGCGGGGAGGTCGGTACCGCCGAAGACGGCGACCGTGGCGGGGTCGCCGCCGAGTGCGGCGACGGCCAGCAGCAGGGAGCCCGCCGTCCAGGTGGTCTTCTCGACCGGCCAGACCGCCTCGTCCTGGAAGACGTAGCCGGTCCAGTACATGCCGTCGTCGTCCCGCAGGTGGGTGATCGAGCGGAGGACGTCCAGGGCCCGCTCGGACTCCCCCATCGCCCACAGGGTCAGTGCCAGCTCGCAGCTCTCGCCGCCGGTGACCCACGGGTTGGGGAGCACGCAGCGCACGCCGAGGCCGGGGACGACGAACTCCTGCCAGCGTTCCTCGATGCGGGCCTTGGCGGCGGCGCCGGTCAGCGCGCCGCCGAGGACCGGGTAGTACCAGTCCATGGAGTAGCGGTTCTTGTCGAGGAACCGCTCGGGGTGGCTGCGGATCGCGTGGCCCAGCGCGCCGGCCGCGAGTTCCCAGTCGGGCTGGGGTTCCCCGCGGTGGTCGGCGATGGCCAGGGCGCAGCGCAGCGCCTGGTGGATGGAGGAGGAGCCGGTCAGCAGGGCGTCGGGGACGGCGGTCCCGTCGGGTTCGCGTTTCCAGCCGATCTCGCCGCCGGGCTGCTGGAGGCCGAGGACGAACTCGACGGCCGCGTAGACGGCCGGCCACATCCGGTCGAGGAAGGTGTCGTCGCCGGTGGCGAGGTAGTGGTGCCAGACGCCGACGGCTATGTAGGCGGTGAAGTTGGTTTCCTTGCCGGAGTCCTGGGGTGTGGCGGTGTCCACGCCGTCCGGCCGGTCGGCGTAGGCGGCGTACCAGGAGCCGTCCTCGTTCTGGTGCCGGGTCAGCCAGGCGTAGGCGCGTCCGGCCGCCTCGTGTTCGCCGGCGGCGTCGAGGGCCATGGCGGCCTCGGTGTGGTCCCACGGGTCGAGGTGGTGGCCGCGGAACCAGGGGATGGCGCCGTCGGAGCGCTGGACGGCGAGGATCCCGGCGACGGTGCGGGCGGCCTGTTCGGCCGTCAGGACGCCTGGGAGTACGAGGTGTTCGGTGCGCCCGGGGGAGCTCACTGGGCCGCGTCCAGGGGGAGGTGGGGCTTGGTGGCGTAGGCGACGAAGCTCTTGCCGATGAGGGGGTTGAGGGCCTGCTCGGCGAGCCGGGTGGCGAGGGGCTTCTTCATGATGTCCCAGACGAGCAGCTTGTGGTAGGCGCGGACCGGGAGGGCCTTGTCGTTGTCGACGCCGAAGGCGCACTTGAGCCACCAGTAGGGGGAGTGCAGGCCGTGGGCGTGGTGGGTGCCGTAGGGCTTGAGGCCGGCGGCTTCCATCTTGCCGAGGAGTTCCTCGGCCTTGTAGATGCGGATGTGGCCGCCCTCGACCTCGTGGTAGGCGTCGGAGAGGGCCCAGCAGATCTTCTCGGGTCCGTAGCGGGGGACGGTGACGGCGATGCGGCCGCCGGGCCTGAGGACGCGGACCATCTCGGCGAGCACGCCCTTGTCGTCGGGGATGTGCTCCATGACCTCGGAGATGATGACGACGTCGAAGGACTCGTCGGGGAAGGGCAGGGCCAGCGCGTCGCCCTCCATGGCGGTGGCTGTGGCTCCGGCGGGGGCCTCGCCGGCCTCCTTCATCGCGGCGAACCACTTGGCGACCTCGCGGATCTCCTCGCCGTTGCGGTCGAGGGCGACCACCTGGGCGCCGCGCCGGTAGCACTCGAAGGCGTGCCGGCCCGCGCCGCAGCCGAGGTCGAGCACGCGGTCTCCGGCGGCGAGCGGGAAGCGGGAGAAATCGACGGTCAGCACGAGGTCCTGCCTTCGCGGTCGAGGGGGTGGTGAGGGTGGAGCTTCACGACGTACGAGCGGACGTACGGGCGGACTTGCGGGCGGGCTTGCGGGGCGGCTGGGCCGCGATGGCCGCCCGGTAGCGGGCGACGGTGCCTTCGGCGGCCCTGGCCCAGGTGAAGTTGGCCAGCACCCGGTCGCGGCCGGCGGTGCCGAGGCGGGCGCGGAGGGCGGGGTCGCCGAGGAGGCGGCCGAGGGCGTGGGCGAGGGCGTCGGCGTCGCCGGGCGGCACGGCGAGGCAGGTCTCGCCGTCGGTGCCGGTGACCTCGGGGATGGCGCCGCCGGTGGTGGCGACGAGCGGGGTGCCGGTGGCCATGGCCTCGGCGGCGGGCAGCGAGAAGCCCTCGTAGAGGGAGGGGACGCAGGCGACTTGGGCGCCGCGGACGAGGTCGACGAGTTCGGCGTCGGTGACGCCCTTGACGAACCGGACGGCGTCCTGGAGCCCGTACTGCTCGATGGCCTTGGCGACGGGGCCGCGTTCGGCGCGTTTGCCGACGACGACGAGGTGGGCGTCGGGGTGTTCGGTGCGCACCTTGGCGAGGGCTTCGACGAGGTGGACGAGTCCCTTGAGGGGCACGTCGGCGCTGGAGGTGGTGACGATCCGGCCGGGGGTCTCGGCGACGGAGGGGTCCGGGGACCAGAGGTCGGTGTCGGCGCCGATGTGCACGACGTGGATGCGGTCGTCGGCGACGCCGAGGTCGTCGATGATCTCCTGCCGGGAGGAGCCGGAGACGGTGAGGACGGAGGGCAGGCGGCGGGCGACGCGCTTCTGCATGCGGGTGAAGGCGTACCAGCGGCGGACGGAGACGCGCCGCTTGCGGTCCTTGGCCGCGGCCAGGTCCAGGCGGCGGTCCACGGTGATGGGGTGGTGGATGGTGGTGACGAGGGGTGCGCCGAGGTCGGCCAGCAGTCCGTAGCCGAGGGTCTGGTTGTCGTGGACGACGTCGAACTCCCCGGCGCGGGCGGCGAGGTGGCGGCGGGCGCGCAGCGAGAAGGTCAGCGGTTCGGGGAAGCCGCCGGTCCACATGGTGCCGACCTCCAGGAGGTCGATCCAGTCCCGGTACTCGCCCCGTCCGGGGGTGCGGAAGGGGTCGGGCTGGCGGTACAGGTCGAGGCTGGGGAGTTCGGTGAGGGTGGCGCCTTCGTCGAGGACGGGGTAGGGCTGGGCGCCGATCACCTCGACGGTGTGGCCCAGCTTGACCAGTTCGCGGGAGAGGTGGCGGACGTAGACGCCCTGGCCGCCGCAGAACGGGTTCCCTTTGTAGGTGAGCAGCGCGATGCGCAACGGGCGCTCACCGTCGGCGGCGAGGGCCTCGGAAGGGCTCGCCACCATGGCCTCAGCGGTCACTCTCGGCCCCCTTCTGCCTGCGACTTTCGCCGGAGCGTAACCGCTCGGATAATGTAGAACAAGTTTCAGACTTGATCCTTCAAGGAGATTGAATCTACCGGTCGGAAACCACACCGTAAGAGGCGGAGCAGGTGATTCGCGCCACGGCCGCACCGCCTGCCATGCTGGCCTTTGGCCAAGCCTCGGACAGTGCGAAACATTCACCTCGGAACGGGACACATGACAGCGGAAGCGAAGGCCGTGACCACCCCGGCGTCCCCGCCCCTGACGGAGCGGCAGGAGGCCCGCCGCCGCCGGATCCTGCACGCGAGCGCGCAGCTCGCCAGCCGGGGCGGTTTCGACGCGGTGCAGATGCGGGAGGTCGCCGAGTCCTCCCAGGTCGCCCTCGGCACGCTGTACCGCTACTTCCCGTCCAAGGTGCACCTGCTCGTGGCCACGATGCAGGACCAGCTCCAGCACATGCACACCACGCTGCGGAAGCGGCCGCCGGCCGGCGACGATCCGGCGGCCAGGGTGGCCGAGACCCTGATGCGGGCCTTCCGGGCGCTCCAGCGCGAACCGCACCTGGCGGACGCGATGGTGCGCGCCCTGACCTTCGCGGACCGCAGCGTGAGCCCGGAGGTCGACACCGTCTCCCGGCTGACGACGGCGATCATCCTGGACGCGATGGGGCTGGAGGCACCGCCGACGGCCGAGCAGCTCTCGGCGGTGCGGGTCATCGAGCACACCTGGCACTCGGCCCTGATCACCTGGTTGTCGGGGCGCGCCTCGATCGCCCAGGTGAAGATCGACATCGAGACGGTGTGCCGCCTGATCGACCTGACGGCGCCGCCGGCGGCGCCCCGGGATTCGTCCGGAAGCTGACGCTGCCGGGCTTGCCGGCGGGGCGGCACCGTCGGGTCAGCCCTCGCCCTGCCTCTCCAGCAGCGCGAGTTCGTCTTCGCTGAACCGGGACTCGCAGGCGTCCTCGAAGCCCTGGAAGCTGAGCATCCGGATGCCGCTCATGTCGTAGTAGCCGGCCCTCAGGGTCCAGCCCCGCTTCTCGAGGACCTGGTGCACGGCGGCCCCCTCGCCCCTCTCCTCGTCGAGGGGCTCCTCGCGCGCCGGGTGGTCGACCTGCCAGCCGCGGCGCCCGAGTTCGGTGACGACCGCGTCGTACTTCGCCCGCTCGTCCCCCGCGCCGGTCCCGGCCGCCTCGCTCTTCCCGCCGCCGAGGGACTGCCAGGTGACGCTGCACTTCACCATCCGGGCGACCACGGCGTCCTTCGCGGACAGCGGCTGCCCGGACGGCGCCGCCGTCTCCCGCCGCTTCCCCGCGGCGACGGACAGCCCGGCCGCGGCGACCGACCGGTCGAGGTCGGTCTGTGCGGCGTTCCGGTCGAAGGCCGTGGGCGAGGGCGCGGGCGCGGGTGACGCCGGGGCCGTCGCCGCACCCGGATCCTGCTGCCGGCCGGCCGCCCGGTCCCCGGTGGCCGCCGTCGTACCGCAGCCCGCCGCGAGCACCGTCAGCGCCGCCGCCACCGCGGCGGCCGTGGTGACCCGTACCGCCGTCTTCCCGCCCATGCCGATGTCCCGCTCCTGATAGCCGTACCGCCGGGCGAGGTCCGCCCGGCGGTGCCGCAGGAGTGTCCCACGGAGTGCCGGACGGCTATTCCTCGGGTGGGAAGACCGGCTCGCCGGAGCCCTGGAGGGTGATCATGATGGCCTCGACGGGGCAGCCCTCGGCGGCTGCGAGGACCCCCTCGTTGGCGTCGGTCTCGGAGCGCGCCGGGTGGGACTGGCGGGCCGAGTCCAGGGTGAAGCCCGTGGGGGCGTGGTTCACGCACATGCCGGAGCCGATGCACACGCCCCGGTCCACCTCCACGTGCCAGCGGTCACCCATCAGGCGCCGGTCCCCGGGGCCCGGTAGCCGGCGGGCAGGTGGATCATCTTCTGCTCCAGGTACTCCGAGAGGCCCTCCGGCCCGAACTCCCGTCCCAGGCCGCTGTTCTTGTAGCCGCCGAACGGGCCCAGCATGTCCAGGCTGAAGGTGTTCACGTTGTACGTGCCGGTCCGCACCCGGCGGGCGAAGTCGATGCCGTGCTCCACGTCCGCGGTCCAGACGCTGCCGCTGAGCCCGAAGTCGGAGTCGTTCGCGATCCGCGCCGCCTCGTCCTCGTCGCCGTAGGGCAGCAGGCACACCACCGGTCCGAAGATCTCCTCGCGGGCGATCCGCATGGAGTTGTCCACGTCGCCGAAGAGGGTGGGCTCCACGTACCAGCCGCGGTCCAGTCCGGCGGGCACGCCACCGCCGGTGAGCACCTTGGCGCCCTCCTCCTGACCGATGCCGATGTAGTCGAGGGAGCGCCGCTGCTGCCTGCGGGCCACCAGCGGGCCGATCTGGGTGGCCGGGTCCAGCGGGTCGCCGACCTTCTGCGCGCGGACCGCGGCGACGAGGGCCTCGGCGACCTCGTCGTAGCGGCTGCGGGGGGCCAGGATCCGGGTCTGGGCCACGCAGGCCTGGCCGTTGTTCATCCAGGCCGACTGGACCAGTCCCGGTACGGCGGTCTCCAGGTCGGCGTCCGGCAGGACGACGGCGGCCGACTTGCCGCCGAGCTCCAGCGTCACCCGGGTGAGGTTGCGGGCGGCGACCTCCATGACGCGCCTGCCGGCCGCGACCGAGCCGGTGAAGGCAACCTTGTCCACGCCGGGGTGCCCGACCAGGTACTCGCTGACCTCCCGGTCGGCGGGCAGGATCGACAGCACGCCCTCCGGCAGGCCGGCCTCCCGGACGATGTCGGCCAGGATGAAGGAGTCCAGCGGCGCCTCGGGCGAGGGCTTGAGGATCACGGTGGACCCGCTGAGCAGGGCCGGCCCCAGTTTGGCGGCCGCCACGAACTGCGGCACGTTCCACGGGATGACGGCGGCGACCACCCCGACCGGCTCGCGCCGGACCAGGATCGGGCCGAGCGCCCCGGCGCGGTGCTCCTCGTAGGGGAACTCGCGGGCCACGGTGATGGCCGCGTCGTAGACCATCATCGGGCCGAGCGCCTGGGCGAGGACGCTCCAGGAGTAGGGGGAGCCGTTCTGCGAGCTGATCGAGCGGGCGATCTCCTCGTGCCGGACGGCGATCGCGTCCTTGATCCGCGAGACGACCGCGATCCGCTCGTCCAGCGTCATCCGGGGCCAGGGCCCTTCGTCGAAGGCCTTGCGGGCGGCCGCGACGGCCCGGTCGACGTCGGCGTTCGAGGCGTGCGGAACCCGGCCGATGACCTGCTCGGTGTGCGGGGAGACGACCTCGATGGTGTCGCCGCCCAGCGGATCCGTCCACTCGCCGCCGATGAACAGTCTTCCGTGTTCCACGAGCTCGGTCATGCTGTTGCCTCCTGCTGGCTGCGCGACCACCGTGACGGCCTGACGATGCTTCAGAACTGATACCAGTTCTAGTTGCAGGAGTCCACGCCCCGGACGGAAGTGCGACGGGAGAGCCGATGCGCGACCGACAGGTGCGCCGGATGGTCGACTTGGGCTACTACTACCAGTGGAACGAGTTCTCGCCGCGGACACAGGGGACACAGGGGGATCGCATGTCGAACGCAGGCTCAGACGCGGGGGCGGGCACGGGTACGGAGGCGGGTGCGGGTGCGGTCACCACCTCCGGGGTCACCGACCACGGCGGGGGCGTCTGGTCCCTGCGCGTGCCCATCCCCGACAACCCCCTGGGCCACACCCTGGTCCACGTCCTCGACACCGACCGCGGCCCGGTCCTGATCGACACCGGCTGGGACGACCCCGCCTCCTGGTCCACCCTGACCGGCGGACTCGCCGCCCTCGGCATCCGCGTCACCGACCTCCACGGGGTGCTCATCACGCACCACCACCCCGACCACCACGGCCTGTCCGGGCGGGTCCGCGAGGCCTCCGGCTGCTGGATCGCCATGCACGCCGCCGACACCGAGGTCGTCCTGCGCACCCGCTCCGCCGAGCCGGGCGTCTGGTTCGACTACATGGCCGAGAAGCTGAGCCTGGCCGGAGCCCCCGAGGAACACGTCACCCCGCTGCGCGCCGCCCGCCGCGCCGGCCGCGTGCGCACCCTGCCCGGGCTGCACGCCGCCGTCCCCGACCGCGAGATCGTCCCCGGCGAGCTGCTGCCGCTGGCCGGACGCCGGCTGCGCGCCGTGTGGACGCCCGGCCACACCCCCGGCCACGTCTGCCTGCACCTGGACGAACGGCACCCGGCGGACCTGCCCGGCAACGGCCGCCTCTTCTCCGGCGACCACCTGCTGCCCGGGATCACCCCGCACATCGGCCTGTACGAGGCCCCCGACGAGAACGGGGTCACCCGGGCCACCGACCCCCTCGGCGACTACCTCGACTCGCTCGAACGGATCGCCCGGCTCGGCCCGGCCGAGGTCCTGCCCGCGCACCAGCACCCGTTCACCGGCGCGGCCGCCCGCGTCCGGGACCTCCTCGCCCACCACGCGGAACGGCTGGCCGGGCTGCTGGAGCTGCTCGCCGAACCGCTCACGCCGTGGGCGCTGGCCGAGCGGATGGAGTGGAACCGGCCCTGGGAGCAGATCCCGTACGGCTCCCGGAACATCGCCGTCTCCGAGGCGGAGGCCCATCTGCGCCGGCTGGTGAAGCTGGGCCGGGCCGAGGCCGTGCCGGGCAGCGACCCCATCACCTACCGGGCCGTGCCGGCCTGACCGGCCGGCCCGGCGCCCTCGCTGCGCATCGGGTCGACCGCGTCCAGGACCGGCTCCCGCAGCAGCACGCGGGCCCGCCGGGCGGTCTCCGCCACCGCGGGCCCGGCCTGGGCCGGCACCGCCTCCCAGCCGCCTGGTTCCGCTGATCCTCTGTCATGCCCCGGACCCTGGACCGGCGTCGGCCCCGCGGCCCGGACCGCCGCCCGGCCGGCCCCGTATCGGCCCCGTACCCGGCCCCGCACCGGCCCCGTACCGGCCCACGGGCCCGACGCTACGGGCCGGTACAGTGAAGGCCGTCGTCCACGCTCCTCACGGGGGGAAGCCGGTGCGAATCCGGCGCTGACCCGCAACCGTGTACCGCCGCCCCCCGGGGCCGTCGGAAGCCGGAATGCCCCGAACGGGAGAGGTGACCGGCACCGTCGAGGTCAACGGAGCCGGAGCCCGGTGCCGCGCGTGCCCGCCTCCCGCTCCCCAGCAGGAGAGGCATCCGCCCCGCCATGAACATCCGCCGCAGCGCAGCCGCGCTCGCCGCTTCCGCCGTGCTCTGCGCGGCCGCCGCTCCCGCCGCCCTCGCCGCACCGTCTCCCTCACCCGCGCCCGTGCTGCCAGCCGGCCTCTACGGCAAGGGCGACCCGACGTACGACGGCGTGTTCCGCCAGTCGCTGGCCTTCCTCGCCCAGCACGCCTCCGGCGTGACCCCGGCCCCCCAGGCCGTGGACTGGCTGGTCGGGCAGCAGTGCGCGAACGGCGCCTTCGCGGCGTTCCGCCCCGACCCGGCGAAGGCCTGTGACGCCACGACCATGCTGGACACCAACGCCACCGCGGCCGCCGTGCAGGCACTGGCCGCGCTGGGCGGACGTCAGGAGCAGGTGAAGAAGGCGGCGGACTGGCTGAAGTCCGTGCAGAACGCCGACGGCGGCTGGAGCTACGGCCCCGGCGGCGCCATGGACACCGGCACCGACGCCAACTCCACCGGCATCGTGGCCGGTGCCCTCGCGGCGGCCGGCGAGAAGCCCGACGCGGTGAGGTCCAAGGGCGGCAAGACCCCGTACGAGGCGCTGCGCGCACTCCAGCTCGCCTGCCCGCAGCCGGGTTCCGCCCCCGACGACCTGGGCGCCTTCGCCTTCCAGCCGGACAAGGCGGGCGGGCTCGCGGCCAACGCGGACGCGACCGCCGCGGCCGCCCTGGGCGTGCTCGGCAAGGGCATGGTCGTGCCCGCTCCGGCCGCCGACCGGCCGGTCCCCGCCAAGCCGCTGTCCTGCGAGGCGGGCGGCGCGAAGGACCCCGCCGAGTCGGCGTCGGCCGCGGCCGACTACCTGAACGTCAAGCTGGCCTCCTCCGGCCACCACCTGATGTCCTCGATGCCCGGCGCCACCGACCAGCCCGACTTCGGCAACACCGCGGACGCCGTGGTGGCGCTCGCCGCCGGCGGCCACAAGTCGGCCGCTGAGAAGCCGCTGGCCTGGCTGCGGCAGAACGCCGCCGGGTGGGCGAAGACGGCGGGGCCCGCCGCGTACGCCCAGCTGATCCTCGCCGCGCACGCGACCGGCGCAGACCCCCGGGCCTTCGGCGGCACCGACCTGGTGGCGGAACTGAACGCACAGGGCCCGGCACCCAAGGCGGCCGGCGCCCAGGAGAAGAAGGACGAGGAGCAGCGGCAGAAGGAGGACGGCTCCTCCTCGTCTTCCTCCGTGTGGTGGATCGTGGGTGCGGGCGCCGCCGCCGGCGTGGGCATCGGCATCCTGCTCAGCGGCCGCCGCAAGAAGCAGCAGCCGTGATCCGGCGCCTGGCGCCGGCGTTGGCCGCCGTGCTCGTCGTCCCGCTGCTGTCCGTGCTGTCGGCCGCGCCCGCGCAGGCCGCGGGCTACCGGTACTGGTCGTTCTGGGACGGCGGCACGGGCGGCCCGTGGAAGTACGCCTCGCAGGGGCCCTCGACGGCCCGGCCGGCCGACGGCGAGGTGCTGGGCTTCCGCTTCGCGGTGAGCCAGGACGCGGCGGCGGAGGCGGCACGGCCGCGGGCCGCCGCGGACTTCGCGGCGGTGTGCGGGACGACCCCGGCGGCCGAGGGCCGCAAGCGGGTGGCGCTCGTCATCGACTTCGGCGTCCAGGCCGACGCGCCCTCCGGCGAGGCCCCGCCGCAGGCCGGCCCGCGCACCGCCTGCGCCCAGGTCGCCCCGGGGGCCACCGCCGCGGAGGCGCTGGCGGCGGTCGCGAAACCGCTCCGCTACGACAGCGCGGCGCTGCTGTGCGCGATCTCCGGGTACCCGTCCCAGGGCTGCGGCGACCAGGTCTCCGACCCGGGCACGAGCGCCGGCACGAGCACCAGCGCCGGCACGGGCACCGGTGCCGGCGAGCCCGCGACCACGACGCCTCCCCCGGCCTCGGCGGAGCCGGCCCGGGCCGACTCGGGCCCGTCCTTCGGCCTGCTCGGCGGCATCGCGGCGGTCCTCGCGCTGGGCGCCGCCGCGATCTGGCAGTCCCGCCGCCGCCACGGCCGATGAGGCTGCCGGCCGCACCCGAGGCGAGCCGGGGCAACGCCCTGCACGCGGGGGCGTGGTGGCTGTGGGCCCTGGGCCTGGCCACCGCGGCCTCCCGCACCACCAACCCGCTGCTGCTCGGCCTGATCGTCGGCGTGGCCGGCTACGTGGTCGCGGCCCGCCGGACCGACGCGCCCTGGGCCCGTTCCTACGGCGCCTTCGTCAAGCTGGGCCTCGCCGTCCTCGGCCTGCGCCTGGTGTTCTCCGCCCTGCTCGGCTCGCCGATCCCCGGCAGCCACGTCCTGCTCACCCTGCCCGAGGTGCCGCTGCCGGACTGGGCGCAGGGCGTCCGGCTGGGCGGCCGGGTCACCGCCGAACAGCTGGTCTTCGCCTTCTACGACGGCGCGAAGCTCGCCACCCTGCTGATCTGCGTGGGCGCGGCGAACGCCCTGGCCAACCCGGCCCGGCTGCTGAAGTCGCTGCCGGCCGCGCTCTACGAGGCCGGGGTCGCCGTGGTCGTCGCGATGACCTTCGCGCCGAACATGGTCGCGGACGTGGTCCGGCTGCGGACCGCCCGCCGCTTGCGCGGCCGCCCCACCGGCGGGGTGCGGGCGGTCCTGCAGATCGGCCTGCCGGTGCTGGAGGGGGCGCTGGAGCGTTCCGTCGCCGTGGCCGCCTCCATGGACGCCCGCGGCTACGGCCGCACCGCCGCCGTACCGCCGGCCGTCCGCCACGCCACCACCGCCCTCACCCTGGGCGGGCTGCTCGGCATGTGCGCCGGCAGTTACGGCCTGCTCGCCGCCGAAGGCGCCGGATACGGCCTGCCGCTGCTCGGCGGCGGGCTGGTCCTGGCCCTGGCGGGGCTGCGGCTGGGCGGCCGGCGCAGCCTCCGCACCCGTTACCGGCCCGACCGGTGGGGCGCCCGGGCCTGGCTGGTCGCCGGGTCCGGTGCCGCGGTGGCCGCGCTGATGGTCCTGTCCGGGACGGCCGACCCGGAGGGGCTGCGGCCCGGGGTGGTGCCGCTGGTGGCTCCCGGCCTGCCGCTGTGGCCCGCCGCGGCGGTGCTGGTCGGCCTGCTCCCCGCCCTGGTGGCGCCCGTTCCGCCGAAGGAGACCCGCCTACCGTGATCCGCTTCGAGCAGGTGTCCGTCACGTACGACGGCTCGTCCGCACCCACCCTGCGGGACGTGGACCTGACCGTTCCCGAGGGTGAGCTCACCCTCCTCGTCGGCCCGTCGGGCGTGGGCAAGTCGACCCTGCTCGGCGCGGTGTCCGGGCTGGTGCCGCACTTCACCGGCGGCACGCTGCGCGGCCGGGTCACCGTCGCGGGCCGGGACACCCGTACGCACCCGCCGCGCGAGCTGGCGGACGTGGTCGGCACGGTCGGCCAGAACCCGCTGGCCCACTTCGTCACGGACGTGGTGGAGGACGAGCTGGCCTACGGCATGGAGTCGCTGGGGCTGCCGCCCGCGGTGATGCGGCGCCGGGTGGAGGAGACGCTCGACCTGCTCGGCCTGAACGAGCTGCGCGACCGGCCCATCGCGACCCTGTCCGGCGGCCAGCAGCAGCGGGTCGCGATCGGCTCGGTGCTGACCCCGCACCCGCGGGTGCTGGTCCTGGACGAGCCGACCTCGGCGCTGGACCCGGCGGCCGCGGAGGAGGTCCTGGCCGTCGTCCAGCGGCTGGTGCACGACCTGGGGACCACCGTCCTCATGGCGGAACACCGGCTGGAGCGGGTGGTGCAGTACGCCGACAAGGTGCTGCTGATCCCGGCCCCGGGCGCGGCGCCGGTCCTGGGCGAGCCCGGGGACGTCATGGCCGTCTCCCCGGTCCACCCCCCGGTGGTGGCCCTGGGCCGCCTGGCCGGCTGGTCCCCCCTCCCCCTCACCGTCCGCGACGCCCGCCGAGCGGCTCCGGCCCTCCGCAGCCGCCTGACCGGAACCGGCCCGGCCGCCCGGCCGGCCGATGCCGCCGCTTCGGCCCCTCCGGCGTTCGAGGAGCCGGAGGCACCTTCGGCGGTGGCCGGGGAAGGGCGGGGCGGAGAGGGTGCCCTGGGCGGCGGGCCCAGCCCCCGCCCCACCCTGCTCGCCCGCCTGCTCCGCCGCCGCGGCGCACCCACCACCCCGGCGGCCCCGTCCGCGGCCCCGGCGGCGTCCGAACCCGTCACCGCGACCGCCCTCGCCGTCCGCCGAGCCCGCCGCGAGATCCTCCGCTCCGTCGACCTCGGCGTCGCCCCCGGCGAGACCGTCGCCCTCATGGGCCGCAACGGCGCCGGCAAGTCCACCCTGCTCAGCACCCTCGTCGGCATGCTGGAGCCCTCCTCGGGCACCCTGACCGTCGGCGGAGCCGTCCCCCACCGGACGCCTCCCGCCGACATGGTGGGCCGGGTCGGCCTGGTCCCGCAGGACCCCCGCGACCTGCTGTACGCCGACACCGTCGCCGCGGAGTGCGCGGCGGCCGACGCCGACGCCGGTACGCCGCCCGGCACCTGCCGCGAGCTGGTGTCCGCCCTGCTCCCGGACGTGTCCGACGACACCCATCCGCGCGACCTGTCCGAAGGCCAGCGCCTCGCCCTGGCCCTGGCGCTGGTGCTGACGGCCCGCCCGGCGCTGCTGCTCCTGGACGAGCCGACCCGCGGCCTGGACTACGCCGCCAAGGCCCGGCTGGTCGGGATCCTGCGCGGCCTCGCGGCCGACGGCCACGCGATCGTCCTGGCCACCCATGACGTGGAACTGGCGGCCGAGCTGGCCGACCGGGTGGTCATCCTGGCCGGTGGGGAGATCGTCGCCGACGGGCCGACCGCCGAGGTGGTCGTTTCCTCCCCGGCCTTCGCCCCCCAGGTGGCGAAGGTCCTCGCGCCTGGCCACTGGCTCACGGTGGCCCAGGTGGCCGCCCGCCTGGGCGCCGCTCCCCCGCCCGTCCCCGGCCCCCGAGACCATCCCCCGCGCCCCGGCCGCACCTACCGCAGCGGCCCCACGCCCGGGCATGCGGCAACGGGGCCCACCCCATGACGACCGCCCGCCCCGTCCGGCCCGTGCGCATCGGCCCCCGCGCCGCCGCCGCCCTGGTGCTGGTCACCCTCATCGGCATCGCCGCCTTCGGCTGGCCGCTGCTCGCCGACCGGCAGTCCGGGTTCGCGCACTCCCAGGACGCGCCCTGGCTCTTCGCGGCCCTGCTGCCGCTGCTCGTCGCCGTGGTCGTCGCGACCATCGCCGACCAGGGCATGGACGCCAAGGCCGTGGCGATGCTCGGCGTGCTCGCCGCCGTCGGGGCGGCCCTGCGTCCGCTGGGTGCCGGTACCGCCGGCCTGGAACCGATGTTCTTCCTGATGGTGCTCAGCGGCCGCGTCCTGGGGCCGGGCTTCGGCTTCGTGCTGGGCGCCGTGACCATGTTCGCGTCGGCCCTGCTCACCGGTGGGGTGGGCCCCTGGATGCCGTTCCAGATGCTGGCCATGGGCTGGTTCGCGCTGGGAGCGGGCCTGCTGCCGGGGCCGGGGCGGATACGCGGGCGGGCCGAGCTCTGGATGCTCGCGGCCTACGGGTTCGCCGGCTCGTTCGCGTACGGCACGGTCATGAACCTGCAGGGCTGGGTGGTCCTCCAGGGCATGGGGCAGGGCGTCTCCTTCCACCCGGGCGACCCGCTGTCCGCGAACCTCACGCGCTTCCTCGCGTACTGCGTGGCCACCAGCCTCGGCTGGGACCTGGGACGGGCCGCGCTGACGGTCGTCCTGACGCTCGCCCTGGGCGGGACGGTGCTGCGGGCCCTGCGGCGGGCGACGAGGAAAGCGGCGTTCGACGCGGCCGTGGCCTTCGATTCGGGGGTGGGAGTGGCCCGCGACACACCCCTCAAAGGGGTACAACCAGACACGTAAGGTGACATTAGGGCCGGTATCCGGTGAGGCGGCCCACAGGACCCACGTCACATACGACCCGGGACAGTAGCCCTTCCACCCGCCCTGCACCGCGGCTACCGCCGGTCGGTGCGGTCCGGTCTGCGGTCGTGGCTAGTAGGTGGGGGCGTTGCCAGCGGGGCGGGGGGCTGGCTAACTGGTGTTGTCGCAGAGCGGACGGGGTCCTCCGATCCCCCGCTGACGAACCCCTCTCCCTGGCGTGAGTGGCTCAC